>CAVRTM010000001.1:0-267229 GCA_963724015.1 uncultured Actinomycetota bacterium
TCCGCGCCCGGCCTCCACGTGCCTGTCCACACAGTTGTACGCCGCGTTGAGCTTGCCACCCACGAACCACTTCGAGAACGGCGCGTTGCTCCAGTCCAGTACCTCTGTGAACGGCTCTGCCCACGAGATCCGCTCTGCCTGCTTCGCCCAGTAGGCGAGCCGGTCCCTGGATGCCTCGGCATACTCGCCCGGTTGCGCGTTCGCCCCCACAGCGAGATCGGCCGGTGGGGGAAAACTGCGCGTCTCATGCATCAGGTTCGACAGTTCGGGCTTGATCATGACGGGCTCCTGGAGTGGTGGATGTGAGGCGACGGGTACGCCCGGTCCGCGTCCCCTCACGCCGGTCAGACGCCGGGGGTCCGAGCCGGGACCTCAGCACGGCCGACGCGCTCAGGCCTCGCGGGTGCGTGGCCGGCCACGCTTCCGGACGGGGCCGGCCTTGCTCGGCATCCGGCCGGCCTCGGTGAGCGCGCGTCGGAGCAACATCTCAACGTGGGCGTTGACGCTGCGGAACTCGTCGTCGGCCCACCGGATGAGGGCGTCGTGGACCGCCGGATCGACCCGCAGCAGCACCTGCCGTCGCTCGGTCAAGGCGCGCCCCGTCAGCTGTAGAGCGAGCCGGTGTTGACGACCGGCGATGGTGGCTGGTCACCGCACAGCACGACCATGAGGTTGCTGACCATGCTCGCCTTCCGTTCCTCGTCGAGCTCGACGACGTGGCCCTCGCTGAGCCGGTCGAGGGCCATCTCGACCATGCCGACGGCGCCCTCGACGATCCGACTGCGGGCGGCGACCACGGCGTTGGCCTGCTGGCGGCGCAGCATCGCCTGGGCAATCTCCTGGGCATAGGCGAGGTGGGAGATCCGGACTTCGACGATCTCCACCCCGGCGATGGAGACCCGCTCGGCTACCTCGTGGGCGAGCTCCGCGGCGACCACATCGGTCGCGCCGCGCAGCGAGGCGCCCGCCTCCTCCGCGTTGTCGTAGGGGTGGGTGTTGGCGACGTGGCGCAGCGCGGACTCCGACTGCACCGAGACGAAGTTCTCGTAGCTGTCGACGGCGTACGTCGACCGCGCCGTGTCGGCGACCTGCCAGACCACGATCGCGGCAATGTCGACGGGGTTGCCGTCGGAGTCGTTGACCTTCAGCCTGTTGGTCTCGAAGTTGCGAACGCGGATGCTGACCCGGCGTCGAATGGTCAGCGGCAGCACCCACCAGAAGCCGGGCTTGCGGACAGTGCCGACGTAGGTGCCGAAGAACTGGATCACGTAGCTCTGTCCGGGCGGCACCACCACGAGCGAGGTGACGACCAACACCACCAGCAGGATCGGCAGCCAGGTCCAGCCGGCCGAGGCCTTCACCGCGGAGTAGGTCCACCAACCCAACGCGATCAGCACGACGACACCGGCCCACCCGGTGATCGCAACGGCCGGTCGCTGCGTGATGTCGACCCGGGCCCCTTGGTGGCCGACAGGCTCGGCGCGCGGGGCGGGTCCGGGCATCGGCTGCTGGGCGTTGCTCACGAGAGGCTCCTTGAAATAGTGCTATCGCCTTGCTATCACTATCGAAGCGGCGTGCCAAGTGCGTCTCTGCCATACAGGGCGCAACTGCCGCCACAGGAACCGCCCGCCTGGTCCTGCGGGGATGCAGCTGCACCGTGCCAGCACGTTGCGTCTGCCGTGACGACGCCCTCTGCGCACTCCGGTGGGCGCCAGTGAGGCGGGATCGATGACGCCAGCTGGCAGCGTGGGGCTCAACAGGACGTCTGGTCCCGCGCTTCGGCGCCGAGACGGGCTCGACCTGGCGGCGACGAGCCGGTATCTCTGGAGCGGCTGGAATGTTGTGACGTCGATGTCGAAGAGCCTGGCCGCCGTTCGACGTACGTGCGAGAAGCAACTCACCCAGCAACCAGAAGGAGTGATCGAGATGCCGCGTTTCATGGGATTCGTGAGGATGGAAGAGGGCGTCGGCACGCCGCCGCAGGCGCTGTTCGACGCGATGGACGCCTACATCGGCGAGCAGGCCGCCAAGGGCGTGTTCCTCGACGGCGGCGGCCTGTACGGCACCGAGGACGCCGTGAACTTCGTCGTCCGCCAGGGCGAGGTCAGCCGGGTCGACGGGCCGTACGCCGAGGCCAAGGAGGTCGTCGGCGGCTGGGCCATCATGCAGTACGACACCCTCGAGGAGGCCGTGGCCGACCAGCAGGAGTTCGCCGAGCTGCACGCGAAGTACTGGCCCGAGGTCACCGTGATCTCGACCCTGCGCCAGATCTCCACGCGGCCCGGAGGCGCCCGGCGCCTGACCGGGGCTCACTACGCTGGCCTCGTGCCGGCAGGACGACCAGTGGCGGATGACCCGACACGAGGCCATCATCGCCGCGTGGCGGGCCGAGTCGGCCCGCCTCGTCGGCGCCCTCACCCGGATGACCCGTGATGTCGAGCTCGCCGAGGACCTGGCGCAGGACGCACTCGTGGCCGCGCTCGAGCAGTGGCCGACGACCGGCGTCCCGGACAACCCGATCGCGTGGCTGATGACCATCGCCAAGCGGCGCGGCATCGACCACTTCCGGCGCGCCGACAACCTTCGCCGCAAGGTCGCGGAGCTCGAGCACGCCCGACGCGGGGAGAGGAGGAGCAGATGCCCGACCTCGACGCCCAGGTCGACTACATCGAGGACGACGTCCTGCGGCTCATCTTCCTGTCCTGCCACCCCTCCCTGACCGCCGAGTCCCGGGCCGCGCTGACGCTGCGTCTGGTCGGCGGACTCACCACCGCCGAGATCGCCCGCGGGTTCCTGGCCACCGAGTCCACCATGGGCCAGCGCATCTCGCGAGCCAAGAAGACGCTGTCCGAGGCTCACGCCGAGTTCGAGCTGCCCACCGGGCGCGGAGCGGACCAGGCGTCTCGACGACGTCATGGCCGTGATCTACCTGATCTTCAACGAGGGCTACACCGCCACCGCCGGCGAGGACTGGATGCGCCCCGACCTGGCGAACGAGGCGATGCGGCTCGCGCGGATGCTGGCCGCGCTCGCTCCCGACGAGCCCGAGGTGCTCGGACTGCAGGCGCTGCTGGAGATCCAGGGCTCGCGGATGGCCGCCCGGCTCGACGAGCACGGCGCGCCGGTCCTGCTGGAGGCGCAGGACCGGACGCGGTGGGACCAGCTGCTGATCCGGCGCGGGCTGGCCGCCCTGCAGCAGGCCGAGCTGCTCGCCGCGCGCGGGAAGCCGGTCGGGAAGTACTTCCTGCAGGCCTCGATCGCCGCCCAGCACGCCCGCGCGGAGCGCGCCGAGGACACCGACTGGCGCCGGATCGCGGCCCTGTACGACGTCCTGGCCGAGCGCCGCGCCGGGACCGGTCGTCGAGGTGAACCGGGCGGTCGCGCACGGGCGGGCGTTCGGCCCGGACGCGGGGCTCGCCGTGCTGGACGAGCTGGACGCGGACGCGCTCGGCGACTCGCCGCTGGTGCCGAGCGTGCGCGGCGACCTGCTCGAACGGGCCGGGCTGCACGCCGAGGCAGCCAGGCGTTCACCGAGGCGGCCGCGCGCACCAGGAACGAGGGGAGCGCGCGGTGCTGCAGCGGCGGGCCGAGGAGAACCTGGCGCGCGTGTCGGAATTCGACTGAACTGCTCGACGCAGGGTGGAAGTTCCCGACAAGGAAGAGTTGCAGAACCACAGTGACCGCCGCCCCCCGCACGCCTTTCGTCACCTCCGCGGACGGCACCGGGGTCGCGTACGACGTGACCGGGACCGGACCGGCCCCCGGCCCTGGAAGACGACCCGGACGGTGGCCACGGGCGTCGAGCATGCAAGACGGCCAGTGCTACGGTGCAAGCGTTGCATTGGTACATAATCCTGGGAGGGCTGTATGGGACGTCCCCGGACCCGCTGGACCGGACTGGCAGTTGTCGCAGCGGTCGTGGCGACCGGGCTGGCGGTGGCGTTTGCCGCCCTGGCCCAGGGCAACTCGGCGTCACGCGCGGGGTCCGTCGCGGGAGCAGGCCCCACGGCACCGTCGTACGTGCTGACAGACCAGAACGGACGCCAGGTTCGTTCGGCATCGTTCCGGGGCAAGGTGCAGGTCGTGAGTTTCCTGTTCCCGTTCTGCACCACCTACTGCCCGGTCACGGCTCGGTCGATGACCGAGCTGGAGCAGGAGCTGGCGCACACCGCGTGGCGGGACAAGGTTCAGCTGGTGGCGTTCAACGTCGACCCCGTCGGTGCCAGCAGGGCCCACATGCGCGCGTTCTGGTCGGAGTTCGGCGGGAACCCCGCAGACCCGCGGGTGTCCTTCCTGACCGGGCCGCCACGTGAGGTACGCCGGGTGGTCACCGGCGGCTTCCACGTCTACTACCAGAAGGTGACCGAGGCGCAGCAGTCGGCGCAGATCGCCCGGGCCAAGGCGGACGGCACCTACACACCACAGCCCGAGGTCGACAACAAGGTGGCCGCGGGGCGCGTGCACTACGACGTCGTGCACAACGACGTCATCGAGATCGTCGGGCCGCAGGGGCAGATCCAGAAGGTGTTCGACGACGCCTCCCAGGTCAGTGAGGCCGAGCTGAAGGTCGCCGTCGTGGCCGCCGCCAAGGGCAGCTGAGCACGGGGTCGCGCCTGCGATGGGCGCTCGGCCTTCCCCTGCACCTGTCTGCCCGCGGGTGGGGTGGCTGCTGGGCCACCGGTTCCTCATGCTGGCGCACACCGGCCGGCGCATCGGTTGACGTCTTCGCGGCGTACGAGAAGCGCCACGTCGTGCTCCTGCCGCTGGTGCGGTGAGTCCTCAGCCGCCTGCTGGGGTGGCGGTTCGACGGAAGCCCGGCTGCGCGGCTGCGTCTGACCGAGCAGCTGCCGCTCGTTGCCCTGCGGCCTCGGTGACCGTCAGCCGGGCACCGCAGTTCGCGCCGGTTGACGAAGCGCCGCCAGTGCTGTCTGGTGGGTCAGCCAACCCACCACGGTCCCGCCTTGCGGTCCCACCACGGGGATCGCGCTGCCGCCGCTGGCGTCGAGTGCCTCGATGGCCAGGTCCAGTGGGTCGCTCGAGCGCAGTCTCGGGGGCAGTTCGGCGATCCGGGCGACCGGTTCCTCGTCATGCTCGCCGTCGGCGAGGGCCTCGGCCACGGCTCGGGCGGACAGGATGCCCAGGTAGGCCCCGTCGGCGTCCACCACGGGCAGCACGCCCTGCGGCGACTGGGCGAGGGCGCGCGCCGCCTCGAGCAGGCTGGTGGTTTCACAGACGGGTTCGGGCACGCCCGTCATGACCTTCGAGACTGCGATGGCGTCGGCCCGCGGGCTGGTCTGCTCGGGGGCGCTCAGGTCGACGCCGCGCCGGCGCAGCTTGAGGGTGTAGATCGTGTCGCCGCGACAGGCAGGTGGCTGACGCCGGTGGCCAGCACGATCGCGGCCATCAGCGGCAGGATGATGCGAGTACTCGCCGGTGAGCTCGAACATGATGACCACCGCGGTGATCGGGGCCCGGGCCGCGCCGGCGAACACCGCGCCCATGCCGATCAGGCCGTAGGCGCCGACGGGCCCGGCGACGGCCGGGGCGAGCAGGTGCAGCGCCGTCGCCGAAGGCGGAGCCGAGCATGGCGCCGATGAACAGGCTCGGCGCGAACACGCCGCCGGACCCGCCGATGCCGATGGTCAGGCTGGTCGCGACCATCTTGCCGACCAGCAGCACGAGCAGGAACGCGATGGCGTAGCTGCCCGGCGACGCCGTCGCCCAGCACCGGGTAGCCCACGCCGTACATCTGCGGCAGGACGAGCAGCAGCAGCGCCGAGCAGCGACGCCGCCGACGGCCGGGCGCAGCCACTCCGGTCCGCGCCAGAGGCCAGTCGCAGACGTCCTCGATCGCGTAGAGCACGCGGGTGAAGCACGCACGCCCGACCCCGCCGGCGAGCAGCCCGAGGACGGCGAAGAGCAGGTACTCCGACGAGGTGGTGCGACGCGTGAACGCGGGCAGCTGCAGGAACGGCGCGTTGCCGAGGGCGGCGCGGCCGATGACGCTCGCGGTGACCGAGGACGAGCACGACCATGCCGAAGGACTGGGCGGCGAAGTCGCCGCAGGATCAGCTCCATCGCGAAGAACACGCCGGCCAGCGGCGCGTTGAAGGTGGCCGCGATGCCGCCGGCCGCGCCGCAGGCGACCAGCACCCGCATCCGGGGCTCGGTCACCCGCAGCACGCCGGCCGAGCGGTGGAGCCGAGGGCCGAGCCGATCTGCACGATCGGCCCCTCCCGACCCACCGAGCCGCCGCCGCCGATGCACAGCGCCGAGGCCAGCGCCTTGACCGCGGCGACCTGGGGGGCGATCCGCCCGCCCCGGCGCGCCACGGCGTACATCACCTCGGGGACGCCGTGTCCGCGCGCCTCGCGGGCGAAGAAGTGCACCAGCGGCCCGTAGAGCAGGCCCGCCACGACGGGGGCGCCGAGGACGAACCAGCGGCCCGAGCCCGGGCAGTGCCGGGTGCGCGGCATGGCCGGCGGCGGAGTAGTCGGCGTGCCCGGACAGCACCAGGGTGAAGGTCTTGATCAGCCAGCGGAAGACGATGGCGCCTCCGCCGGCGCCCGCGCCGACGGCGAGGGCCAGGAACAGCAGACCGGTGTTCGACGAGCGCAGCGCGGTCAACGCGCGGGCAGCGCCGGCTTGCGGCCGGATGCTCCTCCCCCGGCCGGCGGTCGCGACGGGGGAAGCGGGTGCAGTGCCGTGGGCCATGACTTGTAGTATGCAACTATTGTGCTGACTTATGAAATCGGACCTCCTGGGCCGAGGCCACCGGTGGCGGCGGCAGTGAGGGCCTCGTCGTGCTCCTCGAGGTGACGGCCGGGCCGGCCTGGATGACGACCCCCGGCCCGGGCAGTTCGCTCATGTGGATGCCGATGGCGCCGCCCGGCCCGGGCCGCCTCCTGGGGTGGCATCCGCAGCCCCTGCCTGTCCTGCCCGTGCTGTGTCTGCTTGGTGCCACGGGGTACGCATGGGGGGCGTGGCGACTGCGTCGGCGCGGCCACCGCTGGCCTCCCGGGCGTTCCATCAGCTGGATAGCTGGGCTGACGACCGTGCTGGTCGTCACGGCGACCGGGATCGGCGGCTACGGCATGACGTTGTTCAGCGTGCACATGGCCCAGCACATGGTGCTCAGCATGCTTGCGCCGATCCTGCTGCTCATGGGCGCGCCGGTGACCCTGGCGCTGCGGGCGTTGCCTGCGCGCGGCGGCGGCGCCGGGTGCAGAAGGGCACTGCTGAGCGTCATCCACAGCAGGCCCGTACGCGTACTTGCCAGCCCGGTCGTCACCTTGCCGCTGTTCATCGTCAGCCTGTACGGGCTGTACTACACGCCGATCTTCGACGTGGCCATGGGAGCTGGTGGGGCCACGACCTGATGCTCGTCCACTTCCTGGCCGTCGGGCTCCTGCTCTTCTGGCCCATCCTGTCCATCGACCCCAGCCCGCACCGCAGCTCGCCAGTGTTGCGCATCATCGAGCTGTTCCTCGCGATGCCGTTCCACGCCTTCTTCGGCATCGCCGTGATGATGAGCAGCACGCTGCTCGCCAGCTCCTTCGCGCACCCCCCGCCCTCGTGGCACCTGCGCCCCCTGGGCGACCAGCAGGTGGGTGGTGGCATCGCGTGGGCGTTCAGCGAGATCCCCACGCTCCTGGTGGTGGCCGCCGTCTTCGTCCAGTGGGCTCGCAGCAGCGAAAGGGCAGGCCGCCGCCACGACCGGGCAGCCGACCGGGACGGAGGCGAGCAGCTCGCCGCATACAACGGCTGGCTCGCTGAACTGACGGCACGCGAGGGGAAACTACGCTGATGGGTCCAAGGACGAAAGAGGGTGCAACGTGACTGGCACGGCATTGTCGGGTGACGCCGGGATGAAGGTGGAGGAGGGCGCAGAGGAACTCATCACCGCCCTGCTCACCGCGTCCCGGGCGCTGGTCGGCGTTTCGGCTCGGTCGCTGGCTCAGGTCGAGGAGGCGGTCACCATCACCCAGTTCCGCATGCTCGTGGTCCTTGAGGGGCACGGCGGCACCCGCCTCCACCAGCTCGCCGACCGCCTGGGCGTCACCCCCTCGACCGCGCTGCGCATGGTCGACCGGCTCATCGCTGCCGGGCTCGTCACGCGCCAGGAGAACAAGGCCGACCGCCGGGAGGTGCTGATCGGCCTCACGGGCGAAGGAGAGCGGTTGGTACAGGTGGTCACCGAGCACCGCCGTGCCGAGATCGCTGCCATCGTCGCCGCGATGCCCACCAGCCGCCGGCGAGCAGTGGTGTCCGCGCTGAACTCCTTCGCCGAAGCGGCCGGCGAACCGGCTCCGGGCACGGACAGCGTCGCCCGACTCGGCTGGTAGCCCATCAGCCCCGTCATCGCTCCCGGGCACACTCGCCCAGCCGAGGGCAGACGTCAGGCCCAGGGCCTGCGGGGCGGCACGTCTTGGGAGACCCGGCTGGGCATCCCCAGGTCGAGCAGGGCGCAGGCGGCGTCCTGGAGGGTGATGCCTTCGGTGTCCGTGTTGCCCTTGATGTCGAGGTGCAGGGTTTGGCCACCGTCACTGATCGCGTCGGTAGGCACCCCGCGGCGAGCCCGGCCTTATCGGGTGCACACTTGCTGAATCTGGCTGTTAACGATGGGAAAGCGCGGCGAACAGGTGCCGGGCGAGACAGAAGGTTTGGCGCGTCCTAGGCATCAGCGCAACGAGATCTCGATGTCCCTCCCAACCGACCGACACAGGTATTGCGTACTCCGCCAGGGCCCCTTGTTTGCGGGGTATGCCTCACGGCAAGCCCACGGCTACGCTGCAAAACGCGCCGTTTGGGGACACGGCCTCGTTGAAAGCAAGGTGGGGGTCGACCCGGGGCGCCATGGCACCTTTCGCGGCTTTCCTACAGCTCGCTCCAAACCGACTTAGAGGAACTCGCCAATGTCTGTGATAAGAAGCGTCGCTGTTGTAACTCTGTTCTCTGCCGCCACGCTGGTGCACGGCCCTGCTGAAGCGAGCACAGTGTCGCCGAGCGGCAGCGCCCCTACAAGCGCGACCACGTCCCCGGCCTCCATCACGCTCTCCCCCACTACCAAAACCATCACCGTCGGCAGCAGAATCGTCGTCACCGTCACCGTCAACACGGGTGACCGCCCCGTCAACGCGATACAGGCCTTCTTGACGTTCCCGGATGCAAATCTTGACTGCAGCACCTATACCCTGGGGACCACGTTCACGGTCGAAGCCGCGCACCTCTGCAACGGTAGCCAAGCGGCAATTGCAGCGTCCATCCCCGCCGGAGCGTCGAACTTCACGGGCACCACAGTGGTGGCCAAGTTCACGCTGACCGCCCGCCACACCGGCAAGGTTCCGGTGGGCTTCGACCGCAACAGAACGATGGTCGCCGATGCAGCAACGAACAGCGACATCCTCGGTAGTTGGAACACTTCGACTGTAACGATCCGGCGGTAGGCGACCAAGTAATACACCAAGGCGAACTTGCTCGGGGCCCGGCGCGTCGATCTTGAACTCGGGAGCATTGACGACTCTTGTGTGAATCGGCGCGTCGGGCCTCTTGGCGCTCATGAGCACCACTCGAGGCGGTACGTCACCAAGGTCGCAAAGCCACTCGGTCGCAGAGCAACCTTGGGCAGGCAACAAACCGCCTTCCAAGGAACGACGGACCAGGGGGTGCGGTGACGCCTCTGCCCCTAGACGGAAACGTCATGACCAGCCCACTGATGATCGCTGGCATGATTACCAACGCTGCGTCGCGTGATTGGCCGATCTGAAGGCTGTTATCGCCTGACGGATGCGGCAGGGGCAGGGCCCCGTCGGTCGCTTAGTTGCCTCCACCGACCACGAACACCGCCAGCAGCATCAAGACTCCGATGAGGATGCCGGAGATGATCAGGCAGTCCAGCCACAGGGGGTAGAGTTGGCTCATTCATCGAGGGCCTTCGGAAGCATGTCACTCTGCCCGTGGCGAACAACGACCTCCACCGCAGGCTAGCCCTACGCCGGGAGCGGGGGAAGCCTGACTAGCGGTGCCCATTTCGCTCTGTCCGGCATGGCTGGTTAACTCACACCGCAATGGCCAGAGACAACCAAGAAGGCAACAAGCCGCTCACCAGGGGACGACAGAACGCGGGCATGGGGACAGTTGCGCTCGTTGTGCGCGTACAGCCCGAGGATCTTGGCCCGCAGATGAAGGACCTTCAGCACCGTAGCGATGGCTAACATCCCCTCGACGGCCTCCTCCCACACGGCAGCCTGAAGGGAGTCAAGCCGGTCCACCTCGAGCTGTCGCAGCTCGTCGATGGTCTCGACCTCGCGGTCCTCCAGCGCGTTCTTGACAGCCGGTAGACGGTGCCCCGGTTGGCGTAGCCGAGCTCATCGGCGATGGCCTGGTAGGAGGAGCCGGACACCGTCAGCTCCACGGCTCGTCTGCGTCGTTCCGCAGCCAGGGCTCGGTTGCGGTGCCGACCGGTCACCTTAGGGATATCAGCTGTAATCGTCATGCCCTAGCGTGACCCCGACCTTCGGTTATTACAAGGCATAACCGCAGCCCGACTTCACGCACTCAAGAATAGGCGGAATCAAGTGAAAAGCATTGTTTAAATACCGGAATATTGATATAATTGAGGAGTCGCTAAGGGATAACCACGCCTAGTCCCAGAAGGCTGGAGAAACCCTGACGCTTATGGCCCATCGCTGATGCGGTGGGCCTTTCTCATGTCCGCGTCCAAACGGGATGGCGGACACACACCCCAGTGAAGGAGTAACCGCATGCCCGACAAGAGCACGCTGCACACCGTTCCACCGCTGCCCGGCAAGTCCACCTTCGAGTACCGCTTCGAGGTCGCCGCCCAAGCCCTGGTGGCGGGTACCCAGGATGTCCACGTTCAGGTCCTCAGCCCGCTGTCGGGCCGCAGCAGGGCCAGATCGGGGTCCGGGTGGGCCGGGTGCTGATCTACGTCGCCAACCGGGAGGCCCTCGCCTCGTTCGTGGACGCCTGGGCCCAGGCGGCTGCCCTGGCCGAGCAGGCGTTCGGCCCGGACCTGCAGCGACGCCGACCATATGGCCAGGCGGGGGGCGCTGGCCTTGTTGTCCTCCTGGAGGGTCATGCCTGTCCTCGCTTTCGAGCCACACCGCTGGGGAAGCGCCCCAGGGTCTCTAAGATGTTGGGCAGCGGCAGGACCGGCTGGTGGAGTCGAGGCCGCCCAGAGGGGCCACGAGGATGGCCTTGTTCGACCTGCCCCGGTTGGCACCCCGAGTAAGTGCGGTCAGCAGCGCCCAGTGGCTTGGATCTCCTCAACGCGAATCGAACGAGACCCTCGATCTGCCGAGCCCAACACGATCATCCCGTCGTCCGTGCCTCCGCTCGGTAGGGCGACCCCTCCCGCCAACGGCAACGCGCTCGCGCCTGACTAGCCCATGACTAGTCCTTGACTGATCCCGTAACTTCTCCACAAGACGGCCTGTGAACAACATTGGGGCGCACAGCCACCTGTGGTTAACCGTCGCTACGCCGAAGCTGTTAGGCACGTCGCATGGCTGGCTCTACACCAAGGTCACCAAGCTCGACTAGCCCGACTTAGCCGTCGGACTCGTAGGCACGTGACCACCCCCGACGTGGTTGTAGCCTTGGCGACGCGACGAAGCCGCCAGGGTGGTGGCGGTCCCCGACGGGGATCGTCTCCTGGCACCCGAGGCGCGGGCGGTGCGCGGTGACGACCTTGCCCACCCCATCCCGGGGCAAGGGCTCGTACGCGCTCATGCTGGTGTCACGCACCGCACACGCCTCCGGGCCGACTGACTCGTCGCTGGCAACCACGTGCCGCCCTGGCCCGCACGTGACGACGCACTCTTGCATTGAGGCGGGACCGCCGCAAGGCATGCAGGTTGATGGCGGCGTGCCCAAGCCGAGCGAGGGTTTGAAACCTGTTGGGCACGTAGAGGGCACGAGGAACGGGTAAGAGGCCCTCGAAAGGGCCTCTGACCTGCGGTGATGCTGGTGGGCGATACTGGGTTTGAACCAGTGACCTCTTCCGTGTCAAGGAAGCGCGCTACCACTGCGCCAATCGCCCGTGAGGAGTCACGAGATGGTGCTGCCTCGGCTTGCGAGGTGGAGACGGGATTTGAACCCGTGTACACGGCTTTGCAGGCCGTTGCCTCGCCTCTCGGCCACTCCACCGTGAGGGCCGCAGACCTCCACCGAGAAGGCGAGTTCTCGGTGGAGGCCTGAAGCCTCCGAGCGGACAACCGGGCTCGAACCGGCGACCTCAACCTTGGCAAGGTTGCGCTCTACCAACTGAGCTATGTCCGCGTGGTGTGAACGCCAGCGGTGTTGTTCCCCGCTGTGCGTGCGGTCAGACATTAACCGATCCGAGGGAGCAGAGTCCAACTGGCTCCCGGGCCGCCCGGCTCAGGCACTCCAGGACCGCTCCTCCGCGGACCGGGTGGACTCCCCCGGGCGGTCGTCGAGGCCCCCCTCCGGGGTCTCGTGGGCCCCTCGCCGGGCCGGCGCCGGCCCGCTGGGGGGGTTCGTGCGCACCGGCGCGGACGACGCGTCCGGCATGGGCGTCAGCGGCCGCTCGTGGCCGGCCTCGCGGCGGCGTACGACCTCCCCGCGCAGCCAGCCGACGAGGCGGGCGCGCGAGCTGAGCCGCTCCTCCACCGGCCACATCGTGCGCATGGCGGCGTTCAGGGCCGCCCCGATGAGCACGGCGATGGCCAGGAAGTACAGCCAGATGAGCACGACGATGGGGGCGGCCAGCGGGCCGTAGATCGAGCGCGAGCCGCCGCCGATGGAGTTGCCGAGGTAGATCCGCAGGAAGAACGAGGACAGCACCCAGATGGTCAGGGCCAGCACCGCGCCGGGGATGTCGCGCACCCACGGCGAGCGGCGCGGCGTGCTGATGTGGAACAGCGTCGTGAGGCTGGCCGTCGTCGCGAGCACCACCACGGGCCAGTACAGCGCGTTGAGGAAGTCCAGCCGGCTCGGGAGCAGGTCCGCGATGAGCGAGGGGCCGATGAGGACGAGGGGGATGACCATCGCCCCGATGAGGATCGAGATGAAGTAGAGGGTGAGGCTCAGCAGGCGGGTGCGGATGATGCCGCGCACCCCGCTCTGGCCGTACATGATCGAGATGGTGTCCACGAAGACGTTGAGCGCCCGCGAGCCCGACCACACCGAGACCAGCAGCCCGATCGAGATGACGTCCGAGCGCCCGTTGCCCAGCACGTCGTCGACGGTGGGGACGATCACGTCCCTGACGCTGGAGTCCGTGAGGAATCGCGAGGCCCAGACGCCGATCGCCTGGGAGACCTCCGCGACCGTGTCGGGCCCGAGCCAGCGACCGACGTAGCCGGCGCCGCCGAAGAGCCCGAACAGCAGCGGCGGCAGCGACAGCAGCGCGAAGAAGCCGGCCTCGGACGCCAGCCCGGTCACCCGGTAGCGCATGCACACCCGGACCGTCTCGACCGTGAGGCGGGCCAGGGTGGCCGCTCCCGGCACTCGCGCCAGTCCGCGCAGCACGCGCTCCCGGACCGTCATCGCCGCCGGCTCGTCGGGACGTCTGCGCAGGTCGTACACCGGGAGGTCACCCCTCAACGGTAGCCGCCCCCGCCGCACCGGAAGCCGTGACACGGCCGTCCCGCACGGGAGGACCAAGCGGTACGGCGCGTGGCCCGTTCACAGGGGCAGGGCGTCGCCTTCGGCCGCCTGGCGCTCCTTGCTGCCGGGCAGGCCGCGCACCAGCCCGATCAGCGCCACGGCCAGCAGGGCGCCCAGCGCGGGCCCGAGGATGTAGACCCACCAGCCGTCGTAGTTGTTGGCCACGATGTCCGGCCCGAGCGTGCGCGCCGGGTTCATCGACGCGCCGCTGATCGGGCTGGCGAAGAGGCCGAGCAGGGCCACCGTGGCCCCGACCGCCAAGGCGGCGTTGTGGCCGATGCTGCGGTAGCCGGTAGCCGTGTTGAGGATCACGGTCACGAGCACGGCGGTGAGCACGGTCTCCATCACGAACGACCGCCAAGCGCCGCCCGGGGTCGCGACCGGGTAGTTCCCGCCGGCCGCGACGTGGCCGAACATCAGCTGCAGGAACAGGGCCCCGGCCACCGCGCCGGCCAGCTGTGCCACGAGGTAGGGCAGCACCCACGCGGTCCGGAAGGTGCCCCGGGCGGTGAAGGCAAGGGTGACGGCGGGGTTGATGTGCAGCCCGGACAGCGGACCCCAGGCGTAGATCAGCGCCATGACCAGGGCCCCGGGGGCCACCACGGCCGCCGTACGGGAGATGGGGCTGCCGGCGACGTACTGGTTGATCACCCCGGACCCGGCGGCCACCAGCACCAGCGCCGCGGTCCCGACGAACTCGATGATGACCCGGATCCACAGCGGCCGCTGCCGCAGCGTGTCCTCCTCGAAGCGGATGAGGTAGCGGCGCCGGATGGCCTCGGAGTGCGCCTGCTCCTCGGTGGCCGCAGGCGGTGTTGTCCCGCTCATGTCCGCTCCTCACTGCCCCCGCTGTGCTGTCACCGTAGGCCGGGTCCTCGGGCCCCGGTCATCACCCGGCAGGGGTGAACAGTCAGTCCAAATGTGGCCGTACGGCCAGGACAGGTCACAATGTCTGGGATCGCTCCGCTTCATCGACGCAAGTGAAGGACCTCATGGACATCTGGCCCGGCAACCCCTATCCCCTCGGGGCGACTTTTGACGGCAGCGGAGTGAACTTCGCCGTCTTCTCCGAGGTCGCCGAACGGGTGGAGCTGTGCTTCATCGACGACGACGGCGCCGAGACGCGCTACGACCTGACCGAGGTGGACGGCTACGTGTGGCACGCCTACGTACCCAACCTCCAGCCCGGCCAGCGCTACGGCTACCGCGTCCACGGCCCGTACGACCCCGAGAACGGCCACCGCTGCAACCCGGCCAAGCTGCTGCTCGACCCCTACGCCAAGGCGATCGACGGGCAGATCGACGGCGACGAGGCGCTGTTCTCCTACCGCTTCGGCAAGCCCCAGGAGTTCAACGCCGACGACTCCCTCGGCCACACGATGCTCTCGGTGGTCGTCAACCCGTTCTTCGACTGGGGCCACGACCGCCCGCCGCGGCACGAGTACCACGAGAGCGTCATCTACGAGGCCCACGTCAAGGGCCTGTCGATGACCCACCCCGACATCCCGGACGAGATCCGGGGCACGTACGCCGCCCTCGGCCACCCGGCGATGATCGACCACCTCAAGGTCCTCGGCATCACCGCCATCGAGCTGATGCCGGTGCACCAGTTCGTCCAGGACACGACGCTGGCCGACAAGGGCCTGTCGAACTACTGGGGCTACAACACGATCGGCTTCCTGGCCCCGCACAACGAGTACGCCGGCACCGGCACCCGCGGCCAGCAGGTCACCGAGTTCAAGAGCATGGTCAAGTCCCTGCACGAGGCGGACATCGAGGTCATCCTCGACGTGGTCTACAACCACACCGCCGAGGGCAACGAGAACGGCCCGACCATCGCCTTCCGCGGCCTGGACAACGCGTCGTACTACCGGCTGGTGGACGAGGACAAGGCCCACTACTACGACACCACCGGCACCGGCAACAGCCTGCTGATGCGCCACCCCCACGTGCTGCAGCTGATCATGGACTCGCTGCGCTACTGGGTCACCGAGATGCACGTCGACGGCTTCCGCTTCGACCTCGCCGCGACCCTGGCCCGCCAGTTCCACGAGGTCGACCGCCTGTCGGCGTTCTTCGACCTGGTGCAGCAGGACCCGGTGGTCAGCCAGGTCAAGCTCATCGCCGAGCCGTGGGACGTCGGCGACGGCGGCTACCAGGTCGGCAACTTCCCCCCGCTGTGGACCGAGTGGAACGGCAAGTACCGCGACACGGTGCGTGACTTCTGGCGCGGCGAGCCCGCCACGCTCGGCGAGTTCGCCTCCCGCCTCACCGGATCCAGCGACCTCTACGCGCACTCGTCGCGCAAGCCGATCGCGTCGATCAACTTCGTCATCGCCCACGACGGCTTCACCTTGCGGGACCTGGTCTCCTACAACGAGAAGCACAACGAAGCCAACGGCGAGGGCAACAACGACGGCGAGAGCCACAACCGGTCGTGGAACTGCGGCGTCGAGGGTGAGACGGACGACCCCGAGGTCAAGGCGCTGCGCCTGCGCCAGCAGCGCAACCTGCTGACGACGCTGCTGCTCAGCCAGGGCGTGCCGATGCTCGCCCACGGTGATGAGGTCGGCCGCACCCAGGACGGCAACAACAACGCCTACTGCCAGGACAGCGAGCTGGCCTGGCTGGACTGGGACCTCGACGACGACCGGGCCGACCTGCTCGCGTTCACCGCCGGCATCGTCGAGCTGCGCCGCAGCCACCCGGTCTTCCAGCGCCGCCGGTTCTTCGCCGGCGACGCCGCGCACGGCGGCCGGAGCGAGCTCGGCGACATCGAGTGGTTCTCCGCCGACGGCACGGAGATGGACGACTCGGACTGGGCCAACGGCTTCGCCCGCACGCTGATGGTGTTCCTCAACGGTGAGGCCATCCCGGAGCCGGACCGGCTCGGCCGGCCGATCGTGGACGCGCACTTCCTGCTGCTGTTCAACGCCCACAGCGACCCGGTGGACTTCACCGTGCCGCCCAAGGAGTACGGCGAGGAGTGGGCGGTCCGCGTGGACACGACCCTGCCCACGCTGCCGGACGACGCCCCGACGTGGGAGCCGGGCTCGGTGCACCCGATCGCCGGGCGCTCCGTGGTCGTCCTGTCCACGCCGCCGGTCAGCACCAGGGGCTGACCACAGTCACCTGACACGCACGGCCGAGGACCGGCCCGGCGCAGCCTCGTGGCTGCACCGGGCCGGTCCCGTCCCTGGGGCTGGTGCTCACGTGCGCGCGAGGCGTTCCTTCTCGGCATCGACGTCGAAGTCGGCGCCGGGCCACTGCGGCGCCATCAGCCGCAGGTGCTCCAGCAGCAGCTGCTGGACGGCGAGGCGGGCGTACCACTTGCGGTCCGCCGGCACGACGTACCAGGGCGCGGCGTCAGTCGAGCAGCGGTCGAGCACCGCCTGGTAGGCCTCCTGGTACGCCGGCCACAGCGCCCGCTCGTCGATGTCGCCGGGGTTGTACTTCCAGTACTTGTCCGGCCGCTCCAGCCGCTGCGCGAGCCGGGCCTTCTGCTCCTCGTTGGAGATGTGCAGCATCACCTTGACGATGACCGTGCCCGCGCCGACGACACCCGCCTCGAAGGTGTTGATCTGGCTGTAGCGCCGGCTCCACGTCCCCCTCGGCACGAGGTCGTGCACCCGGGCGATCAGCACGTCCTCGTAGTGCGAACGGTCGAACACCCCGATCTGGCCGGGGAGCGGCAGCGCGTTGCGGATCCGCCACAGGAACGGGTGCGCCTTCTCCTGGGCGGTGGGCGCCTTGAAGGCGGTGTAGCGGACCCCTTGCGGGTCAACCGAACCCACGACATGGCGCATGATCCCGCCCTTGCCGGACGTGTCCATTCCCTGCACCACCAACAGGAGGGCGCGGTTGCCGCCGGTGCGGGACTCGGCGTAGAGCCGCTCCTGCAGGTCGTCCAGCTCATGGTCCGTCGACGCCATCAGCGCCGCCGCCTCGACCTTGCCGCCGGTGAACCCCGGCGTCGACCGCGGGTCCAGCGCGGAGAGCACGAACCCCTGCCCCGCCCTCAGCGCCACCGTGAACGAGGTGTCCGCGGTCCCGTCGGCGACCTCGGCCGCCGTCGCCTCCTCCGCAGGGTGTTCCCCCCTCCCGGTCGCACGGCCCTTGCCGCCCGCCCCCTTGACACTGCCCGATCTCGACTTGGTGTTCTTCCCGCGCTTGGCCATGACGGTGATCGTGGCACTAGCCCTGCCCGCGCGCGACCCCTTCGCCGGCCTCACGCGCCAGCGCGGTCAGCCGGGACACCGCCCGGAAGTACTTCTTGCGGTAGCCCCCGCGCATCAGCTCCGGTGTGAACAGGTCACCGAGGGGCGTGCCGCTGGCGAACACCGGCACGTCGCGGTCATACAGGCGGTCGGCCAGCACGACCAGCCGGAGCGCGACGTTCTGGTCCGAGATGGGGTGCACGCCCTGCCAGCCCACGGCGTCCACGCCGTCCAGCAGCGCGCCGTAGCGGCTGGGGTGGACCGTCGCGAGGTGGGCCAGGAGGTCGTCGAAGCGGTCGAGTGCGCCACCGGGCCCGTGCGTCCGCGCGGCGACCTCGTCGTCCTGCAGCGGCTCCGGGCTGGGCGCCAGGCCGCGGTGGCGGTAGTCCTCGCCGTCGACCGTGACGACCTCGAACCGCGCTGACAGCGCCTGGATCTCGCGCAGGAAGTCGTCGGCGGCGAACCGGCCCTCCCCCAGCGCACCGGGCAGCGTGTTGGATGTCGCCGCCAGCGACACGCCGGCGTCGGCCAGCCGGGTGAGCAGCGTCGACATCAGCACCGTGTCGCCCGGGTCGTCCAGCTCGAACTCGTCGATGCACACCAACCGGTGGCCCTGGAACGCCTCGACGGTCCGGGCAAAGCCCAGCGCACCGACCAGGTTGGTGAAGCCGACAAAGGTGCCGAACGCCTTGGGCCCCTCCGTGGCGTGCCAGAGGGCGGCCAGCAGGTGGGTCTTGCCGACACCGAAACCTCCGTCGAGGTAGACGCCGCGCGCGGTCGGGGTGCTGCGCCGCCGCAACGACCACCGGCCGCCGGAGCTCCCGTTGTCCATGTCCTTGGCGAAACCCTCGAGGTGCTCGACCGCCGTGGCCTGGCTGGGCTGAGCCGGGTCGGGCCGGTAGGTGGAGAACCGCTCCGCGTCGAACCTCGGAGGTGGCACCAGCTCGGCAACCAGACGCTCGGGCGCGACCTCGGGTCGGCGTGCGGTCAGGCCGGTGCGGCGTACGGGCTGGGACACGGACGCCAGCGTAATCACTGAGAGGATGCGCCCATGCACCTGCTCCTGCCTGCACCGGTCGGACCCGCCGCAGGCGAACCGCTCGACGACGACGCGCTCGCCCGGCTGTACGCCTATCCCGACCGGGACGGGGTGCAGCCGTGGGTGCGGGTCAACTTCGTGTCGACCCTGGACGGCGCAGCCACCGGCGCCGACGGGCGGTCAGGCTCGATCAACACCGGCGCCGACCGCGAGGTGTTCGCGCTGCTGCGCGCGCTGGCCGACGTGGTCGTGATCGGTGCCGGTACGGCGAGGGCGGAGGGGTACCGCCGCGCGGTCACCCGCACGAAGTGGCGGGCCCGTCGGCAGGCCGCCGGGCAGCAGCCGCACCCGGCCGTGGCCGTGGTCAGCCGGTCGGCGCGCGTGCCCACCGAGGTGGCCGAGCAGCGGGAGGGCTCGGGGGCGGCGTACCTGCTCACCTGCGCCTCGGCCGGGCGACGGCCGCTGGACGCGGCGCGGGCCGCGCTCGGCGAGGACCGCGTCCTCGTGCACGGGCAGGACACCGTCGACTTCCCGGCCGCGGTGGCGGACCTGGCGCGCCGCGGCATGACCCGGGTGCTGAGCGAGGGCGGCCCGCACCTCATGCGCGACCTCGTGGCGGCGGGGCTCGTGGACGAGCTGTGCCTCACCCTGGTGCCCACCGTGATCGCCGGTGAGCACCCGCGCATCACGGCCGGTCCCCCGGCCGTGGCGGACCTGCGCCCCGTCCTGCTGATCGAGAGCGAGGGCAGCCTGCTGGGGCGATGGACGCGAGCCGGGGTCAGGCCGGGGCCAGGAACGCCCTGAGCGCCTCGTCCCACCGGCGGCTGTCGACGTTCCACTCCTTGGTGTGCCTGGCGTGGCGCCACGGCTCGTAGGTCACCAGGTCCGGCCGCGCGGCCGCCAGCGCCGCGGAGGGGCCCACCGGCACGAACTCGTCGTCCTCGGAGTGGATGAGGAGCAGGGGGTGAGTCAGCTCCTCGGAGCGGCGCACCCAGTCCGTCCGCGCGACGTCGATGGGCTCGTGCACCCCGACGAGGCGGCGGGCGGAGCGGCGACCCATCAGGGCCCGGCTCATCGCGCCGACGGGCGCCGGCACCCGGTTGGCGGCCGCGTGGTGGCGCAGCACATCGGACCAGTCGATGACGGGTGCGTCCAGGACCACCCGGGACACACGCCCGGACAGCCAGGACCGGTCGAGGGTCTGCAGCACGATCGCCCCGCCCATCGACCACCCCGCCAGGACGATCTCGCGCGCGCCGGCCTCGACGGCGTGGAGCATCGCCGCCTCGACGTCGCGCCACTCGGACAGACCGAGGTTGTACCGGCCGTCCGGGCTGGGCGGTGCACCGATGTCGTTGCGGTACATGGGAATCAGCGTCGTGTAGCCCAGCTCGTGCGTCACCGGCACCGCCCGGAGGCACTCCTCACGGCGGGCGCCACGCCCGTGCACGAGGATGGCCCAGCGGTCGCCGGCACCGGCAGTCGGCTCGGCAGGCACCAGCCACGCGGGCACGTCCCCCAGCTCCGAGCGGACCCGGACGTCCTGGGTGGGCAGCCCGAAGGCCTCCTGCGGGCTGCCGGCGTAGTAGTACTGGTTCCACCGGGCGAAGCCGACCGTCAGCCGGCCGCTGTCGACCCCCTCGACCCTGCGGGTCACCCGACCCCGCTCGTCGTCCACGTCCAGGATCTCGCCGACGCGTGCGTGCCCCCTGCCACCGTCCAGCCACAGGCCGTAGCGGCCGCGCACCCCCGTCTCGGCGGTCAGGCCGAGCGTCACGCGGTCCCCCGCCACGGCGAGGATCTCGGTGTCGTCGGGACGGCGGGGGTCGGGTGTCACGACCCGGCGAGCGAAGTACGTTGCCGCGCCTACGGACCCGGCGGCCGAGACGCCCGCCATGATGGCGCTCGCTGCGCCGGCGGCCAGCGCCCCCTTGCGCAGCGTCGTGCTCCTGGACGTCATGGGCGCATTCTGTCAGGGGATGGCCGCCGGCTCCGAGGTGGTGCCGCCACGGGCCGATCGCGCGCGGCGGGCCGGCCGGGGCGACATACTGCCGGGGTGGACCTGCCCATCGACCTCCCCGTCGCACCCATGCTCGCCAAGGCGATCCCGTCGGTGCCCGAGCCCGACGCCGTACCGGGCGGGTTCTCCTACGAGCCCAAGTGGGACGGCTTCCGGTGCATCGTCCTGCGCGACGGCGACGAGGTCGAGCTCGCCAGCCGCGGGTCCAAGCCCCTCACCCGATACTTCCCCGAGCTCGTCGACGCCGTCCGCGAGCACCTGCCCGAGCGCTGCGTCGTCGACGCCGAGATCGTCGTGCGCAAGGGGGATCCCGGCGCCCAGCGGCTGGACTGGGAGAGCCTGAGCCAGCGCATCCACCCCGCCGACTCGCGCATCCAGCGGCTCGCACGCGAGACACCCGCCGAGGTCGTCTGCTTCGACCTGCTGGTCCTCGGGGACGAGAACCTCATGACCGAGCCGTTCCACGTGCGGCGCGCGCGGCTGGAGCAGGCCCTCTCCGGGCTGGCCGGCGACGCACCGGTGCACCTCACCCGGGTGACGCGGGACGCCGCCACGGCCACCGACTGGTTCCAGCGGTTCGAGGGCGCCGGTCTCGACGGCGTCGTGGCCAAGGCCCTGGAGCTGCCCTACGAGCCCGGCAAACGGGCCATGCTCAAGATCAAGCATGCCCGCACGGCCGACGCCGTCGTCGTGGGATACCGGGTCCACAAGTCGGGACAGGGCGTGGGCTCGATGCTGCTGGGCCTGTTCACCGACGAGGGGCAGCTCGTCAACGTCGGGGGCATCTCGGCCTTCACCAACGCCCGGCGCCTCGAGCTCGTCGAGGAGCTGGCGGAGCTGGTCGTCACCGACGAGCACGGCGAGGCCGTCAAGGGCGAGACCGACCGGTCCCGCTTCAGCAGCAACAAGGACGTCAGCTTCGTCCGGCTGCGGCCCGAGCGCGTCGTGGAGGTCAAGTTCGACCAGCTCGAGGGCGCGCGGTTCCGGCACGCCGTCACGTTCCTGCGCTGGCGCCCGGACCGCGAGCCCGAGTCGTGCACCCTCGACCAGGTGGACCGCGCCATCGCCTACGACCTCGCCGAGGTGCTCACGCGCTGACGGGCGGCGGCTGATCCCTCGTCCTCCACCAATCGGCGGCGTTCACGGCACCAAAACGCGGGCTTCCCCCGCCCTCGCGCCGGCGGTGACGATGGGGGTGCGGCAGGTGGGGAGCCGGTGCATCCGCCCGGTCGCCTGCCCGAGGGAGGGACATCCGCATGACCACACGACGACGCCTGTGCGCCACGCTCGCAGCGCTGGCGACCACCGGCACCCTCGCCGTCGACCCGGCGTCCGCGTCCGCTGCCGAGGCGCCACCCACCGCAACGGCGCAGCCCGCCGCAGCGCCGCGGCCCGCGACAGCGGCGCGGCCCACCGCAGCGGCGCGGAGCCACGGCATCTCGGCGCCGGGCCAGGCGTCGATGGGCTGGACGAGGCCCGGCGGCACGACGGCGGGCACCGGCGGAGTGGTGGGCCGCGGTGCGGCGGCCGTGTCCGCTTCGGCCGCGCCCACCGCCACGTCCCTGGCGGCACGCTCGTCGGTGGAGGGCGTCGACGTGTCCAGCCACCAGGGGACGGTGGCGTGGTCGGCGCTGCGCGCGCGCGGCATCCGGTTCGCCTACGTCAAGGCAACCGAGGGCCGGACTTACCGCAACCCCTACTTCCACAGCCAGTACGGCGGCGCCTACCGGGCCGGAATCGCGCACGGCGCGTACCACTTCGCCATTCCCAACATCTCGACCGGCTCGGCACAGGCGAGGATCTTCGTCGCGCACGGCGGCGGCTGGTCCGCCGACGGCCGGACGCTGCCCGGGGTCCTGGACATCGAGTACAACCCCTACGGCTCGTGGTGCTATGGGCTGAGCCGGACCCAGATGATCAGCTGGATCCGCTCCTTCACCGCGCGCTACCGCAGCCTGACCGGACGGGACGCGGTCATCTACACGACCCTGACGTGGTGGCGCCGCTGCACGGGCAACACGACGGCGTTCTCCCGCAGCAACCCCCTGTGGGTGGCCACGGTCGGCGGCCGCATCGGCTCGCTGCCGGGCGGCTGGCCGTACCACACCTTCTGGCAGTACTCCGAAGCCGGCGGGCTCGACCGGGATCGCTTCAACGGCAGCTACAGCAACCTCACCCGGTTGCTGCGCGGGTGAGAGCTCGGGCCTCGGGCGTGCGCTGATCCGCGTCAGACCGGCGGCTGGGGCGGCCCCTCGCCGTCACGACCCGGGTCGAGGTAGGCGCTGACGCGGCGGCGGAGCGTCGCCGCGTCAGCGATGCCCTCGGAGCACAGGTCCACCAGGCCGGCGGACAGCGACCTGAGCTTGAGGTTGCGGTGCTGGGAGTGCCACCGAAGGAGCTCGAACGCCGCGTCGGCCTCCAGGCCGTAGACCACGATGAGGACGCCCTTGGCCTGCTCGATGACCGACCGCGAGCGCGCCGCCCGCGCGACCGCGTCGTGCGCCTCGCTGTCGACCTCACGCCGCAGCGCGTCGGTCACGTCGACGAAGAAGCCTTCGACGGCCACCACGTCGCCGGCCGCGTCACGGACGCCCTCCCCCAGCGACAGGACCGTGCGCATGTGCCCGCCCGCGTCGATGATCCGGTGCCGCCAGCAGAACGGCTCACCACCGGCAAGGAGGGCCTCGGCCCGTTCCGCGGTGCCCGGGCGGTCGCCGACGTCCTGGTGCGCGACCAACAGCTCGGTCGTGGGCACGACCTCGCCGGGCTCGAAGCCGTGCATCAGGTACATGTTCCTGGACCACCACCAGGTGCGGGACAGGACGTCGTACCGGTAGCGGGCGACGGGCTGGCTGGATCCCCCGGCCAGGGCCTTCATGGCCGCGTCCCAGCCGGCGGGGTCGCTGCCTCCGGCGACGCGCCGGCCGGTCGGGCCACGCGCTGCTCCCCCGCTGCTCATGGCCTCGCCTCCGTTCACGTGCGGACGAAGCGTGCCCGTGTGAAGCCCACAGACCTGAATGGTAGGACGACGAACGGAGGTTCTGCGCCCACGGGCTCGTGCGGTGCTGGCGAGAGGGGCCGCGTGCAGCGCCGGCTCAGGGAGCGGGGCGCCTGGCGCGGGAGGGCTGGACGCGCGGCGGCTCACCGGGCATCTTCGGGGTGCCCACCCCGTGAGCGTTGTGCGCTTGTGCTGAGTGAGCGTGCTCAGGCGCAGCGTTGTGGCCCAGGTTATCGGGCGAGTTCTAGGGGCACGTGGCCCGCCCCTCGGGCTCTGCCTGAGGCCAGCCAGCGGCCTGCTATATCAGGGTGGAGAGCCCACGCCCCTGCGTCCGGACACGCGATCCATGCTGTGCGTCCGGTCGTTGCCGCCGCCCGGGTCGTGGGTCAGGGTGCCAGATTGCTGACGTCGGGGCAGTAGACCGCGGTCGCGGAGCCGATCATGGCGCCGGCTTGGCGTGCAGTGAAGCCGTTGATCGTGAGCTCCTTCACCTGTCGACGCCATGTCTCGACGTTCGGTGTTGGATCTTCGTGCATCCGTTCGCACACGACGTGGGCTACGCGCACGAGTGTGACGTCGTCCACATCGGGCGCGTCCGTCTTGACGTCGCTGAGGAAGATTCCGTCCAGGTCGGGCTTTGTCGTCGGTGCACTGCTGGGCGTCGCGCTCGTGCCTGGGGCGGTGGGTGTGGCTGCGCTCGGCACCGCGGCGTTGGAGCATCCGGCGAGCAAGCTGGCGAGCAGGAGCGGCATGAGGCGCTTCACCCGAACAGTGTGACAGCGCGTGCGTTCGCCGGCCCCCAGCCGGGTCCGAGTGTCTGGGGATGACCTCTGAGCGTCGCAGCAGCGTTGACGACTGCGTCCCCGCGCCTGCAGGCGGGGAAAGACTGGCTCGACGCTGGGTGGGCGCCCTGACGGCACCGGCGCTGTGGTGGAGCTGCACGGCCGGCGCGTACAGAGGCACGCTCCGTCACAACCTTGTCGGCGGCGCTGCTTGCACGCGACTGCCGCCTGTGTCGCGCCGGGAAGAGATCACCGGGGATGTCCGGTGCCTGCGCCATGCTGCCGGTAGAGGGCACACCCTGCACAGAGCGCCCGCTCACCGAGCACGCGCGTACGCAGACACCGGCAACGCACGAATCAGCTGCGATCCGCTCGCACCAACATGCCTGCCGCTCAGGCGAGCAGCGCAACGCTTCAGCTAGTGCTTGTCATGGTGTCTTGAAGTTCAGGCGCGGACCGGGCCAACGTCGGCTCCTGAACGTCTTTCACCCGTGAGCCTGCTCGCCGTCGTCGACGCGAGGGATCATGTGCGCAGCAGCCAAGCCATGCGCTGCCCACTCCCAGCATTCGCACAGAATGGTTTCCTAGGGTCCTCGAAATGCACTGGTACCAAGGGCCGCTCTCGCGTTGCGCCGACCGGCTGCACCCGGTGTTGTGGGTGTGGGCGGCGTTGTGGGCTCTTCCGCATCTCTTCGATGTCGGCGTCTCGTGGCACTTCTTCCGCCAGGGATCCGTGCTGATCGGCAGCGACGGACCTGGTGCCGGGCTTCACCTCTATGCCGCGCACCCCGACCTGCAGATCGGGCCGTTGACCTTCCTGGCCGCGCGGCCGCTCGTGGCCCTGCCGCCCGCCGTCGGGGAGGCGCTCGCGATCACGTTCATGATGGCGCTGGGACCGGCGCTGTTGCTCAGCCTCCGGCATCTCATGGGGGGCCACCGGCAGCGTCGGGACATTCGGGTCCTGCTGGCCGGCCTCGTTCTGCTCCCGGGCTGGGACGAGCTCGCGGTGCACTACGCCCATCTGGACGATGCCCTCGCCCTCGCCCTCGCCGTGTGCGCGGTGCATGCCGTGGCCCGTGACAGGTCGATCCTGGCAGCGGTGCTCCTGGCGGCGGCGGCGGATGCCAAGCCGTGGGCGGCGGCGTTCGTTGCTCTGTTGCTGGTCTTCCGAGGGCGCCGTCTGCGGGCGGCCGGTGCCGTGTGGGCTGCCGGAACAGCGCTGGCGTGGGTGCCGTTCCTGGTCGGTGACCCCTCGACGTTGGGCTCGCTGAGCCGGTTCACCATTCCCGTCTCGCCGAGTTCGGCCCTGCACGTGCTGGGCGTGAATGCCGTGAGCACCCCGGGGTGGGACCGCCCGGCCCAGCTGGTTCTCGGGGTGGGGCTCGGATGGCTCCTGGTGCGTCGCGGTCGCTGGCCAGGGGTGCTGATCATGGCGGTGTGCGCACGGGTGCTGCTCGACCCTGGCACCTATCCCTACTACACGGCCGGTGTCCTGCTTGCGGCGGTCGTCTTCGACCTCCTGGTCACCAGGGCACTCCTGCCTGTCACCGCGTTGCTCGGTGCGACCTTCCTCTACCTCGTCCGGTTTCAGCCGCTCCGCCTGCTGGTCACGCAGCACGACCTTGCCGGCCTGCGCGCGGTGTTCGTTGGCGCGGCGGTGCTGCTGACGCTGACCCTGCCTGGTCGTGACGGTCCTCTCCGTCCAGCCGCCACCATCCCGAACGCACCCCATCTCGAGCCGAGCGGCGATGACACGGTGCCCCTACCCCGTACGCAGGCTGCGTGACTGCCCTCGAGGCCGCTGGCGGGTCGATGGGCGGCGGCTGACCGAGGTCGCGCTTCAAGCACCCGACCACCGCTTGCACGAAGTCCAGCCGTCGGCGATGCAGTCCTCGAGGCAACCCCCAATTTGCGGGAGCGAACTGCACGCCTTCCTCTGGGCGCAGGCGATGGCGAGCGCTCGTAAGTTCCGTCGCGGCAGCAGGTCAGCGACTCACCATCGCGCATCTGCCTCGGGCAACGACCAACGCGTCCGGGCCGCCGCTCACGGGTGCGTGTAGCCCTGGCGGGCATGTCAACGGCCGGGTCGGGGCCGATGACGGCCGGATCCACTTCGAGCGGGGGGATCGACGTGATCATGAGACGGAAGAACCCGAACGGGTACCACAGTGCGAGTGCACGGATACGAGCCGTTGCGGCGCCAGGCCAGTCCCGGCGCCGGCCAGCCCCACCGGTGGGCTCGACGTGGCTTCGTGATGCTCCCGTCACGGGCGTCAGGCTCCTGTCGCTGACGTCGGCGGCGTGGTTCGTGTTCTGGATGACCGTCGCCGGTGTTCCTGCGGCGCACGCTGCACCCGTCCCGAACCCGACGAGCTGCGCGGGGTATGCCGAGCGCCGGCAGTACGTGAGCGTGCAGTCATGGTGGAACGCTGATCCCGCGCGGGGGCTCAAAGGGACCAGCGATGGTCACTTCCACCTTGAGGCCTGCATCCCCGAAGGTGAGCCGGTCAAGGGGCTTGTGCCGTTCGACGTCAAGGTGATCATGCATGACAACCCTGGGCGTGCCCGGTATGTGTCGATGGTCCTGCACGGTGACCGCTACGAGGTCGTGGCGCAGAAGCAGAACATCGGTGGTCTGACCTGCGCCATGGGGACGTGCAGCAGGTGGCTGCACTTCGACCTGGACACCCGGCGGTTTCCGCGGTCGGGTTTCCAGGGGGTGCACTTCCGAGGGTTCATCACCGAGCCTCCCGTCGGGCGGCAGGCACGGGAGATGAGGGCATCCCTGAACTTTCAGGTGAGGGTCAGCAACGGGCGGCCGTTGGACAACTCCTCACGCTACCCGTTCCTGCGGGGCAAGGGTTGGTACACGCACGCGGCGTACTGCGAGGCGCAGTTCCAGTCGGCGATACCCGATGGCCCGGTGCGGGGTGTCTGGAGTCCCCAGGTGGCCATGGTGACCGCGGACTCGCAGAACAGTCGACCGGTGACGCGGTACACCGTGACGTTGGACCTCAACTTCCATGCGATGCCGGCGATGGTCGGACACGTCGTGTTGACCGGTACGGGGCTGCTGCGGCCCCGCACCGTGGCCATCGACACCGCCACGCTGACGGTGGGGCCGCACCGCCTGCTCCTGCGGGCCCTGCGACGACCGTAAGTCGGGTCCGTCAACAGCGGCGTCGTCGTGGTGCCCTTCGTCGTTACGCGGTGACCGAGCAGTCACCGGCACGACGATGGGCGCCTCGAGCTGCACGCGCGACTTCAGCTGGGGACCTGCGGCGGCCCGTACGACCACATGACACCACCACTACCGCGACAACGTCGCGGTGACCGCCGCCCAGTGAGGAACCAGCTGCCGGCAGTGACCGTGCTCTGATCGGACCGCCGTGACCGCCGCCAGGGGCATCCGAGAAGGCAGGACCGATGAGGGCACGTGGGCCCTGGACGACCTGTCGCGATACCCCGACGCGGATGAGCCCGACCTGCTGGAAGGGCTCCCCGAGGGCACCGCAACGCCGACCAGACTGCCGGCGGCACCTACGGAAGTGCGGTGGCCTACCGGGGACGCGGCCAGGTGACGGCCCCTGTCCGGTGAGTTGGGCCGGCGGTCAGCCGGCGTGCTCGGACGTGCCGGAGATGGTCGCACAGGTTGCGGGGGCCCGGTCGCAGTCCAGTTGCGCTGGCGCGTCCGGCGGCGGCCAGCACCGGCGTCTCCGACGGGTGATCGTGCAGTGATGGGGAAGCGGCCGTGTCGCAGCCACTGCTGCGCCGCTGGGTCGTTGATCATGGGCAGCGCCGGCCGCCACCGCACCAGGTGAGCGACGCGCACGGGAACGCCACCGTAGGCGGTCCTCGGGGAGGGGGACATGCGATGGGAACACCGATCGGCAGGCGCGCACTGCTCGGGGGCGGTGCGGGACTGACGGTGACCGCACTGGTCGGCTGTGGGCAGAACGCGCCGGGGCCGCTGCCCCCTCAGGTCGCCCCCAGATCGACGGTCACCACGACAGCCCGATTGGCGGCCCCCACGGCGACCGCCTCGCCAGCCACCAGCCATGCGCCCACCAGGGGCAAGACACGGGCCACGCTGATCGGTGACGGCAGCACGGCAGACACCGGCCCTCAGCCTCACCAGCCTCCGGCGACCCGCTTGAGGCCCGGCCAGAGGCCGCCTCAGTTCGTCGTCGTCTCCTGGGATGGCGCCGGGGAAACCAGCGCCGAGCTCCTGTCCCACTTCCGCCGCGTCGCCCATGAGCTCAACGCCTCGATGACCCTGTTCCTCACGGGCATCTACACCCTCCCTGCCGGCAAGCGGCAGCTCTACCGTCCACCCCGACACCCGGTCGGCGCCTCAGATATCGGCTTCTTCTCCGAGCGCTGGGTCCACGCCACGATCGAACAGGTCGGGAAGGCCTGGCTGGACGGCCATGAGGTCGGAACCCATTTCAACGGCCACTTCTGCGGGACCAACGGCGTCTCCCGCTGGTCACCCCGGGACTGGGACAGCGAGATCGACCAAGCCGTCGCACTCGTGCAGAACTGGCGCACCCACACCGGCTTCACCGATCTGCCGCCGTTGCCGTTCGACTACACCAAGGAGCTCATCGGGGCCCGCACCCCGTGCCTTGAAGGTCAGCGCAACCTGCTACGTGCCAGCCGGACCAGGACCTGGCGATACGACAGCTCCGGCACCGGAACCCAGGTCTGGCCGACCCGCCTCGCGGGAGGTTTGTGGAACCTGCCACTGCAGGCCATTCCGTTCCCTGGCCACCGCTTCGAGGTGCTCTCGATGGACTACAACATGATGTACAACCAGTCCGTCGGCCCCAACGGAGACCCCGCGCGACGCCCCACCTGGCGGGCCCAGGCCCGCGACTCTTTCCTCGCCGGATTCCGCCGCGCCTACAACACCAACCGCGCACCCCTGGTCATCGGGAACCACTTCGAGCGCTGGAACGGCGGCATCTACATGGCCGCCGTCGAGGACGCACTCCGGCAGATGGCGCAGCACCCCGACGTGCGGTTCGTGTCCTTCCGCCAGCTCGTCGACTGGCTCGAGGCGCAGGACCCAAGGCTGCTGGCTCGGCTGCAGTCACTGGGCGTGGGGCAACCGCCACGGCACGGCTGGGGCGCGCTCACCAGCTGAGTACCGGCCCGTGACCGGCTCAGTGACCGGCAGGCCCGGTCGAGGGTCGACCGCCCAGTGACCCCGCATCACCGCGCTCTTGGGGACGCTGACCAGATTCGGCGAGGTTTATCAGGGCAGTGACCGCTGTGCTGAGAGACGTCGCCTCGCGCTACGGCGTGTTTTCGCTGGTCACTCGCTTGGCGCGGCTGGGCTGGACCCGCGGGGGTTCGCCGGGCATCTTCGGGGTGCCGACCTGCTGAGCGTTGTGTGTTCGTGCTCGCGGAGCGTGCTCAGAGCGAGCGTTGTGGCCCGAGTTATCGGGCGAGTGTGCGGCCCTTGTGGGACGGCCCTGGGCCGATGTTCGTAGCACCGACCAAGGGCCCAGACGGCTCACCTTCCGGGCGGGCAACGACCATGGTCAAACGCAGGCCGCACGCGGCCTGGGCCGGGAACCACCGGAGGAGTATGTGGCCCCGCTCGAGCTGCTGGCGACCCCGGCGCTGCGTCGCAGCGGACGCGTGCAGCGTGTACGGTCCTTGCCGCGCGCCCCGCTCCCCCTTGTCCCCCCTCGCTGGTTGAGCGGGACGCGGACCCTAGGACGACGTCGCCCGCCGTGGGCAGCATGCAGTGGGAACGTCGCCGCATCTCCTGCACGACTACTACCGGCGGCCGATGTGACCGAGGAGGACTGGTTGGCCGCTGGGTACGACGCCGGGTGCATGCCGGAGTACGGCTATGGGGCTCCGAACCGAGCTGAACGGCTGGCGCGTGACCGGTGGGCCATGATCGTGGCCGAGGGCTGAGCCCCGGCACCCCGTCGGGCAAACTCCAGCCGCCAGGTCACGGTTCAGCAAAGTCGGGGACGGCGCGACGACGGTTCCATACGCTTTCCGATGTGAATCCCACCCATGTAATTTGCCGTGGGGGCGCCTACGACAACGAGCGCTACCCGCTGCCCTCGAGCGCCAGGCCGGGCTATGTCTTCGCCTGGGACGGTCACGACGCCAAGGCGTACCAAATCGTGCCCGAGATCCTGCGCACGAACCGCGGGCAGGCGTGGGTGGCCACGCCCTTAATGCCGTGAGGCCGTGGTCGCCAGGGCTTGTGGCGGGCGGCTGAGGGGCGACGTCCACGCCCCATCCCGCGATCACATGATCACGGAGGTCCAGGGCGAGGACCTCCCGTGCGTCGGTGACGGTGATCCCGGTGTCCACGACCACGTCCATGGACAGCCCCTGCGAGGCGCTGTTGCGCACGTGCAGACACCGGGCAACTGCTTCAGCGCGGCCGCCGTGCCAGGCGAGCTCCGCCCGGACGTGGACTGCTGTCGCCAACGGAGCCTGGGCCGGCTCCACGTCACGGGGACGGTGTGCCGGGTGCCGCGCCCGAAGTGCCCCCAAAACCGCATCACAGGCAGCGTGAGCGGCGGGGTCCTTCGTGTCCGCGCCCCAGGCGAACGCGATCTGGATGATCGAGGCCGCCGTCGCGGCGACGTCCGCGAGCCGACAGACGACGAAGTGCCAGCTCGCGTTCGATGCAACTTCGGTCCTGTAGGCGACGCGAGTGTGCTCATGGAGGAGGTCATCTGCTACGGCGAGCTGAGCAAGAACCGGTGAAGCGCGTTCCCCATGCCCTGCACCGTCTCGGACAGCTCCACAGCCCCCGGGTCAGCGCCCCACCCCCGTACACTCGCCGCAACGACACCAACACCACGGTCCGTCGGGCCGCTGACTCGAGCAGCTCCGTTCGCGTGACCGTGGAGGGCGTGTGGAACTCCAAAGGATCCGGCAGCGAACGGCGCCCGACCGCACCGACCACCCGATGGACGAGCTGACCTCCGCTACGTCTGGGCCTCCACCTCCTGGGGAAAGGGGCAGGTCGGGCGGTCAGGCTGCCTCCCGGGGGCCGTCGGCGGTCGCGGCGAGCTCAGGTGGTCGTGGTGGCGGTCGCGAGCTTGGAGCGCACGAGCACCAGCGGCGCCTCTAGGTTCTCCGGTTGTGGTAGGGCCCCGAGGCTGAAGTCGGCGATGGCACCGGGCCGGAAGATGAGGCAGTGCGTCGAGCCGCCGAACTGGAAGTGCCCGAGCTCGTCGCCCTTGCGCGACGTGGTGCCCTGGGGTGATCTCCGGGGCGATCAGGCAGGAGGAGACCTCGACCATGCCGACGGGCACGAAGGCGACGAGGCCGATCGACGGGGTTGTCGGCCTCGATCAGGATGATCGCCCGCGTCGGCGACATGCGCCAGGTAGCCCTGCGAGTGGGTGGGCTCCACGGCGGTCGGCGCCCTCGGAGTCGGCCTCGGAGTAGTACGTGCCTTCCTGCACGAACGCGCGCACGATCGTGCCGGCGACGGGGCTGTGCCAGCGGTGGTAGTTGGTGGCGCTGAGGAACGCCTGGTAGACGGTTCCGCCGACGAACTGGTCGGCCGACTCGTCGCTCGGCCAGCATGTCCTCGCAGCGAGTACGGCTGGGTCTTGAGCCAGAAGCGGTCCTGGCGCTGGACGTCGGTCTTGATGCTGTACGGCGTCGACTCGCAGGCGCTGACGATGACCTTGTCGTCGTCGGGTGCGGCGACCGGGCGCGCGTCCTCGCGGAACCGCCGGGTGAAGAAGTCGTTCCACGAGGTGAAGCCCCAGTGCGCGTCCGCGGGGTCGTGCCGGTACTGCTCGATGCCGATCGCGCGCCGGGCTGCCTCGCGACGTCCAGCCCGATGGTCGGAGTCGTTGAGCACGTACAGCGAGTCGCGGGCTGCTCAGGAACTCGCACCACGCGGTCGAGGATCTTCTTGAACATCGCGTTGATCCGCGGGTCGCGGAAGGCGGCGAACCCGGCAGGGGTCCCCATCGTCCAGTCAAGGATCGCGCCCAGGGGCGATGGTCACCATCGCGTCTGCTGAACTCGGGCGCCATGGTCAGGACCTCGTTGATCAGGCGGAGCAGCTGCTCAACGCTCTGGAGATGCCGCTTGCGGTACGGCTTGCGCGCGGCACCTCGCGCGATCATCCGCTCGAGGTACATGCGCACGACCGGATCGCTGTCGATCAGCTCCTGGAACTCGCGGAGCACCGGATGTAGAACGACCTGCTCACCCCGGCCTCTACGCGTTCCCGGTGACCGGCGAGCCAGGCCTCGAGATTCGTCCTGGTGCTCGGGCAGCCAGCAGGCCGTCGCTGGACGTCGGTGGGGGAGGAGAACTCATGACGGCAATAGAAAAAAAAAAAAAAAAAAAAAAAAAAAAAAAAAAAAAAAAAAAAAAAAAAAAAAAAAAGGGGGGGGGGGGGGGGAAAACGAGCAGGTCACCGGCGCGGATCCCGTCCTTGGCCGCGATCGTGGTCCGGGTGCCCTTGTCACGCCTGACCCCGCAAGTCCGAGCGTGCGCATCGCCCGGTCGACCGCGCCTGCGGAGGCCTCGGGCATCGAGACCCGACGCACGTAGGCCGTCATCTTCCGGCGCCCGTAGAGCCCCTCGGGAGCGAGCCTGCGCCGGCCCTGGGGCGTCGGTGGTCCAGGCGATGTCACGCACCGCGTCGACGACCTGCGCATCGGTCACGGTCCGAGCAGCGACGGCTCGCCCTGATCGGTTCCAGCTGCGGTAGGTCCGCGCGGCGACCTGGCAGCCCTGCTCACGCAGGACCCGACAGATCGACTCGACCGCGTGGCCCTGGCTTCTCATGGTGTCGATGAAGCCCATGATCAGCGGTTGCGGGGGTCGAGTTCCCCGGCGAAGAAAGAGGGGGGGGGGGGGGGGGGGGGGGGGGGGGGGGGGGGGGGGGGGGGGGGGGGGGGGGGGGGGGGGGGGGGGGGGGGGGGGGGGGGGGGGGGGGGGGGGGGGGGGGGGGGGGGGGGGGGGGGGGGGGGGGGGGGGGGGGGGGGGGGGGGGGGGGGGGGGGGGGGGGGGGGGGGGGGGGGGGGGGGGGGGGGGGGGGGGGGGGGGGGGGGGGGGGGGGGGGGGGGGGGGGGGGGGGGGGGGGGGGGGGGGGGGGGGGGGGGGGGGGGGGGGGGGGGGGGGGGGGGGGGGGGGGGGGGGGGGGGGGGGGGGGGCGCCCTCGGCGCGCAGGTGGCGGGCGAAGGACCGCTGCAAATCTTCCAGGCGTGCTGACATGCGGGCACTCCCCTGTCGAAGCCCAAGTCGAATTCACTGTGTTATGAGGGCAGTGAGCGCTGTGCTGACAAGGGGCGCCTCGAGTTACGTGGTGTTTTCGCTGGTCGGGCGCTTGGCGCGGCTGGGCTGGACGCGCGGCGGCTCCCCGGGCATCTTCGGGGTGCCCACCCCGTGAGCGTTGTGCGCTTGTGCTGACTGAGCGCGCTCACGCGCAGCGTTGTGGCCCAGGTTATCGGGCGAGCTAACGCCGCCTCGACGCCCGTTCCATGTGGCTGGCTTGCGACCGTACCGCTGGCGCCACCGCACCTCACTTCCCCATGGTGGCCGGTTCCCCGGGCGCCCCCACACCTCGCTCCCCCGTGAGCCGGGATGTCGCTCGGGCATCGCCTCAAGGAGGCCCCTTGCCCGGTGTCGCGAAGACGGAGCGTCGGCCTTGCTGTGCGTGAAGTGGTCCACCAGGCCTGATTAGACCCGGCAGCGTCCTGGACGCACACCGCGCCTGAGCCGGGGGGACATCCCCGAGAGCGCACGGTGCGCGGGGTACGCCGCCAGCCCACCGGGCCGTTGGTGCCCACGCGCCCGCTCTCCGCTGCGGCAGCCCTCGCTCATCGAGGGCGTCGGCGGCATGGTCCAGAGGCCGCGCAACGGGGTCGACCCAGCTGGTCTCGCGGAGGGAGTGGCCGTGGCCGTCGATCACATGCCGATGGTGAGCAGGTCCTTGGCCTCCGGCTCTCCGGCCGCCAGGGCAAACGCCTTGAAGCCACGCAGGATCGCCTTCCTGCTGCGTTCGTCCGTGTTGTCGAGCACTGCCTCGATCTCGTGCCGTCGCTGCGTCATGACCCGCGTGACGAGGTTCTGCCCATCCTTGGTGAGGTGGACGAGGACCTCCCGCCGACTCTCGCTGCTGGTCTCCCGGCGGACCCACCCGCCGGCAACGAGGCGGTCGGCGGTGCGGGTCAGGGTCGACTGATGCACGCCCAGCTGTTCGGCCAGGTCTCCGCTGCGCATCGGACCGTTGGCGCAGAGCACGACCAGGATGCGGTACTGCGGGAGGGTGACCTGCTCCAGGGCGTGGCCCAGGGATCGGACGACGAGACCGAGCAGCGCACGTGAGGCGGCCATCGTCGCCTCCACGTCGTCGTCTTCATGCCTGCGTGCAACAGATGTCATAAACGTCAGCCTAGGGCCTGCACGTCGTCCGGCCCGCGACACCGACACGAAGCTGAGCAACCGGGCCCGGACCTGTGCCTCGCTGTGAGCCGGTCAGCAGCGTCCCCACCAGGGGGTTGGGTGGTAGGACGGAAGCTGAGCTGCTCAGGTCGCTCACCGCAGAGATGCGTATGCTGCTACTCGCTGGCATCGAGAGGAGCTGCGAGATGACACGACGGCTGTCGCGGTGGATCAGCTGTGGTGGCGCGCGCTAAGGGGAAGGTGGAGCGGTGGTCGACGGGTGTTGGGATCGACACGGGGAGATGAGCGAGGTTGGCTGCGTTGCGGATTTGGGCGGTGATGCTGTGCACGGCGGTGGCGGTTGCTGGGTGGTTGAACTGGACGAGGCTGAGATCCTGACGCTGCCCTTCCTCTTCACCGGCGGCCCGGAAGGGGCCAGGTCCGTGCTGTCGGCGATCATCACCTCGATGATCTCGTTCACCGGCCTGGTGTTCTCGATCACGGTCGTCGTCCTGCAGCTGACAGCAGCCAGTTCTCCCCCCGGGTGCTGCGGACGTTCCTGCAGGACCGGTTCAACCAGCTGGTGCTGGGCGTGTTCGTCGCGACGTTCGTCTATGCGCTGGTCGTGCTCGCGCGGTTCACGGGACCGCGCAGGTGGACCCCTTCGTCCCAGCTGGCCGTGACGGTGGCCTTCCTCATCCTGCTCGCCAGCGTCGTGCTGTTCCTCGGCTACATCCACCACATCGCCAGTCGATCCGCGCGGCCACGATCATCTCCAACATCGGCGACGACACCGACGGCTGCTCGAGGTCCAGCACCCCGTCGATGCCCGCACGATGCTGCGGGTGGCGCCACCACCCGGCACGGGCCGGCCGGTTCCGGCTCCCCGAGCCCGGTGTGGTCAGCGCGTGGACGACGACGCCTTGCAGGCGATCGCGGACGAGCACCAGGTGACCGTGTGCCTGCTACGAGCCATCGGCGAGTTCGTTCCCGCGCAGGCTCCGCTGCTGGAGGTCGTGGCGGTGACGTCCGACGGTGACGAGCTCTGCGACGCGGTGGTTCTCGGCCGCGAGCGCAACCTGGACGAGGACGTGGGCTTCGGTCTGCGCCAGCTCGTGGACTCGCCGAGCGCGCGCTCTCACCGGGGGTGAACGACCCGACACGGCCATCCAGGGGATCGATCAGATCCACGACCTGCTGCGCCGGCTCGCTCCGCCCGCTGCCGCCGCGGCAGCGGCTGACCCACGGCAGACTTGCCGTCGACGTCCCGCGGCCGGACTTCGGCGACTACCTCCACCTGGCCTTCGAAGAGCTGGCGCACTGGGCCGCCGACAACGCGCGTGTGCAGCGCGGCTCCAGGTCATGCTGGACGACCTGTACGCCGCCGCCTGCGGAGCACCGGCCCTGCCTCGACCGGGCCCGGGCCCGCGGCGAGGGTTGGCCGAACACCCCGCCGACCCGCTCGCTGCTACCGACGTCGGCCTCCGTTGACCCGTTCCGCCTGCCGACCCGCGTCGGCGTCCTGCCCTTCTGCCCGCTGCTTGCCGTACCGCGTGTAGGCGTCGGTGCCAGGCCGCTCGTCGGCTCCCCCGTGCACGGCACCGTCCCAGCGTGGGGTCCGGGACATCGGGACCGGCAGGCTCTCCTGGCCGACCTCGACCTTGGCCGGGGTGGGAGGGTCGATCTGGTCGCTGAGGTAGAACTGGGCCAGCCGGCCACGGATCGGTGGTGGGCTGCGCCTGGTCGGGCGTCCAGGTCCCGTCGCCCGCAGGGCGAGCAGCACGGCTGACCAGCGGCCACCGCTGGTATCGATCCAGGGGCTCATGAGCCTCGAAGAAGCGGCCGTGCCCCTGCCGACCAGCCGGCCCGTCTCCCGGCCGTGCAGCACCAGCTCGCGGTCACGGCGCTGCAGACCCAGACACACCCGCTTGGTCACCTCGAAGGCAGCGGGCGGAGCCACCAGCAGGAGGACACGGAAGGTGAGGACCAGGTCCTCGAAGGACAGGTGGAACCGGTCGGCGATGATGTCGTCGGCCCCGGCGATGAACAGCACGAGGTAGAAAGTCAGGGCCATCACCCCCAGCCCTCCCGTTGGCGGCGTCGCGCGGGCGGTCCAGCACGTGTTGCTCACCCTGGTCGCCGATGACCCACCGTTCCAGGAACGGGTAGACCATCGCGATGCCGTACAGGACAGGTATGAGCAGGACGCCGGGCACCAGCACGTTGAGGCTGAGCGTGTGGCCCAGGGCCGTGAACTCCCAGGAGGGCATCAGGCGCAGCGCCCCCTCGGCGAAACCCATGTACCAGTCGGGCTGCGACCCGGCGGAGGCGGCCGACGGCTCGTACGGGCCATACATCCAGATCGGGTTGATGGTCACCAAGGCCGCGATCAGGGCCGTGGCGCCGAAGACCATGAAGAAGAAACCGCCGGCCTTGGCCAGGTAGACCGGCATCAGGCGGAAGCCGACCGCGTTGGCGTTGGTGTGCCCCGGCCCCGGGTACTGCGTGTGCTTCTGGACCACCACGAGAATGAGGTGCGCCGCGACGAGGCCGACGATGAGCGCCGGCAACAGCAGGACGTGCACCGTGAACAGCCGGGGGATGATGGCGTCGCCCGGGAACGGGCCGTCGAACACGGCGAAGGCCAGCCAGGAACCGATACCGGGATGGACTGCATCAACCCCTCCGCGATCCGCAGCCCCGTCCCGGAGAGCAAGTCATCGGGCAGCGAGTACCCGGCGAACCCCTCGGCGACGGCCAGCAACGACAGCAGCGTGCCGATGACCCAGTTCAGCTCGCGGGTTTGCGGAAGGCGCCAGTGAAGAACACCCGGCACATGTGCACGAGGATGGAGGCAGCGAACAGCAGCGCCGCCCAGTGGTGGATGCCTGATCACCAGGCCACCGCGGATGTCGAAGGAGATGTCCACCGTGGACCGGTAGGCCTCACTCACGACGCCCCTTGAGCGGGACGTAGGACCCATCGTAGACGACACGCCCGGAGCTCGGGACGAACAGAACGTCAGGAACGTGCCGGTGAGCAGCAGGACCAGCAGCGAGTACATCGCGATCTCACCGAGCATGAACGACCAGTGGTCGGGAAACACCTTCTTCATCAGGGCCCGCGCGGGCTTCGCCAGCCCCGTGCGGTCATCCAGCCACCCTGCTCCCCGCCCAGCGGCCCCATCACTCGCCTCCGCGGCGCGCCGCCCCGGTCGCAGTGGCCGCGCACAGCGAGGTGCATGCCCCTGAGGGGACGGATGTCAGGTGCATCTGCTTACTCTTCCCCCTGCGGCGCAGCTCGACGCCGGCATCGTGCTGTGCCACCTCGTTGACGATGTAGACGTGTCCCGCCGCGGCGTCCCGGGCAACGGCCTCGACCCACGGCCTCGGCATCCGCGTACGCAGGCGCACGGCCATGGCCCGCCGCAGAGTCGCTGCGACCTCGGAGACCGGTTGACCCCTGCTGACCGATGCCAGGTCACTGACCACCTCCTGGCGCTCACGGAGCCGCCGGCGGTGGCGCCGGTACTCCAGCGCCTCGGGGTCGGTGACGAGCGCCTGCCCCGCCCCCGTGGTCTGCGTGGTCGGGGTTGGTGCCCCAGGTGTCAGCCGGTCGATCGCATCGCTTCCCGTGCCGCGCCACGGCCGACCGGCGGCCCCGACGCAGGGCCGTGCCGACCAGCGCCTGGCCCAGCCCCTCCTCACCGCCGTGCCGCCCGGACTGTGGCCACGGCGGCGGCCACCGCAGCGCCGAGCGCTGTGCCGACCAGCCCGTGGTGCTGGGAGGCCCACAGCTGCGGGCTGCGCGTGGTCGCGACCGGTCGTCGAACCGCCCGTGGGCGCCGAAGTCGTGCCCGTCGGCGCCGTCGGCCGGCTCCCACAGGTTGGCCGGCTGGTCCGGGTCGCTGCGGCTGGTCGGTCTGCTGGGAGTCGAACCCGGTGCGGGCGAGGTAGCGGTCCAGCAGCCCGGGCGCGACCGCGTTGGCCGACGAGGGTGCCGACGGTGCTGCCGCCGACCCAGTACTCCCGGCGCCGCGGGTGGTCCGCGGCGTACAGCGACCGCCGCGGGCGGCGACCTCCGGCTGGTAGATCGGCGGCACCGGCTGGGCCTGGTCGCGGCAGCCGGGACAGCACCCAGGAGAACTGCGGAGTGTTGACCGCCGGCATCTGCACCATCGTGACGCGGACACCGCTGCCCTCGTGCAGCAGCTCGCACCGCAGCGCCTCGTGGAAGCCCTGGATGGCGTGCTTGGACCCGCAGTAGGCCGTCTGCAGCGGGATGCCGCGGTAGGCCAGGGCCGAGCCGACCTGCACGATCGTGCCCCGGTCGCGGCTGCGCATCCGCCGCAGTGCGGCACATCGTCCCGTGGACGTAGCCCGAGGTAGCTCACCTGGGTGACCCGCGGGTACTCCTCGGCGCTCGATCTCCCAGAAGCGGCGCGAAGACCGAGGTGAAGGCCACGTTGACCCAGACGTCGATCGGGCCCGAGCTCCCGCTCGACGGTCGCCGCGCGCCTGCTCGACCTGCTCGGCCTCCGCGACGTCGACCGCGAGCGGTGAGGGCACGGCCTCCGGCGGCCTCGACCTCCTCGGCCGCGGCCGCCGAGCCCCGCCTCGCCGCGGGCGAGCAGGGCCACCGTCGCTCCGCGGCCGCGAACGGCGATGGCGGTGGCGCGTCCGATGCCACCACTGGCGCCGGTGACCACGACGACCTGCGGTTGCTGCGTGTCTCATGAGTTACCTCTCGTTCGGATCGACGTGATGGTGGTTCCGTAGGACCCGGCGTCCGTGCCGGGGGGGCTGAAGGAGGCTAATCCGGCTGGCCGACTCGATCAGGAGTGCGTGCACGAAGGCCTGCGGGTAGTTCCCGCGGAGCTGACGCTGCGCGACGTCGTACTCCTCGGTGAAGAGTCCCGGAGGTGCTGCAGGCGGCGCGGTTGCGCTCGAACCAGCGCAGAGCCTCGAGAGCGTCGCCCTCCTGCGTGCGTGGTGATCGCCATGAGGAAGCCGCAGAGGGTGAACGCGCCCTCGGCCTCGCCGAGCGGACGCGCCCCGTGTCGGAACCGGTAGACGTAGCCGTCTTGGGTGAGGTCGCCGCCGGACCGCCTCGGCGGTCGCGACCGAGCGCGGGTCCTGCGTGCGGACCGCGCCACGGATGCCAGGAAGGAGCAGTGCGGCGTCGACGTGGGCGTCGTCGAGGGCGCGTTGCCAGCGACCGCTGGGATGCAGTCCGTCGCGGGCCGTGTCGGCGGTGATGCGGTCGGCCAGGGCCACCCAGCCTGCGCCCTGGGCGGCGGGCGCCGCCTCGCTCATGGCGCGCAGACCGGCCACGCACATCAGCCGCGAGTGGGTCCAGCGCGCGTTGTGCAGCTCCCAGATGCCGGCGTCCGGTTCGGTCCACCGCTGCTCGATGGCGCGGGCCGCAACCTCCGCCGCTCGCCAGTCGTCCACGTCGAGCCGGTCGTGCCGTGCTGCTGCGGCAAAGAGCAGGAGGGCCTCGCCGAAGTGTCAGCTGGAGCTGGTCGTTGACCCAGTTCCCGGTCTTGTCCCTGCCGCCGGGATAGCCGGGGAGGTCGAGCGGGTGCTCCGCCGGGACCCGCGCCCCGGTCACGGTGTACGCCGGTCGCAGGTCGGGGCCGTGGTCGAGGAGGCGGTCGGCGACGAACCGGACGGCGTCATCCAGCAGCGGGTGGGCGCCGCACGCGGCCACCGCCTGCCCCGCGAAGCACTGGTCGCGGATCCAGGCGTAGCGGTAGTCGTAGTTGCGGCCCTGGTCCGCCCGCTCGGGCAGCGACATGGTCGCGGCAGCGACCATCGCGCCGGTGCTGCTGGTCATGCCGCGCAGTACGGCGTGAGGACTGGCGCACGTCCTGGTCGGCCAGGGTCCCTTCGATCTCGGGCACAGCGGTTCGCCAGGCGTGCTCGGTCTCCGCCCACGCCCGTCCCGGATCCGGCGGCGGCGTCCGCAACGGCGAGTCCGACACCTCCAGCACCAGGTCGTGGTGCTGTCGCGACGGGAGCTCGAGGGTCAGGTCGAGCCAGCCGTTCTCGTGCAGCACCGCGTCGGGTGCGCCGGACCAGCGCAGGTACACCGGCCCGGAGCGGGCGGTCCATGTCGCCCCTTCCCGGACGACGTCCTTCATCGGGTCCTGCCCGAACCCCGCCGCCGCCCCGAGCACCGCGCGCACCGGGGCCGCACCGGACGTCGCCTCCACCCGGCGCAGCAGCACCGCCGTACGGGGGTCACCGGGAAAGGCGAGGGCCTCGCGGCACTCGATGATCGAGGACGTCGTCACCCAGCGGCTGCGCCAGATCAGCGAGCCGGGCTCGTAGCGGCCGCCCCAGACGTACCGGGCGTCGGCGGGCGTCACCGAGTACGCCCCCGACCCACCGATCAGCGAGGAGAAGACCGCGTCGTCGTGCCAGCGCGGCGCGCACATCCACACCACGTCACCCCGGGGGCCGAGCAGGGCGCCACGCTCGCCGTCGGCCAGGACGGCGTACTCGCGCAGGGCCTGCGGGGGGAAGACGGGGACCGCGGAACTCATGTTGCTACCATACAAGCATTGTCTGCCTACACCCATTGGAGTCGATGTGACCACCAGACGGACCCGGTCGGGCGTGTGGGCGATGGGCGCCGTCGTGGCGGCCACCCTGAGCGTCGCCGCGGCCACGCTGGGGGCTCAGCAGGCCCACGGCACACAGGCGGGGAGCGTGACGGCGGCCGGTGCCCCGACCGCGCCGTCCTACGTCCTCACCGACCAGGACGGGCGACGCGTGGACTCCGCGGCGTTCCGGGGCAAGGTGCAGGTCGTCAGCTTCCTGTTCCCCTTCTGTACGACGTACTGCCCGGCCACCGCCCGGGCGATGACCCAGCTGCAGCACGACCTGGCGCACACGCCGCTGGCCGTCCAAGGTGCAGGTGGTGGTGTTCAACGTCGACCCTGCCGGCGCGAGCCGGAGCCAGCTGCGGCAGTTCTGGCACGAGTTCGGTGGTGACCCGGCCGACCCGTCGACGTCGTTGCTCACCGGCTCACCCGCCGCGATCCACCACGTCGTGACCGACGGCTTCCACGTGTACTACCAGAAGGTGACCGAGGCCCAGCAGCAGGCGGCGGCCGCCCAGGCGAAGGCCGAGGGGACCTACCACCCGCAGCCCGAGGTGCACAGCACGGTGGCCGCCAAGGCCCACGTGGACTACGACATCGTGCACAACGACGTCATCGAGATCGTCGGGCCCTCCGGCCGGATCCGGCAGGTGCTCGACGGCGGCTTCGGCCTCGGACGCCAGCAGCTGCTGCAGGCGGTCCGCGCCGCCGCCGACGGGACCTGACGCCGTGGGACCGCTGCTGAAGGCGGCGCTCCGGGCGCCGCAGCTCGTCTACCGGCGGGGATGGGGACACCTGTACGGGCACCGCCTCCTGCTGCTGACCCACCGGGGGCGGCGCACCGGCCGGGTCCACCACACGGTCCTGGAGGTCGTGCGCTACGACCCCGCCACGCGGGAGGCCACCGTGATGTCCGGATGGGGCCCTCGCGCGGACTGGTTGCAGAACGTCCTGGCCGGCGGCGAGGCGCAGGTGAGCATCGGCCGTGACCGGTTCGTGGCCGACGTCCGCCTCCTGGCCCCCGACGAGGCGATCGCGGCACTGAGGTACTACGAGCGCCGCCACCCGCTCCTGCGCCCGATCGTCCACCCGATGCTGAGCCGTCTCGCCGGCTGGCACTTCGACGGGTCACCGCAGGCCCGGCGCAGACTGGCGCAGGAGCTGCCGATGGTCGCCTTCCGCCCACGCTGACTCGCCCTTCCGGGAGGTCGCACTACCGGACTACCCCTGCGCTCCGGGGCGTGTCGAGGCATCACCGGCCGCCAGCTGCCCCAGCCAGGCGTTGTAGGCCCGCAGCTCCCGGTCCCCGTCACGGCGGGCTGCGCGGTCGCCGCGGCGCGCCTCACGGTCACTGCTGCGGGACCACTGCACGACCACCGCAACGAGTACCAGCAGGGTGGGCACCTCGCTGAACCCCCAGGCGACGCCGCCAGCGGTGCGCTGGTCGCCCAGAGCGGTGGTGCCCCACGAGGGGTCGACGTGGGCGAAGGACCTGACCAGCAGCGTGGTGCTCATCATCACGGTCACGGCGAAGAAGGCGTGGAACGGCATGGCCACGAACAGCTCGAGGATGCGGATCACCGGCGAGGTGCGGTGCGGGCTGGGGTCGATGGCCAGGATCGGCCAGAAGAGCAGCAGCCCGACCACCAGGAAGTGCAGCAGCATCCAGGCGTGGCCCCACCAGGTGCGCATGGCCGCGTCGAACAGCGGGGTGAAGTACAGCCCGTAGAGGCTGGCGATGAACAGCGGCAGGGTGACCGCCGGGGAGGTCAGGATCCCGGCCGGTCGGCTGCCCAGGACGCGCAGCAGCGCGCGCCGGGGTCCGGCGTACCTGCCGCCGGCCGGGAGGGCACGCAGGGCCAGGGTCACCGGCGCCCCCATCAGCAGCAGGATCGGCGAGAGCATGCTCAGCACCATGTGCTGGGCCATGTGCACGCTGAACAGCGTCATGCCGTAACCGCCGACCCCCGTGGCGGTCACCGCAAGGATGCTGACCAGGCCGACCGCCCAGCTCACCGAGCGCCCGGGCGGCCATCCGTGTCCGCGCCGGTGCATCCGCCACACCCCGCAGCCGTACGCCGCAGCCAGCACCACGCACAGGGCCGGCATCACCGGCAACGGCTGGGGATGGACCGCCAGCAGGCGCAGTGCGTCTGGCGGCAACGCCGGCCGCCACATCGGCCCCGTCATGCCTGACGTGTGCGGTGCGACGACGGCCGCGGACTCACCTACGGCGGACACCAGGGTGGGCAGCACGAATGAGCTCCTTGCCATGGTTGGTGCGTCGGGAACGGCGGGCGGGTGCGTCACCTAGTGCAATACTTGCACAATGCAAAACATGCCTGACGCCACGCCTGCCGCCCAGGGGTCCGCCACGCGAGCCGGGCTGGCAGGTGCCGCCCTGCCCCTCCAGGCGGGCGGTGCCCGGGTCGCGACGCTGCTGCGCTCCTCCAACAGCGGGCTGCTGCTGCTGGCGCTGGTCGTCGGAGCGGGTGCGGGCGTCGGGGCGGTCATCTTCCGCTGGCTGATCAAGACCTTCACCCTCATCCTGTCCGGCCACGAGGACTACTCGGCCGCCGGCCACGCCGCCCACCCGCAGCTGCCGGGCCTGGGGCGCTGGTTCGTCATCGGAGCCCCGGTGGTGGCCGGGCTCCTCTACGGCCCGCTCGTGCACTTCTTCGCCCGGGAGGCCCGCGGCCACGGCGTACCGGAGGTGATGTACGCCGTCGCCCGCCGTGGCGGCCGGATCGCCCCCCAGGTCGCGGCGGTCAAGGCCCTGGCCTCGGCATTGTGCATCGGCGGGGGCGGTTCGGTGGGCCGCGAGGGGCCCATCGTGCAGATCGGCTCCGCGCTGGGGTCGACCCTGGGGCGGGTCGTCCGGGTGGCCGAGCCGCGGATGCGGGTCCTGGTCGCCTGCGGGGCCGCCGGGGGCATCGCCGCCACCTTCAACGCCCCGCTGGCCGGGGTGTTCTTCGCGATGGAGCTGATCCTGGTCGACTTCGCCGCACAGTCGTTCGGCATGGTCGTCCTGGCCTCGGTCACGGCCAGCGTCATCGGGCGGGCCGCCCTGGGCAACACCCCCTTCCTCCAGCTGCCGGCGTTCACCGTGCACCACGTCGGGGAGTACGCCCTGTTCGCCGTCCTCGGCCTGCTCGCCGGCGGCACCGGGGTGCTCTTCACCCGCGTGCTCTACGCCATCGAGGACGCGTGCGACGCCATCTGGCGCGGCCCCGAGTGGCTGCGACCTGCCGTCGGCGGGCTCCTCCTGGGGGCCCTGCTCCTGGTCCTGCCGCAGATGTACGGCGTGGGCTACCCGGTCCTGTCCAAGGGCGTCGCCGGCGGCTACGCCCTCGGCTTCCTGCTCGTGCTCCTGGTCGGCAAGATGATCGCCACCAGCCTGACCATCGGCATCGGCGGGTCCGGTGGCGTCTTCGCACCCAGCCTGTTCATCGGCGCGATGCTCGGGTCCGCGTTCGGCGAGGCCATGCAGGTCGTCGCACCCGGGCTCGCCGGCCCGGTCGGCGCCTACGGCCTGATCGGGATGGGCGCGGTGTTCGCCGGCTCGGCCCGCGCACCCATCACGGCCGTCATCATCATGTTCGAGCTCACCGGCGAGTACAGCATCATCCTGCCGCTGATGGCGGCCATCGTCCTGGCCACGGGCATCAGCCACGCCCTGTCCCCCGACACCATCTACACGCTCAAGCTGCGCCGTCGGGGCGTCGACCTCTCCGCGCCCCCGCCGGGGTCCGATGCCGACACCATCGCGCTCGCCGACGTGATGCGCTCCGTCCCCGACGCCGTCCGCAGCAAAGACCGGCTGGTCGACGCCTCGGCTGCCTTGGCCCGCTCCCCCGAAGGGGTCCTGCCCGTCGTCGACGACCGGGGCGCCTACTGCGGGACGGTGACGGCCCGGACGGTCGCCGACGAGCTCACCGAGCGAAGCCATGACCAGGACCCCGTCAGCACGGTGGTCGAGCAGCCACCCGCGGTCGTGACCACGGACTCGCTCGCCGCCGGGATCGAGGCGCTCGACCGCAGCGGTGGAAGCGCCGTCCCCGTGCTCGACCCCGAGCACGGCCACGTCGTCGGATGGCTCACCCACCAGGCGGCACTCGACGCCCTCCGCGCTGCCGCCGGCGCGCCCCGTGCGGGCCTGGACGCCCGCCGGGAACCGGCCGATGCGTGAACGCGCCACCAGACGACGTCAGAGCGACGTCGTCACCGGAGCCGACGGCTCCCCGAGATCGCTGGACGCCCTCAGGCGGGCTGGGCTCACCGATGCGAAGATCCGGGCGCGGTGCGCGTGGGCGCACCCCGGCCACTCCGGCGTGGCCCCGCTGACCCGGCGCACCTGGCCTTGGGACGCTGGTGGGCCCCTTGGGCCCATACTCGGCGCAGCGGCGTCACAGCGACGCGGCACGCTCGTGGAGGATGGATGTCGAACCTTGCGCTGGCCGCGGCCCTGATCCTGGGCGTGGTGGTCCTGACCCCAGCCGCTGAACGGCTCCGGATCCCCCTGCCCGTGCTGCTGACCCTGTACGGGCTGGCCCTTCCGCTGCTTCCAGCGACGCCGGAGCTGCGGATCGAGCCCGACCTCATCCTGCCGGTGGTCCTGCCTCCTCTGCTGTTCGCCGCCACACAACGGGCCACCGCGAGGGAGTTCCGGGACCAGGCCCGGCCGATCCTGCTGCTCGCCGTCGGTCTGACCGTGGCCAGCGCCGCCGCCGCCGCCTGGGTGGCGCACGCGGCAGGACTCGGCTGGGGCGCAGCGTGGGTCCTGGGCGCCGTCGTCGCACCACCCGACCCCGTGGCCGCCACCGCCGTCGCCCGGCGGCTGCGGCTGCCCAACCGGCTGGTCACGGTCCTGGAGGGCGAGGGCATGTTCAACGACGCCACCGCTCTGGTCCTCTACGGCGCCGCCGTGACCGCAGTCATGACAAGCCATGTCACCGCAGGAGAGGTGAGCGGCCGTCTCCTGGTCGCTCTGGTGGCCGGAGTCGGCGTCGGCCTGCTTGCCGGACTGCTCACGCGCTGGGCGCTGGCCGCGTTGCACGACGCCGCCGCCGAGACCACGGTGACCCTCGCGGCGCCGTTCGCCGTCTACCTGCTCGCCGAACACGTCCACGGCTCAGGGGTTCTGGCGGTGCTCAGCCTCGGCCTCTACCTCCGCAGCTATGCCCATCCCTCCGTCACCTCGGCAGGGTGGCTGCTCGGCCGGGCCGTGTGGGGATACGGCGACTACCTCATCACCAACCTGGTCTTCGTCCTCATCGGGTTCGAGCTCACCGCCGTGCTGCGGCAAAGCCACGTGGAGGGCTCCCTGCTCTGGTTGACCGCCGCGGTCATCGGCACGCTCGTGGTGATCAGGCTGCTGTGGGTGTTCCCCGCGGGGGCCCTGGCCCGGCTGCGGCTGCGCGGGCCAAACGACTCGACCCCCTACGGCGCTCGGGAGACCCTCGTGGCCGGGTGGGCAGGAATGCGTGGCGTGGTCACCATCGCCACCGCTCTGGCGCTGCCCCTGGGCATTGACTCCGGCGCACCCTTCCCGAACCGCAACACCATCATCGTCGTCGGGCTGTCGACCGTGCTGGTGACGCTCGTCCTGCAGGGCCTGACGCTGGCGCCACTGGTGCGCGCCCTGAACGTGGGCACCGCCGGCCACACCAACCAGGAGGTCGTCACGCTGCGCAAGGACGCCGCGACGGCGGCGTTGCACCACGTGCGGGACGCCGTCGCGGCCGGTGACGTGCCCGAGCCGGTCCAGCGCGCGGCCCGCCTGCAGTACGAGGGCTACCTGGCCGCCCAGGATGCGCTGGACCAGGCACGAGGTCGCGGCGATGACGGTGACCCGGTCGGCGGAGACCACGCGGAGGCCCTTGAGCTGCTGCTGCGTGAGGCCAGCGAGGTCGAGCGCGGCGTCGTGGTGGACGCGCGACGACGTGGCAGGGTCAGTGCCGAGGCGGCCGATGAGGTCCTTTCCGATGTCGAGGCGCGTGCGCTGCGCGACCTGTCCTGACCCGGGGCCGTTCGGTTCTCGGGACCAGCACTGAGGAGCTGCACATGCGCGCAGGCCAGTTGGCACAGCCCTTCCCGGTCGTGGGGCTGGACACGGAGGCGATGGAGGCGGCCCGGGCCATGGCCGCCGCGCGGCTCCCGGGGCTGATCGTCTGCGGGGACGACGGGCGGCCCTACACGATCCTGCCCGGCTCGCAGGTGCTGCGGTTCCTCATCCCCGACTACCTGCAGGAGGACGCCGCCCTGGCCCGGGCGCTGGACGAGCGGGCCTCCGACGAGCTGTGCCGCTCGCTGGAGCACGGCACGGTCCGTGACCTGCTCCCCCGCCCGCAGGACATCGACGAGCTGCCGGTGGTGGACCGCGACGCCACCCCGCTGGAGGTCGCCGCCGTCATGGCGCGCATGCACAGCCCGCTGGTCGCCGTCGTCGACGGCGACGACCACGGCGAGGTCATCGGCGCGATCACCGTCAGCCGCCTGCTGGAGCACCTGCTGCCCGCGCGGCCGGCGGACGCGTGACCTCCGTCCTGGTCGTCGTCGCGTTCGTCGCGGCCTACGTGCTCATCGCGACCGAGCGCATCCACCGGGTCGCCGCGGCGCTGTCCGGGGCCGCGGCGATGGTCGTCCTCGGGGTCGTCGACACCAAGGTGGCCTTCTTCAGCGAGCAGACCGGCGTGGACTGGAACGTCATCTTCCTGCTGCTCGGCATGATGGTGATCGTCAGCGTCATGAAGCAGACCGGCGTCTTCGAGTACGTCGCGATCTGGGCCGCCAAACGCACCCGCGGCCGGCCCTTCGCCACGATGGTGCTGCTGGTCCTCATCACGGCCCTGGCCTCCGCGCTGCTCGACAACGTCACCACGGTGCTGCTGATCGCCCCGGTGACCCTGCTGGTGTGCAACCGACTGGGGCTGCCGCCGGTGCCGTTCCTCATCGCCGAGGCGCTGGCCTCCAACATCGGCGGCACCGCGACCCTCATCGGCGACCCGCCCAACATCATCATCGCGAGCCGGGCCGGGCTGTCCTTCAACGACTTCCTGGCCAACCTCGCCCCAGTCATCCTGCTCGTGCTGGTCGTCTTCCTCGGCCTGTGCCGGGTGCTGTTCCGGTCGGCCTTCCACTACGACGCCGAGCGGGTCGCGGCGCTGATGGCGCTGGACGAGCGTGACGTCATCCGCGACCGCGGCCTGCTGATCCGCTCGGGCGTGGTGCTGGCGGCCGTGCTGGTCGGCTTCGTCGCCCACTCCGCCCTGCACCTCGAGCCGTCGATGGTCGCGCTGCTCGGAGCCGGCGCCCTCGTTGCGCTGTCCCGGCTGGACGCCGACCAGTTCCTGGAGGAGGTCGAGTGGCCCACCCTGGTCTTCTTCATGGGCCTGTTCATCATGGTCGGCGGGCTGGTCGAGGTCGGCGTCATCGGCCGCATCGGATCGGCTGTCACCGCCGCCGTCGGCGACCGCTATCTGCTCGCGTCGTCGGCGCTGCTGTGGGGCTCCGCCGCACTGTCCGGGATCGTGGACAACATCCCGTACGTCGCGACCATGACCCCGTTGGTGCAGAGCCTGGTCGACGCCGGGCACGGCAACCAGGCCGCGAAGACGCTGTGGTGGGCCCTGGCCCTCGGCGCCGACCTCGGCGGCAACGCCACCGCGGTGGGCGCCAGCGCCAACGTCGTGATCATCGGCATCGCCGCCCGCAACGGGCACCCGATCTCGTTCTGGCACTTCACCCGCTACGGCGTCGTCGTCGCCCTCGTCACCATCGCCGTGGCCTGGCTCTACCTCTGGCTGCGCTACTTCGCCTTCGCGTGACCGCCGCCGATCATCGCCGAGAACCGGGCACGCGGACCGTGGCCACCATGAACGCACGCCGTAGCCCGTGATCAGGATGGAAACCAAGAGGAGGGCCAAAGCACCTCTACCGATGTCATCGTTCAGAGGTGGCCGGGTGGGTGGCGCCTCCCACCCTTCACTTCCTACGACCCATGGCTGGAACCGCGCCCGGCGAACATGCAGCGCACGAGGCCCGGCGTTTGACGTGCGCCGCACCGCGCGACCCTCGGACCGGACTCCCCACGCCTCAGGCGTCGTCGCTGCGCCCGGCTGGGGGGAACAGGTCGGCGAGCCCCGGACAGCGAGCCTCACGGGCCTCGGCGGAGGCTACCAGGACCTCCGCGAGCGGCCGGAAGTCTTCGACGGGTGCGTCATCCGCCATGTCGACCCGCGGGCTCGGGCCACCTTGGCCACCCGTACCCGCATCGCCACCGGCCATGCTCTTGGCGCCCAGACGGGCAGGCGCCCCGGGCCTGTTGCGGCGGGTCAATTCATCGACCACCTCCCGCTGCTGGAGGTTGACCTCGTTCGGTCGCGCTGGTGAATCTCAGACGCCGGCAGAATCGGGCGTGGCGGGCCCCGTCCCGTTCCACGGGCCAACTTGTGCCGCAGCGACCCGCCTTCGAACGCCGGGATGGCCGAGGCCAGCCTGAGCCGTAGTCCGACCCTCGCTGGGACGGCATGACAGCCCAGCGGAGGGCTGCGGCATGGGGGGCCGTCGCGTCATCGGCACCCGGCATCGCCGACAGCGTCCGATCGGGATCGCGGACGTTGGACGTGAGGTGATCGGTCCGTCCGGGTCACGTGACGGTGAACGGGGGAAGGTCGACGGCGTCACGGAAGCTCCTGCCCATCGCGAGGTTCGCAACGTTGGGCAGCCCCATCAGCTTCATCACCGTGTTTCGCAGGAGGAGCTGGCGCCTGCTCCTCGGCGCGAACGCCGTGCCCAGACTCCTCGCACCGTCCTGCTTGGAGCGCAGCAGCGGGGCGAGTCGCTGTTCGTAGCGGGCGAACGCGTCGCGGTGGCCGCTCGCGCGCGTGAGCTCAGCGGCCAGCGTGTAGGACTGAACCATCGCCAGTGCGGAGCCCTGGCCGGCCAGGAACGACGGGCACGCCGCGGCGTCGCCCACCAATGCGACTCGCCCACGGGACCACGACGGCATACGGATCTGGCTCACCGAGTCGAAATAGAAGTTCTTCGCCTGTGGCATCACGTCCAGCATGGCCGGGACCTCCCATCCCTTCCCGGCAAGTTTGGTCCGCAGCAAGGCTTGCTGTGCGCCCTGATCCTCGGTGGGCACGGCGCCGTGGTGTCGTACTGTGAACAGGCAGAACGTGACGTCGTCACGGAGCGAAACGCGGACCGCCTGGAAGCCCACTTCGGCATGCATCATCGCGATGAGTTCGTCTCGCGGGCGGTAGCCCTGCGCCTCATATGCCGAGACCACGATGCCCAGGTACTTCTCGAACGACTCGTCCGGCCCGAACACCAATCTGCGCACGCGAGAGTGCAAGCCGTCCGCACCCACGACCAGGTCGAACTCATTGACCCGCCCACTCTCGAACATCACGCGGACCCGATCGCCGTCGTCCACGAGCGACTGGACGGTGTCCCCCAAGATCAACTCGACTCTGTCATCGAGTGCCGCGTAGACCACCCCCGCCAGATCGGACCGGGCGATACTCACATACCGCTGCGTTGTCCCCATGATCGCCGCGGGTCTCAGCGAGGCGATGCGTCGGCCATCGCGATCGACCGCCCGCGCCTCATTGAACACGTAGCCACAGCGCCTCAGCTCGGGAACGATGCCCATGCGCTCAGCCACGTCGAACCCAGCGCCCCAGAAGTCGACCAGATAACCCCCGCTGCGCAACTCAGGCGCCCGTTCGACCAACGTCGTCTCGTGCCCCGCCCGCAATAGCCAGTACGCGAGGGTCGGGCCGGCGATCCCAGCCCCGACGATCAGGACCTTCATGCAATATCCCTTCGCTCAGGAAGGCGTTACGGCGTGGGTACCAGGCGGTCGAGGACCCCGGTCTGGGTCATGAGGGCAAACCGCTCGGGCACACCCCAGTGACCCGGCGATGTCCACCAGGGTGATCTCCACGGGCCGTCCGCGCGGTGGGCCGAAGAAGGGGCCCCTGGCCGTACCCCGGGCCACGGACCCGCACCCAGATCGTGTCACCGCGCTCGACCGAGTCCTCGATGGCGAACGTCACGTCCGGCGTGGCGGCGTGCACCTGCCGGATGGCGTCCTTGACGTGCTCCAGCGCCTGAGCGCCGCTGCCGCTCATGTCGAACTGGTGCTTGGCCAGATCGGTCGAGCAGCGCGCGTCGACGACATCGGTCTTACCGGTGCCGAAACCCTCAAAGAAGATCCGCCGGGTCACGGTCATGGCCGCGGACTCTCGAGGTGCGCCGGTGGAAGTGGTCGTGGTCGTGGCGGGCTCCATTCCTGCTATGCGCCCACTTTCTGAACTCACTGCAGTCGGCCTGCCCTTGCTGCAGTGATACTGCAGCAAAGGGTGAGCCCCGACGTCAAGACCCGCTCGACCCACCGGCACAGGCCCAGGCCACCGCGACCGAGACCGGATCCCGAGTCCGCGCACCGCCTGTTCGCCGAAGACGGGTACGGAGAGACCCGCTTGGAGGCCATCGCGGCGGAGGCCGGGTAGCGGTGCGCACCGTCTACGCCGCGGATGGGGCCAAGCGGGAGATCCTGACCCGGATCTGCGAACTTTGGCTCGAGAAGGCGCATGACCACGCAGACTGATCCGGTTCGCCAGATCGATGCTGCCGCCGTCTGGGTGACGCAGCTCTAGGCCGCCGACTTCGCCGTGGTGACGACCTTCGAGGCCGCCACGGACGACGGCCCGGAGACGCGCGACCTGCTGCCCGCCAAGCTGGTCGGCCGCAACGAGGTGATGGACCGATGATCGCCTCCCTGGCCGCAAACGGGCACCCGATCTCCTTCTGGCACTTCGCCCCGGCTACGGCGTCGTCGTCGCCCTCGTCAGCACCGCCGTGGCCTGGGTCCACCTCTGGCTGCGCTACCACGCCATCGGCCGAGGAGCCTCGGGAGGACCCGGATGTCGGCACGCCTAGTGGGCAGTCCGCTGGCGGGCGCGGCACCCGCACCGGTGCACCAGTGCAGGGGACGCCGATCGCAGAAAGGACGTCGATCTGAACGTGGCCACCGTCCCCGTGCCCGTCGCGCCCCCCCGACTGGGCCACCACCCGAGTGGCTCACCCGGTCCGCGACCTCGCCCGATCGCAGGCGTTCTACCGCGTCCCGCTGGGGCTGCAGTCCCGGGGCGGATTCACCGGCCACGACGGCTACGAGGGGGCATTCTTCGCCCTTCCCGGTGGCGGCGAGCTGGAGCTCACCACCGGACCGGCGGAGCCCCGCGCGGGCACCGACGAGGACCTGTTGGTCCTGTACCTACGCACCCTCGAAGAGGTACGCCAGACGGCGGCGGATCTGGAACGGGCCGGCGTACCGACCGTGCGCTCAACCAATCCGTACCGGGCCCGATGGGGACGAACCTTCCTGGACCCCGACGGCAACGCGGTCGTGATCGCCGCGGTACCGCCGGACCCGATCACCGCCGGACCGGTCGAGGTCCAGCGTTACAGCGGCTCTCGGGAGGAGCTGCGCGGACTGTTCGAGCTGGCCGAGGACTCCCCCACCCAGCTGGACTCCTACCTCCACGCCGGGCGTGTGCTCGTCGCGGTCACCGGAACGCACGTCATCGGGCACCTGCAGCTGGTCGACACCGCGCAGCCAGGCCACTGCGAGACCAAGAGCATGGCGGTGCGCGCGGACCTGCAGGGCCGCGGGGTCGGCGCTCTTCTCGTCCGAGCCGCGGTCGACCTGCTCACCGCCGAGTCGGCGAGATTGCTGGCGGTCGCCACCGCGGCCGCAGACGTCGGCAACCTGCGCTTCTACCAGCGGCAAGGTTTCCGGAGTCCGGTCCGTGGAACGAGACGCCTTCGGCCCCGCCACCGGCTACCCGCCCGGGATCGCTGTCGACGGCATCGAGCTGCGGGACCGGGTGTGGCTGGACCGCCCGGTTCCCGGCGAGCTCCCGCGGTGACCGCGACCACTCGGCGCCCTCGAACGGCGACGTGTCGATGCAATGGCAGGCCGGTCATGACGTACCGGCGGTCCGTCAGCAGCGGTCGCCGCGCATCACGGCTCAGTGACCGCCGCCGAGGTGGCCGGCGAGGCGCTCGTGGCGTTCCGCGCTGGCGTCGTTCATGCCGACGATGGTCACGTGCTTGCCCTTGTTGGCGTACTTGGTCTGGATCGCGTCGAGGGTGGCGACGGTGGAGGCATCCCAGACGTGGGAGCCGGACATGTCGATGACGACGTTCTTGGGGTCGCCGACGTAGTCGAACTGGTAGACGAGGTCGTTGCTGGAGGCGAAGAACAGCTCGCCGATGACGGCGTAGACGCGGGTGTCCTCATCGGGGTGGGCGACGTCGACGACCTGGGTGAAGTGGGCCACGCGGCGGGCGAACATGATCATGGCCACGATGGTGCCGACGACGACGCCGATGGCGAGGTTCTTGGTGGCCACGACCACGATGACGGTCGCGACCATCACCAGGGTCTCGCTCTTGGGCATCCGTCGCAGGGTGGCCGGCTGGATGCTGTGCCAGTCGAAGGTGCCGACCGAGACCATGATCATGACCGCGACCAGGGCGGCCATCGGGATGACCGCGACGACGTCGCCCAGGCCGACAACCAGGATCAGCAGGAAGGCGCCCGCCAGGAAGGTGGAGATGCGGGTGCGGGAACCGGCGCCCTTGACGTTGATCATCGTCTGGCCGATCATCGCGCAACCACCCATGCCACCGAAGAAGCCGGTGATGATGTTGGCGGCGCCCTGGCCCCAGGCCTCGCGGGTCTTGTGGGAGTGGGTGTCGGTGACGTCGTCGACGAGCTTGGCCGTCATGAGGGACTCCATCAGTCCGACCAGGGCCATGGCCAGCGCGTAGGGGCCGATGACGGAGACGGTGTGCAGGTTCAGGGGCACGTTCGGCAGCATCAGGCTGGGCAGGCTGTCGGGCAGCTTGCCCTCGTCGCCGACCGTGGGGATGGCGACCGCGGCGAGCACCGTGAAGGCGGTCAGGACGACGATCGCGACCAGGGGTGCGGGGACCGTCCTGGTGAACCTGGGCAGGACCACCATGACGACGATGCCGGCCGCGACGAGCGGGTAGACGGTCCATGGCACGCCGAGCAGGTGGGGCACCTGGGCCAGGAAGATCAGGATCGCCAGGGCATTGACGAAACCGACCATCACCGAGCGGGGAACGAACCGCATCAGCCTGGCCACCCCGAACACGCCGAGCACCACCTGGATGGCGCCGCCGAGGATGACGGTGGCGATCAGGTAGTCCAGACCGTGCTCGCGCACCAGCGGGGCGATGACCAGGGCGACGGCGCCGGTGGCTGCGGAGATCATGGCCGGACGCCCGCCGAAGAAGGCGATGGACACGGCCATGGTGAAGGAGGCGAACAGTCCGATGCGGGGGTCCACACCAGCAATGATCGAGAACGAGATGGCCTCGGGGATCAGCGCGAGGGCCACGACGAGGCCGCCGAGGACCTCGATCCGCAGGCGCCGCGGCGAGCGCAGCGCCGCACGCACCGAGGTGACCTCAGCCTCGTGGGCGAAGGCTGGTGCGTCATCGGACGCAAGGGGTGCCAGGGTCAAGAGGGCTCCTAGAGAGGGCGGGCGGTGCACCCGCAGGACAACAGTGGTGGGCGGTCGGCATGCCTTCGCCGGGTGGTGAGCGGTGGAACGTGGGGGCCGAACTGAGCTGACGTGCATCTCACCCGGTCCGGGGCGCTCCGGGGTTCGCTGACGGGCCCGGCCCTGAAACAGCTAGCAGCACAGATCAGCGGCGAAGGCCTGGGCTGCGGCAACTTGGTCACGCAGCTCGGCGATCTTCTGCTCCACCAGGTGCCGGTACTGCTCCTGCCGGCTCAGCAGACCGCTACGGGTCCTGGCCGACAGTCGCGGGTTGGCCAGCCGGTCGCGGATCTCGAGCAGCTCGCGCATCTGCTCCAGGCTGAAGTCCAGCGGCTTCATCTGTTTGATCACCAGCAGGCGCTCCACCGCCTCGTCGGTGTAAAGGCGGAACCCGCCGGTACTGCGCGCCGCTGCGGGCAGCAGTCCGACCTCCTCGTAGTGGCGGATCGTGCGCAGACTCAGCCCCGTTCGCTCGGCGACGTCGCCGATCTGCATCCGCGGATCGCTGGCCTCAGCGGCATGGCTGGTCATGAAGGCTCTCAGACAGGGGGGGTCAACCCGCCGGGACGAGACGCGCGAGACCGGCTTCGGTGCCCCGATCGCTGTGCGCTGAGTCTCGCGGGACGACCACACAGGTGGTTCGGCGACTGCCTCGCCGACACCGGAGTCTACCGTGACGTGAGGGTAGAGACCAAGACGCTCGCCTGTCGGAGAGACCGCAGCGTCCTCGGCGCACGTCGGGAGGACGGGGCCGCGGACAAACCGCATGTCAGCTCGACGCAGGCGGCTGACACAGGGACCCGGTCGAGCGGATGGAGACAGCGCGAGCCGTCACCTCTGACGTCCTCGGCTATCCAACCGATGCCGGACGCGAGCATCCCGGTCAACGCTGGGCCCCGCTCGGCAGGAAGCTCGCACGCGGTGCGAACCGCAGCCTCGAGCGCCCACTGGCCGGCCCTCGCCAGTACGGCAAGTCCTGCAGCGGCAGAACACACGCCGCTCGAGCGCGATGGGGGGCACGGAACCACCGCTGCGGAAGGTCGCTGCGGCGCCTGTGCGCAGCAGAGCCCCGATGAAGCTTATCGGGACTCTGAGAGTGAGGACAGGCCCTCTGCGGCGCGAGTGAGCGGCTCACCAATGGAGGTTGATTACCGCCCTTGTCTGTGAGCGGTGTGCGTGCCGGCGACTTGGTTCGCGTCGTCTGCGGAGTCGCGGGGTGCGTCGTCGGGTGGATGGTCCATCATCCTCAGCATGGGCATTCCACCGGTCCGGACGAAACGGGCCAGCAGTACCGCGGCCAGGATGAGGAAGCACAGGTGGAGCCAGGTCTTGCAGTTCAATCTGGTCGACGCCTCGGTGACCGTGGCGGTCCGTTGTTGTGGAACGAGGCCAACGATGGAGGACAGCAGCTCAACGACATAGCCGGCGACGACCATCGCGAGGTAGAGGGTGCCGGTGATGCGCAGACGCCGCGGCGGTGCCGTAGTACTTCCGGTAGATCAGGATCATCGCCACGACGATCAGGTCGACAAGATGAAGCTGACCACACCGCCGACGCTGATCCCACCGTTCCAGAGCACCCAGGCGGCGCGCCGGCGACGTCCGAGTAGTAGTCCTGCGCCCGCCTGTTTTCGCCGGTGTACACCCGCTCCGGCTGGGGGCGCCGGGCTCGTGGAAACATCCCCGCGCCGGCGTGCGCCCCGGACTGCCATACGCCGAACACCGTGGCGAGGCTCCTATCGAACAGTCGGTTCCGCGCGACGCTGGCTCAGCCTTCGGTCCAGCAGCCGAGGACGTCGGAGGCGATCTCGTAGGCGAGGTCGGTCCGTTTCTGCTTCTGGCTGCCGAACACCGGCGGTAGGCCGGTTGCGTCGACGGTGAGGGTCTGGCTGTCCTTGAGGACGACGACGGTGCCGGTGGTGGTGCCGTAGGCGTCTTCGCCGAGGCCGATGAGGGCGTCGGTGGCGCCGAGGGTGGGGCGCAGTTTGGTGAAGTACGCGCGGGCGGCGGACTTGTTCGGCGAGTCGTGCACGGAAAGGACGAGTGGGCCCATCGGCAGCTCGTAGGCGCAGGTGTAGCGGTGGTCGACGAACGTCGTGTGCGTGGCCGGGGCCGTGGGCAGGGTAAGGACCTGCGTCACCTTGCCCTTGATGTCGGCGCTGCAGATCATCTGGGCGGCCGACGACGGCCCCGACTCCGAAGCGGGCGAGGCGGTGGATGCCGACGATGGCGTGGTTGCCGAGGACGGGGTGGTCGACGTTGCCGGCGTTCCGGGCTCCAAGGTGCCAGCCATGGTCTGCCCCGGCGCCATGGACATCCCCGGCATGGAGTTGGTGGGAGCGGGAGCATCGCCGCATCCCGCCAGGAGTATGCCGACCGCGGCCAGGGTGATCGGCCATTTCAGAACGGTCATCACGCCATTCCTTTCTTGGGTCGCGGAGCTGTCAGTCTTCGGCAACCCGGAAGTCACGCCGGGTGGCTGGACACGAGGGAGGCGTACGCGACGATGTTGCTCTCGTAGCTGTGGCTACTGATGTTGAACTTGCCACCGCAGGTGATCAGGCGCAGCGCGGAATGGTCGGTGTTGCCGTACACCTCCAGCGTCGGGAAGTGGTCCTTGGCGTAGGACACGACCCGGTCGACGCGGAACACCGCAGCAGTGTGGTCGGCTCGTGTGACCGTGAGCATGTCGCCGGGGCGCAGCGCACCGAGCTTGAAGAACACCCCCGGGCCGTAGTGGGACGAGTCGACGTGCCCGAGCAGGACTGCCGGCCCTAGCGAGCCAGGTGTCGGCGAGCCCTTGTACCAGCCCGCGCGCGAGTCCCGGCCCAGGGGCGGGACCTGCACGGTGTGATCCGGGTTGAGCCCCAAGCTGCATCAGGTCTGAGCGGACGCCGATGGACGGGATGTCCAGCCGGGTGGGGACCGAGGCCTTCAGGACCGGCCCCTTCGTCGGCGCGGCCGGGGCGCGGGGCGTGCCCGCGCTTGGCCTGGGGGACGAAGGTTGCGTCGAAGGGGCGGAGTACGGGATGGCCGCGGACGCGGGAGGCTGTGGTGCGTGCTGCTGTGCGCGGATGCCGACCGTGAGCGCGACAGCACCAGCGAGGGTGAGCAGCACGGCCAACGCGGCCACGGGTAGGCGGACGCGTCGACCGTGCTGCTCGGTACTCATCTGCTAGCTGCAGCCGTGATCAGCGGACGGCAGCGGCGCGGCGACGCAGGGCGAAGCCGCCCGCGACGGCGCCAGCGGCAGCAAGGGTGCCACCCATGGCGAGCAGACCCTGGTCCTGCGTGCCGGAGGTGCTGCCACCGCCGGTGCCCGCGGCGCCGCCCGGCATGGCGGACATCTGCGAAGCGGTCAGGGTGCCGCACAGCGCCGGGGAGGTGGCGGCCAGGGGCAGCGAGGGAACCAGGTCGCTCTTCTCCCCCTGCGCCTTCTTGGACAGCGTGGCCGGGTCGAGGCCGTGGACGACGACCACCGCAGTGCCGGACTTCAGCGACGCGAGCGTCTTGGAGTCCAGGTTGATCGTGCGGCTGTAGTTGATCGACGAGCCGGAGGGGGCCACGGTCAGCGTGGTGCCGGCGGCGGGGCTGGTGTCACCGGAGGTGGACAGCGTGGTGCCGATGCCACCGTAGGCGGGGGCGCCTTCGGTGGTGGAGATGACGCCGTCGCCGCTGGTGTCGGCGGCCATGGTCGGGCAGCTGCCCTTGGCGCCGATGTGGATGTGCTGCACGTGCGGGTAGGGCTTGCCGCCGAAGGTCGCGGCCAGACCGGTCACGTGCTCCGTGATGGTGGCCTGCGACCCGTTCAGGGAGATCATGACGTTGCCGGACGCGCTCGAGTGGTTGAGCGCCTGGAGCTGGGCCTGGTATCCGGTGGACCCGGCAGCCGAGGCGGACCCGGCCGCCATCGCGAGCATCCCCGCACCGAGTGCAACCGTGGGGACGAGCAAGCGCATGGACTTCTTAGACTTCATCATCCGTTGTCTCCTATCAGATGCCGGGGCGGTCCCGGCGCGAGTGAGATGCTCACTACGCAGGCGATTCGTCGCCCACACGAGATCGGATTGCCAGATCCGACAGAAAGTTTGAAACGTGTCGCAATGGCGGCGCGTGGAGCACGCACGAAACCCGCGACCAGAGCGCAACCGGGCACGGCACGCATCGGTGATGGCCTGTTACAGAGGTGCTCTGACCGGGCTCACTTGACGATCAGGGCGCCGTGCATGTTGGAGTGGTAGGTGCAATGGAACGGGTACGTGCCGGGTTTGGTCGGCGCGACGAAGGTGACGGTGGAACCGGCGGTGGCCTTCACATCGAAGGCGTTTCCCTTGTCTGCCGTCACGGTGTGATTCTCACCGTCCATGTTCATCACGCTCACCGTGGCACCAGGGGCCACGGTCGCGGGAACGGTGTACTTGAACGAGCTGATGTGGATCGTCGCCGCGGCCTTCGGCATGGCCGACTGGGCCGAGGTCGTCGCCGACGAGGAGACCGAAGGGCTCGGTGCGCTGCTCGTGGTGGGCGTGCCCGCGGCCGACGAGTCGCCCGAAGACGCGACACTCGAGGAGCCACAGCCCGCCAGCATCCCCAGCGCCAGAAGACCGGCACCCACCCCAACCGCCATCCGGGCCAGCGGGCGCGGACCTCCGGCGCCCGATCGACGAACCTTGCCTCTGCAGATGTGATCCCCAGCCATGTGTACGGCCTCCTTGGGCTCCTGATCGGCCCGGAATCTCCGAACCACACCAAGCAGTTCGACACCGACGACAAAACGGATGGCCCAACGAGGCGGCCAGGTCCGCGCGGCACGCACGCCCTCAGCTCCAAGCCCAGCCCAACGGCCCCGTTATCTGTCACTTCAGGGGCCGCTGACACTCTCCGGGACCCCTGGCGAACCGGGGTGCTACCGGGGTTGGTCGTCGACTCAGGCGTAACGGGGCTGCGAGGCCTCCCTCTCCGCGCCACTGAGCACCATCGGGCGCCGTCCCGACTACACCAACGGGTCCGGAAACAGAAGGTCGGCGGATCGGGGGCTGGCCCGGCCACCGCCGCGTACCCGCGGCGGCGCAGGTCGTACGGGCCCGTCGCCTCGGACAGGGTCCGCCGCGTCGAGGGGAGTCACGGCGCCGGCCGGCTCGACGAAGTCGCAGAGCGCAGCACAGAGATCGCTGCCACCACCACGGCGGCCTCGGATCCGATCGAAACCAACCCCAGGGGCTCCAGCCAGTTGCCGACGTCGTCGCCCAACATCGGGAAGCCAACCAACCTCGTTGCAACATAGCCGAGAATGGCCAGCCCACACGTCACGACAGACATCGCGTACACCGCCAGCACGTCCTTCGTCAGTGCGGCAACCCCTAGTCCGACGCAAGCCGCCGTGAGAACGATGAACAGCCCGCCCATGTATGGCGCTTCGCTCAGATGTGGCCCAATCACCGGCACATGAGCCGCGGCCGCAGCAAACGCACCAATCGCTAGGACCCAACGCCACCCAGATGCCTGAGATTCCCACCACGACGTCGCCACAACGGCCTCCATGACGCCCTCGGATGTCCCAGCACCAGGTGGCGCGAGAGAAGAACCCCGGTATCTGCGTCTCGTGTTCTTCGACGCCGAGGCCGTTTCGGATGGGGGAAGCAGCCAGCAGGTTCAGCCAGGAGACCTCCTGGGCCCCAGTGCGAAGTGGCGTGACCCCCGTGGAGTGGTCCAGCTGATGTGAGAGTCCCAGAGCCCATGATTGGGCGAGGAGGATGATCACGATGAAGCGTCACCGACACACCCCTGAGCAGGTGGTCCGCAAGCTCGCTGAGGGCGAGCGGATCCTGAACGGCGGCGGTGATCTCGCCGCTGTCTTGCGAACGCTCGAAATCTCCGAAGCGACCTGGAACAGGTGGCGATCGCAGTACGGCGGGATGAGGGCGTCCGAGGCCAAGCGGCTCAAGGAGCTCGAGGGCGAGAACGCCCGGCTGAAGAAGCTGGTCGCCAACCAGGCCCTCGACATCGACATGCTCAAGGAGCTGGCCGAGGGAAACTTCTGACCCCGGATCGTCGCCGCAGGGCCGCTGGCCATCTGCAGCAACGGTTCGGGGTCTCCCAACGACGCGCCTGCCGGGTGGTCGGCGTCCACCGTTCGACGTGTCGGCTCCCGGCCCGGCCGCGACCTGATGCCGAGACCCGGTTGCGCGCCGAGCTGCGCCGGATCGCCAGGAAGCACCCGCGGTGGGGGTGGCGGATGGCCTACCGGCTGCTGCGCCGCGACACCTCCAAGCCCTGGACGAGGGTGAACCACAAGCGCATCCAGCGGCTGTGGCGCGAGGAAGGACTGCGCCGCCCGGTACGCACCAGGAAGCGTCGCCGGACCCGCACCGAGGACTCCCAACGGCTCCGCGCCGTCCATCCCAACCAGGTGTGGGCCATCGACTTCCAGTTCGACTCCACCACTGACGGCCGCCAGCTCAAGTCGCTGCACGTGGTCGATGAACACACCCGTGAGGCCCTCGCGATGCGGGTGGGCCGCTCCTGCACCGCCGATGAGGTCGTCGACACCATCGGCGCGCTGGTGGCCGTCCGGGGCGCGCCGGTGCACCTGCGGATGGACAACGGTCCCGAAATGATCGCCTGGGCGCTACGTGACTACTGCCGGCTGGCCGGCGTGCGGACCACCTACATCGAACCCGGCTCGCCGTGGGAGAACCCCTTCGCGGAGTCGTTCAACAGTCGTGCCCGCGACGAGCTCTTCACCGTCGAGGAGTTCGCTACCCTGATCGGAGCCCAGGTGATCGTCGAGGCCTGGCGCAACGAGTACAACACCTACCGCCCGCACTCCTCGCTGGGAGACCTCACCCCCGCCGAGTACGCAGCCACCTGGACCAGACCAGCCCAAGCAGCACTGTCATAGCAGGCGGACCAGTTCAGGGGGTCCCGTCAACTGACCCGAAGCCGCCTGGCCCTCATCCCCAGCGCCGGCGACAAGAGGACACCACGGCGCGATCAGCACCTAACCCAGCCCTCTTGACGGGCAGTCACTACATCGCGGGCGTACCGGAAACCTCGGTACTACCCGCGTTGGCTCTGACGGAGCAGCCTCGATTGGCAGTACAACTACGCCCCTTTGACCCTCCTTCTCGTGGTCACAGCCCCCTTGCAAGCACCCAGGCCGTCACGGCTTCTACCCGTCCACAGCAGACGCCACCGTCCGTCACGCCCTATACGCCCGGGCGTTGGGGACTCCACCGCGAGGGGACGGACAATCAGCCGAACGGACGATACAAAAATAGATCACGCGTGAACTATTGTTCGGGACGAAGGAGGTCTTCACGACCATGAGCACATCAACGAACCTGCGGCTGGATGACCAGCTCTGCTTTGCGCTGTACGCCGCGACCAATGCCGTCACTCGGGCGTACCGGCCGTTGCTGGAGGCCATCGGCCTGACCTATCCCCAGTACCTGGTCATGCTCGTCCTCTGGGAGGCCGACGAGCGGCCCGTCCACGAGATCGCCTCCCATCTCGAGCTCGCGCCTCATGCGATAAGTCCGCTCCTTCGCCGCCTCGAGGCCGCCCAACTCGTCAGGCGGAGCCAGGATGGCGCCGACCGTCGGGTGGTGACCGTCAGCCTGACCTCCAAGGGCGTCGACCTGGAGGCATCCGCCTCACGGGCCCAGTTCGACGTCGTGGACCAGACGCGGCTGTGCGGTGCCGAGCTCGGTGGTCTCAGGGACAAGCTGCGCGATCTGGTCAGCCGGATGGGCGGCGACCCGGCCCCGTCGCTGCCGTCCAGCCGCAGCGCGGCGGGCGGTCCGCTCAACCCTGTCCGCGCATCCAAGCGGCCTGGGCCCTCGTCGGTAGCAGGAGATCATGACTGATCGGTCAGCCACGAAGGAGCCCCACTCCTTCGCCGTGATTGAGGGACACCAACCGCCCGCTCCAGATCATCGGCTCAGCAGTCTGCTGGCTCAGGCGTCGCGGGGTGACGAGGTGGCGTTTGCCGAGCTCTATGACGCGGTGGCCGCGCGGCTCTGCGGCCTCGTCGTCAGGGTCGTTCGTGACCCCGACCAATCTGAGGAGGTCTCGCGTGAGGCGTTTCTGGAGATCTGGCGCACTGCCTCTCTGTTCGAAGAAGCGAGAGGCAGTGCGATCGACTGGATGACGACCATCGCCCACCGCAAGGCCGTCGATCGGGTCCGGTCGGCTCGGGCCAAAGGCGAGGACCAGGGTCATCACGCGGCAAACGTAGAAGTCGATTTCGACGCTCCGGCCGCCGTGGCCGACGCCTCCCTGGAGGCCCGACGGGCGCGCACTGCACTGAGAAGCCTTGGCATCGTCGAACGACGCGCTCTCGAACTCACCTACCTTGACGGCTATACCCATTCCGAGGTCGCCACCATGCTGGGCGTGCCCCCCGGGTTGGCCAAGTCCAAGATCCGAACGGGACTCACCAAACTGGCAGGCGCTCTTGCTGCTCCTGTATGACGGCAGCAGGCGAATCCTCTGCTTCCGTCCTGGCCGACTACCCCACACGGCGGCCGTCTACGGCAACGACGACCGCGCCGAGATCCGCCTGGCCACCTGCGGCGGCGCGTCCGACCAGTCCAGCGGCCACGACGCCGACAACATCGTGGCCTTCGTTCACCTGATCAACGCCTGGCCGTACATCGTGACCGTCCGCTCGCTGCGGCCTCAGGCCCTCAGCGCGCAGGTGACGGCCGAAGGAGCGTTGCAGGTCTTCCAGGCGTACTGACATGGCGGCGCTCCCCCAACGAAACCCTGACCAGATTCCCTGAGGTCATCAGGCCAGTGACCGCTGTGCTGACAAGCGTCGCCTCGAGCTACGTGGTGTTTCCGCTGGTCGGGCGCTTGGCGCGGCTCGGCTGGACCCTCGGCGGCTCGCCGGGCATCTTCGGGTAGTCCGGCGGGAAGGGCATCTCCCCCAGCCCGCGCTCGCTGGACGTCGGCCTCCCACAGGGCGAGCGCCGGAGCGACGTCGCCGACGGCGTCGTCCATGCCGGCCCAGGCGTCACCGTCGCGCGCCAGCAGGTCGGGCACGGTGCGCACGGTGAAGTCGCGCGGTGAGACCGCGTCGAGGACGTCCCAGCCGACCGGCATCGACACCGGCGCGCCGGGCAGCGGCCGCGGGCTGTACGCCGACGCGATGGTGCGGTCCCGGTTCGCCTGGTTGAAGTCGACGAAGACCCGCTCGCCGCGCTCCTCCTTCCACCAGGCGGTGGTGACCTGCTCCGGCATACGGCGCTCGAGCTCGCGGGCGATCCCGATGACGGCGTGGCGGACGTCGAGGAACTCGTGCGTCGGGCGGACCCGGGCGTAGACGTGCACGCCCCGGTTGCCGGAGGTCTTGGCCCACCCGGTCAGGCCGATCTCGCCGAGCAGGTCGTGCAGGGCGTGGGCCGCCCGCACGGCGTCGGCGAAGTCGGTGCCCGGCTGCGGGTCGAGGTCGATCCGCAGCTCGTCCGGGCGGTCGTTGTCCTCGGTGCGCACCGGCCAGGGGTGGAAGGTGACGGTGTTCATCTGCACGGCCCACACGGCGGTGGCGACCTCGTCGACGACCAGCTGGGGGTGGCTGCGACCGGAGGGGTAGGTGCAGCTCACCGAGCGCGCCCACGCCGGGTACGCCGCGCGGCGGGTTCTTGGAGAAGAACTCCTCGCCGTCGACACCACCGGGAAACCGCTGCAGCGTCACCGGCCGGTTGCCCAGGGCGCGCAGCAGCCCGTCGGCCACCGCCGCGGTGTAGCGGGCCAGCTCCAGCTTGGTGACGCCGTCCTGCGGCCACATCACCCGGTCAGGGCTGGAGATCCGCACGTCGCGGACCGTGTCGCCGGGCCCGGGCACCTGCACCACCGTCGCGCCACTCATGTCGGGAGCCTAGCCTCCCCCGCGCACGTCTGCGTTTGCCATGGATTTGCCCCGGTTTCTTCCTTCTGTCATCACCGCGTCCCTAGAGTCGCCGGCACGCGGTCACGAGCCGCACCTTCCTTGCGAAAGGCCATCCATGTGCTGGACCTGCCGCGCACGCTGCCGAAGTCGGAGCGCTACAGCTACGTCTACGAGGGCAACAGCCAGGTGCTGGACCACATCCTGCTCAGCCCCGCCCTGACCGCGGCCGCACACGGACCGAAGCGGCCGGCGTACGAGTACGACATCGTGCACACCAACGCGGAGTTCCACGACCAGGACTCGGACCACGACCCGCAGGTCGTGCGGCTGGCGATCCGCCCGGGACAGGGCTGACCGACACCGGGGCGGAACGGACGGCTGCCGGCGCACGCCGGGCGGGAACGATCGCCCGGCGTGCGCTGTTGTGCCCACCGTGACGTGGTTCCACCGACTGTTCGCAAGGAGATCCCCCATGACCGACAACCGCACCTACCCGACCGGCAAGACCGAGGAGCAGTGGCGGCAGGAGCTGACCCCGGCGGAGTACCAGGTGCTCCGCCAGGGTGGGACCGAGCGGCCGTACGTCGGGGAGTACACCGACACCACGACCGAGGGCGTCTACTCGTGCCGGGCCTGCGGCAGCGAGCTGTTCCGCAGCGACACCAAGTTCGAGAGCCACTGCGGCTGGCCGTCGTTCTACTCCCCCCTGGCCAAGGACAGCGTCGAGTACATCGAGGACACGAGCCTCGGCATGAAGCGGGTCGAGGTCCGGTGCGCCAGCTGCGGCTCCCACCTCGGTCACCTCTTCGAGGGCGAGGGCTACGACGTCCCCACCGACCAGCGCTACTGCATCAACTCGATCAGCATGCGGCTCATCCCCTCGGGCGGCTGAGCCGCACCCGGCACGCCGTACGACGCCCGGTAGGCTCCCTCCGCACCCACGGAGGGAGCCTTCCGCGCGTCCGGACCACGTCCCATCCTGCGCCCGCTGCGCAGAGGCCGGCTACGGCTCGGGCTCGCAGGGAAGGCGACCCCGGGCGACGGCTTGCACCAGGCTCTGGTGGTCGCGTTCGGTCTGGTCGGCGTAGGCGCGCGCGAACCGGCACATGGCCTTGTCGAGCTTGCGCGACGACCCGACGTACCCCGCGATCATCGAGGCCCCGCTCGTCCGCGCGTGGCCCTTGGCCAGCAGCCGGCCGCAGATGCCGGCGTAGTCGGTCAGCGCGGCGCCGTCGAGGGAGTCGACGGCGATCGACCCCTTCATGTTGCGGAACTGGCGCACGTAGTACTGCCGGTCCTGGACGGTGGTCCAGCCCAGCAGGGGATCGCTCACGGTCTGCAGCGCCTGCTGGTACTCCACCACGCGCTGGCCCTGGTGGGCGTGCCAGGCCGACCGGCCGTGCACGAAGGGCGCCACGACGGACCGGCGCGCCTGCTTCAGCTGGAGGAAGACCACGTCGTCCGGGGTGCTGCCCTCGCAGAGCGCGACGTAGGCACGCAGGCCGACACTGCCCACGCCGACCACCTTGTGCGCGACGTCGACCAGGGTGTAACCGCTGAGGACCCGGCGCCACTGGGTGGGCAGGGTCTCCAGGTAGCCGTCCAGGCCGCGGGCGACCTGCTCGGCTTCGGCGTCGTCCAGCCGGGTGATCAACGGGGGCTGGGCGACGATGCGCCGGCCGGAGTCGTGCTGCTCGGTGAGACGGGGAAGCGCCCGGTCGCTGACGTTGGCCCGGGCGCGACGTGCGGCGCGCCGGATCTCCGCGCGCAGTGACGAATCAGAGGCACTGTCGTGGAGCCGGTCGAGGTCCACGCGCTCGAACGCGCGGGCCAGCAGCGGCTGCTCGGCGAGCCACCGCACCTGCTGGCGGTAGGTGGCGACGCAGGAGGCCACGGCGGTCTTGCACTGGGCCTCGGAGGCCGCGTTCTGGCGCCCGGCCACCCAGATGCTCGCCGCCAGCCGGCGCAGGTCCCACTCCCAGCTGCCCGGGTGCGCCTCGTCGAAGTCGTTGAGGTCGATCACGAGGTCTCGCTCGGGCGAGGCGTAGAAGCCGAAGTTGCCCAGGTGGGAGTCGCCGCAGATCACCGGCCTGATGCCGGTGGCGGGAAGGTGCCCGAGATCCTCGGCCATCACCACGGCGGTACCCCGCAGGAAGCCGTACGGCGACGCCACCATCCGGCCCACCCGCACCGGCACCAGCGACTCCACCCGGCCCACGTGCGAGGCCATGACCTGCTGCACCACGTCCGGTCGGCCGGGCCAGGGCGCCCACTCCCCCAACGCCGACCGCGGCACCTCCCGGCGCAGCCGCCGCCCCAAGGCGTAACGCTCTGCTCGTGGTGTCGGTCGGCGCCGCAGCGAGGCGTATGGCTCCGCATCGGCGGTGGGGAGAACCACATGACCGCCGGTCGCCACAGGCACGTCGTCCACCGTCGAATTGTCCCTCATCAGGGCCTCGGCGGCGTGCGAACCGCGGTGCCGGGCGTCGCCTGCCGCCCCCGGCAGCCCTGGGTCAGGGCAGGGCGGCGACCAGGTCGGACACGGTGACCAGGGGGCCGGTGAAGAACGGCACCTCCTCGCGCACGTGCATCCGCGCCTTGGAGGCCCGCAGGTCACGCATCAGGTCGACGATGCGGTGCAGCTCGTCGGCCTCGAACGCCAGCACCCACTCGTAGTCGTTGAGCGCGAACGAGGCGATGGTGTTGGCCCGGACGTCGGGGTAACCGCGGGCCTGCATGCCGTGCTCCACCAGCATGTCGCGGCGTACTTGTCGTCCAGCAGGTACCAGTCGTAGGAGCGCACGAACGGGTAGACGCAGATGAACTTCTTGGGCTCCTCGCCGGCCATGAACGCCGGGATGTGGCCCTTGTTGAACTCCGCCGGGCGGTGCAGCGCCGCCACGGACCAGACGGGCGTGAGATGCGCGTCCGAGCTCGGTGCGCCGCAGCCGGTGGTAGGCGCGACTGCACGGTCGCGATGTCCTCGGCGTGCCACCACACCATGAAGTCGGCATCGGCCCGCAGCCCGGCGACGTCGTAGACGCCGCGGACGACGACGCCCTCCTGCTCCACCTCCGCGAACAGCGCCTCGACCTCGGCCGCGACCTTGGCCCGGTCCTCCGGCAGCGGGCTGGACACCTTGAACACCGACCACATCGCATAGCGGATGCTGTCGTTGATCTCGCGGATCTGGCTGGCGGACGGCTTGGGGCTCATGCCCTCATTCTCCCCCGGCCGCCGCCGCGGACCGCAGGTGGGTCAACGTCGCCTCCGCCGCAGCGCGCCCGGACCCGATGCAGGCGGGCCACGCCCACCCCGTCGTACGCCGCGCCGGCGACCTCGAGGCCCGCGAACCGCTCGCCACGTGGTCCCGGATGCGGGCCACGCGGTCGACGTGCCCGACGGTGTATTGCGGCAGGGCGCCGCCCCACCGCTGGACGGAGCTGTCGACGGGTGCGGGCAGGCGGGCGCCGAGAGCCTCGGACAGGTCGGCGAGCGCGACGGCGACGAGCTCGCTGTCGGAGCGCTGGAGCTGGGCCTCCTCCCCCTGCCGGCCGACCGACGTGCGCAGCAGGAACAGGTCGGGCGCCTGGGACTGCACCCACGACCACTTGTTGGCGCTGAAGGTCGCCGCCTTGATCGTGCGGCCCTCCACCGGCGGCACGAGGAAGCCGGAGCCGGGCAGCGGCGGCAGGCCGGGCCGCGGCAGGGCCAACGTCACGATGGCCATGGACGCGTAAGGGATCTCGGCGAGCAGGCGCGCCGCCGGGGCGGACTCCTCCTCCAGCAGGCGCGCGGCCGGCGCCGCGGGGACGGCCAGGATGACCGCGTCGACCAGCGTCTCCATCGGCGCCGGCACCGGGCCGCTGACCAGCCGCCAGCCCCGCCCGGCCCGCTCCACCGCGCGGACCGTGGTGTCGGACAGGATGCGCACCCCGCGGGCCGTGAGGACCGACGTCAGGGTCCGGGCCAGTTGGAACACGCCTCCGTCAAGGCCCGCGAACACGGGGCCGCGCGTCGCCGGCACGGCGGAGGCCGCACGCTCGGCCACGACCGAGATCGACTCCCCGGAACGGGCGGCCGACCACAGCGCCGGGACCGCGGCCTGCAGTGACAGCCTGCGCGCGTGCCCGGCGTAGACACCGCCCAGCAGCGGCTCGACCAGCCGGTCGACCACGGCCGTCCCCATGCGCTGCTCCACGAACTCGCCCACCGACACATCGGTCTCGAGGGGCTCGTGCGGCCGGTCACGCTCGCTCTCGGCGCGGGCGATCTCCTCCGCGTCCAGCACGCCGAGCGCCGCGGCGGGCGTGCCGGGCACCCCCATGAGCGTGCCCGCCGGCATGGGGTGCAGCGCGCCCCGGCTCCAGATCGAGGCGGTGCCCGCGGCGGGGTGGACCACCAGGTCGCCGAGTCCGACGGCACGGGCCAGCTCCAGCGCCTCCGGTCGCCGGGCCAGCACCGACTCCGCGCCCAGGTCGGTCGGAACCCCGGCGACCGGCCCACCGCGGAGCTTGCCGCCGGGTCGGTCGGACCCGTCGAGCAGCACCACCTGCAGGGTGGGGTCGGCCTCGACCAGGTGCCAGGCGGCAGCCAGCCCGCTGATGCCGCCGCCGACGATGCCCACGCGCTGACCTGCCATGGCCGAAGCCTGTCAGGCGCGCGGGCCGCCGCCCCCGCGGGTGGGCTCACTGAGTCGCGCTGACGAGGCGCTGGCGCAGCTCGGTCACGACACCCTCGTCACCGGTGGCCGGCGGCCGGGGCCCGCGACCCCAGAGCCAGAGCAGGAGCTCCGCCGGGCTCTCCGTCCACCCGGGCAGCGTGCTGTCCCGGCCGCTCCCGGGTGAGCGTCACCACCGCCGGCTCCAGCGTGACGGCCCAGGGGTGGCCATCGCCCTCGAGCAGCACCGTCGCCCCGGAGGCGTCGGGGACGACCTCGTCAGACCAGTCGCCGGCGAGCATCAGGGCGAGGACCTCGTCGATGCCGTCGACCGCCAGGTCGGGTGCCACAGGGGTCTCGGCCCCGACGGCGCTCTCGACGTCGCGGCGGTGGATCGAGGTCTCGTGCGCCATCCGGCGCAGCCAGAACCCGACCGTCTGGTCCGGCGGCCACCAGGTGGCCGCGTGGTCCCCCGGGCCGTGCAGGTCGAGCTGCTCCTCAAGCTGCCGGTAGGCGTCCTCGAGCAGCGGCCCCGGCTCGGCGGTGCGCACCTCCTCCGGCGGCCACCCGGAGTCGGGCGTCGGCATCGCGCCGTCCCGGATCGAGGCGACCTTGTGCAGGTAGACCGTAGCCGTGTGCCGGACTGCGTCGGCCGCCGTCCAGCCCGGGCACCACGGCACCGGCCGGTCGCCGGCCTCCTCGACCAGGGCACGCAGCCGCCGGACGTCGCCGTCGAGCAGCTCGCGGTAACGTTCGGCCGGCAGCGCGTAGGGGTAGTCGAGGGTCATGCGCCCGACCGTAGCCGCCCCCACCGAGGTGCGCGGGGGTTCAGAGGACGGGAACGGGGCGGCGGACCTGGTCCAGCCACCGCATGACCGGCGTGGCGGCGACGCCGTGCACCAGCACGGACAGCACGATCGTGAACGCCACGGTCGACCAGAGCAGCCGCTGGTCGGGGAAGTGCGCCTGGCCCGTGGCGTAGGCCAGGTAGTAGATCGACCCGACGCCACGGACGCCGAAGAAGGCGGTGACGAGCCGCTCCCGCGGTCCGAGCCGGCGGTCGTTGACGTAGTCCCGTCGAGCGCCCCGCCCGAGGGCCAGGAACGCGCTGACCGGCCGGACCACGAAGATCACCAGCACCCCGAGGACGGCGCCCTGCCACGTCAGGTTGGCGAGGAGGCCGTCGGTGAGCGCCACCCCGAGCAGCAGCAGCACCACGAGCGTGAGCAGGCGCTCGAGCCGCTCGACCACCTGGTGCATGAGGACGTGGTACTCGCTGCTGCGTTCGGCTGAACGCATCGCGAGCGCGCACGCGAACACCGCCAGGAAGCCCCAGCCGCCGGCCACCTCGGCCAGGCCGTAGGCCAGGACGGTCGCGGCGATGGCGAGCAGCGGCTCGCCGGTCTCCGCCAGCCGCAACGACTTCCGCGGTGCGCGGAACGCGATCCTGGCGAGCAGCCACCCGGTGGCGGCACCGACCACCACGCCGATGACAGTCTTGCCGACGAGCTCCCAGCCGACCCAGCGCAGTCCCCAGGAGGAGATCCCGCCGATGGTGGCGAGGAAGATCGCGGCGTAGACGAAGGGGAAGGCCAGCCCGTCGTTGAGCCCGGCCTCCGAGGTCAGCGCGAACCGCACCTCGTCCTTCTCGTCGATCTCGTCGGCCGCGCTCGCGTCCTCCATGTCGGTGCTGGGCCCCTCGACCTGGACGTCCGCGGCCAGCACCGGGTCGGTGGGGGCGAGCACCGCGGCGACGAGCACGGCCGCCGGGGCGGCCAGGCCCATGACCCACCAGCCGAGCAGCGCCGTCGCCCCGATGGCGAGGGGCATGCCGATCAGCAGCAGCCGCCAGGTCGACATCCACGCGCGCCAGGTCGCCCAGGAGCGCAGCCGCAGCGGCCGGTCCAGCGCGAGCCCGACACCCATCAGCGCGACCAGCACGCAGAACTCGGTGAGGTGCTCGGTGAGCGCCCGGTGGTCCACCGGCGAGATGGTGGAGCTGCCGGGCAGCAGACCGATGCCCGCGCCAACGACCACCAGCACGATGGGCGCCGACAGGGCCACCTTGCTGAGGGCGGTCGGCAGCACGACGCCGAGCAGCAAGGCGGCGCCACCGATGAGGTAGACGAGATCAGGGCTCATGAGGTGCTGCTCCAGAGGCTGGTACGGCGGCGATCCCGGGGGCGGGCCGGAGGCGTCAGGACGCGCGGGCGGACACGGCGTGGACCAGCTCGACGACGCGGGTCAGCACGTCGGGGTCGGTGTGCGGCAGGACGCCGTGGCCGAGGTTGAAGATGTGCCCCGGCGCCGCGCGACCCTCCTGCAGGATGGCGCGCACCTTGGCCTCGAGGACCTCCCACGGTGCGAAGAGCAGGGCCGGGTCCAGGTTGCCCTGGACGGCGTAGTCGGGGCCGAGGCGGGCGATGCCGTCGGTGAGCGAGACGCGGTAGTCGACACCGACCACGTCGGCGCCGGCGGCTCCCATCGAGGCGAGCAGCTCACCGGTGCCGACGCCGAAGTGGATGCGGGGCACGTCGAGGTCGGCGACGGCCGCGAGCGCCGCCGCCGAGTGCGGCTGGACGAACGCCTCGTAGTCGGCCCGCGGCAGCGCGCCGACCCACGAGTCGAACAGCTGCACGGCCGAGGCCCCGGCGCCGGCCTGCACCCGCAGGAACGCCCCGGAGATCTGCGCGAGCCGGGCACACAGGTCGTGCCAGAGCTGCGGGTCGCCGTACATCAGCGCCTTGGTGTGCTCGTGGTTCTTGGACGGTCCGCCCTCGATCAGGTACGACGCGAGCGTGAACGGGGCGCCGGCGAAGCCGATGAGGGGGGTGCCGCCGAGCTCGCGCGTCAGCTGCCGCACCGACCGGGTGATGTCGGGGACGTGCCCGGGGGTGAGCTCCGGCAGCCGGTCGAGGTCGGCGCGGCTGCGGAACGGCGCGGCAACGACCGGTCCGACACCAGGGACGATGTCGAGGTCGACCCCGACGGCGGCCAGCGGTACGACGATGTCGCTGAAGAAGATCGCCGCGTCGACGCCGTGGCGGCGCACCGGCTGCAGGGTGATCTCGGTGACCAGGTCGGGGTCGCGGCAGGAGTCCAGCATCGCGACGCCCTCGCGCAGCTTGCGGTACTCCGGCAGCGAGCGGCCGGCCTGGCGCATGAACCACACCGGGGTGTGCGACACCTCCTCGCGGCGGGCGGCGCGGACGAGGGCGCTGTTCCGGAGGGTCGGGGCCACGCTCGGTGCAGGGGAGCTCACCCGCCGATCTTCCCACGGTGCAGCGGCCGTCCCTGACGTCAGCGGGTCATCAGGACCACACCGACCAGGGCCAGGGCGACACCGGCGAGCTGCACCGGGCGCAGCCGCTCACCGAGCAGCACCCGCGCCCACACGAGCGTCGCCACCGGGTAGAGCGAACCCAGGACGCTGGCGACGCTGACCAGGCCGCGTGAGGACGCGAAGGCGAAGAGGGCGTTGGCGCTGACGTCCCCGAGGCCGATCGCGGCCAGCACCGGCAGGTCGCGACGCCCCGCCCCGCCGAGCGAGCGGGTGGCAAGGGCTGCGACGCAGAAGACGGTGACGCTCACCAGCCGCATGCCCCACAGCGTGTGCAGCAGCGAGGCGCGTGCCCCACGGTCGAGCGCGAACAACGCGAAGCCGAAGCCCGCGGCGGCCACACAGGCCAGCAGCACCGGCGTGCGGGAGACCGCACCGGTCAGCTCGGGCCCGGAGGCGAGGGCTGCTCCCGCGATGGCGACGGCCATGCCCACCCAGACCACGGGACCCGGCCGGTCGCCGCCGGCAACGCCGAGCAGGACCGGGACCAGGGCTCCCATCGCAGCGATCGGTGAGACGACGCCCATCGTCCCCGTCGAGAGCGCCGCGTAGAAGCTGACCAGCCCCACAGATCCCGCCACGCCGGAGGCCAGGGCCCACAGCGGCCAGCCGTGCGGCCCCAGGTCGCCGCGGTGCAGGACCAGCAGCGTCAGCGCTGCCAGGGCACAGGCCTGGGAGATGCCGACCACCGCCGCCGGTGACAGGCTGCGCGAACGCAGGCCGGCGAAGAAGTCCGCGGTGCCCCACAGCAGGCTCGAGCCGAGGGCGAGCAGCGCCAGCATCGACGCACGGTATCCCGGCGCGCCGCCCCCCGGGGAGGAGGCGCACGCCCTAGCCTGCAGGGGTGGCGAGTCGAAGCGTCCCCGGTGGCCCGTCCGCCGAGTTCGCGCAGGCCCTTGCGGACCTGCGCGCGGCGCGGCTGCGCCCCGAGGTCCGCCTCACCGAGGTGCCGGCGCCGCAGCGCATCGCACCGTTCGCCGTGGCCCTGACCGCCGAGGTCCTCGGCGCCGGCGAGGACGACGAGCTCGCCTCCGGCCGCTTCGTGCTGCTGCACGACCCCGCCGGCCCGGAGCCGTGGGATGGGGTGTGGCGCGCGGTGACGTTCGCCCGGGCCGAGCTCGAGCCCGAGCTGGCGACCGACCCGATGCTCGGCGCCGTCGGCTGGACCTGGCTGACCGGCTCGCTGGACGGTGCGGGGGCCGACTACACCGCCGAGGCCGGCACGGTGACCCGTGTGGTGTCCGAGAGCTTCGCCGGGCTGGCCGACCGCAGCGCCACGGTGGAGATGGAGGTCCGCGCCTCGTGGACGCCGCGCACCGCCGAGATCGGCGTCCACCTCCAGGGCTGGGCCGACCTGCTCTGCACGATCGCGGGCCTGCCGCCGCTGCCCGAGGGCGTCACCGCCCTTCCGGGGCCGTGGCGCTGACCGGCGCCGCCGCACCCATCACCTAGGTTGGACCGGTGAACACCGGAGCACCAGAACCCCTCGAGGACCTCGACGACGCCGCCGGGTCGCCCGAGACCGCGGACACCGCCCCGGACGACGACACGCCCGCCGCGCCGGCCCTCGTCCCGCTGGACATGCCCGCAGAGGGCGTCCCCGACGTCGTGGTCGACGAGCGTCGCCTGGTGGAGGCGGCCCGGGCCATCGCCGCGGGCCGGGGGCCGGTCGCCATCGACGCCGAGCGCGCCTCGGGCTACCGCTACGGCCAGCGGGCCTACCTCGTCCAGATCCGCCGTGAGGGCTCGGGCACCTGGCTGATCGACCCGATCGCCTGCCCCGACCTCGCGCCGGTCGCCGAGGCGATCGGCGATGCCGAGTGGGTGCTGCACGCGGCCACCCAGGACCTTCCCTGCCTGGCCGAGGTGGGCCTGCGCCCGGCGCGGCTGTTCGACACCGAGCTCGGCGGGCGCCTCGTGGGCCTGCCCCGGGTCGGCCTCGCCGCGGTCGTCGAGCACTACCTCGGCCTCAGCCTGGCCAAGGAGCACTCCGCCGTCGACTGGTCCACCCGCCCGCTGCCCGAGCCGTGGCTGCGCTACGCCGCCCTCGACGTCGAGGTGCTGGTGCAGGTCCGCGACGCCGTGGCCGCCGACCTGGCCGCCCAGGGCAAGGTGGAGTGGGCCGAGCAGGAGTTCGACGCCCTCACCCGCTTCCAGGGGCCGCCGGTCCGGACCGAGCCGTGGCGGCGCACCTCCGGCATGCACCGCATCCGCAGCCGCCGCGGCGCGGCGCTGGTGCGCGAGCTGTGGCAGGCCCGCGACGCGATCGCCGTCGAGCGTGACGTGTCCCCCGGTCGGGTGATCCCCGACGCCGGGCTGATCGAGCTGGCCACCCGGGCTCCCACGAGCCCCGCCGACCTGGGCGAGGGCCCGACCTCGCGGGCGACCCGTCGCTACCAGCGGCAGTGGATCGCCGCCGTGCGCCGGGCGCTCGCGCTTCCCGAGTCCGAGCTGCCCCTGCTGACCCTGCGCGCGGACGGCCCGCCGCCGGCCCGCGCCTGGGCCGACCGCGACCCGGTCGCCGGCGCCCGCCTCGCGCAGGCCCGGGCCACGCTGGCCGAGCTGGCCGCGGCGCACTCGATGCCGGTGGAGAACCTCCTGTCCCCCGACGCGCTGCGCCGGGTGCTGTGGACCCCGCCCGAGCCCGCCGACCACGAGGCCGTCGCGGCGGCGCTGCGCGAGCTCGGCGCCCGCCCGTGGCAGGTGGACCTGGCGGCCCCGATCGTCGTCGCGGTCATCGAGGCGCACCCGCAGCCGGTCGCGAGCTGACCCCCGTCCACGCAGGGTCCGCGGCGCACCGGCCGCGGTGGTGGCAACGTTGTTACTCATGAGTAGCATTGGCAGCGTCCACCGGGAGCCGGCCGCAGACGCCGCTCCGACACCCCCTCCAAGGGAGGCCCTCTGTGCCCCGCACCCTGCGTGAGGTCGTGTTCGTCGACGGGGTCCGCACCCCGTTCGGCAAGGCCGGCGAGAAGGGCATGTACGCCCAGACCCGCGCCGACGACCTCGTCATCGACTGCATCCGCGAGCTGCTGCGCCGCAACCCGGACCTGCCGCCCGAGCGGGTCGAGGAGGTCGCCATCGCCGCGACCACCCAGATCGGGGACCAGGGCCTGACCCTCGGCCGGGTGGCCGCCCTGCTCGCCGGCCTGCCGAGGACCACCCCCGGCTACTCGATCGACCGCATGTGCGCCGGCGCGATGACCGCCGTGACCAACAGCGCCTCGGCGATCGCGTTCGGGTCCTACGAGGTGGCCATCGCCGGCGGCGTGGAGCACATGGGCCACCACCCGATGGGCGAGGGCGTGGACCCCAACCCGCGGATCCTCTCCGAGAAGCTGGTCGACCCCTCGGCGCTGGTCATGGGATCGACCGCGGAGAACCTGCACGACCGCTTCCCGAGCCTGACCAAGGAGCGCTCGGACGCCTACGCCGTCGCCAGCCAGGACAAGCTGCAGAAGGCCTACGTCGACGGCAAGATCCAGCCCGACCTGGTCACCGTCGCCACCCGCTCCGCCGAGCTCGGCTACGGCCTGGCCACCGCCGACGAGCCGCCGCGACCCGGCACGACGCTGGAGAGCCTCGGCGCCCTGAAGACGCCGTTCCGCCCGCACGGCCGCGTCACCGCGGGCAACAGCGCCGGACTGAACGACGGCGCCACCGCCTGCCTCCTCGCCTCCGAGGAGGCCGCCACCGAGCTCGGGCTGCCGGTCCGGATGCGGCTCACGGCATACAGCTTCGTCGGTGTCGAGCCCGAGGTGATGGGCATCGGGCCGGTCCCGGCGACGGAGAAGGCCCTGCGCCAGGCCGGGCTGGGCATCGAGGACATCGGCCTGTTCGAGCTCAACGAGGCGTTCGCCGTGCAGGTCCTGGCGTTCCTGGAGCACTTCGGCATCGCCGACGACGACCCCCGCGTCAACCAGTACGGCGGCGCGATCGCCACCGGCCACCCCCTCGCCTCCTCCGGCGTGCGGCTGATGACCCAGCTGGCGCGCCAGTTCGAGGAGCACCCCGAGGTCCGCTACGGGCTGACCGCCATGTGCATCGGCATCGGCATGGGCGGCGCCGTCATCTGGGAGAACCCCCACCACGCCGACTACGGGAAAGAGGCCGCCGCATGAGCGCCCCGACCACCGTCCTGGACGCCGCCACGACCTTCCCCGACGAGGTCGTCACCCGCACCCTCGTGCGCGACGTCAGCCTGCCCGGCGGCACCTTCGCCCTCATCACGCTGGACAACGGCTACGACCACACCAAGCCCAACACGTTCGGCCCGGCCACCCTCACCGCGCTCGGGGAGGCGCTGGACCGGCTGCACCAGCGGGCCGAGGCCGGCGAGATCATCGGCGTCGGCATCACCGGCAAGCCGTTCATCTTCGCCGTCGGCGCCGACCTGACCGGCGTGCCCAAGGTGACCCGGCGCGAGCAGGCTCTGGCGATCGGGCAGCTCGGCCACGCGACGTTCGGCAAGCTGACCGCGCTGCCGGTGCCGACCTTCGCCTTCACCAACGGCGCCGCGATGGGCGGCGGGGTCGAGATCGGGCTCTACTGCACCTACCGCACCATCTCCTCCGGCGTCCCCGCCGTCGCGCTGCCCGAGTGCTTCCTCGGCCTGGTGCCCGGCTGGGGCGGCTGCTCCCTGCTGCCGCACCTCATCGGCGTCGAGAACGCCCTCAAGGTCATCATCGAGAACCCGCTCTCGATGAACCGGATGCTCAAGGGCCCGCAGGCCTTCGCCCTCGGCATGGCCGACGCGATGTTCGAGCCGGTCCGCTTCCTGGAGGACTCCCTGGCCTGGGCCGACGCGGTGCTCGCCGGCCGCACCACGGTGTCGCGTCCCGAGGTCGACCGCGACGAGCAGCGCTGGGCTGCCGCGGTGAAGAAGGCGCGGCGGTTCGTCGACCAGAAGGTCGCCGGCGCCGCCCCGGCGCCGTACCGCGCGCTCGAGCTCGTGGCGGCGGCCCGTACGGCGGGCCGCGAGGAGGCCTTCGCCGCGGAGGACGCCGCCGAGGCCGACCTGCTGATGAGCGACGAGCTGCGGGCCGGGCTCTACTCCTTCGACCTCGTCCAGAAGCGGGCCAAGCGCCCGGTCGGCGCCCCTGACCGGGGCCTGGCCCGCCCGGTGACCAAGGTCGGCATCGTCGGCGCCGGCCTGATGGCCAGCCAGCTCGCGCTGCTGTTCGCCCAGCGGCTGGAGGTGCCGGTCGTGGTGACCGACCTCGACCAGGCCCGCGTCGACAAGGGCGTGGGCTACGTCCACGCCGAGCTCGACACCCTGCTGGGCAAGGGCCGGATCAGCCCCGACCGCGCGAACCGGCTCAAGGCGCTGGTCACCGGCTCCACCAGCAAGGACGGCTTCGCCGACGCCGACTTCGTCATCGAGGCGGTCTTCGAGGAGCTCGCGGTCAAGCAGCAGGTGTTCGCCGAGGTCGAGGCGGTGGTGTCGGCGCAGTGCGTGCTGGCCACCAACACCTCCTCGCTGTCGATCACCGAGATGGCCTCGGGCCTCGCGCACCCCGAGCGGGTCGTGGGGTTCCACTTCTTCAACCCGGTCGCGGTCATGCCGCTGCTGGAGATCATCCGCGGCGAGGCCACCGACGAGGCGACGCTGGCCACGGCGTTCGCCACCGGCCGGACGTTGAAGAAGACCTGCATCCTGGTCAAGGACTCCCCCTCGTTCATCGCCAACCGCCTGCTCGGCCGGCTGACCAGCGAGGTGTCGCGGGTGGTCGACGAGGGCACCCCGCTGGAGGTGGCCGACCGCTCCTTCGGCGGGCTCGCGCCGATGCCGCCGTTCGTCCTGCTCGGCCTGGTCGGCCCGGCGATCGCGCTGCACAACACCGAGACGCTGCACCGGGCCTTCCCGGACCGGTTCTCCGTCTCCGAGAACCTGCGCCGGGTCGTCGAGGCGGGCAAGACGGCCTTCTACGTCTGGCCCGAGGGCAGGCCGGTCGTGGACCCCGAGGTGGCGGCCCTGATGCAGACGCCGCCCGAGCCGGTCGTGCTGGACGAGGCCCAGGTGCGCGAGCGGGTGCTGTCCGCCCTGGCGCAGGAGGCGCGGCTGATGCTGGACGAGGGGGTCGTCGCCGGCCCCCAGGACCTCGACCTGGCGATGATCACCGGCGCCGGCTTCTCCTTCTGGAACGGCGGCATCACCCCGCTGCTGGACCGGCTCGGCCTGTCCGAGAAGGTCAACGGCCGGCGGTTCCTGCCGCAGGGCGCCGCCAGCGTGCCTGCCTGACCGTCCGGCGGCCACGGCAGCCATGGCCGCCGCAGGCGCGCTCCCCGCTCCGGCCGGGGAGCGCGCCTGCCGTAGGGTGGGCGCGTCGCGCCCCGCGTGTCGGATTCCGCAATATCTCACATGTGATCTAGAGTGGCCGCCATGACCGAAGACTACCTGGCCCGCATCGGCACCTTGATCCGCGACGCACGCCGCCACCAGGGCATGACGCAGAACGAGCTTGCCGAGTCGCTGGGCACCAGCCAGAGCGCCGTGGCCCGCATCGAGCAGGGCAAGCAGAATCTCAGTCTTGAGATGCTGGCCCGCATCGGCGAGAGCCTGGACTCCGAGTTCGTCTCGCTCGGCCACTCCGGCCCGCAGCACCTGCGCATCGTCGGCGGCACCAAGCTGTCCGGCGCGATCGACGTCAAGACCAGCAAGAACGCCGCGGTGGCCCTGCTGTGCGCCTCGCTGCTGAACCGTGGCCGCACCACCTTGCGCAACCTCGCCCGCATCGAGGAGGTCAACCGCATCCTGGAGGTGCTCTCCAGCATCGGCGTGCGCACCCGCTGGCTCCCCGACAGCAACGACCTCGAGATCTGCCCGCCGGCCCGGCTGGACCTGGCCGCGATGGACGTCGCCGCGGCGCGTCGTACCCGCACCGTCATCATGTTCCTCGGCCCGCTGCTGCACGAGCACGAGACCTTCCAGCTGCCGTACGTCGGCGGCTGCGACCTCGGGCACCCGCACCGTGGAGCCGCACCTGTCCGCACTGCGGGCGTTCGGCCTGAACGTCATGGCCACCAGCGGCTTCTACGACGCGAGCGTCGACACCAGCGTCTCGCCCCAGAAGCCGATCGTGCTGACCGAGCGCGGCGACACCGTGACCGAGAACGTCCTGCTGGCCGCGGCCCGCCACGACGGCGTCACCGTGATCCGCAACGCCAGCCCCAACTACATGGTCCAGGACCTCTGCTTCTTCCTCGAGGCCCTCGGCGTGCGGATCGAGGGCATCGGCTCCACGACGCTGACCGTGCACGGCCGGCGCGAGATCGACGTCGACGTCGAGTTCTCCCCGTCCGAGGACCCGATCGAGGCGATGAGCCTGCTGGCCGCCGCGGTCGTCACCGAGTCCGAGATCACCATCCGCCGGGTGCCGATCGAGTTCCTCGAGATCGAGCTGACGCTGCTCGAGGGCATGGGGATGAAGTACGACATCACCCCCGAGTACGCCTCGGCCAACGGCCACACCCGCCTGGTCGACCTGACCACCATCCCGGGGCCGCTCACCGCGCCGACCGACAAGGTGCACCCGATGCCGTTCCCGGGCCTCAACATCGACAACCTGCCGTTCTTCGCGATCATCGCCGCCTGCGCCTCGGGCACGACGATGATCCACGACTGGGTCTACGAGAACCGCGCGATCTACCTCACCGAGCTGACCAAGGTCGGCGGCAAGGTGCAGCTGCTCGACCCGCACCGCGTCCTCATCGAGGGCCCGACCCGCTGGCGCGCCTCCGAGGTCATCTGCCCGCCGGCGCTGCGTCCCGCGGTCGTCATCCTGCTGGCGATGCTCGCCGCGCCGGGCACCTCGGTCCTGCGCAACGTCTACGTCATCAACCGCGGCTACGAGGAGCTCGCCGAGCGGCTCAACGCCCTCGGCGCGACGATCGAGATCTTCCGCGACATCTGAGCAGACCCGGTGGACCCTCGGGCTTGACGGGGCCGCTCACCGGTGACATACCGTGCTGGAGGGACGTCTTCGGGGCCGTCCCTCCGCGTCGGCGGCTGAGGAGGCTGGCGTTGTTGGTCCGGAACACGGCAGGGCGATGGCGCGCCGTTGCGGCGCTCGGCACCGTGGCCGCAGGGGCGGTGGTCGGGCTCGCTGGCTGCGCCGGGACGTCGTACGACGGGGGGCCGGCTGCCTCGCCGGCCGCGCACCCGGCCACGTCGACGCCGGCCACCACGCCGCCGGCCGAGCGCACCCCGGCCGGCGCCGGACGCTTCGCCGGCACGTGGTTCGTCCACGGCTCCTCGATGGTCATCAAGGCTGACGGCAGGGCGAGCATCGTGAGCAACGTCGGCCCGTGCCGGGTCCCGGTGGGCGGTCACGCGGCAATGTGCAGCGAGCGCACCAACTACCGGTTCGCGCTCTCCCCGGACGGCGCGGCCCTCACCGGGCGGCTCACGTCCATCGGCTTCGAGACGTGGGAGGGGCGCACGGTGTCCAAGTCCGTGGCCGGCTACAGCACCAGCGCGCGCGTCGGTGACACGCTGACCCTGCACGTCGCCGGCCACGGACTGTTGAGCACGCGGTGGCCGTTGACCCACCCGCTGAAGAGCATGCTGCTCGAGGGCCCGGGCAACCCGTTCTGGTGCGCGGCGGGCACCTCCAACGCCGAGGGCCTCTGCGGCGCCTGAGCTTCCTCCTCGGCCGGCCCCCGATGCCCCGCCTTCCACGGCCGTTCGACCTGGGCCTTCCCTCGGCGACTCGCCGTCCCTAGGCTGGCCCCCTTCTCGACGGTCAGCAGGGAGGGCGCATGACCGACCACACTGCGGCAGACCACCGCCCCGGAGAACGACCCCGGCCCGGGCACGGAACCCTGCAGCGAGGCCTCAGTATCCGGGGCGTTGTAGCGCTGGCAGTCAGCGACATCACCCCCATGGCGTCCTTGTTGATCATCGCGCCGGTGGTTCTTGCCGCTGCCGGCACAGCATCGCTGTGGGCCTACCTCGTCGGCTGCTTCCTCGCCGTCTGCGTCGCCGTCTGCATGGGCGAGCTCGGTTCCATGTACCCCGTGGCCGGTGGCCTCTACTCCATCGTCCACCGGGTCCTCGGACGGCCGCTGGGCTTCGTCGCCCTGGTCGACTACATCGCCCAGGGGGTGTTCCTGCCGGCCAGCATCGCCTTGGGGGTGGGCACCTACCTGCACGCGCTGAACGCCGCCATCCCGGTCAACTTGTCCTCGGCCATCGCCATGGCGGTGGTCACCGTCCTGGCCGTGCTGCGCATCCACGTCGGAGCGATCCTCGTCGGCATCTTCCTGGCCATCGAGATCGTGGTCATCGCCGCGCTGAGCGTCGCCGGGCTCACGCACTGGAACCAGCCCCTGTCCATCCTCACCAGTCCCGTGATGGCGCAGGGGTCGACACTGGTCTCGGTGGGGGTGGGCGCGGTCGTGGCCTCCCTGGCCATCACGATGTTCTCCGTCAACGGCTACGACAGCGCGATCAACTTCTCCGAGGAGACACGCGGGGCCGCCGGCAACATCGGCAAGGCCGTCGTGATCGCGGCACTGACGGGGATCGTGCTCGAGCTGGTGCCGTTCATCGCCGGACTCTTCGGCGCCCAGGACCTCCAGACGTACCTTTCGAGCGCGACGCCACTGACGGACCTGGTCGGCACGGTGTGGGGCACGACCGCCGCGGACGTCATCATCGTCGGGGCGCTGTTCGCCGTTCTCAACGCGATCCTCGCCATCACCTTGCAGTTTGCGCGGATCCTCTGGTCGAGCGCCCGCGACCGCGCCTGGCCGGGCCCGGTCAACCACCTCCTCGGGCGGGTGCATCCGACGTTCCACTCCCCGTGGGTCGCCACGCTGCTGACCGGTGGCATCGCGACAGTGCTCTGTTTCGCATCGAACCTGGTGACTGCCGTGACCTTCACCGCAGTCCTCATCATCGTGCTGTACGGGCTCATCGCTGTCGCTGCGCTCGTGAGCCGCATTCGCGACCCGGAGGCCAGCCGCCCTTCGCGCATGCCCCTGTGGCCGCTGCCCCCCATCCTGGTGCTCGTCGGCGTCGTGATCGCCCTCACCCAGCAGTCAGCACGCGACATCCTCATCGTGCTCGGGCTGTTCGTCGTCGGTCTGGCCTACTACTACGGCTACCTGCACCGGTGGGCGGATGACCGTTGGGTGCCGCACACCGTCAGCGAGGACGTTGCCGTGCAGGAGGAGACGTGACCCAGCGACCTGCGGCCAGAGGACGGGCCCGCGACCTCGGACTGCCCGTAGGAGTCCTGGAGCCGGGACCTCTCAACGCCATCACCGACGTCGCCGGTGTCCGCGTCGGCCACGCGACCGTGTGGCGCGACGACGACGTCATCGCCCGCACCGGCGCCACCGCGATCTGGCCCCACGACGGCAACCCCTTCCGGGAGCGCGTCTACGCGGCAACCAGCGTCTTCAACGGGTACGGGATCATGACCGGCGACATCGTCCTGCACGAGTGGGGACTCCTGGGCGCACCAGTCGTCCTGTGCGACACCGCCAACCTCGGGGTCGCCTACGACGCATGCGTGCGGTACATGAGCGAGCGCGACCCGTCCGTGGGAACCGATGACGTCCTGATGCCCGTCGTGGCGGAGTGTGACGACGGCTTCCTGAATGACAACCGTGCGGTGACCTTGAGGGCGCAGGACGTCGTCGCCGCCCTGGACTCGGCGACGAGCGGGCCAGTGGAGGAGGGCGTCGTGGGAGCCGGGACAGGCACGCAGCTGTTCGACTTCAAGGGCGGCATCGGCACTGCTTCGCGCATCGTCCGGATCGGATCGCGTGCGTTCACGATCGGTGTGCTGCTGAACACCAACTACGGCACACGCGCCCAGCTGCAGATCGGGGGTCGTCGACTTGGTCGACAGCTGACCGATGACATGCCCACGCAGCACAACGAGGGATCGTGCATCGCCGTCGTCGCGACGGACATCCCCCTGCACCCGGCCCAGCTACGGCGCCTCGCCCGACGCGTCGACATCGGGCTCGGTCGCACGGGCAGCGTCGGCAACGACGGCTCCGGCGAGATCTTCCTGGCCTTCTCCACCGCCCAGCGGATACCCCGCGAGGCAGCCGACGGCATCCTCCCGATCGAGGTCATGGTCGAGGGGCAGTTCTGGACCCACGGCTCCCCCTTCGACCTGATCTTCGACGCCGTCGCCGAAGCCTCCGAGGAGGCCGCCCTCAACGCCCTGTGCCAGGCCGACACCGTGCAGGGCCGGAACGGCAACCGCCTCACGGGCTTCCCGACCGAGCACGCGCTGCGGCTGGTCAACGGCTGACGGCTGGCCGGGGCCCGTCCTCCTGGTCACGCCGTCAGGACCTCGTGCCGGCTGGGATACCTGTCGTGTGAAGGACGGCCGACGACGGTCGAGGCCACGTGCACCCCGACGGGCAACGCCTCCGCCATGTCGGCCCCGAGCGCCAGCTCGGCCAGCAGACCCGCGGCCAGGCTGTCACCTGCCCCCGTCGTATCCAACGGCTTCACGGCCGGAGCGGGCAGCTCGATGGTCGTGCCGCCCGGTCCCGCAGCGAGCACGCCGAGCGGCCCTCGCTTGAGGACGACCCAGCCGGGACAGTGCCGGGCCAGGGCGGCCAGGGCGGCCCCGGCGGTGCGCTCACCGGTGAGTGCTAGCGCCTCAGGCTCGTTGGGCAGGAACACGTCCACGAGAGGCAACAGGTCCAGGACCTCCCGGACGGCGTCGCCTTCCCACTCCGCCGGGTCCCAGCCGGTGTCGAACAAGGTGCAGGCACCCGCGGAGCGAGCCCGCTCCAGAAGGTGTCGCGTGCCCGCACCGCGGAGCCCGGGCAGAGAGAAGTAGCCGGTGAGCAGGACGAGGTCCGCGGCCACCGCGCAGGCCGGGATGTCGGCGATGCCGTAGTCGGTCAGCACGCCGTGCGCCGTGAGGAACGCCCGTTCCCGATCCGGCGCCTCCACCGCGATCGAGATGCCGGTGGACTTTCCCTCGAAACACCAGGACATCGTCCGCCAGGCCCAGGCGCCGGAGCTCCGATACGACCCATCGTCCCGCGTCGTCGTCCCCGACGGCGCCGTACAGGCGGTGCGAGGACCCCAGCGCCGCCAGGGCGAGGGCCACGTTCCCCGCCGCGCCGGCCGTGCGCACGGCGATGCGGTCGATGACGGTGTCCCCGCCCGGACTCGGCATCGCCGTGACGGGGCTGGCCAGTACGTCGAGCTGGACGTTGCCGATGACGGAGACGGTGCGGCTCACCGGTCAGACCAGCTTCGTGTCGTCTTGGTGGTACCGGAAACCGTCCACGGCCAGGCCCCGCCGGCTGGCGATCGACCAGCCGAGCAGCTGGATCGGCAGGATCTGCAGCACCGCGAGGGCGAGCGGTGAGGGTGCCTCCGGCAGCCGCAGGACCGTGAGCCGGCCAGCGGAGGAGACGTCGGTCCGGCTGGTGACCAGCAGGGTGGGACAGCCGAGCGCGCTGGTGTCCTGGGCCAGCCGGACCTCCCTGCCGTCGCCCACGATGAGGCAGGCGGTCCCGGCGTCGAGGGGCTCCATGGGCCCGTGCAGGTAGTTGTAGGTCTCGTGGCAGGCGGTGAGCAGGCGGGCCGACTCACGCAGCATCAGCGCCCCCTCCCCTGCGCTGGAGCTCGAGGCGCCGGAGGCCACGACGTCGACGATCCGGGCGGCCTCGAAGGCGGCGCTGATCTCGGCCACCACCGGCTCGGCACGGTCGAGCACCCCGCTGGCCAGGTCCGGGAGCACGCTCCAGTCCGTCGCGCGACCGGACCAGCTCTCCCCCAGCATCCCCAGTGCCTGCAGGGTGGCGGTGTAGCCCGTGGTGTAGACGGGGCTGTCCGGTCCGCTGTCGAGGGCGAGCACGTGGTCGACGACGTCGGCGAGGGGTGACTCACGACAGTTGGTCAGGCCGACCCGGGCGACGTTGGAGAGGTGGGACAGCGCGGCGACGGTCTCGGCGCTGCGACCTGACTCACTGACGCCGACGTAGAAGTCGGCCACCGCCGGCGCGGGGTCCTGCAGCTCGGAGGACGACACGGCGAACGCGCACAGGTCCTGGTGGCGCCAGACGGGCGCGGCACTGCGGACGGCGTGCTCGCTCGCGCCGATGCCGACGAGGGCGATCACCTCACCGGTGTGCGGCTTCGGGACATCGGGAAGCGTCTCGCGCAGCGTCTTGGCGCTGCGAGCCAGCACGTCGGGCTGTGCGGCGATGCCGTCGGGGAAACGCATGGTGGTCAACCTTTCACTGCGCCGGAGGTCAGGCCTCCGACGATGTAGCGCTGGAAGAGCAGCGCGAGGATCACGGGTGGGGCCGTCGCGAGGACACCGCCTGCGGCGATGAGGCCGAAGTCGGAGGAGTACTTGCCGGTGAACTCGGCGATGGCCACGGGGATGGTCTTGGCGTTGGTCGTGGAGGTGAAGATCAGGGCGTAGAGGAACTCGTCCCAGGCCAGCAGGAAACCGAACATCGCCGTGGTGAGCAGGCCCGGACGGGCCAGCGGCAGGATGATCCGCATCAGGGCGCCCAGCCGCGAGCACCCGTCCACCCGGGCAGCCTCCTCCAGGTCCCCAGGGAGGCTCAGGTAGTAGTTGCTCATCGTCCACAGGCAGAACGGCGTGACGATGGAGCAGTACGTGATGATCAGCCCGATCTTGCTGTCCAGCAGGTGCAGGTTGGCCAACGCCAGGTACAGCGGGATGACGAGGGCAATGGGCGGCAGCATGTAGACGGCGAGGAAGGTGAACAGCGACGTACGGCGCAGCCGGAAACGGAGCCGGGCGAACGCGTAGCCACCGAGCGCACCCACGCAGAGGGAGATCACGGTGGTGGCCGTGGCGACGATGAGGCTGTTGACCATGGCGAGCCGGAAGTTGGCCGCGACGTTGTCCCCTCCGCCGGCGGGGGAGGTGAAGATGGCCCGGTACCTCGCCAGCGTGGGGTGGGACGGCCACCAGTGCACGTGCGAGGACACCAGGTCAGCGGGCGGGGAGATGCTGGAGATGAGCAGCCACGCGAAGGGCAGCAGGATGACGATCGCCATGACGACCGCCGCCGCGTGGATGCCCACCATGTAGGTGCGACTGTGTCTCACTGGATGCCTGCCATCTCTCCCTGACGCAGGACGCGGAGGTAGACCATGGCCAGGCCGAAGACCGCCAGGACGATGAGGTACGCCAACGCCGCCCCGTAGCCGAAGAGCTGGTTCGAGAAGGCTTGCAGGTAGGTGAAGAAGGCCACCGTCTGCGTGCCGCTCGCCGGACCCCCACCCGTCATGACGTAGATGATGTCGAAGACCTTGAACGCCTCGATGGTCCGCAGGATGAGGACGACGGCGATGCTCGGGGCGAGGAGCGGAAGGGTGATCCGCCAGAACGCCGCCCAGGCACCGGCACCATCCATGCGGGCCGACTCGTACAGGTCCGAGGAGATGGTCTGCAGGCCGGCGAGGATGAAGAACACCACGATGGAGGTGTTCTTCCAGACGTCCGCGAGGATCACCATGTTGAGGGCGAGGAACGGAGTGCCCAGCCACTGGTGGGGTGAGTCGGACAGGTGCAGGGTGCTGAGCAGACCGTTGAGGGCGCCGTACTGCCCGTTGTAGATCCACCGCCACAGGGCCCCGTTGACAATGGTGGGAAGGGCCCACGGGAGCACCACGAGGCTGCGCCAGAACCATCGGGCCCGCAGCGGGGCGTTCAGCAGCAGGGCGACAGCGATGCCGAGGACCAGCTCTGCCGCGGTGGACAGCAGCGTGAAGTAGAGGGTGTGGCCGAGGACGGGGTAGAACGCCGGGTCGCGGAACACGCGGACGTAGTTGCTCAGCCCGACGAACGGGTAGCTCCCCGGCAGGGGGCTGTCGACGTCGAAGAGCGAGATCACGAACGTGCGCGCCACCGGGTAGAGCACCACCCCGAACACCACGATCGCCGCGGGCAGCAGCAGGGCGACGGCGAAGCGGGCCTGCCCGCTGACCCCTGACCCCCAGGCACGGCGCCTTCCCTGTCGAGCCCTGCCAGCTGGGGCCACGCTCATGACCCCAGGAGGGTTGCGGCCTTGTCCGCGGCGTCGTTCAGCGCCTGCTGTGCGCTCTTCGACCCCAGCAGCGCCTTCTGGATCTCAGCCTGCAGCGCCTGCGAGATCGGGTTGTAGCTCTTGACCTGCGGGCGCAGGATCAGGTCAGCCAGCTGCTTCTTGGCCTGGGGCACCACAGCCGGGCTCGTCTTGACCACTGCCGGGTTGTCGTACGACGCCTTCCAGACCGGCAACGAGCTGAGGGCGTACTTCTCCTGGACGGGCTGGCTCGTGAGGTAGGTGATGTACTTCCATGCCGCCTCCTGGTTCTTGCTCTGCGCGCTCACCGCAAGGGCCATGCTGCCGTTGACCCCAGGCCGGCCGCTGGGCCCCGCAGGGGTCTGCAGCACCTTGACCTGGCCGCCGACCTGGCTCTGCTGGGGGTCGTTGGCCATTCCGTACATGTAGGTCCAGTTCAGCGCCATGGTCGCCTGTCCGGCCGAGAAGACCCGCCGCACGTCCTCCTCCAGGGACTGGGTGGACGTGGGGTTGCTCAGGCCGTCCACGATGCTCTGCCGCATGAGCTCGAGGGCCTGTACGCCGCCGCCGTGCTGGAACGCCGGCTTTCCGGCGGCGTCCAGGAACGAGCCGCCGAAGGCGCCCAGGAGCTGGGCGTAGTCACAGATCAGGGCCTCCGCCTGCTGCCACGACCAGATCAGTGGGTACTTCGCCACGCCGGCGGACTTCACGGCCCGGGCCGCCTTGAGCACGCCGTCCCAGGACGCGAGCTGGGCCGCGTCCACCTTGGCCTTGGCCAAGTGGGCGGCGTTGAAGAACAGGTACTTCGTATCCAGGATCCACGGCACGCCGTAGAAGCGGGAGTCGAACTGGGGCGTCGCGACAGCACCACCGAGCATCTGCTGCTTCCAGGTGTCCGGCCACTTGCTGGTCACGTCCGCGACGATGTGCTTGCTGCCGAACTCCGCCGGCCAGATGACGTCGATGAGGACGACGTCATAGGTGGCCGCCGGCGCCGCGGCGACGATCTTGTCGTGCAGCGCCTCGTAGGCCACGAAGTCTGCGGTCACGGTGATGTCGGGGTTGGCCTTCTGGAAGGCGCTGGTCATGGCGCGGATGTCGGTCTCGGAGTAGCCGGCCTGCTTCATGAAGAGGGCGCGGACGTTGCCCTTGCCGCTGCCCGATGCGCCGGCGGTCGAGCCGCCACCCCCGACGGCGCAGGAGGTCAGGAAGGCGGCCAGGCCCAACCCGCCGCCGGCGGCCAGCACCGCGCGGCGGCTCGGGGTTGCGGTCGGCGGAACGGTGCGGCGCGCGGGATCGGCGGGCATGGGAATCTCCATTTGGTAGGTACCCTGCTTTACTTACCTTGAGTATCGTCATCGTCCATGAGCGACGTCAAGAGGTTCCGTCGAGACGGTGTGGGCGCGGGCTTGTCGAGTGCCCAACGGGTGTTGTCACACCTGTTGACGGAGCACCAGCCCGTGAGCCGGCCGGAGATCGCGCTGGCGTGCGACCTCTCACGGCCGACGGTGTTCGCCGCCGTCGAGCGCCTCACCGAGCTCGGCCTGGTCACCGATGTGGGCCAACGCGTGGGGCTTCCGGGGCGCTCGGCGTCGCTGTACGAGGTGGCTGACCAGGCAGGCACCGCAGTCGGCGTCGACATCGGCGGGAGCAACATCCGCGTGTCGTTGACCGACGCCCGCGGGCGGCAGCTCGCAGAGACGCGGCAGCCGACGTCGGCCACCGGCGGCGCGGCCATCGCGAAGCAGGTGGTGAACCTGGTGCGCCAGCTCACCGACCGCAGCCGTCCCGGGTCAGGCACGAGCGGCGTGGTGGGAGTCTCGGTGCCCGGTGTCGTCGACCCTGACGGCGCCACCGTCCACTACGCCTGGAACATCGGGCAGGCGGACCCGTTCGACCTCCGCACCCCGTTGCGGAAGGCGCTGCAGACGGAGGTGTTCCTGGACAACAACGTCAACCTCGCCGCCATCGGTGAGCAGTGGCAGGGAGCGGCACAGCAGCTGCAGACGTTCGCCGTGATCGCCGTCGGAGCAGGGGTCGGCGCGGGCATCGTGCATGAAGGGCAGCTCCTGCGGGGCGCTCACGGAGCGGCCGGCGAGGTGGCGTTCCTGCCGCTGTCCCCGGACTACCGCCGCCGCCGTGCCGCCTCCCCCGATGAGGCGGGGGGCCTCATCCTGCTGAAGAAGGCGCAGGAGCGGCGCGGTTGGGCGGACGACCGGCTGCCCACCAGCGTCGAGGAGCTGTTCCAGCGGGCAGCCGCCGGCGAGGCACCCGGAGTCGCGCTCGTCGAGGAGGAGAGCAGGCGGATCGCCGCCATCGCCGCCTCGCTCTGCGCCATCATCGACCCCGAGACGATCATCCTCGCCGGCGGTGTCGGGGCGAACGAGGCCTTGGTGGCCCGCACCAGCGAGCTCGTCGAGCAGCTCGCGCCCTTCGCACCGGCGGTGGTGCGCTCCACCTTGGGCGACAGGGCCAGCCTCGTGGGCGCCACGGCCCTGGCCCTGCGCAAGACCCGGGAGAACCTCATTGCCAGCGTGGGTGAGGCCAACGTGGCCGCCGTGTCGGAGTCCCTGCCGTGACGGACGGACCGGCGCCGCGGATCCGTCCCGCCACACCTGCGGACGCTGCTGAGCTGCTGCGCCTCCGGGTCCTGCTCCTGGAGTCCCTGGGGCGCGATCCTGGACCGCCGTCGGCGCCCTGGAGGCAGGACGCCCTGCGGTGGTTCGTGGACCGGACGACCACTCCCCGGTGGCGGATCCAGGTGGCTGCGGACGACGAGTGCGGGCACCTGCTGGCTTTCGGCGCGGCGACCGTGGCCGAGCACCTGCCCGGACCCACCCGGCCGACCGGGCTCAAGGCCTACATCGCCTCGATGGTGACCGACCCCTGCGCGCGCGGTCAGGGCCTGGCGCGGCTCATCCTCGATGAGCTCCTGGTCTGGTCCGCACAACGTGGTGCCGACGTCGCGGACCTCAACGCGACAGCCGCAGGGCAGCGGCTCTACCGTGCCGCCGGTTTCGAGGACAACCCGTTCACCGCCATGACCCGGCAGATCGACCAGCCGCCGCGACGTCCCCCGTGGCACAGCGGCTGACGTCGGCGCCATGACCGGCCGACGTACCGCCTAGCCCACCCGGGCGTCGTCGGTGGTCAGCCGCGCCTCGTGCCCCGGCAACGCCGCGTCCACGCCCAGCTGCGCGCGCAGCCGTTCCTGTGCCGCAGCGACCTCCTCCACGGCCGCGGTCCGGCCGGCGGCCATGTCCTCCAGGCCGAGCAGGATGGCACCGAGGACCGGGGGCGCGGAGAGCACGTGCACGCGGCTCAGCGGCGCCTCCTGGGCCAGGCCTGCCCTGATCGCCGACATCAGCAGAGGGTCACATGCGGTCAGCACGCCACCGCCGAGGACGACATCTGCCGGCACGGTGTCGAGGCGAAGTCGCCGAAGGGCGATGGAGGCGAGGGAGACGACCTCGCGGGCCTGACGTTCCACGATGGAACGGGCGACCGGGTCACCGTCGCCGGCCACCCGGAACAGCAGCGGCACGAGCTCGTGCAACCGCTCGCGGGAGATCCGGTGCAGGTGAACGCTCTCCGCCACCGCCATCGCGCTCGGCAGCACGAAATGGGCGGCGACGGCCGCAGACAGGGCGGTCGACGGCCCCCTGCCGTCCTCGGCGCGGACGGACCACCACATCACCTCCTGCGCCAGGCCCATCCCACCACCCCAGTCGCCGGTCATGTGGCCCAGCGCCAGGAAGCGGGCGGTGCGCCCGTCCGGCAGCAGGCCGACACAGTTGATGCCGGCTCCGCACACCACGGCCACACCCCGCGGCTGGTCGGTGCCTGCACGCAGGACTGCGAACGTGTCGTTGGCGACGTGGACGCCGTCACCCCAACCCCGGGCGCGCATGCTGTCGGCGATCTGCACCTCCTCGACCGGGAGGTCGGCGTTCGCCAGGCACGCCTTCACCAGGTGGACGTGCGGGTCACCGGCGCGCCGCAGGGCCGACCGCACGGTCTCCTCCAGGGACTCCACGGCACGCTCGACACCGTCAACGTGAGGCGCAAAGCCGGGGCCACGCTCCCGGGCCAGCAGCGTCCCGTCCGTCGTGACGACCGCCACGTCGGTCTTGCTGTTGCCCGCGTCCATCGCCAGCAGACAGGGGCCCGCCTCCCCGACCGTCACGCCCACGGCAGGTGCTCGCGGTTGTTGGCGATCAGCCGGTCCGTCAGGTCATGGGCCAGGTCGATCTGGCCGACCAGGGGGTGGGCCAGCAGGGCGTCGAAGACGCGCTCCCGGCCGCCGTGGACCGCCGCGTCGAGCGCGAGCTGCTCGTACGCGAAGGTGTGGGCGATCAGCCCGGCGTACAGCGGCTCCACCGGCGCGATCGGCAGCGGGCTGGCGCCCGTGGAGCCGACCGTCGCCGGCACCTCCACGACCGCATCGTCAGGCAGGAACGGCAGGACGCCGTCGTTGCGGACGTTGACGACCTGGACGTCCCCCCGGTCCCGCATCAGGGACGCCACCAGGGCTACGGCCGCCTCCGAGTAGAAAGCCCCTCCTCGCTCCTGCAGCAGGGACGGCTTCTCCACCAGCGCGGGGTCGGCGTACATCGCCAGCAGCTTCTCCTCCAACGCCGCCACCTGGGAGGCTCGGGTGGCGGACGTCCGCTGCTCGGCGACGACCGCGTCGTGGGCGTAGAAGTACCGGAGGTAGTACGACGGCACCACGCCCAGGTGACGCAGCAGGTCCAGCGGCAGGTCCAGGTGCGCGGCGACCGCCGGGCCGTGCTCCTCGAGGAGACCGGGCAGCAGGTCGGGGCCGGGGCGTCCGTCGGCGTCCAGCAGCCGGACCCCACGCTCCCAGGTCAGGTGGTTCAGACCGACGTGTTCCAGTCGGAGGGTGTCGGGAGCCACGTCGAGCAGGCCCGCGAAGTACCGCTGCAGACCGATGGCGACGTTGCACAGCCCGACCGCCCGGTGGCCCGCCTGCAGCAGGGCGCGGGTGACGATGCCGACCGGGTTGGTGAAGTCGACGATCCATGCGTCGGGGTTGGCCGCGCGCACGCGGTCGGCGATGTCCAGCACCACGGGCACCGTCCGCAGCGCCTTCGCCAGACCGCCGGCACCCGTGGTCTCCTGCCCCACGCAGCCGCAGTCCAGTGGCCACGACTCGTCACGGTGTCGTGCCGCCTGGCCACCGATCCGCAGCTGGAGCAGGACCGCGTCCGCTCCGTCGATCGCGTCGTCGAGGCTGTCGGTGGTGCGCACCGTCCCCGGGTGGCCCTGGTGGGCGAAGATGCGCCGGGCCAGACCACCCACGAGCTCCAGGCGGTCTTCCGCCGGGTCCATGAGGACCAGCTCCTCCACCGGCAGGTCGTCGCGCAACCGGGCGAACCCGTCGATGAGCTCCGGGGTGTACGTGGAGCCTCCCCCGATGACCGCAAGCTTCAACCTTTGACTCCTGTCAGTGTGACGCCCTCGATGAAGGCGCGCTGGGCGAAGAAGAACAGAATGATGACTGGCGCCATGACCAGCAGCGTCGCCGCCATGGTGAGGTTCCAGTTGACGTGGTGGGCACCCTTGAACGTCTCCAGACCGTACGAGAGCGTCCACGCCGAGGGGTTCTCGCTGGCATAGATCTGTGGGCCGAAGTAGTCGTTCCAGCAGTAGAAGAACTGGAAGAGCGCGACCGCCGAGATGGCGGGCTTGGCCATCGGCACGACGACCCGGAGCAGCGTCTTCCACTCCCCGCACCCGTCGACCCTTGCGGCGTCGAGGTACTCGCGGGGAATCGTGAGCAGGAACTGCCTCAGCAGGAAGATCGAGTAGGCGTCGCCGAACGCCATCGGGATGATCAGCGGCCACAGGGTCCCGCTGAGGTGCAGCTGCTTGGCCCAGAAGAGGTACATGGGGATGATCACGACCTGAGGCGGCAGCATCATCATCGCGATGACCAGCGTCAGCGACAGGTTCCGGCCGCGGAACCTCATCTTGGCGAGGGCGTAGGCCACCGGCAGGCTGGACATCACGGTGAGCACGGTGCCGAGGACCGCGTACGTCACGGAATTCCGCCACCACGTGAGGAACCCGGGGGTCCGCCACACGTCCGCGTAGTTGCTCCAGTGCCAGCTCGTCGGCCAGAGCGTGCTGGTGAGCGCCTGTTGGTCGCTCATCAGGGACGTGAGGAAGACGAAGAAGATCGGGAGGACGAAGAACAGGGCCGCCACGATGGCCAGGCTGTGCACCGCGACCCACTGCAGCGTCTCCTTGCGGCGCCTCGTCCCACGGCCCCGGCGCGCAGCCCCCGGCCGCTTGTTGACCTGCGGGGCGCTGTTGGCGGGACGGTCGATGACATGTGACATGGGTCAGTCCTCCGCCGACAGGAAACCGGAGCCGCGACGTAGCAGCAGGATGGTGAACGCCATGGCGATCGCGAAGAGCACGATCGAAACCACGCACGCCGCCCCGGTGTTGAAGTGCTGGAAGCCCAGCGTGTAGACGAGCTGCGGGAGGGTCAGCGTGGAGCCGTCGGGATAGCCGGCGTCGAACGCCGTGCCCGGCGCGTCCACCACGCCGCTCGCGACCTTCCCTGCGATGACCGCCTGCGTGTAGTACTGCATCGTCTGGATCACACCGGTGATCACCGCGAACGTGATGATCGGCGAGATCGTCGGCAGGGTGATGTGCCGGAACTGCTGGATCGCGCCGGCACCGTCCAGTGAGGCGGCTTCGTACTGCTCCCTGGGCACGTCCAGCAGTGACGCCATGAAGATGACCATGAGGTCCCCGATACCCCACAACGCCAGCATCGTCAGCGCCGGCTTCGACCACGTCGGGTCGTTGAACCATCCCGGCGCCTGGATGCCGACCCTGCCGAGCAGCTGGTTCACCGGACCGGTCCCGGGGTTGAGCAGGAACGCGAAGGCGATGGTGGCAGCGACCGGCGGCGCGAGGTACGGCAGGTAGAAGAAGGTGCGGAAGAAGCCGGCACCGGTCTTCACCTTCGTGATGAGCAGGCCGATGCCCAGGCCGAAGACGACGCGTGACGTCACCATCACCAGGACCAGCCACACGGAGTTCCTCAGCGCCGTCACGAACTGGGGGTACTGCGTGAACACGTAGACCCAGTTGCGCATCCCGACGAACGTCGGGGGGTTGATCTGGTCGTAGTGGGTGAAGGAGAAGTACACCGTCGACACCAGCGGGTAGGCGAAGAACACCGCGAAGCCGATGAGCCAGGGGGCCATGAACGGCAGGGCACGCAGGCCGGGATGGCGTAGCACCCATCGGCGCCAGGGGTTACCGGTGTCCCTCCCGCGAGCGGCAGTCAGGGTCGTCATCGTCGGGTCCTAGCCCTGCGCCTGGGCCGTTGCGGTGTCGATCTGCTTGTCGACGTCGCGCAGGCCGGCCTGGATGTCCGGGACCTTCCCGGCTTCGACCTTGTAGGCGAAGTCGGCCAGGATCGTCTGGTACTGGCCACCGTTCGGGCTGGCAGGGGTGGTCTGGCTGTCGGGGTTGCCGGCAATCTTGACGAACGTCTGGAATGTCGGGTCCTGCAGCAGCTGGGGTGAGTGCAGCGCGGCGACCGTCGAGGGAACGTTGTTGATCGCGTTGGCGAAGCTCACCACCGCGTCGGTGTCCGTGGTCAGGAACCTCAGGAACTCCCAGGCCGCGGCCTGGTGCTGGCTGGTCGCGCTGATGCCCGCGACCGTACCCGTGACGTAGCCGGCGCCGTACGTGTCAGCCCGGTTGTCGGCCACCGGCATCGGCGCCGCAGCGTAAGGGAACGCCACCTTGTCCTGCTTGAGGTTCGCCAGGCGCCACTCGCCGTCGAGCTGCATGGCGACCTTCTTGGCCTCGAAGGCGTTCTGCGTGGAGTACTCATCACCGAAGGTCGACCGGTACTTCTCCAGCTTCGTGTATCCGCCGAGGGCGTTGACCAGATGCACCTGATCCTTCAGGAACGTGGTCACCGCAGGGTCGTCGGCAAGGTTGGCCTTGCCGCCGGACGTGAAGTAGCTGGCGCCGTACTGGGCCAGGTAGTGCCCCGGTGTCGTGTTGTAACCGTGGTAGTTCGGCATGAAGCCCAGCTGCGAGTAGGTGTCACCCTTGGACTTGGTCAGCTTCACGGCATCCGTCGTGAACTCCGACCAGGTCTTGGGCGGCGAGGTGATCCCCGCGGCGGCGAACATGGCCTTGTTGTAGTAGAGGCCCATGGCGTCGCCCAGCAGGGGCAGCGTGCACTGCTTCCCCTGGTACTGGGTGTAGTCGATCATCGTCTTGACGAAGACCTTGTTCTTGTCGATGCCTGCCTTCTGCAGGAGCGGGTTCAGGTCCGCGAGGGCACCGTTGCAGAACAGCCCCACGTTGTCCGTGGTGAACGACGACACCACGTCCGGTCCGCTGCCGCTGCGGATGCCCTGCAGCAGCTTGTCGTCCGTGACGTTCGGCGTCGACACCACCGTGATGTTGGGGTGCAGCTTCTCGAAGGCCTTGATGTTGGCCTGGATCGCCGCGACCTCGTGCGGCTGGCTCCAGCCGTGCCAGAACTTGATGGTCACCGGCTCGTTGGCGTTGGTGGACGACTGACTGGCCGGCGTGCCGGTGCACCCGGCCGCAAGCAGGGCCATGGCCACGGTCGTCATCAGGACGGCAGGTCGCGAGAATGGTTGACGCACAGGTTTCCTCCTGGTGAGGCGGGAAGGGAGTGGAGCGTGGGACGTGCGGGACTCTGCTGGGCCGACCGGCGGACTAGCCGGACGAGAAGACGTGGTTGCGGACCAGGTCCAGTGCGGCGTGCTGGGCGCCCGCGAGCACGGGGTTGCCGTCCAGGCTGCTGACCACGAGCATCGGGCTGACCATCGCGAGCTCACTCAGCTCGCGCGCGACACGGGCCCGTAGCGCTTCTCCGCCGGCGCGCAGCACGGAGCCGGCCAGCACCACCAGTGGCGGGTCGAGGACGCTGACCACGGAAGCGAGGCCGGTTGCGTAACGGGTCGCCAGCTGGTCCAGCAGGCCACCATCGGAGGCCGGTGCGGCTGCGGCCGCGGCAACGACGTCCTCGGCCGTGCGACCCACCACGCCACAGCTGCGAGCCAGGCGCATGATGGCGTCCCTACCTGCCAGCTCGTGGAACCCACCGGCGTTGGCGCGGGTGACCCGGCGCACCAGGCTGGCGCCCGGCACCGGCATGAAGCCGATCTCGCCGGCCCCTCCGGTGGCGCCTCGTCGCAGCCGGCCCTCCAGCATGATCGCCGAGCCGATCCCCTCGCCGGCCCAGCAGTAGACGAAGTCGGCATGTCCGCGTGCCGCACCGTTGCGCTGCTCCGCGAGCGCGGCCAGGTTGACGTCGTTCTCGAGCCGGAAGGGCACGCCGAGGGTCTCGGCCAGCCGCTGCAGGAGCTGCTTGTCATGCCACCCGGGCATGTGTGCGGCGTACCGCAGCCGACCAGCCCCTTCGTCGAAGGCACCCGGCAGGCCGATGACCAGCGCGCGGACGACGTCGGCGGCGATCCCTGCCTGCTGTGCCGCTGTGTGCAGCGCCTCCGCCAGCCGCTCTGCGGGGTGCGTGATCGGGCGGCGCCGCGTCGCGACCGCGGCCTCGCCGACGACTCGTCCGGTCAGGTCGGCGATGACCACGGTGGCGCGCGTGGGGGTCACATCGGCCGCGGCGGCGAAGCCGGCAACAGGATTGAGGTCGTACAGCTGCGCAGCCGGCCCGGGACGCCCGGTGGAGACCCCGACCCGCACCACCCTGCCGCTGGCCTCGAGCCTGGCCAGCATCTGGGAGGCCGTGGGCTTGGACAGACCTGTCAGTCGGCCGATGTCGATCCGCGACTGAGGACCCCGGTCCAGCAGCAGCTCGAGGGCGGAGCGGTCGTTGATGGTCCGCAGCAGGGCGGGGGTGGCCGGCCCCGTCGCGGTGGTCCACGAGCCGGGAGCCACCATCCTGTCGTCCATGTCGACCACCTTATCTGTCAGTAAGCTTCCCTAACTAATGTTCACGACCGTAAGGTCCTGCCCGACAGCATGTCAACGACATCGCGAACTTTGATGGAGGAGAACGTGATGAGCGATATCGAACGCGACAGCGGCGCCGCAGCCCGCCGGCCAACCGCCCCGTCCGGACCGCAGAGCCCGACCGCGCCTGAACCCGGCCGCGTCATGCGAGCCGAGATACACGAGCAACCCTCGCGGTGGGCGACGTTCCTGCGCGAGGCAGCCGGCTCGCTCGCCGAGGCGAGGGCCTTGCTGGACAGCGGGCCACGCTTCGTGCTGTTCGTCGCCAGGGGGACCAGCGACAACGCCGCGCTGTACGGGTCCTATCTCGTGCAGACCAGCCTCAACCTCCCCACGGGCTCTGCCTCCCCCAGTGCCACGACGCTCTACGGTGCGCGCCCCGACATGCGCGGCGTCCTCGTGGTGGCGATCAGCCAGTCCGGCCAGTCGCCGGACCTCCTGACGTTCGTGGACATGGCCAGATCCCAGGGCGCGAAAGTCCTCGCCATCACGAATGCCGGCGACTCACCCCTCGCCGCCGCGGCCCACGTCTGCCTCGACGTCATGGCGGGCCCTGAGCGGGCCGTCGCAGCCACCAAGACCTACACCGGCCAGCTCCTCTCCCTCCTGGCGCTCCTCGGGCCGGCCGACGGCTGGGAGAGCGTCGAAGCGCTGCCGGCGGCCGCCGAGCGTGTGCTGTCCGGTGCGGCGGACCCGGTGCGGTCGCTCGCGGCGCGCTACCGCTACGCCACCAGGGCCGTGGTCGCCGCGCGGGGCTACTCCTCCGCCTCGGCCCGGGAGACGGCCCTCAAGCTGGCCGAGACCGCCTACCTGTCGGCGCACGGCTACAGCGCAGCGGACCTCCTGCACGGACCCATGGCGATGCTCGACGAGATGGTCCCGCTGCTGCTGTTCGCCTCCGCGGGCCCGGACGTGGACCAGATGCGAGACCTCCTCCGCCTGGCGCGCGACCGGCGGGTGGAGGTGGACGTGATCGGCGACGGGTCCGTGCCTGGTGGTGCGCTGTCCGCCCTGCTCCCCGTCGGTCTTCCTCCCCAGGTGCGTCCGCTGCTGGAGATCCTGCCCGCCCAGCTCCTGGCCGCCGAGCTCGCCGTCAGCCGCGGCTACGACCCGGACTCCCCGCGGGGCCTGAAGAAGGTCACGCACACGCTGTGAGCCTCCGCCGCCCGTCCGGTCGTCGCACCGGCCGCCCCGTCGCCCACGTCAGGAGTCGACCGGGACTCATCCTGCTCCTCGGCTCCCTGACGGCGCTCAGCCCCTTGATGACCGACCTGTACCTGCCCGCCTTCCCTCAGATGGCTCGCGACCTCGGCTGCGGCCCCGGAGGGGTGCAGTGGACGCTGACGGCCTACCTGGTCGGGGTCGCCGCGGGGCAGATCGTCGTGGGCCCCGTGTCCGACGCCATGGGGCGTAGGCACCCCCTCCAGCTGGGGTTGCTCCTGGCCGCCGTCACCACGCTCGCCTGCGCCTGGTCACCGAATGTGGTGGTGCTCATCGGTGCTCGCTTCGTGCAGGGCGCCATCGCGGCAGCCAGCCTGGTGATCACGCGGGCGGTGGTGCGCGACCTGTTCGAGGGCGCCGAGGTGTCCCGGTTCCTGTCGCGGCTCATGATGATCACCGGTCTCGTCCCCATCCTGGCGCCCTTCGCCGGCGGGCAGCTCCTGCGGGTGACCACCTGGCGCGGGACGTTCGGGGTCCTCGCGGCCACGGGACTGGTCCTGCTCGCCGCCACGACGCTCTTCCTCCCCGAGACGCTGCCACCGCAGATGCGCCGCAGGGGGAGCTTCCGTGACACCCGCACCGCGTACGGGGACCTGTCCCGGGACCGCGTGTTCGTCGGCATGACCCTGACCGGCGGCCTGGCCTTCGCGGCGCTGCTCGTCTACATCTCGCAAGCCGCGTTCGTCTTCCAGACCCAGTACGGCGTCAGCCCCCAGGCGTTCGGCGTGCTGTTCGGGGTCAACTCACTCTGTCTGGTCGCCGCGGGACAGGCCAGCGGCCGTCTGGTCCGTGGCGTGGCGCCCGAGCGCCTGCTCTCCGTGGCTCTGGTCCTGATGACTCTCGGCGGGTTGCTGCTGCTGGGGTGCGCCCTGCTGAGGACGGGCCACGTGCAGGGAGTGATGGTGCCGATGTGGGCCGTCCTCGCCGGCGTCGGCGTCGTCACCCCCAATGCCACGGCCCTCGCGCTCGCCGACTACCCGCACTCGGCCGGCACCGCCTCGGCGTTCTTCGGGTCGGCACAGTTCATCGTCGGAGGTCTGCTGGCACCCCTGACCTCGGCCTTCCACGTCGCGCCCGCCGTGAGCATGTCCGCCGCGATCGCCCTGGCCTGCGTCGGCAGCCTCCTCACCTTCCGGTGGACGCGACCCGGCTGACCACGACCGGCGGTCCGCCCTCGAGCGGGCTGCGCCGACCTCGGGTCCGGGTCGCCGCCGGCCGCTGGTTCCCGGCGGTGTCACGCTCTTGGCGCGTTCGCAGGGTCGGGCGCGGGTACGGTGAAGGCGTGGACGTTCTGGCCCGCAACAACGTCACCCTGTCGGGTCGCCCCGATGGCAGGCCGATCGTGTTCTCACACGGGTTCGGCTGTGACCAGGGCATGTGGCGCCACGTCGCCCCCGCCTTCGCCGGCAGCCACCGGGTCGTGCTCTTCGACCACGTCGGTGCGGGCGGCTCCGACCTGACGGCGTACGCACCGTCCAGGCACGGCCGCCTGGAGGGCTACGCCGAGGACGTGACCGAGATCCTGGACGCGCTCGACCTGCCACCGGCCGTGTTCGTGGGCCACTCGGTCAGCTCGATGATCGGCGTCCTGGCCGCCAACGCCCGGCCGGAGCGGTTCGACCGCCTGGTGCTCGTCTGCCCGAGCCCGAGGTACATCGACGACGAGGGCTACCGCGGCGGCTTCAGCCACGCCGAGATCGAGGAGCTGCTCGAGACCATGGACGGCAACTACCTGGGCTGGTCGGCGTCCATCGCGCCGGTGATCATGGGCGTGCCCGACCGGCCCGAGCTCGGCGAGGAGCTGACGAGCAGCTTCTGCCGCACCGACCCCGCCATCGCCCGCCGGTTCGCCCGGACCACGTTCCTGTCGGACAACCGGGCGGACCTGGACCGCGTCCGCACACCGTCCCTCGTCCTGCAGTGCCGCAACGACGTGATCGCCCCGATGGAGGTGGGCCGGTACGTGCACGAGCACCTTGGGGGCAGCGAGCTGGTGGTCCTCGACGCCACGGGGCACTGTCCGAACCTCAGTGCCCCGGACCAGGTCGTGTCCGCGATGAGGCACTACCTGTCGGAGCGCTAGGCCGACGTGGCTGACAACGGGTGGGACGAGGCGCCGTGCGGGCTGCTGACGATGGCAGCGGACGGGACGGTCCTGACCGCCAACGCCACCCTGCTGGCCTGGCTCGGCCGCGACCGGCACGACGTCGTCGGGCGGGTCCGGCTGCAGGACCTCCTCGCCGTCGGTGGGCGGATCTACTGGGAGACGCACCTGTCCCTGCTGCTGCACGTCGAGGGGCGCTTCGACGAGGTCGCCCTGGAGCTGACCGCGCCGACCGGCCGGCTGCCCGTCGTGGTGAGCGCCGTGGTGCACCGGGGTGGCCAGGACGGCTTACCGGACGTCTCGTACGTCGCCATCCATGCTGCGTGTGAGCGGTTCCGCTACGAGCGCGAGCTCAGGGGTGCCCGCGTGGCGGCAGAGCGCGCGGCCGGTCAGCTGCGCGCGCTGCAGCACGCGACGGCGGCACTCTCGGGCGCGCTGGGCGTCGACGGCGTCGCGACCGCGCTGCTCGCGGCCGCCACGGGCCCGCTGGGCGCCGCTGCGGCGACCCTCTGGCTCACCGGGCCGGACGGGGACCTGGGCGCGGGCCGCGTCCTGACCGTGCCCGCGGACGGCACACCTCAGCCGGTGCCGCAGGACGCCGGCCGGCAGCGGGCGGCCGAGGTCAGGGACGACCGCGTCGTCGTACCGCTGCAGGGGCAGTCCACCCTCCAGGGTGTCCTGTCCCTGACGCCGTGCACCGATGCCGGTGCCGACCCCCTCGACCTGGAGGTGCTGACCGCCGTGGGCCAGCAGGCCGGTCTGGCGCTGGACCGCGCGAAGCTGTACGAGCACAGCGCGAGCATCGCCCACGAGCTGCAGCGGTCGCTGCTGGCCATCGACCCGCCGGACGACCCGCGCTTCGCCGTTGCGACCACCTACCGGCCGGGCGTGGAGATGCTCGAGGTCGGCGGCGACTGGTACGACGTCTTCCTCGCCACCGAGGGCGTGCTCTCCGTCAGCGTGGGGGACGTGGTCGGCCGCGGCCTGGGGGCCGCGAGCGCCATGGGCCAGCTGCGCAGCGCCGTGCGCGCGGTCGCCGGCCCCGACGCCGGACCGGGGACGTTGCTCTCACGGCTGGACCGCTTCGTCGAGCAGGTCGAGGCGGCCGGGATGGCGACCCTGGCCTACGCCGAGCTGGACCTGGCGACCGGGGAGCTGCGTTATGCCTGCGCCGGGCACCCGCCACCGCTGCTGATCCCCCTCGAGGGTGAGCCGCACCTGCTGTGGGCGGGACGGTCCACGCCGCTGGGGGCGTTCTCGCGCCCGCAGCACCGCACCGAGGCGCGGGTGCGGCTCCAGGAGGGCGACCGCATCCTGCTCTACACCGACGGGCTGGTCGAGCGGCGCGAACGGGCGCTGGACGAGGGCCTGCGGCTGCTGCAGCAGGCGGCCGGCCACGGCCCCGACCTGCAGCTGGACGACACGGTGCGCCAGCTCACCCGGACCATGCTGATGGACGAGAGCACCCGCGATGACGTCTGCGTGCTCCTGCTGGCGTGGAACGGCTCGCACTTCGTGCGCTACGTGCCGGCGGACCTGGCCACGCTCTCGGGGGCACGCTCGGCGCTCGGTGGCTGGCTCTCCGTGCACGGCGCGGACCACGACACGCGCCGCGACGTGGTCCTCGCGGCCTCCGAAGCCCTGGCCAACGCCGCCGAGCACGGCTCCGGGCTGCGCGCGACGGACCTCGTCCACGTCCGCGCCCGTGTCGACCGCCGCAGCGACGGCCTGGACGACGTGGTGGTGACCGTCAGGGACTGGGGCCGGTGGCTGCCGGCCACCCCCACCGCCGACCGGGGACGTGGGATGGGCATCATCGCCGCGCTGGTCGACGACGTCCTCGTCGGGGACGACGAGGGCACTACGGTGGTCCTGCGGCGGGCCCTGCAGCAGGGCCCGTCATGACCCTGCACGCGATGGGGGCAGACGGCAACGGCGTCGTGGTGCTGCGCGCCGGCGGTGAGCTGGACGTGGCCGTGGTGCCCGCGCTGCTGCCCGAGCTGCCGGCGCTCGTCTCTGCGGCTCAGGCCGTCGTGCTGGACCTCACCGCCGTCACGTTCTTCGACAGCTCGGGCGTGCGGCTGGTGGACCGGCTCGCCCGGGAGTGCGCCCGCTCGCAGGCGGCGTTCCGGGTCGTGGCGCCCCCACGCACCGCGAGCCGCCAGGTCCTCGACATCGTCGGGCTCACCGATGCGCTGGCCAGCGACGACCTGGCCGCCGCGCTCAGCTTCGTCCAGCGCGCGGGCTGAGCACGGAGCCAGCCCTTCTCCGCCGGGGGCGGCCTATGTCGGTCGGCGGGTCTGCTCCGGCGCGGCCCCATCCAGCCGGAGCAGGACGAACGCGACGTCGTCTGGGCTGTCGGCGTGCTGGCGTCCCATCTGGCGCAGAAGGCGGTCCGCGATGACATCAAGGGAGCTGCCCGGATCGGCCCGCCCCAGGGCCGCGGCGAGCTGGCCGATGCCCAGGTCGAGGTCCTCGGTGCGGGACTCCACCAGCCCGTCGGTGAACATGGCGAGGATCTCGCCCGTCCCGAAGGGCACATCGACCTCGCCGTAGCCTCCGATGCCCAGGCCCAGGGGCGGCCCCGGCGGCACGGCCACGACCCGCACGCTCCCGTCGCCGCCGCGCACCAACAACGGCATGTGCCCGGCGTTCGCGACCCGGATGAGCCCCTCCTCGGGGCGGACGATGGCGTAGCAGGCCGTCGCGAACTGCGGCGTCGGGGCCTCCGGGTCACCCGCCACCAGCACCTCGGCCAGCTGGGCGTCCAGCAGCTCCAGTACCGCCGCCGGTGCCAGCGCCGCGCGCCCGGCGGCGCGCATCGCCGCCCTGGCGTGGCCCATCACCGCCGCGGCCCGGATCCCCCGGCCGGCCACGTCGCCGATGCCGACGGCGACGTGGCCCGCGCCGACCGCCTGGACGTCCCACCAGTCACCACCGACCTGCACCTGCGGTGCGCCGGCGACGTAGCGCGCGGCGATGTCGAACCCCGTCAGCGCGGGCGGCGCCGGCGGCAGCAGGGCGCGCTGCAGGCCCAGGGCGATGTCCCGGTGCTGGCGGGTGCTGCGGACCTGGCTGATGGCAATCCCGGCGCGCGCGGTCACGTCCTGCAGGAACGGCAGGTCCGACTCGGCGAACGCGGGGCGCTCGCCCCCGGCCAGGAGCACCAGTGCGCCGCTGAGGGTGCCCGCGACCACGAGCGGGACCACCGCGAGGCTGTTGCTCTCCGCGGCCCGCAGCCACGCGGCCGTCTCTGGGTCGGTAGCCACAACAGGCAGGGTGCTCTCGTCCACCGGCAGGATGATCGCGTTCCCGGCCGCCAGCAGGGCGTCCCACGGGGCGGGCTGGTCGCGGGCCGAGGGGCGCGGCAACGGCCCCAGGGCGGTGAGCCTTGCGGACAGGCTCACCACCTCCGGGGGCAGCGCCGCTCCCGTGTCGGCGGCGTTGACATCGGGGGTGACGTAGACCGCGGCGACGTCCGCGATGGCCGGCACCAGGCCGTCGGTCAAGGACTGCAGGCCCTCGCCCGCCGACCTCGCCGCCGTGATCCGGCTGGAGATGTCGGCCAGCAACCTGATCCGCTCGGCGGCCTGCTCCGCCCGTGTCTCCGCCGTCACGTCGATGGCGGTGATCACCACGCCGACGGCCGGCGTGCCCAGCGGCGCGAGCACGTAGCGGAGGCAGACCTGGCCCCCTGCGATGTCGCGCACCGACACCGCGCGGGCCGGGACGTCGACGACGGCGCCGTCCTCGAGGACCCTGTCCAGCGGTGCCAGCCCGACCGTGACCAGCTCGGGAAACGCCTCCTCCAGCCGGACGCCCAGCGGGCGCACTCCGAACATCGCCTGCACCGACCGGTTCTGGTACGCGAGCCGGTGCGAGGGGCCGAGCGTGACCACGATGAGCGCCGGGGAGGAGTCGCACGCCACCCGCCAGTCCTCGGGCACGAGGCTATGGACCGTCGCGTCGCCGTGGCGGAAGACGCCGACACCCTCGTCAGTCATGGCGACACCTTAGAGGGCGGTGCGGCACGGGGGGCCGCATCCCGGCTCGAACCGCGCCGGCGACCACGTCGGCGGCGTCGGTGCCGGCGAGCTGCGCCCCCTCGTGCGGCGACGCCCCCTGTCCGTCGACAAGACCTCCGGCAGGCAGGCCCTTCAGTCTCCGTGGTCGCCGCCTGGGGGCGCGTCGTCCCCGCCCGTGGCGCGCCTCCCGCTCCCCCGGTTCGGAGCCACCATGGACATCACGAACAGCAGCCACAACAGCACGAAGATGGCCAGCGCCGCCACCAGGTCGCTCCACCTCGGCGGCAGCAGCCGACCGTCGATGGAGACCACGAGCAGGGTCTCGACCACGGCGAAGGACCCGAAGAAGACCGCGAGCAGGACGCGAGCCCGCTGCTCGCTCCCGGCCCGCCGGTGCACCTCGGTACGGCGCACCTCCACCATGAGCGCGAGCAGCAGCACCGGCAGGATCTGCGCCAGCGCGGCTGCTGTGGGCCCGTCGATCAGCCGGACGGGCACCTGAGGTCACTCCCCCGCGGCGGGTGCGCGCACCGGGAGGGGCAGCAGCGCCGCCTGCTCCACCGACCAGGGGCTGAGCGCCCACGGCTGGCGCGCAGCCAGGTCCCGGAAGTCGGACCAGTCCACCCACCGCCACTGCGCCACCTCGCCGGGGTCGGGCACCGGGTCCGCCTCGACCTCGGCGACGAACACCGGGCAGACCTCGTGCTCCACGACGCCCTCCGGGGAGACCGCCCGGTAGGAGAAGTCCGGCAGCGCCAGCCGCATCGACGTCGGCACGAGCGAGAGCTCCTGCCCGAGCCGGCGCCGCGCGGCGTCCTCGACCTCCTCCCCGGGGCCCGGGTGCCCGCAGCAGGAGTTGGTCCACACCCCACCCCAGGTCCGCTTCGCGAGCGCGCGACGGGTGACGAGGAACCGCCCGTCCGGACCGAACACGTAGATCGAGAACGCCAGGTGCAGCGGGGTGTCGGGCCCGTGCACCAGCGCCTTGTCCATGGTGCCCACCGGCTGGTGACTTTCGTCGAGCAGGACGACCAGCTCGGCGTCGGTGGTCGGGTGCGCGCTCATGACCCGAGGTTAGCGGGCAGCCGACGGTACGGCGGTGGGTCGCGCCCGTCAGCCGGCGAGCCGGTCCACCACCTTGCCGAACGCCCACGGCCACCGCGTGGCGGCCGGCACCACGGCCGGCCCGAGCAGGCGGTGGCCCCGGGCCTGCAGCAACGACCCGGTGAGCACCCGGTAGCTGCGCGAGACCTGCCGCCACGCCCGTTCGTAGTCCTGCGGCCGGTCGCTCAGCAGGCACTGCACCAGCACCCGGGCGCTGGCCACCGACACCGCGATGCCCTCGCCGGTCAGGGCGTCCACGTAACCGGCGGCATCGCCGACGAGCAGCACCCGCCCGGCCACCTGACCCCGCGTCCGCTGGCGCAGCGGACCGGCCCCCCGCACCGGCGTCACCGCCCGCCGCCCCGCCAGGCGTGCCGCAAGCTGCGGGAACGCCCGCAGGTGCTCCTCGAACGACCCCCGCTCGGAGGTGAGGACGGCGACGCCGACGAGGTCCGGCGCCACCGGGGTGACGTAGGCCTCGCCGCGAGCCGCCCAGGTCACCTCGACCAGGTCCGTCCACGCAGACACGGCGAAGTGCCGCCGCAGCCCGTACCGCGCAGGCCGGACGCCGGCTCGCGAGAGACCCACCGCGGACCGGATGCCCGAGTGCAGGCCGTCGGCGGCCACCAGGTAGCGGGCACGGACGCCGCCGGCCCGGACCCCGGACCCGTCCTGGTGCACCTCGCCGACCTTGCCCTCCACCAGGACGACCCCGGCATCGCGCGCGGCCTTCTCCAGCGCGCCGTGCAGGACGGTACGGCGAACCCCCAGCCCAGGTCCGTGGGTGAACCGTGCTTCTGCGCAACGAGATTCGTCGTCGAGATAACGGATCCCCTGCAACGGGAACCCGTTCAGGGGCCCGATGAGCTCCTCCAGCGCGCGTACGGCGCCGGGCATCAACCCCTCGCCACAGGCCTTGTCCACGGGGCCGGGGCGCTGCTCGACCACCACCGCCTCCAGACCGGCGCGGGCGGCGTACAGGGCCGTGGCGAGTCCGGCGGGGCCACCGCCGACGACCAGGAGGTCGATCATGCGGGGTCGAGCGCGCGAAGCGCGTTGTCCTCGGTGCGGATCCGCACGCGCAGCAGGGCCGCGTTGAGGACCGTGAAGACCAGCGCGGTGACCCAGGCCGAGTGCACCAGCGGCAGCGCCACGCCCTCGGCCACGACGGCGACGTAGTTGGGGTGGCGCAGCCAGGCGTAGGGCCCGGACGCCACGAGCGGCAGCCCCGGCACGACGATCACCCGGGTGTTCCACCGGGGCCCGAGCGTGGTGATGCACCACCAGCGCAGGCCCTGGGAGGCGAGCACCACGGCGAGCATCGGCCAGCCGAGCCACGGCAGGAAGGGGCGGTCGGCGAGCGCCACCTCGGCGACCGCGCCGACCAGCAGCCCGGTGTGCAGCACCACCATGGCCGGGTAGTGCCCCCCGCCGTACTCACGACCGCCGCGGGCCCTGCTCCACGCGGCGTTGCGCCGCGACACGACCAGCTCGGCGAGCCGCTCGACGCCGACCAGGAGGACGAGCGCGACGTACCACTGCAGCGAGGACACGGCCCCTCCTACCAGCGCAGCAGGACGAGCTCGGAGCAGAAACCCGGGCCCATCGCGAGGAGCAGCCCGGGGGTGCCCGGCTCCTGGGCGCCGGCCTCCATCGTGTCGTGCAGGACGTGCAGCACCGACGCGGACGACAGGTTGCCGATCTCGGCCAGTGACTGCCACGTCACCTTCAGCGCGTCAGCGGGCAGCTGGAGCACCGACTCCACCGCCTCCAGGACCTTGGGCCCACCGGGGTGGCAGACCCAGCCGGTGACCTCCTCCACCGTGAGCCCGTGGTCGGCCAGGAAGCCCTGCACGTCGGCGCCGAGCTCCTGCTCGACGAGGCTGGGCACCTCGGCGCCGAGGACGATCTTCAGGCCGGTCGCGCCGATGTCCCAACCCATCGCCCGCTCGGTGCCGGGGTAGAGGTGGCTGCGGGAGTCCAGCACCTCAGGGCCGGCCCACGTGGTGCCTGCCGGGGCCTTGCGGTCGGCGCCGGTCAGCACCACCGCGGCGGCACCGTCCCCGAACAGCCCGCTGGCCACCAGGTTGGCGGTGGAGCGGTCGTGCCGTTGCAGGGTGAGGGAGCACAGCTCCACCGACAGCAGCACCGCGACGTCGCCGGGATGGCCGAGGAGGTAGTCGTGGACACGGGCGATGCCGGCCGCACCGCCGAGGCAGCCGAGCCCCAGCAGCGGGACCCGCCGGACGTCGGGGCGCAGGCCGATCACGGTCGCGATCCGGGCCTCGATCGACGGGACGGCGACACCGGTGACGGTGGTGGACACGATCAGGTCGACGTCCTCGGGGCGCAGCCCGGCCCGCTCCAGCGCGCCGAGCACCGCCCGGGAACCGAGGTCGATCGAAGCCTCGATGAACGCGTCGTTGGCCTCGCCGAAGCCGTCGAGGTGACGGTAGCGCTCGAGCGGCAGCGCCAGGTGCCGGGACCCCACCTGGGCGCTGGTGTGCAGCCGCTGCAGCAGCTGGTGCTTGCCCTCGGGGCCGAGGCAGACCTCGGCGAACAGCTCGGTGATCTCGCGCTGGGGGTACCGGTGGTCGGGGAGCACCGGGTGGACAGCAGCGACTCGGCTCATGGCACCACCCTACGAGGCGGGGGCGGGTACGGCGTGGTGACGACGCAACCCACGGACCGCCCCGTCGGCCCCCCCGGTCGGCACCGCGCCGTAGCATCGGCGCATGGCCGAGGAGACGCAGCGCCCGGTGGGCGCGCCGATCCCCCCGTCGGTCGCGCGCGGCGGACGGGCGCTCGTGCCCGCGCTGGCAGCGGCGTGCCATCCCGGGCCGACGGTGGCCGTCACCGCACTCGGTGGGCTGCTCGCAGTGGCCTCCGGCGCCGGACCGCTCGCCGTCGCCCGGCTGACGCTGGTCTTCCTGGTCGGACAGCTCTCGATCGGCTGGTCCAACGACTGGGTCGACGCCGCCCGTGACGCGGAGGTCGCCCGCGCGGACAAGCCGGTCGCGCGCGGACAGGTGGACCGGCGCACCGTCGGCCGCGCCGCGCTGGTCGCCGCGGTCCTGACCCTCCCCCTCTCGTTCTCGCTCGGGCTGCGTGCCGGCGTCGCGCACCTGGTCGCCGTCGGCGCGGGCTGGGTCTACAACCTGGGCGTCAAGGCGACGGTCTGGTCGTGGGCGCCGTACGCCGTGTGCTTCGGCCTGCTGCCGGCCGTGGTCACCCTGTCCCTGCCGGGCAGCCCGCGGCCCGCATGGTGGGCGATGGCGGCCGGGGCGCTGCTGGGCGTCGGGGCACACCTGGCCAACGTGCTGCCGGACCTCGAGGACGACCGGGCCACCGGCATCAGCGGGCTGCCGCACCGGCTGGGCCGGACGGGTTCGACGGGCCTCGCCTGCGTGGTGCTGCTGCTGGCGTCGGCGGTCGTGGTGCTCGCGCCGGCCGGGAGCCCGGGCGCGGTCGGCTGGACCGCCCTGGCCATCACGACGCTGCTCGCGCTGGCCGGCACCCTGGTGGCCCTGCGGACCACGAGCAGCCGGCTGCCGTTCCTGCTGACCATCGCCGTCGCGGCCGTCGACGTGGTCCTGCTGCTGTCCTCCGGCGCCAGCCTGCTGGCCTGAGGCCCGCTGGTACGGCGACGCGGCGGCGCGGCGGCGCCCGCGGCCAACCGGCGTCCGTCAGGCGCCCGAGCGGCCGCGGCGCGCTGCACCGGCTCAGCCGGGAAGGGCCGCAGCCAGGGACGTGGCGATCGAGTCGGCGGTGAGCCCGACCTGCTCGAGGACCTGGCTGCGCGAGGCATGCTCCAGGAACTCCTTGGGGATGCCGTGCAGGTGCACCGGCACGCCGAGCCCGGCCGCCCGGAGCGCCACCGTCACGGCCGCGCCGATGCCTGAGGCGACCAGGTTGTCCTCGACCACCGCCACCGCCCCGGCCGCGCGAGCCGCCTCGACGAGGTCGTCGCTGACCGGCAGGACCCATCGCGGGTCCACGACGCGGACGCTGCGGCCCTGCGCCTCGAGCTTCTCGGCGACGCCGACCGCCGTGGACGCCATCGAGCCGACCCCGACCAGGAGCAGGTCGACCGGGCCGGTGCCGGGACCGTGGAGGACGTCCAGGCTCCCCCACCGCTCGAGCGCGGCGATCGGCTCGGCGACGTCGCCCTTGGGAAAGCGCAGCACGGTCGGGCCGTCGGAGACGTCGACGGCCTCGCGCAGCTGCCGGCGCACCTGCTGGCCGTCGCGCGGCGCGGCCAGCCGCAGCCCCGGCACGATGCGAGCCGATGGCCATGTCCCACATGCCGTTGTGCGAGGCGCCGTCGCTGCCGGTGACGCCGGCACGGTCCAGCACGAAGGTCACACCGGCGCGGTGCAGCGCGCAGTCCATCAGCAGCTGGTCGAAGGCCCGGTTGAGGAACGTGGCGTAGACGGCCACGACCGGGTGCAGCCCGCCGAACGCCAGGCCCGAGGCCATCGTCACCGCGTGCTGCTCGGCGATGCCGACGTCGAAGACACGGTCGGGGAAGCGGGCGGCGAAGCCGTCGAGCCCGACGGGGATCAGCATGGCCGCGGTGATGGCGACGACGTCCGCGCGCTCGGCGCCGATCGCGCAGCAGCTCGTCGCTGAACTCGTCGGTCCAGATCCGGCCGCCCGCCTCGAACGGCAGGCCCGTCTCGGGGTTGAACACCCCGACCCCGTGGAACTGGTCGGCCTCGTCGTTGCGGGCCGGGGCGTAGCCGCGGCCCTTCTGGGTGAGGACGTGGACGATGACCGGGCCGCCGTACGCACGGGCGCGGGTGAGCGCGCTCTCCACCGCCTGCTCGTCGTGGCCGTCGACCGGGCCGAGGTACTTCAGGCCGAGGTCCTCGAACATGCCCTGGGGCGCGACGATGTCCTTCAGCCCCTTCTTCATCCCGTGCAGGGTGCCGTACATCGCACCGCCGACGACGGGCGTGCCCTTGAGGGCGGACTTGCCCCAGTCCAGGAAGCGCTCGTAGCCGCGGGTGGTCCGCAAGGTGGCGAGGTGGTCGGCCATCCCCCCGGTCGTCGTGGCGTAGGAGCGGCCGTTGTCGTTGACCACGATGACCAGCGGCAGGTCCTTGTCGATGGCGATGTTGTTGATCGCCTCCCACGCCATCCCGCCGGTGAGCGCGCCGTCGCCGATGACCGCGACGGTATGCCGGTCGGCCTCCCCGCGCAGGCGGTGCGCCTTGGCGATGCCGTCGGCCCAGGACAGCGCGGTCGAGGCGTGGGAGTTCTCGACGACGTCGTGCTCGGACTCGGCCCGGCTGGGGTAGCCCGAGAGGCCGCCCTGCTTCTTGAGCCGGCTGAAGTCGTGGCGGCCGGTGAGCAGCTTGTGCACGTAGGACTGGTGACCGGTGTCGAAGACGATCGTGTCGCGCGGGGAGTCGAACACCCGGTGCAGGGCGATGGTCAGCTCGACGACGCCGAGGTTGGGCCCGAGGTGGCCGCCCGTCTTGGAGACGGAGTCGACGAGGAAGGTCCGGATCTCCTCGGCCAGGGCGGGCAGCTGCTCCGCCGGGAGGGCCTTGAGGTCATCAGGACCGTGGATCGAGTCCAGCACGTGCACGATCAGGTCGTCCTTCCACATCGCGAGTCGCACGAGTCTATGTCGGTCCCTGTCCGCACGGGTTCGGCCGGCGTCGATCCCCGGCGTGTCAGGGCGCGTCCCTGCACGTGCTGAGTCCCATCTCACGTCCGGCGGGCTGGCAGACTCGGGCCATGGACGGCGATCGCAACGTGCTCGGGGGCCCGCTCGAACCGTGCGGGACCGACCCGGTGACCGGCTTCTTCCGGGACGGCTGTTGCACGACCGGGCCGCAGGACCTCGGCAGCCACACCGTCTGCGCGGTGGTCACGGCCGAGTTCCTGCACCACCAGCAGCGGCTCGGCAACGACCTGGTCACCGCCCGGCCCGACCTGGCCTTCCCCGGCCTGCGCCCCGGCGACCGGTGGTGCGTGGTGGCGGTGCGGTGGCTGGAGGCGCACCAGGCCGGCGCCGCCGCCCCGGTCGTGCTGGCCTCGACCCACGAGCGCGCCCTGGAGAGCGTCCCGCTGGAGGTCCTGCGGCAGCACGCGGTCGACGTCCCGGCCGACCCCGGCTCCCTGACCTGAGCCGGTGTCAGGAGGCGGGTGTCAGCGGGCGGGCGTCAGCGGGTGGGTGTCAGCGGGCGCGCCGGTGCCAGAGCCGGTCCCAGGCGTTGGCCGGGCGCCACCGCAGGGCATCGGGGGTCTTGAGCGCCGGCAGGTCGAGCTCGACCCGCCAGAGTCGCCGGCAGCTGCTGCAGGTCCACGTGTCGCCGACCCTGCCGTCGATCCGCAGGGTGGGATAGCGGACGCCGGCCGGGCGCAGCGGTGGCGTGCAGGTGTGGGTGGACGTCGCGGCGGTCATCGGCAGCACCTCTTCCTCCCCTCCATGGTGCGCCCCGACGGCTCAGGACGGGAGGTCGGGTCCCCGCGAGCCGCCGCCGCCACCCACGTCGACGCCTCCGGCCTCGGCCGGCAGCGGGCGGCAGGCGCCGGCGACGAGCAGCCCGACCGCCATGAGGCCGGCCGCGATGGTCAGGGATCGCAGGACCCCCACGTGGTCGCCGAGCAGGCCGATGAGCGGCGGTCCGGCCAGGAAGGCGACGTAGCCGATGGAGGCGACCACGCTGACCCGCCCGGCTGCGGAACGGGGGTCGTCGGCGGCGGCGCTCATGCCGACGGGGAAGCCGAGCGCGGCGCCGAGTCCCCACAGGACGGCGCCGGCCATGGCCATCGGCAGGCCGGTGCCGAACACGACGAGGACCAGACCGACCAGCGCGGCGAGGGCCGAGACCCGCAGCACGGGCACGCGGCCGTAGCGGTCGAGCAGGTCGGTGCCGAACCAGCGGCCGACGGTCATCGCGGCGACGAAGACCGCGAAGGTCAGCGAGCCGACGGCCGGCTCGGCGTGGTAGCCGTCGATGACCGCGACGCCGAGCCAGTCGTTGCCGGTGCCCTCGGTGAACGCCATGGTGAGCACGAACAGCCCGATGAGCAGCGTCCGCGGCTCGGTCCAGGCCGTCAGCGGGTGGCGCGGCGCCCGGCTGCGCCGCGGCGTGCTCGTGCGGGACGGCGGGCAGGAAGCCGCGCACGCGAGATCGGCACGGCCACGGCGATGACCACCGCGACGGCGGTGAGGTGGGGGCGACGCCGACGTGGAGGGCGACCAGGGCCGAACCCGAGCAGGGCTCCGGCGACCGTGCCGAGGCTGAACCCGGCGTGGAAGCGCGACATGATCGAGCGGCCCTGGCGCTGCTCGACCTCGGCGCCCGCGACGTTCATGGCGACGTCCCAGGTCCCGTTGCCGAACCCGACGAGGAACAGCCCGGCGACCACGGGCGGCACGCCGTGCGTGTGCCCGACCGCGACGGTCGCGAGGCCGACGGCCAGCAGGACCGACATCGCGAGGATGGTGCGCGCCGGGCCCAGCCGGGTGACGACGATGCCCGCGACGGGCAGGGCGATGACCGAACCCGACGGCGAGCGCCAGCAGGACCAGGCCCAGGGCGCCCGGCTCCAGCCCGAGGGCGTCGCGCACCTGGGGGATGCGCGAGGCCCAGCTGGCGAACGCGACGCCGCTGCCGAAGAACGCCACGAAGACGGCACGCGCCGCCCGGTCCCCGACGGGGTCACTGCGCTCGGGGTCAGGGCGGGCGAAGCGGTGTCGGCTCCGGTGTCCATGCAGCTCCTCTGCGGTGGGCGGCACGCGCGGTGCGTGCCGTCGGATGCGGTCGGTGTGGGTCGGGCGCGCCTGCCGCGACCGTGGCTCACAGGCGGGGGATGTAGCGGCGGCCCTGCAGGGCGTCGTACAGCAGGGAGGCGCTGCGGGCCGCGGCGCGCAGCCGCAGCCCCTCGGCCTCGAGGTCGGCCAGGATCTCCGGCAGCGCCTCGGCCGGCACCAGGTCGCCGAGGTCGACGCGGACGTCGCGGTAGGCGCCGCGCATCGCCTCCAGCTGGGCCTCGATGTGCCGGGTGGTGACCCACGCGAGGGCGACCGGGTGCTTGCGCCACCCCTCGTAGCCGCGGTAGTCGGCCGGGCAGTGGTCGAGCAGCCAGCGCGGTCGCCGGCACCTGCCAGTCGGGGCTGTCCGGGGGCGGCACCCGCTCGGGCCACCCGGGCGGCGTACGGCGCGGTCGCGGTCACTCCCCCAGTGTGACGACCGCCGCCGACACCGCCGGTGCGCGACACATGTCGGACGGGCGACCGGGAGCCGCGGACACGCCGGTGGCCCGGTCGCCGCGGCGACCGGGCCACCGCGCATGGCAGCGGCAGCGGCTCAGCTGGCGACGAGCGACCGCAGGACGTACTGCAGGATGCCGTCGTTGCGGTAGTAGTCCGCCTCGCCGGGGGTGTCGATGCGGACCACGGCGTCGAACGAGACCTGCTCGCCGGACTCCTTGGTCGCCGTGACGGTCACCGTGCGCGGGGTGGACCCGTCGTTCAGCGCCGTGATGCCGGTGACGTCGAACGTCTCGGTGCCGTCGAGCCCGAGCGAGTCGGCGTTCTGGCCCTGCGGGTACTGCAGCGGCAGGACGCCCATGCCGATCAGGTTGGACCGGTGGATCCGCTCGTAGGACTCGGCGATGACCACCTTGACCCCGAGCAGCCGGGTGCCCTTGGCGGCCCAGTCGCGCGAGGACCCCGAGCCGTACTCCTTGCCGGCCAGGACCACCAGCGGCGTGCCCGCCTCGGCGTAGTGCTGCGCGGCGTCGTAGATCGTCGCCTGCTCGCCGCCGCGCGGTGAAGTCGCGGGTGAAGCCGCCCTGGACGTCGTCCAGCAGCTGGTTGCGCAGCCGGATGTTGGCGAACGTGCCGCGGATCATCACCTCGTGGTTGCCGCGTCGGGAGCCGTAGGAGTTGAAGTCCTTGCGGTCGACGCCGTGCGAGGCGAGGTAGACGCCGGCCGGGCTGTCGGGCTTGAACGACCCGGCCGGGCTGATGTGGTCGGTCGTGACCGAGTCACCCAGCTTGGCCAGGACGCGGGCGCCCGTGACGTCGCTGACCGGCGACGGCTCCGCGCTGCATCCCCTCGAAGTACGGGGGCTTGCGGACGTACGTCGACTCCTGCGCCCAGTCGAAGGTGTCGCCCTCGGGGGTGGGCAGCGACCGCCAGCGCTCGTCGCCGGCGAACACGTCGGCGTAGTCGTTGCTGAACATGTCGGTGGTGATCGAGGCCTCGACCACCCGCGCCACGTCGGCGGCGTCGGGCCAGATGTCGGCGAGGAACACGTCGGCGCCGGACTCGTCGACCCCGATCGGGTCGGTCTGCGGGTCCCAGTCCATCGTGCCGGCGAGGGCGTAGGCGACGACCAGCGGCGGCGAGGCCAGGTAGTTCATCTTGATGTCGGGGTTGATCCGGCCCTCGAAGTTGCGGTTGCCGGACAGGACCGAGACGACGCTGAGGTCGTTCTCCTGGACGGCGGCGGAGACCTCCTCCGGCAGCGGGCCGGAGTTGCCGATGCAGGTGGTGCAGCCGTAGCCGACCAGGTGGTAGCCCAGCTTCTCCAGGTAGGGCACGAGGCCGGCCTTGGCGTAGTAGTCCATGACGACCTTGGACCCGGGCGCCAGCGAGGTCTTGACCCACGGCTTGACGGTGAGCCCGCGCTCGACGGCGTTCTTGGCCAGCAGGGCGGCCGCCGACCATCACCGAGGGGTTGGAGGTGTTGGTGCAGGAGGTGATCGAGGCGATCGCCACGTGGCCGTGGTCGAGCTCGGTCTGCGTGCCGTCGGCCATGGTCACCGCGACCTTGCGGCTCGGCCGGCCGTCGGAGCTGGGCAGCAGGGTGGACGGGTGCGGCGCCTCGCTGGGCGCCTGCGGCGCCGTGGTGCTCGTGGTAGGCGCGGCGGGTCGCTCGCCGGGAACGACTCCTTGCTGGCCTCGTCCACGTCGTTGTCGGTGCCGTCGTCGACGTAGTCGCCCAGGGCCGCCCGGAAGGCGGTCTTGGCGTCGGTGAGCGCGATCCGGTCCTGCGGCCGCTTCGGGCCGGCGATGCTGGGCACCACCGTGGACAGGTCGAGCTCGAGGTACTCGGAGAACACCGGCTCCGTGGCCGGGTCGTGCCACAGGCCCTGCTCCTTGGCGTACGCCTCGACGAGGGCGACCTGGGCGTCGCTGCGGCCGGTGAGGCGCAGGTAGTCGCAGGTGACGTCGTCGATGGGGAACATCGCCGCGGTGGAACCGAACTCGGGGCTCATGTTGCCGATGGTGGCGCGGTTGGCCAGCGGCACGGCGCCGACGCCCTCGCCGTAGAACTCGACGAACTTGCCGACGACACCGTGCTTGCGCAGCATCTCGGTGATCGTGAGGACGACGTCGGTGGCGGTGGCGCCGGCGGGGATCTCGCCGCTCAGCTTGAAGCCGACGACGCGCGGGATGAGCATCGACACGGGCTGGCCGAGCATGGCCGCCTCGGCCTCGATGCCGCCGACGCCCCAGCCGAGGACGCCGAGGCCGTTGACCATGGTCGTGTGGGAGTCGGTGCCGACGCAGGTGTCGGGGTAGGCGACGCCGTCGCGCTCGAACACCACGCGGGCCAGGTGCTCGATGTTGACCTGGTGGACGATGCCGGTGCCCGGCGGGACGACCTTGAAGTCGTTGAACGCGGTCTGGCCCCAGCGCAGGAACTGGTAGCGCTCACCGTTGCGCTGGTACTCCAGCTCGACGTTCTTCTCGAACGCGTCGGCGCGGCCGAACACGTCGGCGATGACCGAGTGGTCGATGACCATCTCGGCCGGCGCGAGGGGGTTGATCCGGGCCGGGTCGCCGCCGAGCTCGGCGACGGCCTCACGCATGGTGGCCAGGTCGACGATGCACGGGACACCGGTGAAGTCCTGCATGATCACGCGCGCCGGCGTGAACTGGATCTCGGTGTCCGGCTCGGCCTGGGGGTCCCAGGCGGCCAGGGCGCGGATGTGGTCGGCGGTGATGTTCGCGCCGTCCTCGGTCCGCAGGAGGTTCTCGAGCAGGACCTTGAGGCTGTACGGCAGCCGGTCGCTGCCCTCCACCGCGGACAGCCGGTACACGTCGTACGACGCGTCCCCGACCTCCAGGGTGCCCTTGGCCTTGAAGCTGTCTGCGCTGTGCTGGCTCACCGCCGGCTCCTTCCAACCATTTATCTTGACGTCAAGATATCTAACCACATCGGCGTCGCCGTGTCAGCCGGGGAGACGCCGCCTGGGCCTGCCCGGTCAGGACGATCCTGCCTCCAGTGCGGCACGCAGGCCAGACGGGACCGGGCGCTGGCCCGGTCGGCGGCCCGGACGCACACGTAGGTGATCGCGACGCGGGCGCAGGGCGTGCCGGACGGGTCCGCCTCGCTCACCCGGCGCACGTCGTAGCCGAGCCGGAAGGACGTCGACCCGATGTGCTCGACCCGGACGCCGATCTCGGCGCGCTGGAAGGCCTCGAGGCTGTCGACCCACTCCAGCTCGGCCCGGCGCAGCACCGCGTCGAGGCCGGCCGCGCGCAGGGTGCCGTAGCCGTGGCCGAGCACGTCCAGGTAGGCGCTCATCGCCTCGTCGCACCAGCCGAGGTACCACATGTTGAACACCACGCCGAGCGAGTCGACCTCGAAGAAGCGCACGTCCACGGGGTGCCGGAACGCGCGCGCGCCGACCCGGGCCGGCAGGGCCACCCCGTCAGCCCGCCGGCTCGAGGACCGCGACGCACTCCACGTGGTGGGTCATCGGGAACGCGTCGAAGGCCCGCACCGAGCGGACGGTGAAGCCGGCCTGCCGGGCGTAGGCGAGGTCGCGCGCGAGGGCGGCCGGGTCACAGGCGACGTAGGCGACGGCCCGCGGCGTCAGCGCCGCGAGGTCGCGGATCACCGACCGGCCGGCACCGGTGCGCGGCGGGTCGAGCACCACCACGTCGGCCGTGATGCCCTGGCGCACCAGCGGCCGCAGCGCCCGGTCGACCTTGGCGTGCCGCACCTCGACCTGGGGCCGGTCGGCGACGTTGCGCTCCGCGTCGCGCACCGCCCGCCGGTCCGACTCGACCGCGAGGACCGCCCCGCCGGGCCCGACCGCATCGGCCAGGGCGCGGGCGAACAGGCCCACACCGGCGTACAGGTCGACCGCCCGCTCCCCCGCGGCCGGCGCGAGCTGCTCGCAGGACCGCGTCGACGAACGTCGCCGCGGCGCCCGGGTGCACCTGCCAGAAGCCCCGCGCCGACAACCGGAACTCCCCCGACCAGCTCCCCGTGTCGACCCGCTGTACGACGTCGCGCCGCGGACGCCCTGCCGTGCCGCACCGGGACGACGTGGGCGGGCGCCCCGGCTCCGGGGTCGACCACGTCGACCGAGTCGGCGCCCGGCCACTCGCGGTCGAGCACGCCGGAGGCGGCGACCGCCTCGGTGGCGATCAGGCAGTCGTCGACCGGGATGACGTCGTGGCTGTGGTGGCGCCGCAGTCCCGCCCGGCCCGAGGCGTCGACGGCGAACTCGACCCGCGTGCGCCAGCGCAGGCCGGCGGCGTCGCCGGGCACGGGCTCGACGTGCGACGTCGAGGTCGAGCGCCGCCCAGCCGGTGCAGCTGCTCGGTGACCACGGCGGCCTTCAGCTCGCGCTGGTAGTCGAGGTCGACGTGCTGCCAGTCGCATCCGCCGCACTGACCCGGGCCCGGAGAACGGGCACGGCGGAGGGCGGCGGTGCGGCGACGGCTCGAGCACCTCGACGGCGTCGCCGAGCAGGAACCGGTCGCCCTCCCGGCCGCGGGTGACCCGCACCCGGACCCGCTCGCCCGGCAGGGTGTGCCGGACGAAGACCACGCGGCCGTCGTGCCGGGCGACGCAGTGGCCGCCGTGCGCGACCTTGCCGACCTCGGCCTCGAACTCCGTGCCGACCAGTGAGGCTGCGGGGGCCGGCGGGGTGTCCGCGGGCCCGGGTGCTGTGGTCACTGGCCGCGCCGCACCGATCCGGCGATCGGGCCGTCGAGCCGGTGCTCGCTGCCCTCGGCCGAGCGCAGCTGCCACGGCACGCTGGCGACCATGACGCCGGGGGTGAACAGCAGCCGGCCCTTGAGCCGCAGCGCGCTCTGGTTGTGCAGGAGCTGCTCGTACCAGGCGCCCACGACGTACTCGGGGATGTAGACCATCGACGACGTCGCGGGGGTTGCCGCGCCGGGCGGCCTTGACGTAGTCGACGACGGGCCGGGTGATCTCGCGGAACGGGCGAGTCCAGGATCTTCAGCGGCACGGGGATGTCGCGGCGGTCCCACTCGGCCTGCAGCGCCTTGGTCTCGTCCGGCTCGACGTTGACGGTGATCGCCTCGAGCACGGAGGGCCGGGTGGCCCGGGCGTAGGCCAGCGCCCGCAGGGTCGGCTTGTGGATCTTGGACACCAGCACGATGGCGTGCACCCGCGAGGGCAGCAGCTGGTCCTCGAACGACGACTCCTCGACCGCGAGCTCGGCGCGCACCCGGTCGTAGTGGCGGTGGATGCCGCAGCATGATCACGAACAGGACGGCCATCGCGGCGATCGCGTAGCCGGCGCCGTGGATGAACTTGGTGGCCAGCACCACGAGCAGGACCGTGCCCGGACATGAAGGCGCCGATGCCGTTGATGACCCGGCTGCGCATCATCCGGCCCCGCTCCTTGGGGTCGCGCTCGGTGCGCAGGTGACGGTTCCAGTGCCGGATCATCCCGGTCTGGCTCAGCGTGAAGGACACGAAGACGCCGACGATGTAGAGCTGGATCAGCTTGGTGACCTCGGCGTCGTACAGGATGATCAGGAAGATCGCGGCCCCGGCCAGGATGAGGATGCCGTTGGAGAACGCGAGCCGGTCGCCGCGGGTGTGCAGCTGGCGCGGCAGGTAGCCGTCCTTGGCGAGGATCGAGCCGAGCACCGGGAAGCCGTTGAACGCGGTGTTGGCGGCCAGGATGAGGATGATGCCGGTGACGATCGAGATGAAGACGACGCCGAGCGGGAAGCCGGAGAAGACCGTGTGGGACAGCTGCCCGATGATCGTCTCCTGGACGTAGCTGTCGCCGACCGGCTGCGCCGTTGAGCGTGAGCTGGGTCGGCCGGGTCCTCGGCGAACTGGATGCCGGTCATCCGGGTCAGCGTGATGATCGACATCAGCATGGTCACCGCGATGACCCCCATGAGCAGCAGGGTCGTGGCGGCGTTGCGGCTCTTCGGCTTCTTGAACGCGGGGACACCGTTGCTGATCGCCTCGACGCCGGTGAGCGCGGCACAGCCGGAGGAGAACGCCCGCAGCAGCAGGAAGAGCATCGCGAAGCCGGCGAGGCTGCTGCCGGCCTGCTCCGGCACGAGGTCGTACTGCGCGCTCGTCGGCCTGGGGCAAGCGTGCCGGTGGCGGCCCGGAGGAAGCCGAACGCCGCCATCCCGATGATGCCGAGCATGAACGCATAGACCGGCACGGCGAACGCCTTGCCGGACTCGCGGACCCCCCGCAGGTTCATCGCCGTCAGCAGCACGACCAGGCCCACGGCGACCGGCATCTCGTGGCCGCGGACGACGGTCAGCGCCGCGGCGGCGTTCTGCACGCCCGAGGACACCGACACCGCGACGGTGAGGACGTAGTCGACGAGCAGGGAGCTGGCGACGGTCAGGCCGGCCTTGGGCCCGAGGTTGACCGTGGCCACCTCGTAGTCGCCGCCGCCGGAGGGGTAGGCGTGCACGTTCTGCCGGTACGACGCGACGACGACGAGCATGACGAAGACGACGCCGAGGCCGATCTGCCACGAGTGGGTGGTGGCGAACGCGCCGCCGGCGAGGCCGAGGGTCAGGAAGATCTCGTCCGGGGCGTAGGCCACCGACGACAGGGCGTCGCTGGCGAAGATCGGGAGGGCGAGGCGCTTGGGCAGGAGCGTCTCGCCCAGCCTGTCGCTGCGCATGGCGCGGCCCAGGAGAACCCGCTTGATGCGTGCGGGAAGTAGTTGACACGCCTCAACTGTAGGGCCCTGCCGAAAGCGACGCGCGCAGGCCCACCACGCGAGCGTGTAGCGTCGGCGCCGTGCATTTCGTGATCATGGGCTGCGGCCGCGTCGGCTCGACCCTGGCCCTCAGTCTCGAGAGCCAAGGGCACGACGTCGCCGTCATCGACCAGAACGCCTCGGCGTTCCGCCGGCTCGGGACGACGTTCGAGGGCAAGCGCGTCACCGGCATCGGGTTCGACCGCGACACGCTGACCGAGGCCGGCATCGAGTCCGCCTACGCGTTCGCCGCCGTCAGCAACGGCGACAACTCCAACATCCTCGCCGCCCGGGTGGCGCGCGAGACCTTCGGCGTCGAGCACGTCGTGGCCCGCATCTACGACCCGGGCCGCGCCGAGGTCTACCAGCGGCTCGGCATCCCCACCGTCGCGACGGTGCGCTGGACCGCCGACCAGATGCTGCGCCGGCTGCTGCCGCAGGGCTCCGTGCCCGAGCACACCGACCCCAGCGGTCGGGTCGTGGTCGCCGAGGTCCCCGTGCACACGTCGTGGATCGGGCGCCCGCTCACCGAGATCGAGGACGTCGCCGGCGCCCGGGTCGCCTACCTCACCAGGCTCGGCGAGGGCGTCGTCCCCGAGAAGGACATGGTCTACCAGGACGGCGACCTGGTGCACCTGGTGACGGCCGCCTCCTCCCTGGCCACCGTCGAGTACAAGCTCGACCAGCCCCCGCCGGCTGAGTAGCGCCGGTCGAGCGAAAGGGTCCACCCCTCATGCGTGTCGTCATCGCCGGAGCCGGCAGCGTCGGGCGCTCCATCGCCCGCGAGCTGCTGCACAACGGTCACTCGGTGCTGCTCATCGACAAGGACGCCGACGACGTCCAGGCCGGCCGCGTCCCCGAGGCGTCGTGGCTGCTCGCCGACGCCTGCGAGATCACCGCGCTGCACGAGGCCGGCCTCGCACGAGTGCGACGTGGTCGTGGCCGCGACCGGTGACGACAAGGCCAACCTCGTGGTCTCGCTGCTGGCCAAGACCGAGTTCGGCGTGCCGCGCACCGTCGCCCGGGTCAACAACCCCAAGAACGAGTGGATGTTCGACGAGGCGTGGGGCGTGGACGTGGCGGTCTCCACCCCGCGCCTGATGACCGCCCTGGTCGAGGAGGCCGTCAGCGTCGGCGACCTCGTGCGGATCTTCCAGTTCCAGCAGGGTCAGGCCACCATGGTCGAGCTGACCCTGCCCCTCGACAGCCCGTACGCCGGGAAGCGCGTCGGCGACATCCCGTGGCCCGGCGACTCGGTCCTGGTCGGCATCATCCGCGAGGACCACCCGATCGCGCCCACCCGCGACGACTCGCTCGAGGCCAACGACGAGCTGCTGTTCCTCACCACGCCCGACGTCGAGGACGACCTCGAGGCGATGCTCTCGCCGTCCAACCGCGTGCCGCGCGGCCGGGTCTGACCCCGGCCGGCGCCGCGCGGGCCAGGCCGTGTCAGCCGTCGGCGTCAGCCGTCGGTGCCGGCGAGCGGGGCCGGCGCGGTGCGGCCGCGCACGAGGATGAGCCCCATCAGGGCCACGGCGCCGAGGTAGGCCGGCCACCCCAGGACGATCTTGGCGATGCCCAGCAGGGTGACCTCGACCGGCGAGGTACATGCGGCAGCATGACCGCGACGCGGAGCACGTAGAGCCCGACCAGGACCATCGTCAGCCGCTGGCAGACCCGCACCAGGCCCCGGTCGCGCCGCCACCCGAGCGGGTCCTCGGCCATGCGGGGGTCGCCGGCCGCGACGAGGAAGCCGACCACGGGCCAGCGGGCGAGGACCGACACCAGCGCCGCGGCGCCCCAGGCGGCGCTGGCGAGGATGCCCGGCAGGAACGCGTCCTCGGCCCGGCCGCTGCGCAGCGCGAAGAACGCCGCGACCGCGGTCGCGGCAACGGCGGAGAGCACGTAACGCGGCGTCTGCCGGGCCACCAGCCGGGACACCAGGAGCACGAGTGCCACGACCGCGGACGCGGCCACCGCGGTCCGCACGTCGTGGCGCCAGACCCAGGCCGCGACGAAGGCGACGGTCGGCAGCGCGGTCTCGACCGACCCGCGGATGCCGCCGAGCGCCGCGGACAGCCGGGCCCGGATGACCTCCTCGACCGTCTCCACCGCGTGCGCGTCGCCGAGCGGGATGGACGCCGAGCCGGGCCGCTCCTCAGTGGCCACGGTGGGGCTTGATGTCGTAGGCCGGGTTGAAGATCGTCGGGACGCCGTTCTTGTAGGTCACCCGGCCGCGGGCGGTCAGGTAGGTGCCCGGCTCGATGCCGCCGATCTGCCGGCGACCCAGCCAGACCAGGTTGAGGGTCTGGCTGCCGTCGTACAGCTCGACGACCAGCGCGGGGACGTTGACGCGCGGCCGGAGGGTGACGCTGCGCACGGCCCCGCAGACGCTCGCCTCGGAGCGGTCGGCGAGCTCGGCGATGGGGGTGCCGCCGAGGCGGTCGGCGTCCTGCTGGAGCTCGACGGCCTCCACCTCTGCCTCCGAGCGGGTGAACCGCTCGGCGAGGCGCTCGCGCAGCCCGGGCTTGCCCGTCGACTGGTGCTGATGTGGCATGACCGCTCCCAGGGTGGATCTAGCGGATCTCGGTGATCTCGGGGCCCCGCTCGAACGGGGCCAGGTCGTCGACGCGGGCCGGCTCCTCCTCCTGCGCCGGCACCGGCTCACCGGCGTCGGGCAGGGTCAGCGGCAGCAGGTCGCGGGGCGCCATCGGCTCGTCGCCGCGCACGACCACGGTGGCGCGGACGACGTCGATCAGCGGCTCGGCGGCGTCGGGGTCGATGGCGGCGCGGCCGCTCAGGACCGCCCGCAGGAACCACCGCGGACCGTCGACGCCGAGGAAGCGGGCCGGGGAGAAGACGGTGCGCCCGGTCCCGTCCTGGCCGGGCATGCGGGTCTGCAGCTCGACCCCCAGCGGGCCGACGGTGTCCTCGGCGGTGCCGCCCTGGCGGGTGATGCTCGCGGCGATCTCGCCGCGGATCTCCTCCCAGATGCCCTCCGAGCGGGGCGCGGCGAAGGCCTGCAGCTGCACGGCGGACTCCCCGAGGACCGCGGTCACCCCGACGACGGTGTCGGCCTCCTGGTCGACCTCCAGGCGCAGCTCCATGCCGGGGATGCCGGCCAGCCACAGGGACCCCAGGTCGAGCCGGCCCTCGGTGTCCTCGACCTCGGAGCGGTCGAACGGACCTGCGGCGCGGCTGGGGGCGGTGGCGACGGTCAGCTCGGTGGCGCCGGCCTCGAAGTCGTCGACGGCGTCGGCGGAGGTCTCGCCCAGCAGGGGCGCGTCCGCGGTGGGAGCGTCCGCGGTGGTCTGCGCCACCTCGTCACGGCGGGTCGACGACGCCAGGTCGGACGACGACGCCGGGTCGGACTCGGACGGCTCGGCCGCCTTCTTGCTGGTACGGCGGAAGATGCTCACGGGCTGGTCAGTCCTTCAGTCGGTCGGGCTGTTCGTGGTCAGCGGGACGGCCCGGGCGCCGAACCCCCCGCTGGCTCCGTGTCCAGTGTCCCCCCGTTGGCTGCCCGGGAGCGACTCCACCTCGAGGAATCGGGCCCGGCTCACTTCCTGGATGACGAGCTGGGCGATGCGGTCGCCGCGGCGCACGGTGAACGCCTCGGAGCGGTCGGTGTTGAGGAGGTTGACGTGGATCTCGCCCCGGTAGCCGGCGTCCACCGTGCCCGGCGCGTTCAGCGTCGTGACGCCGTGCCTCGCGGCCAGCCCCGAGCGCGGGTGCACGAACGCGGCGTAGCCGGAGGGCAGCGCCATCGCCACGCCGGTCGGCACGAGCGCGCGGTCACCGGGCTGCAGCGTGACGTCGCTGCGCGCGTAGAGGTCCGCACCGGCGTCACCGGGGTGGGCGTAGGCGGGCACGGGCAGGCCGGCGTCGAGCCGGTGCAGCAGCACCGGCACGCGTGGCGTCGTCGGTCACGATCTGGGGTCGCTGGTGTCAGGAACCGCGCGTCAGGCGGCGCACTCGCGGCAGACCGGCTGACCGCCGACCTCCTTGGCGAGCTGGCTGCGGTGGTGGACGAGGAAGCAGCGGGAGCAGGTGAACTCATCGGCCTGGCGCGGGAGCACCCGCACCGACAGCTCCTCGCCGGAGAGGTCGGCACCGGGCAGCTCGAAGCCCTCGGCCTGCTCGGCCTCGTCGACGTCGACGCTCGAGGCGCTCTTGTCGACGCGGCGGGACTTCAGCTCCTCGATGGAGTCCTCGGCGTCGTCTTCATCGGTCTTGCGCGGCGCGTCATAGTCAGTCGCCATGGGTGGTGTCGCTCCTGGGTGGGGTCGAGGTGGTGCGCAGGGGTTGCGGTGGTTGCGGGGACAACGTCGGGCCGGCGTGATTTGTGCCCGCTGCGCGGCGCGATTGTGCCCTATCCACCCGAGCACGTCACGGGCAGGGTCACCTGCTGGTCAGCTCGAGCCGGCAGCCCGGGATCCCTGGCGTCGGCGGCTCCGGCATCCGACCTGGCCCGGTGGTGTGACCAGCCGCACACCCGGCGGCGTACGTGCAGGTCAGGCACCCAGCGGCCGCCTGCCCCTCACCGACTGTTCACCCGATGCTCAGCCGCTCGATTGGCTTCGCCCCGGGCGGCACCTCATAGAGTCGGCCGCCACGACGACATGGGAGGTGGACATGACCGAGCTCCACGAGCAGATCCGCACACGCGTCAGCGAGGCGCTGACTCGTTGCAGGGCGCCCGCACCGAGGGCGACGACCACATGGTCGAGGTGAGGACCGGCGAGCTCGAGTCGCTGGCCCACCTCGCCGCCGAGCACGGGCTGCACCTGCCGGTGCTGGAGGAGTACGCCGCGAGCCCCCGACGCCCGGGCCGCCAGCTGACCGGGCCTGGCGCGCCGGTCACCGCGCAGGGATGAGCTCCTCGAGCCGCTGCACGAGCTGGCCGTGCACGCCGGGCCCCGCAGCGACGGTCATGTCGGCCGCCGGGCCGGCGGAGCGCAGCCCGGTCACGAGCGCGCCGGCCTCCGTGGCGACCAGCCAGCCGGCCGCGAGGTCCCAGGGGTTGAGCCCGGACTCGAAGTAGGCGTCGAGGTGGCCCGAGGCCACGGCGCACAGGTCCAGGGCGGCGCTGCCGGCGCGGCGCAGGTCGCGGACGTGCGGCAGCAGCGCGGCGGCCACGGCCCCCTGCCGGGCGCGCACCTCGGGCAGGTAGCCGAAGCCGGTCCCGGTCAGGGCCTGTCCCAGCGTCGTCACGCCGGACACGGCCACCGACAGCCCGTCCGGCGGCGTGCCACGGCCGCCGTCGAGGCAGGCTCCACCGCCGAGCCGGGCGTGGAAGACCTCACCGGTGCTGGGGTTGCAGACCGCCCCCGCGACAGGGCGCCAGCCGCCGGGCACCGACGCGTCCCCGGTCACCGCCGCGACCGAGACGCAGTAGGCGGGGATGCCGTAGAGGTAGTTGACGGTGCCGTCGATGGGGTCGACCAGCCAGGTGATGCCGGAGCTGCCGTCGCGTGGCTGCGGCCTCCTCGCCGACGATCGCGTCGCGCGGCCGGGCAGCGGTGATCCGCCGCCGCAGCAGCTGCTCGGCCTGCTGGTCCATGACGGTCACCACGTCCGTGGCGCTGCTCTTGGTCTTGGCGACGCCCAGCTCGGCCGGCCGCTCGTCGAGGATGAACCGCCCGGCCTCGGTCGCAGCCTCGATGGCCAGCTGCTCGAGCTCGGCCAGCTCCCCGGCGCCCGGAGTCGCGGGCATCAGTCCGACCCACACAGGGCCGGCTTGGCGGCGCGCAGGTTGGGGCAGCACCCGCGGGCGGCACACGGCGGGACGCACGTCGCTGCCGGGCCACACCGGGGTCGGGACGGCCTCGCCGCGCGCCTGGCCGGCACGCTCGAGCGCCAGGTCGACCAGCCCGGCGACGAACTCGTCGTCGGTGCCGACGGTCGGCACGCGCACCATCCGCAGCCCGACCCGCTCGGCGGTCTCCGCAGCCTCGGTGTCGAGGTCGAACCTGACCTCCATGTGGTCGGACACGAACCCGATGGGGGCCACGACCACGTCGGTCACGCCCTCGGCGGCCAGCTGCTCGAGCCGGTCGTTGACGTCCGGCTCCAGCCACGGCTGCGACGGCGGACCCGAGCGCGAGCAGTAGACCATCTCGAAGTCCAGCCCGCGGCTCAGCGTGGCGTTGACCTCGTCGGTGACCGCGGCCGCGAGCTGCAGGTGCTGGCGCCGGTAGAGGTTGCCCTCGCCGTCGCCGGGACCGGACGTGTCGTCCATCCCGTCGGGGATCGAGTGCGTGACGAAGACCAGCCGGAGCCGGCCGTCCGGCACCTCCGCCAGCGGGCGGGTGGCCTCGGTCACCAGGCGGCTGTTGGCCCGGGCGAAGCCGGGGTGGTTCCAGTAGGGCCGCACCTTGTCCACCAGGACGTCGCGTCCCTCGTCGGCCAGGGCGCCCACCGCCTCGGCGAGGTCCTCGCGGTACTGGCGGCAGGAGGAGTAGCAGGAGTAGGCGCTCGTGACGACGGTGAGCACCCGGCGTACGCCGCGCTCGTGCGCCTCGCGCAGGGCGTCGGTGACGAACGGGTCGAAGTTGCGGTTGCCCCAGAGCAGGGGGGTCGCGATGCCGCGGCGGTCGAGCTCGGCGCGCAGCGCGGCGAGCAGCGCGCGGTTCTGGTCGTTGATGGGGCTGCGCCCGCCGAACCCGTAGTAGTGCTCCGCCACGGCGGCCAGCCGCTCGTCCGGGATGCCGCGCCCGGCCGTGACGTTGCGCAGGAACGGCATCACCTGCTCGGGCTCCTCCGGGCCGCCGAAGGACAGCAGGAGGATGGCGTCGTACGGCGCGAGCGGGTTGGTCTCGGACTCGGGCTGGGGGGTGCTCACAGGGGGTCTCCGGTTCGCAGGGGTTTGGGGGCGTTGAGGTCGAGCACGACGGCCATCATGCGCACGGCGAAGACGATGAGGACGGCGGCCCACACCACGGTGGTGGTGAGGTGGTCGACGCGCTCGGCGACGACGACGATCAGGGCCCCGAGCAGGGCCGGTACGGCGTAGAGCTCGCGGCGCAGCACCTCGGGCACCTGGCCGGCGAGGACGTCACGCAGGATGCCCCCGCCGACGGCGGTGATGCCACCGACGAGGACCGCGGCGACCGGGCCGGCGCCGACGCCGAGCGCCTTGAGGGCACCGGCGACGGCGAACACGGCGAGCCCGGCCGCGTCGAGCACCCGGACCAGCCGCGAGATGCGCTCGACGCCGGGGTGGAAGGTGAACGTCACCACGCCGGCGACACAGGCGGCGGCGACCAGCCGCCAGTCGCTGAGCCCGACCGGGGGCACCGCGCCGATGAGCACGTCGCGGAAGACGCCGCCGCCGAGCGCCGCCGCGCCGGCCAGCACGAGCACCCCGAACAGGTCGAGCCGCTTCTTCACCGCGACCAGGCCGCCGGACAGCGCGAAGACGAACACCCCGACGAGGTCGAGGATCAGCTGCAGCTGGGCGTCCTGGATGAGCATGGTGAAGGCCAAAACTACCTGTGCGGCGTGGCCTGTTATCGCGCTGGCCGGTGAAGATGGCAGAGTCTTCGCCGTTGGGCGACCCGGGAGATGGCGATGCAAGACCTGCGACTGATCGGCGTGCACGAGGACGGCGAGCACCTGCTGCTGTCCGATGCGGACGGCGGCACGGTTCCGCGTGCGTGTCGACGAGCCGCTGCGCGCGGCGGTCCGCCATGACCGGCCGCGCCTGGGCCAGCAGCAGGTCGAGGCCGACGCGGCCCTGCGCCCGCGCGACGTCCAGGCCCTGATCCGCGCGGGTTCGTCCGCCGAGGAGGTCGCCGAGCGCTCCGGCTGGTCGGTGGAGAAGGTACGCCGCTACGAGGGCCCGATCGTCGCCGAGCGGGAGCACGTCGCGGGCCTGTCCCGCAGCGTCCGCGTGCGCGGACGCAGTTCCGGCGCTGGGGCCCCGACCCTGTCCGTCCGCGTCGGTGAGCGCCTGAAGGGCCGCGGCGTCGACCCGGCCGGCGCGTCCTGGGACGCGTGGCGCGAGGAGGGCGGCCCCTGGACCGTCGTGGTCACCTTCGCCGCCGGCGGTCGCCAGCGGCAGGCGTCCTGGCACTTCGACCTGGCCGACCGCACCGTGACCGCCATCGACGACGAGGCCCGCTGGCTCAGCGAGGAGGAGGAGCCGGCCCCCGGGCCGATCCCCGCCCCGCACCTGAGCACGAGCCCGAGCCGCAGCACCACCGTCTACGACGTCGAGGCCGAGGGCGGCGTGCGTGCCACCCAGCGCTCGGCTCCCGCCGAGCCCGAGGGCCTGGAGGTCCCGACCCGCGTCGACGTCCCGGCTGCGCGCGGACCCGAGCCGCTGGACCTGATGATGGCCATGCGCGAGCGGACCACCGCCCGCGGCCGGCGCCGGGGCGGGTCGCGGCGCGGTCCGCGCAAGGCCCCCACCAACCTCCCCGGCGCCGGCGACCAGGTCCCCGACGACGCGATGCCGCTGGAGGACCTGGCCTACGACCCCGCCACCATGCCGCCGCCGCCCGCGGCCCACGCGCACCCCGACGTCACCGACCCGCTGGACGCACGCCCGGAGCCCGCGGCAGCCGCCTGGGCAGAGGCGGCCGGCGCGGCGCTGGACCAGTCGGACGCAGCCGCGGAAGCGCCGCAGCCGGCAGACCTGGCGTCGCCCGTCGACACCGCGTCCACGCCTGCGGACACCGCGGTGGAGCCGGCCGAGGCCGTGAGCCAGGGGCACGACTCCGGCCGACGCCGAGACCCTCGAGGTGCTGGAGTCGGTGACGTCCCTGGAGGCGCCGCACCGCGCGCCTGAGCCGGCCGAGGAGCCGGCGACCGCGCCAGCTGCTGGATCGATCGACCCGGTGGATGTGGCCCCCGTCGAGTCGCGGCCCGAGACCCGACCGAGCGGGCCCGAGGCTGAGACCGAGCCGAGGTCGAGCCGGAGACGGGAGTCGAGCCGGAGGCTGAGGTCGAGGAGGCGGACGTCGAGCCGGCGGACCGACGTCGAGCCGGAGCCCAAGGCCGACAGCCGGAGCCGAGCCAAGCCGAAGCCGGCCCCCGCCCGACGCAACGGCCGCCCCAGCGTGCCCAGCTGGGACGACATCATGTTCGGCGCCCGCCCGGGCGGCCGCTCGTAGCCGACCTCCAGCCCGCCGCGGCCCCACCCGGACGCCCACGCGCCGATGAGTTCCGGCGCAGGGCGAGGTCTCCTCTGGTATCCACCACCGGATGAGGAGGCACCATGGCGCAGCAGACCGGCACACGCATCACGTCGGTGAGGACGGTGGCCATCCCGGTCGCAGACCAGGACGAGGCGGTCGCCTTCTACGTGGGCACGCTCGGCTTCGAGAAGCGCCTGGACGCCGTCTTCGGCCCGGGGCTGCGGTGGGTCGAGGTCGCTCCGCGCGGGTCGCCCACGTCGCTCGCGCTCGTCCGTCCCGGGGAGGGCCACCACGTGGGTGTGGACACGGGCATCCGGCTGACCACCAGCGATGCCGACGCGGACCACGCGCACCTGCGCGGCCGCGGTGTCGACATCGATGCCGAGGTGATGCGGATGGCAGGCGGCGTACCGCCGATGTTCTCCTTCCGCGACCCCGACGGCAACGCCCTCTACGTGGTGGAGGAGCCTTGAGCGGCGCCGGGACACCGGAGGCTGCCGGAGCGCCATCACTCCTGGACGGCGATTGACGTCGCACATCGCGGCGGGCCCGGGTGCGCTCGGAGTGGACTGCGGCAGGATGTGCTGCGTGAGCACGGACCAGAGCGGGATGGAGCTTCCACGGCCGCGGCGGGCGGCGAGGGGTGTCGCACCGCGGGGCGGCTCGCCTAGCCTCGGCCCATGAGTGACGGACACGGCATCGAGCCGGCAGTGCCACCGAGTGGGCCGGGCTGCGTGGAGTGCACACAGAACGACGGGTGGTGGTTCCACCTCCGCCGGTGCGCCACCTGCGGGCATGTCGGGTGCTGCGACTCCTCACCGTCCCAGCACGCGACCGGGCACTACCGCGAGAGCGGTCACGAGGTGATCCAGAGCTTCGAGCCGGGCGAGGACTGGTTCTGGAGCTTCAGGACCGGTCAGGCGTACGACGGGCCGTCGCTGGCGCCGCCGACGCACCACCCGGAGGACCAGCCGGCGCCCGGCCCGCGCGGTCGCGTGCCGGCGAACTGGCAGGCCCTGCTGCACTGACCGCGCCCGCGGTTCAGTCGACCGCCGGACGCAGCGGCACCGGGCACAGGTCGAGGTCGAACGGCAGCACCTCCGGCGACACCGACGCCGCGCGGGCCGCGTGCGAGGTCATCCGGCGCATGAAGTGCCGGCGGCACAGGACCTCGTACTCCACGCTGGTCGGGCTCCCCCGGCGAGGTGTCCCCCACGACGACCTGCTCGCCCTCGACCACCATCGCCCCGTCGACGACGCGGGCGTTGTGCGTGGCGCGCTGGCCGCACCAGCACAGCGCCTCGACCTGCAGCACCTGCACCCGGTCGGCCAGCTCGATCATCCGCTGCGACCCGGGGAACAGGCAGGTGCGGAAGTCCGCGGTGATCCCGAACGCGTAGACGTCCACCGACATCTCGTCGACCAGGCGGGCCAGCTGCTCGACCTGGACGGGGGTGTAGAACTGCGCCTCGTCGCAGATGAGGTAGTCGACCCGGTGCCCGCTGCTGGCCACACCGACGATCTCGTCCCAGAAGTCGAGGTCGTCGGTGACCTCGTGGGCCGGGGTGGAGAGGCCGAGCCGGGAGGAGAGCACCGACTCCCCGGCCCGGTCCATCCGGGTGAAGATCAGCCCGGCCCGGCCGCGGACGCGGTGGTTGTGGTCCATCTGGAGGGCCAGGGTCGACTTGCCGCAGTCCATGGTCCCGGAGAAGAAGACGAGCTCAGCCACGTGGAGGAACTCTATGCGGTGAACGGTTCGCCGAGCAGCCGGGCATCCAGCGGCTCGTCCCCGTCGCGGTCCACCCTCCAGGCACGCGCGCCCGGGACGACCGAGACGACCTCGGCCAGCTCCGTCCCGACGTAGTGCAGCCCCACCCCGTCCTCGGTGGCATGGCCCGGCGGCAGCTCCCCGGTGGCCACGGCGGCGCGGTACCGCTGCCGTCGGGGCTGGTCGTCGAGGTCGTCATGGACGCCGTTGCTGAACGGCAGCCACCCGAGCGTGCCACTGAACGCGTCCAGCCGGTCGCCGAAGGAGTCGGTGGTCCCTCCCTGGTGCCAGCACAGGCTCCCGGCGCTGCCGCCGGCGAGGACGACGCCGGACTGCCAGCACGCGTGCAGGATGTCGGGCAGGCCGTGCGCGCGCCATACGGCCATGAGGTTGACCACGCTGCCGCCCTCGACCCACAGCACGTCCTGGGCGAGCAGGTGGCCACGGACGTCGGGCACGGACGGCTGGGGAAACAGCGTCAGCACGCTCGGCTCGATGTCGGCGGAGCACGCGAGGCCGGAGGCGAGGAACGCCTCGACGGCGCGGTGGTCGTCACCGACCGCGGTGGGCAGGTAGCACAGCCGGGTGGGCCGGTCCCGGACCGCGGCCAGGTGTACGGCGTGCTCCAGCAGGCGGCGGTTGGGCGTGGTACCGGGCCGCGGGCGCAGCACCCCGGAGACGGCGAGGATCTGCGGCTGGGGAGCGGTCACCCGCGCACCCTAGACGCTGTCGCGCGCCACGGCGTGCAGCAGCGGGATCGACACCTCCTCGGGGGTCAGCGACCCGTGCAGGCCCAGGAGCGCCAGCAGCTCGGGCCGGGCCGAGCGGGAGTCCACGATGGCGAAGTTGTCGCGCATGGGCACGATGACGTCGCCGATCCGCTCGAGCACGTGCGGGGCGACCGGGCCGAACCAGCCCTGGGCGACCGCCTCCTCCCGGCTGAGCACCCAGGCCCGCTCCCCCACGCGCTCCCGCCACGTGGCGAGGACGTCGGGGACGGCGCCGTCGCTCGCAGTACAGCTGCAGCGACCGGAACTCGCCGCCGACGTGCCGCACCCCCGCCGCGAGCTCGGCGTCATGGGCCAGGTCGATGCGCAGGGCGTGCGGGGCGTCGACCATGCCGTGGTCGGCGGTGATGAAGACGGCGGTGTCCGACGGCACACCGGCGACCAGCCGGCCCATCGCACGGTCGATCAGCTCCAGCTCGTCGCCCCACTCCCAGGACTGGCAGCCGTGCACGTGACCGACCTTGTCCAGCTCGCCCCAGTAGAGGTAGACCAGCGACCGGTCGCCACGCCGGACGGCCGCGACGGCCGCGTCGACGCGGGCGTCCAGGGAGGTCGCGGCGGTGAAGGACCCTCCGCGCAGGGCTGCGTTGGTCAGGCCCGACCCGTCGAAGAAGCCAGGACCGATCCGGGTGACAGCCACCCCGTCCGCGGCCGCCTGCTCGAACACGGTCGGCAGCGGCTGCCAGCGCCGCGGGTCGGGGCCGTTCTCCCAGGACAGCTCGTTGAGCAGCCGGTCCTCGCCGGGCACCAGGACCTCGTAGCCGACCAGTCCGTGGGCCCCCGGCGGCAGGCCGGTGCCGAACGTGCCCATGCTGGTGGCGGTGGTCGAGGGGAACCCGGCGGCGAGGCGACGGGCCGCGGGCAGCAGGCTGCGCAGGAACGGCGCGTGGCCGCTGCGCTGGCGCAGCAGGTCGTAGCCCAGCCCGTCGACCAGCACGACCACCGCGCTGCGCGAGGGCGCCAGCTCGAGCAGGTCGCCGTCTCGTCCCGCCGCGTCCGGCACGGCGAGGCTGCGGGCGACGGCGGGGAGCACCCCGGCCAGCCCGCCGGCGTCGTAGGCCGGGAGGAGGCAGGAGCCGTCCGGCACGTCGGTGCTCAACGCCCGATCGTCGCGGAGAGCTCGCGGGCGAACGTCATGGCCTGGGTGAGCGCGGCCTCGCCGTCGGCGTCGGCGCTGATCCGCAGGCCGATGTCGTCGGCGGTGACCGTGCCCTCGTAGCCGTGGTCGGCCTCGCAGCCGCTGTCACCACAGGTGGCCGGCACGAGGTCGAGCCGGCTGACCGCGCCCCAGCCGATGGTCACGGTCAGCTCACGGCCCAGCGACCCGGGCCGGTACGCCGCCGGGTCGGTCACGACGTGGGTCAGCATGACGCCGCGCACGGAGCTGAGCGGGACGCTCTCGGTCGTGGCCGTGGCCACCGACCCCTCGGCGGTCGGCTCGTCGTGGTCGCCCGCGTGGTCGTCGGCGTGGGCGATGACCAGCCGCGAGGTGGTCAGGGCCAGCACGGTGATGTGCCGCCGGACGGTGTCGTGGTCGAACGTCGTCTCCTGGTGCACCAGGTGGGACACGACCTCGTCGCCGGCGACCGCCGAGGCGACGACGTCGGAGACCAGCGCCGGGTAGTAGCCGGCCCGGTCGATGTCGCGGGTCAGGCCGGCGGGGAGGGGACGGCGGTGCGGTGCGGTGGTCGTGTCATCGGAGGTGGTGCCCATCCCCCCATCCTTGCGCACTAGGAGAGCGCCCGGCGACCGGTGTCCTTGCGCACCGACGCCGGCGCGATCACGACCTCCGCCCCGAGGACGTCGACCCCGCCGGGATGGGCGTTGACCGGGTTGAGGTCCAGGAAGGCCACCTCGGGGATCTCGTCGGCCAGCACCGAGGCCCTGGCGATGAGGTCGGCGAGCGCGGCGCGGTTGACCGGTGCCGCGCCGCGGTGGCCGTGCAGCAGCGGCGCCGCCCGCACCGAGGAGATCAGGTCGGAGACGTCGACGTCGGTCAGCGGCGGGATCCGGTGCCCGACGTCGCCGAGGAGCTCGGTCGGGGGACCGGCCACGCTGAAGCTCACCACCGGCCCGAACAGCGGGTCCTCGGCGGTGTTGACGACGCAGGGCACGCCGGGGTCGGCCATCCGCTGGAGGACGAACGTGTTGGCCGCGAGCGGCGCCAGCCGTGAGCACAGCCCGGCGAAGGCCTCCCGCACGCTCGTCTCGCTGCCGAGGTCGACGCGCACCCCGCTGCCGCCGACCTGGTGGCGCACCAGGGGTGACGTGGACTTCAGGACCACGGGGTAGCCCATCGCGGCGGCTGCCGCCACCGCCTCGTCGGGCGTGGACACCTGCACCGTGGGCCAGACCGTGATGCCGTACGCCGACAGCAGCCGCTCCACCTCCTCGGCGACCAGGGGCCGGCCGGCCGGCGAGGTGGCCAGGACCTGCTCCACCAGGCGTTCCGCGGCCCCCCGGTCGATCCCGGCCGGGGCCACCCGCTCCCCCTTGTCGCGGGCCCGCCACTCGCCGTAGCGCGTCGCCGCCGCCAGGGCGCGGACGGCGTCCTCCGGCATGGCGTAGGCAGGCACGACCCGCCGCATCCCGTGCTCGTCGACGTCCTTGCCGGTCAGGGCCCCGGTCACCCCGCGCATGCCGAGGAACGTCGCCGCGCACGGCTTGGACGACCCGGCCGCCGCCTCGGCCACGGCGGTCGCGACCTCCTCGTCGAGGGTCACCAGCGGCGGGATGAAGCAGGTGAGGACGCTGTCGACGCGCTCGTCGGCGAAGGCCGCCTGCACGGCCGCCGCCGCGTCGGACGCCGACGCCTCCGCGGACAGCGACACCGGCCCGTGCGTGACCTCCAGGTCCCAGCTGACGCACGCCTCGGCGGTCAGCGCGCCCAGCGCGGAGGAGTTGCCGACGATCGCCACGCGGTTGCCCTGCGGCAGCGGCTGGTGGACCACCAGCTGGGCCACGTCGAAGAGCTGGTGGACGTTCTCGACCCGGATCACCCCGGCCTGGCGCAGCATCGCATCGAACGCGGCGGGCGGCACCCGTGTGGCGCGCGCGCGGTGGCCCGGCGGCACGCCGTACGACGACACCCCGGACTTCACGACGATCAGCGGCTTGGTGGTGGCCAGGTGGCGGGCGATGCGGGAGAACTTGCGCGGGTTGCCCATCGACTCCAGGTAGAGGCCGACCGCGGTGGTGTCGTCGTCGTCGATCCAGTACTGCATGAAGTCGTTGCCGGAGACGTCGACCCGGTTGCCGGCGCTGGCGAAGACCGAGACGCCGAGGTTGCGGCGGGCGGCGGAGGCCAGCACGGCGATGCCGAGGGCACCGCTCTGGGAGAACAGGCCGAACCGGCCGGCCGGCGGCAGCGCCGGGGCGAGCGAGGCGTTGAGGCGCACGTCGGGGTGGGAGTTGATGATGCCGAAGGAGTTGGGCCCGATCACCCGCATGCCGTTGCTGCGGGCGGTGCGCAGCAGCTCGCGCTGGCGCACCTCCCCCTCGGGACCGGCCTCGGCGAAGCCGGCCGAGACCACCAGCAGCGCCCGGACCCCGGCGCCGGCGCAGTCGCGCACGACCTCGCAGCACCGACTCGGCGGGCACCGCGATCACCGCCAGGTCGACCTTCCGGCCGACGTCGCCGACGCTGGCGTGGGCCGGCAGGCCCTGGACCTCCTCGGCCTCGGGGTTGACGGCGTAGACCGACCCGGTGAAACCGCCGGTGAGGATGTTCTGCAGGAGCTGGTGGCCGATCGAGTCCGCCCGCCGGCTGGCGCCGATCACCGCGACCGTCTCGGGAAAGAGGACCGCGCGCATGCTGAGCGACTCGGCGCGGTGCTCGCGGGCCATGAACACGGCCTGCGACTGCTCGGTCGGGGTGATGGTGAACGACACGGCGATGACGCCGTCGTCGTAGTGGTGGCTGACCTCGTAGCCGGCCTCGGTGAACACCGAGATCATCTTGCGGTTCTGCGGCAGGACATCGGCCACGAACCGCCGTACGCCCTCCTCGCGGGCGATGGCCGCAAGGTGCTCCAGCAGCACCGACCCCACGCCGCGGCCCTGGTAGGCGTCGGAGATGTTGAACGCCACCTCGGCGGTGGTCGCGTCGATGCTGTCGTAGCGCGCGATGCCGATGATGTCGTCGTGCACCGTCGCGACCAGCGCCACCCGCTCGTGGTAGTCCACCTCGGTGAACCGGGCCACGTCCCGGTCGCTCAGCTGCTTGAGCGGGGCGAAGAAGCGCAGGTAGATCGACTCGGCGGACTGCCCGGCGTGGAAGCGGCGGACCCCGTCGGCGTCCTCGGGCCGGATCGGGCGGACGTGCGCGACCGAGCCGTCACGCAGGACGACGTCCGCCTCCCACTGCGCGGGATAGGCCACGGGCGGGGAGGCAGGCTCCGTCATGCGCCCAAGAATGGCACGGGGCCAGCGGCCGCGCCGCGATGCCACGTCGGGTCGACTCGGGTCGGCGACACGATCGCGGGAGGGAACTAAGGTCACGGCCATGGCCTCCGCACACGACCTCTTCCGCAGCGGGCGGGACGCCCTGCTGGCGACCGCCACCGACTACGACCGCGCGCTCGCGACGTACGAACCGCCCCGGCCGGCCGTGTTCAACTGGGCGCTGGACTGGTTCGACGTGGTCGCCGCCACCCCGGGGACCGCCGAGCGGACCGCGCTGCGGGTGATCGGGGACGACGGGTCGGATGAGTCGGTGACCTACGCGCAGATGTCGGCCCGCTCCACCGAGGTGGCCGCGTGGCTGCGCGCCCACGGCGTCGAGCGCGGCCACCGGGTGCTGCTGATGCTCGGCAACCAGGTCGAGCTGTGGGAGACCATGCTCGCCTGCATGAAGCTCGGCGCGGTGCTGATCCCCGCGACGACGCTGCTGACCGCGGCGGACATCACCGACCGGGTCCAGCGGGGCCGCGTCTCGCACGTGGTGGCCGGGCCGGCGTCCACGTCCGCGTTCGAGCAGGTGCCGGGCGACTACCGCCGCATCGTCGTCGGCGGCAGCGTGCCGGGCTGGACCGACTACCCGGCGGCCGGGCGGGACGACGCGGACGGCCCGCTCGACCTGTCCCTGGAGCAGGGCGTCACCCGCGGGGACGACACCCTGCTGCTGTACTTCACGTCGGGCACGACCGCCAAGCCCAAGCTGGTCGAGCACACGCACGTGTCCTACCCCGTCGGTCACCTGTCGACGATGTACTGGATCGGCCTGCGCCCCGGCGACGTGCACCTCAACATCTCCTCCCCCGGGTGGGCCAAGCACGCGTGGAGCTCGTTCTTCGCCCCGTGGAACGCCGAGGCGACGATCCTCGTGGTCAACCAGGCCCGCTTCGACGCGGCCCGGCTGCTGGAGACGATGGCCGCGGCCGGGGCGACCACGTTCTGCGCGCCGCCCACGGTCTACCGCATGCTCATCCAGCAGGACCTGGGCGCGTGGCGCGACCGGCTGTCCCTGCGCGAGATGGTCGGCGCCGGCGAGCCGCTGAACCCCGAGGTGATCGCCCAGGTCCGCGACGGGCTGGGCCTGACCATCCGCGACGGCTTCGGCCAGACCGAGACCACCCTGCAGGTCGGCAACTCCCCGGGCCAGGAGGTCCTGCCGGGCTCGATGGGCCGCGTCATGCCCGGCTACGACGTGGTGCTGCTGGACCCCGCGACCGGCGCGGAGCGCACGGGCGCCGGAGCCGAGGGCGAGCTGTGCCTACGCCTGTCCGGGCCCGGCGGACGCCCGGTCGGCTTGATGGTCGGCTACCACGAGGACCCCGAGCGCAACACCGACGCCATGCGCGACGACGCCTACCACACCGGTGACGTGGCCTCCCGCGACGAGCGCGGCTACATCACCTACGTCGGCCGCGCCGACGACGTCTTCAAGGCCAGCGACTACCGGATCAGCCCGTTCGAGCTCGAGTCGGTGCTGATCGAGCACCCCGCGGTGGCCGAGGCCGCCGTCGTCCCCTCCCCCGACCCCACCCGGCTGGCCGTGCCCAAGGCGTACGTCGTGCTGGCCCCCGGCCACGAGCCGGACGCGGCCACGGCGCAGGACATCCTGCGCTACGCGCGGGCCAACCTGGCGCCGTACAAGCGGATCCGGCGGATCGAGTTCGCCGAGCTGCCCAAGACCGTCTCGGGCAAGATCCGCCGGGTCGAGCTGCGCGGGCGCGAGGACCGGGCGCACGGCACCGGGACGGACACCGCCGCCCGAGCGAGCGACCGCGAGTTCTGGGAGAGCGACTTCCCGGCGACCACCCTGGAGTGAGCCCGACGGCGGCGTGGGAGAGTGAGCGCCATGGAGTTCTCCGACGTCGTGCGTTCCCGGCGCATGGTGCGCCGCTACGACCCTGAGCAACCGGTGCCCGCGGAGGCGCTGGACACGATCCTGCGCAACGCCACGCGCGCCCCGAGCGCCGGCTTCAGCCAGGGCTGGGACTTCGTGGTGCTCACCGAACCCGAGCAGCGAGAGGCGTTCTGGGCGGCGACCACCGACCCCGACGACGAGCCGGACGCGTGGCTCGAGGGGGTCAGCAGCGCCCCCGTGCTGGTCCTGTGCTGCTCTGACGAGGGCTCCTACCTGCGTCGCTACGCGGAGCCGGACAAGGGCTGGACCGACATGGACGAGGCCCGCTGGCCCGCGCCCTACTGGGACATCGACACCGGGATGGCCGCGCTGCTCATGCTGCTGACCGCGGTGGACGAGGGGCTCGGCGGGCTGTTCTTCGGCGTGCCGCCGGAGAGCCACGAGGACGTGCACGAGGCCTTCGCCATCCCGCACGACCGCGACATCGTCGGCGTGGTCGCGATCGGCCACCCCGTGTCCTCCGCACCCGGCTCACCCTCCCGCCGGCCCCGCCGTCCGCTGACCGAGGTGGCCCACGCCGGCCGCTTCGGCACGCCGTACGTGCCCGCCTAGGCACGCCGCAGGACCCCGACCGTGTCATCCGCCCGTACGCCGCCCCGCTCCCCCCGCCGCGCTCGCGCGCCGCGGCCGCCCGCCGCCCGCCGCCTGCCGTCGGCCGCACCGCCCGGTGACCCGCTGACCCGTTGACACCTGCCACGTCGCACCATCCCGAGAGGAACCGCATGTCGCTCATCACCGAAAACCTGGTCGTCCTCGACCTTGCCGCCCCCGACCGCCACGCGGCGACCCGCGTCCTGGCCGAGGCGCTGGACCGCGAGGGCCGGGTGACCGACCTCGACGGGTTCGTGGCCGACGTCCGCGCGCGGGAGGACCAGATGGCCACGGGCCTGCCCGGCGGCATCGGCATCCCGCACGCGCGCAGCGAGCACGTCACGCAGGCCTCGCTGGTCTTCGGGCGGGCACCGGAGGGCATCGACTGGGGCGCCGCGGACGGCCCGGCCAACCTCGTGTTCCTCATCGCCGGCCCCAAGGGCAGCGACGAGAGCCACCTCAGCGTCCTGGCCACCCTCGCCCGCCGGCTGACCCGCTCCGACTTCCGCCGGTCGCTGCTCGAGGCGCCGGACGCGGCGACCGTGGTCGAGGTCGTGCAGCGGGAGGTCGCCGGGGCATGAACGCCGGGACGGCGTGAAGGTCGTCGCGTCATGACGGTCGCCGGGTCATGACCGGTCGTCGGGTCCTGCGGGTGGTCCGGCCATGAGGCTGGTCGCGGTCACGTCGTGCCCGACCGGGATCGCGCACACCTACATGGCGGCCGAGTCCCTGGAGCAGAGCGCCCTCGCGGCCGGGCACGAGATCGCGGTCGAGGCCCAGGGCGCCGCGGGGTACGTTCCGCTCGCGGCCGACACGATCGCGGCGGCCGACGCCGTCATCCTGGCCGCCGACGTGGAGGTGCGCGGCCGCGAGCGCTTCGCGGGCAAGCCCACCGTCAGCGTCGGCGTCCGCCTGGCCATCACCGACGCGCCGGGCCTGCTGGAGCAGGCCGTCGCCGCCGCCGGGGCGGCCACGCCCACCAGCTCCGCGACGAGCTGCCCGTCCCGGGAGCGGTGTGGAGGCCGAGGGGCCCATTGCCGAGCGCCCGGACCCGCTGGGCCGGGAGCCACTGGGCCCGGGACCGGTGAGCCCGGGGCCGGTGGGCCGGGAGCCGGTGGCGACCCACGTCCGGCGGTGGCTGATGACCGGCGTCGGGCACATGGTGCCGTTCATCGCCGCCGGCGGCATCCTCATCTCGCTGTCCTTCCTGATCGCCCAGCTCGCCGGGCGCGGGGGCGCCGTCGCCCTGCGCGGCACCTCCCTCGCGGGCGTGGCGACCGGCTTCGACCCTGCCTCGGCGATGGAGTGGGCCCGGCTGCTGTTCGCCATCGGTGCAGCGGCGTTCGTGCTGCTCGTCCCGGTCCTGGCCGGCTTCACCGCGTTCGCCATCGCCGACCGTCCCGGGCTCGCGCCCGGTTTCGTCGGCGGCGCGATCGCGGCGGCGCTCGGCACCGGCTTCCTCGGCGGCATCGCCGCCGGGCTGCTCGGCGGCCTCACCGCCTGGTGGGTGACCCGTTGGGCCGTCCCGCCCGGGCTGCGGCACGTGCTGCCCGTGGTCGTGACCCCCCTGGTCTCGACCCTGCTGACCGGGGCGGCGCTGATCGTCGTCCTGGGCCGTCCGCTCCGGGCCGTGTCCACCGGCCTGGCCGCGTGGCTCGCCGGGCTGGGCGGCGTCAACCTGGTCGTGCTGGGCGTGGTCCTCGGCCTCGATGATGGGCTTCGACCTCGGCGGCCCGGTCAACAAGGTCGCCTACACGTTCGCGACCGCCGGCCTGGCCGCCGCCTCCACCGCCGCCACCGGCGCCGCTCGCGGCACGTCCGGTGCCACGAGCCTGGAGGTCATGGCGGCGGTGATGGCCGCGGGGATGACGCCACCCCTTGGCATGGCCCTGGCCAGCGCCGTGCGCGGCCGGCTCTTCTCCGAGCCGGAGCGCGAGAGCGGTCGTGCCGCCTGGCTGCTCGGGGCCTCCTTCATCACCGAGGGCGCCATCCCCTTCGCCGTGGCCGACCCCTGGCGCGTCATCGCCTCGAGCATGGCGGGCTCGGCTGTCGCCGGGGCCCTGGTGATGGCCTTCGGCAGCACCTCACGAGCCCCCCACGGCGGCATCTGGGTCACGCCGCTGATCGGCTCGCCGCAGCTGTTCCTGGTGGCCGTCGCCGCCGGTGCCTGCGTGACCGCCGGCCTCGTCATCGCCCTGAAGTCGACCCGGCGGGCCGTCGCGGCCGAGCAGGCCCTCGCCGGGGCTGCCGGTTCGGCCGGGTAACGGGTCGGACCAGCGTCGTGGACGCACGTCCCGGCCGCGTGCCGAACCTCCCCGCTTCCGGCCCGCACGCGGCGTACCGTCGTGTCCCCACCACCAGGGAGCACCTCCATGGCACAGCGCACCGTCACCATCGGCTCGGCCGTCGGGCTCCACGCCCGCCCGGCCTCGCTGTTCGTCCGCGCGGCCACCGCCACCGGCCTGCACGTGACCATCGCCCGCGACGGGGAGGACGCCGCCCGTCCCGTGGACGCCGACAGCATCCTGGCCGTGATGGGCCTGGGGGCCCGCCACGGCGAGCGGGTGGTGCTGCAGGCGGACGGCGACGGCGCGGACGACGCCCTGGACCGCCTCGCCGCCCTGCTGTCCCAAGACCTGGACCACGCCGAGTGACCCCGGCGCCGTCGCGGCGGAAGCACTACGGCATCGGCGTCAGTCCCGGAGCCGCAGTCGGCCCGGTCGTGCGGATGCGAGCGCGCGTCCGACCCCCGCAGGACGAACCGACCGCTGCCGATCCGGCCGCGGCGGGGCAGCGTATCCGTGAGGCGCTCGCGGCGGTGGCCGAGAACCTGCAGCTGCAGGCGCAGCAGGCCGACGCGACCGTGCGGGAGATCCTCGAGGCCACCGCGATGATGGCGCGCGACCCGGGGCTGGCAACGGCCGTCGACGGCCACCTCGCCTCCGGCTGCGGCCCGGCCACCGCCCTGGACGCCGCCGTCGAGGACTACTGCGCCGCGTTCGCCACAGCCGGCGGCTACGTCGCCGAGCGCGTCACCGACCTGCGCGACGTCGGCGACCGGGCCATCGCGGTGCTGCTGGGTCTGGACGAGCCGGGGCTGCCCGGACCGGCCGAGCCGTGCGTCCTCGTGGGGCACGACCTGGCTCCGGCGGAGACCGCGGCCCTTGACCCCGGCCGCATCCTCGCGATCATCACCGAGGCGGGCGGCGCGCTCAGCCACACGGCGGTCCTCGCCGCCCAGCTGGGGATACCCGCGGTGGTGCAGCTGGCTGCTGCGCCCACGCTGGCCGACGGCACCCTGGTTGCCGTCGACGGAGGCACCGGGCTGGTGGTCGTCGACCCCGACCCGGCCTACCGCGCCGAGCTGACCGAGCGGGCCGAACGACGCGCCAAGGCCTTTGCCTCGAGCTCCGGGCCGGGGCGCACCCGCGACGGCGCGGCCGTGGCGCTCATGGTCAACATCGGCACGGTCCAGGACGCGCTCGCCGCGGCCGCGTCCGATGTGGAGGGCGTCGGGCTCTTCCGGACCGAGCTGCTCTTCCTCGGCGCCGACAGCGCGCCCAGCCTGGACTGGCAGACCGAGACCTACCGCCAGGTGCTCGAGCCGTTCGGCGACCGCTGCGTGGTGGTCCGGACGCTCGATGCCGGTGCCGACAAGCCGCTGGCGTTCGCCGATCTCGGCCCCGAGGGCAACCCCGCCCTCGGCCGACGCGGGCTGCGCCTGTCGGCCCTGCGACCGGACCTGCTCGACACCCAGCTCGCAGCGCTGGGCAGAGCCGCCCGGGCCACCGGCGCCGACGTCCGGGTCATGGCACCCATGGTGGCCACCGCCGATGAGGCTGCGTGGTTCGCACGCAGGGTCCGGGAGAACGGCCTGCCCTCGGTCGGGGTGATGATCGAGGTCCCGGCGGCGGCCTTGCGGGCGCGCCACGTCCTGGCCGAGGTCGACTTCGGCAGCATCGGGACCAACGACCTCGCGCAGTACACCCTGGCCGCCGACCGCGACCTCGGTGAGCTGGCCGGGCTGCTGGACCCGTGGCAGCCGGCCGTGCTGGACCTGATCGCGATCGCGTGCAAGGGCGCGCGGTCCGCCGGCCGCCCCATCGGCGTGTGCGGCGAGGCCGCCGGCGACCCGCTGCTGGCCCTGGTCCTGACCGGCCTCGGCGCGACGAGCCTGTCGATGGCACCACCCAAGGTGGCCGCGGTCCGCCACGCCCTCGCGCTGCACGACCTCGCCACCTGCGCCCGGATGGCCGCCGTCGCACGCGCCGCCGCCCTGCCCGAGCAGGGCCGGGAGGCGGTGGCCGCGCTCGCCTCCCCGGACCTGCTGACGCTGCTGTGACCGCCGGCGCACGCCGGCGCAGCCGGCGGTCCACCCCGGCAGCGGCGCCCGCAGCCGCCGTACCCGCGCCGGCTCCCGGCGAGTCGGTGTGAGGGGCCGCACGGCCGTGGGCGAAGATGGGGCGCTGAGCAGGATCTCAACGCCGTAGGAGACGCATTCCGCATGGCCCGTCGTTCGAGCACGCCCCCTCCCCCGGAGGACTTCTCCGAGAAGATCGTCGACATCGACGTCGAGGAGGAGATGCAGGGCGCCTTCCTGGAGTACGCCTACTCGGTCATCTACTCCCGCGCGCTGCCCGACGCCAGGGACGGGCTCAAGCCGGTGCAACGCCGCATCATGTACGGCATGTCCGAGATGGGACTGCGCCCCGAGCGTGGTCACGTCAAGAGCAGCCGCGTCGTGGGTGAGGTGATGGGCAAGTACCACCCGCACGGCGACGCCTCGATCTACGACGCCCTGGTGCGGATGGCCCAGCCGTTCACGATGCGCCTGCCGCTCGTCGACGGCCACGGCAACTTCGGCTCGCTGGACGACGGGCCCGCCGCGTCGCGCTACACCGAGGCGCGCCAGGCGCCCGCGGCGCTGCTGATGACCGGCGGGCTCGATGAGGAGACCGTCGACTTCGTCCCCAACTACGACGACCAGCTGCTGCAGCCCGGCGTGCTGCCGGCCGCCTACCCCAACCTGCTCGTCAACGGCGGCAGCGGCATCGCGGTCGGCATGGCCACCAACATGCCCCCGCACAACCTGGTCGAGGTGATCGGCGCGGCGCGGCACCTGATCGCCAACCCGACCTGCTCGCTGGATGACCTGATGAAGTTCGTGCCCGGACCCGACCTGCCCTGCGGCGGCAAGATCGTCGGGCTCGAGGGTATCCGCGACGCCTACCTCACCGGACGCGGCTCGTTCCGCACCCGGTCCACCACCCGGATCGAGAACGTCACCGCGCGCAAGAAGGGCATCGTCGTCACCGAGCTGCCCTACATGGTCGGCCCCGAGAAGGTCATCGAGAAGATCAAGGACCTGGTCCAGGCCAAGAAGCTGCAGGGCATCAGCGACGTCAAGGACCTGACCGACCGCACCCACGGCCTGCAGCTGGTCATCGAGATCAAGAACGGCTTCCACCCCGAGGCGGTCCTCGAGCAGCTGTTCAAGCTGACCCCGATGGAGGACTCCTTCGGCATCAACAACGTCGCGCTGGTCGACGGCCAGCCGCGGACCTTGGGCCTGAAGGACCTGCTGCGGGTCTACGTCGACTTCCGCACCGACGTCGTCCGCCGCCGCACCGCCTTCCGCCTGCGCAAGCGGGAGGAGCGGCTGCACCTGGTCGAGGGCCTGCTCATCGCCATCCTGGACATCGACGAGGTGATCCAGCTCATCCGCACCTCCGATGACGCCGCCGTCGCCAAGGCCCGGCTGATGGACGTCTTCGACCTCTCGGACCTGCAGGCGACCTACATCCTGGACCTGCAGCTGCGCCGGCTGACGAAGTTCTCGCGCGTCGAGCTCGAGGCCGAGCAGGCCGAGCTGCAGCGCCAGATCGAGGCGCTGCGGGCGATCCTCGGCGACGAGAAGCTGCTGCTGAAGACCGTGTCCACCGAGCTGGGCGAGGTCGCCAAGGCGCACGGCACCCCCCGGCGCACCGTGCTGCTGGAGTCCGCCGGTACGCCGCTCACCACCTCCACGCCGATGGAGGTCGCCGACGACCCCTGCTGGGTGCTGCTGTCCTCCACCGGCCTGATGGCCCGCACCACCTCCGACGACCCGCTGTCGGGCGAGGGCGGCCGGCACAAGCACGACGCCGTCATCGCCGCGGTCCGCACGACCGCGCGGGGCCACGTCGGGCTGGTCACCTCACGCGGCCGGATGATCCGGCTCTCGGCCCTCGAGCTGCCGACCCTGCCCCCGACCAACGGCGCGCCGAGCCTGTCCGGCGGCGCCCCGCTCGCCGCGTTCGTGGACCTGCCCCGCGGCGAGGAGCCGCTGACGATCACGTCCCTGTCGACGGACTCCCCCGGTGTCGCGGTCGGCACGGCGCAGGGCGTGGTCAAGCGGGTCAGCACGGACTACCCCGGCAACCGCGACGACTGGGAGCTGATCGCCCTCAAGGACGGCGACGTCGTCGTCGGGGCGGTCGAGCTGGCCACGGGTGAGGAGGACCTGGTCTTCCTCACCTCCGACGCCCAGCTGCTGCACTTCCCCGCCGCCGGCGTCCGGCCCCAGGGCCGCGCGGCCGGTGGGGTCGCCGGCATCAAGCTGGCTCCCCGCGCCAGGGTCGTCTTCTTCGGTGCGGTGGACCCGGCCGTGCCCAACCTGGTGGTCACCTCCAGCGGCTCCTCGGGCGCGCTGCCGGGCACCGAGCCGGGCTCGCTGAAGGTCACCTCGTTCTACGAGTACCCCGCCAAGGGCCGGGCCACGGGGGGCGTCCGGGCGCACCGGTTCCTCCGTGGCGAGGACACCCTCGTCCTGGCGTGGGTCGGCGCGGCGCCCGCCCGCGCGGCGGCCGCCAACGGCGTCGCGGTCGAGCTGCCCGCGGCCACCGGCAAGCGGGACGGCTCGGGCACCCCGGCCTCGACGCCGATCGCCGCGGTGGCCGGCGCCCTGCCCGGGTCGGTGGCGGAGCCCGAGTGACGGCTCCGCCGGACGTCCGCCGCAGGCCGGCAGCACCGCCCACGGGCACAGCCGGCCCGACGCCTGCTCGGTGCTGTCGGAGCAGGCGGGCACCAGCGCGTTCGGCAGCGCGTCCGAAGCACGGTTCTGGCTCGCGGTCGAGCAGAGCGGGCCGTGGGGTCGCGACGCCCTGTCCCAGTCCCACCTCGACGTGACGCTCGGCACCGCCCTCTCGAGGGCCTGTCAGGACGCCGGAGGTCGGCTGCTGCTGATCCGTCGGCCCGGCCAGCACGCCGACGCCCACCACCCCACCTCGCGCCGGGTCCTGGTGGCCGGCGGCCTCTGCGGTCCGGCGTGGCTGCTCGCCGGTGACGTCCCCGACGCCGCGCAGCTGCTCGGCCTGCCGTTCGACACGCTCGCGCAGCGAGGACCCCGGTCCGACGCTGGCGGCCCTGCCGGCGCTGGCGCCCTCGCGCGAACCGGCCCTGCTGGTGTGCACGAACGCACGGCGCGACGTCTGCTGCGCCGTACGTGGCCGGCCCGTCGCCCTCGAGGCGGCCGCGGCGCGGCCGGGCCAGGTCTGGGAGTGCTCGCACACCGGCGGCCACCGCTTCGCCCCCACCGCCGTGGTGCTGCCGCACGGCCAGACATGGGCCCGGCTCACCTCCGAGCTGGCCGTCGACGTCCTCGACGCGGCGGCCGGCGGCCGGGTGCCGGCATCGCTGCTCGGCCCGGTGCACGACCGCGGCCGCAGCGTCCTGTCCCCACCCGCCCAGGCCGCGGAGTCCTTCGTCCGCCACCGGATCGGCGAGGCGGACTTGACCGCGCTCTCGGCCGTGGCCGGGCCGGCCGCCGCCGATCCCGACCGTTGGTGCTGCACCGTCACCCACCGCGACGGACGCACCTGGGACGTGCTCGCGACCCGGGCATCCGGGCACGGCGAGCGCCCCGACTCCTGCGGCAAGGCACCCGTGCCCACGCTGCAATGGGACTGCACCCCCGCCTGAGGGCGGTCAGCGGCCCCCGCTCCCCGCCGCGTCGATGCCTCGCTGGACGGCGGCCTCAGCGGTGCGCGTCGATGAAGCCGAGCATCTCCTGCCAGGCATCGGCGCAGGCCTGTTCCCACTGCGGATAGGTGCGGTCGAAGAAGGAGTGTGGCGCCCCGTCGTAGACCACCGTCTTGTGCTCCTTCCCCGCGTCGGTGAGCGCCTGGTCGAAGGCGGCGTTGTCCTGCGGTGAGGTCGCCTGGTCGTCACCGGCCACGAGCAGCAGCAAGGGGGCCCGCATCTGGTCGACCACGTCAGCGGCCGATCGAGGGGCGGCCGTAGAACCCCATGCAGCCGGCCGCGCCGAGGTCGGTCGAGGCCAGCCGCCAGGAGTGGCTCCCGAACATGCAGAAGCCCAGGGTGAACACCGGGCCGTCGCTGCGCTCGCGCAGCCGGGCGGCCGCAGCCCGCGCGTCGGCGAGCACGTGCCCGGGCTCGAGCGCCTTGGCATGGGGCAGGTAGTCGAAGTCGTCGTCCCGCGCGGTCAGCCCCGCGGTGCGCCCGAACGGGTCGAGCGCCACGGTGTCGATGCCCGCCGTGGCGAACCCGAGGGCCAGGTCGGTGTAGAACGCGTGCAGGCCACGGATGTCGGGCAGCAGCACGAGGCTGGCCCCGCGGCGGGTGACGGGCACGGCGTCGTACGCCGCGAAGCGGTTGCCGTCCGCGGCGGTGAGCACGACGGACCCGTGGTCGCCCACCTCGCTGGACCGGGGCGGCAACGGGGGATGCTGGTCGCTGGAGAAGCACATGCGAGCAGTCTGCAGCCCGGGGCCAACCGGCGCGCGCCCGGAGCCAACCGGCGCGCGCCTGGGACCACCCGGCGCGGCCAGCCGGCGCGCGCCGCGACCAGCGCGCCGCGCGCGAGGGCGGCCGCCCCCCTCGCGCTCAGGCGTCGATGCGCTCGCGGTCGAGCTCGGCGGCCGAGTCGATGATGAAGTCCTTGCGGGGGGCGACGTCGTTGCCCATCAGCAGGTCGAAGACCCGCTCGGCCATCTCGGCGTCCTTGAGGGTCACCCGGCGCAGGGTGCGGTGGCGCGGGTCCATGGTGGTCTCCGCGAGCTGGTCGGCATCCATCTCACCCAGACCCTTGTAGCGCTGCAGCGGCTGCTTGACCTTCTTGCCGCGTCGCTCCAGCGAGGCCATGGTCTTGCGCATCTCGCCCTCGTTGTAGGTGTAGATCAGGTCGTTCTTCTTCGACCCCGCGTTGACCACCTCGATGCGGTGCAGCGGCGGCACCGCGGCATAGACCCGCCCCGCCTCGACCAGCGGGCGCATGTAGCGGAAGAACAGCGTCAGCAGCAGCGTGCGGATGTGGGCGCCGTCGACGTCGGCGTCGGTCATGATGATGATCTTGCCGTAGCGCGCCGCCTCGAGGTCGAACGAGCGACCGGAACCGGCGCCGATCACCTGCAGGATCGCCGCGCACTCGGTGTTCTTGAGCATGTCGGCCACCGAGGCCTTCTGGACGTTGAGGATCTTGCCGCGGATCGGCAGGAGCGCCTGGTAGTCGGAGGACCGGGCCAGCTTGGCGGTGCCGAGCGCGCTGTCGCCCTCGACGATGAACAGCTCGGAGCGCTCGACGTCGCTGCTGCGGCAGTCGGCGAGCTTGGCCGGCAGCGATGAGGTCTCCAGGGCGTTCTTGCGGCGCTGGGTCTCCTTGTGCAGCCGCGCGCTGATCCGCGACTTCATCTCGGCCACGACCTTCTCCAGCAGCAGGGCCGCCTGCGCCTTCTCGCCGCGCTTGGTCGAGGTCAGCGCCGCGGTCAGCTCCTTCTCGACGACCCGGGTGACGATGGCGCGGACCGCTGCGGTGCCGAGCACCTCCTTGGTCTGGCCCTCGAACTGCGGCTCGGCCAGCCGGACGGTGACGACGGCGGTCAGGCCGGCGAGGACGTCCTCCTTCTCGACCTTGTCGCTGCCGACCTTGAGCCGGCGGGCGTTGACCTCCAGCTGCTTGCGGAACACCTTGAGCAGGGCCTGCTCGAAGCCGGCCATGTGGGTGCCGCCCTTGGGCGTGGCGATGATGTTGACGAAGGACACGGCCTTGGTGTCGTAGCCGGTGCCCCAGCGCAGCGCGATGTCGACGCCGCACTCGCGCTCGACCTCGGTCGGGGTCATGTGCCCGAGGTCGTCCAGGACCGGAACGGTCTCCTTGAAGTGCCCGGAGCCCTGCAGCCGCCACACGTCGGTCACCGCGGGGTCGGCGGCGAGGAACTCGGCGAACTCGCTGATGCCGCCGTCGTGCTGGAAGGTCTCCTCGTGCGGGCCGTGCTCACCGGGGGTGCCCGGGAGCCCACGCTCGTCGCGGATGACCAGGGTCAGGCCCGGGATGAGGTAGGACGTCTGCCGCGCCCGGGAGACCAGGTCGTCGTAGTTGAAGGCCGCGGTGCGCAGGAAGATCTGCTCGTCGGCCCAGTAGCGGATCCGGCTGCCGGTGCGCCCCCGCGGGGCCTTGCCGATGATGCGCAGCTCGCTGTTCTTGACGTAGGCGGTGAACGGCGCGTCCGCGGCGCCGGCGCCCTTGGTGCCCACGCCGTCGGCGAAGACGCCGGGCTCGCCGCGACGGAAGCTCATCGCGTAGGTCTTGCCGCCGCGGTCGACCTCGACCTCGAGCCGGGCCGAGAGCGCGTTGACCACCGAGGCGCCGACGCCGTGCAGGCCGCCGCTGGCGGTGTAGGAGCCGCCGCCGAACTTGCCACCGGCGTGCAGCTTGGTGAAGACGACCTCGACACCGGAGAGGCCGGTGCGGGGCTCGACGTCGACCGGGATGCCACGGCCGTTGTCACGCACCTCGACCGACCCGTCGGGCAGCAGCACCACGTCGATGCGGTCGCACTCCCCGGCCAGCGCCTCGTCGACGGCGTTGTCGATGATCTCCCACAGGCAGTGCATGAGGCCGCGCGAGTCGGTCGAGCCGATGTACATGCCGGGGCGCTTGCGCACCGCCTCCAGTCCCTCGAGGACCTGCAGGTGGCGGGCGGTGTAACCGCCCGTGGTGGCGGCCGGGCGAGGCTTGGTGGTGCTGGTGGCGACGGCCACGGACTTCCCTTCGACACGGACTACGCCCGCAGGGGCGCGGGCCGGTGTTCCTGAACGCAGGGTAATCCCCCGCACCGACAGCCCTTCGCAGGCTCGCTGCCCCGAAGCGGTTACGGCGCCGGAACGGCGGGTAGTCCCCAGCAACGTCGGCAACCGGCAGATCCCCGTTGGAGGCATCCGCCGGCCGTCGGGGAACGAATACCAGATGGACGCACCGACACGGGTCATTGCGCGGTCAGCGAAATCCGGCCATGAGATGACCCACACCGCGCTGGAATGCACAGTGGGAACGAACGCACGTGCTTCACTGTTGGACCCGGCGCAGACCGGAACGCCCTACAACACCAGATGGTCAGTCGAGGCACAGCACCACGAACGCCAAGACGCCAAGGACGCTCCACTACGACGAAATGGATGGCGAACGTGACAACTGCTCTGGCACCTACCCTGACCGTGGCGGACCGCTGCGACCGCTGTGGCGCCCAGGCCTATGTGCGCGCCCGCCTGCACTCAGGGGGCGAGCTCCTTTTCTGTGCACACCACGGGCGTGAGCACCTTCCCAAGCTCCAGGACGTGACGGCGGAGATCGTCGACGAGTCCGAGCGCCTCAACGAGACCCCGGCGAGCGCAGGTCCGGACGAACACTGATCAACCTGATCGACCCCGGTGTGCCCACCACCCTGATCTCGGGGATCCTCATCCTCGTCGGGCTGGTGGGCATTGCCATGCCCGTGCTGCCAGGCCTGGTCCTGGTCTGGCTCGGCGTGGGCGTCTGGGCGGTGGAGGTCCGCTCCCTCACCGGCTGGGCCGTCCTGGCCGTCGCCACGGCCCTGGTCCTGGCGGGGTCCATCGCCCAGTACCTCATCCCCGGCCGGCGCCTGCGCGCGGTCGGGGTTCCTCGTCTCACGACGCTGTCGGGCGTGGCCCTTGCCATCGTGGGGTTCTTCGTGGTGCCCGTGGTGGGGGCCTTCCTGGGGTTCGTGCTCGGGGTCTACCTCGCCGAGTGCGCCCGGCTGAGGTCACACCGCCACGCCTGGCCCACCACCGTGCACGCCCTGCGGGCCATCGGCCTGTCGTTCGGGATCGAGCTGGGCACGGGACTGCTGGTCGCAGGGACGTGGGTCACCGGCGTGCTGCTGAGCCGCTGAGCCGCGCAGCGCTCACCAGCCCTCGCTGCCGGTCTGGCAGTACCCCTGCCCCCTGCACAAGTTCGGTATGACGCGTGGCAGCGCGCCAGGATCGGTACTGACGCGGCACGAGCGCTCAGCCGGTTCGGTGCGGTCCGGCCGGGGCGAGGGTCGGCTCCAGCCGTTGGCGAGGTCAGCTCCAGCCGTTGTTGCGGCGCTTGTCCCAGCGCTCCTCGAGGCGTTGCATGAACCCCGTCGAGCCGCTCTGCCGCGGCTTGTCGGCCTTTCTGGCCGGCCTGCTCCGGCCGCCGGTCCCCTTGGCCGGGGCGTGGGCGCGGACGGTGCCGTCCTGGCCGACCGCACCGAGGGTGGGCTTGGGGCTGCGTGGCGGTGTGACCGCGTAGGCGGCGCCGCCGACCATCAACGCGAAGCCGATCGCGCCCAGCCAGACCGCTTCGTTGACGACGCCGAGCACCACCAGGACGAGACCGGCCACGACGGCGAGGACGCCGAACATGATGCGGTGTCGCAGGCGGTCACGTGCCTTGGAACCCTGCATCTGCGAGGCGAACTTGGGATCCTCGGCATACAGGGCTTGTTCCATCTGCTCCAGCAGATGTTGCTCGTGCTCTGAAAGCGGCACCTTTGACCTCCTGTGCGCGCGGCGTCACATGGCTGAACGACCGACGAGGCGAAATGGTTGCAGTCCAACGGGTGTCGGGCGTGGTTCCCACCCACCTCCTGCTCTCAGGATATGTCGCGCCCGGGGCTTGCGATAGCGGAGTCGCCACCTTGGACCAGACTTGCCGGACGGACCGCTCCGGCGCCGAACCGGGCACTGGCGCGGTCGATGGCGCGGTCGGCCTCGCGCCACCCGTGCTCGGGCGCGTCGAGCAGTCCCTGGATGGGTGCTTTCGCCGAGTCGACCAGGCCCTCCATCCGCACCCCGACCAGCCGCAACCGTGCCCGCTGCAGGCCCAGGTGGTCGAACAGGGTGCGTGCCACGGTGTAGACCTCGCGGCTGACGTCGGTGGGGTCGCGCAGGGTCTTCGACCGGGTGATCGTGGTGAAGTCGGCGAAGCGCACCTTGATCGTGATGGTGCGTCCGACCATGCCCGCGGCCCGCACCCGCGCCGCGGTGCGGTCGCTGAGCTTGAGCAGGTGGCGGTGGATGACAGCGGGATCGTCGATGTCGTGGGCGAACGTCTCGTCGGCGCCGATGCTGCGCTCGCGCCGGGTGGGCACGACGGTGCGGGTGTCGCGGCCCCAGGCCAGGGCATGCAGGTGCGCGCCGGCGTTGTCGCCGAGCGCCCGGCGCAGGGTCTCGACCGGGGTGTGCGCGATGTCGGCGACGGTGCGCAGCCCGAGCTGGCCGAGGGCCTCCTCGGTGCGCTCGCCGACTCCCCACAGCGCCCCGGTGGGCAGCTGGTGCAGGAAGCCCACGACCTCCGCCTCGGGCACGAGCAGCAGGCCGTCGGGCTTGGCCAGCCCGGAGGCGAGCTTGGCGATGAACTTGGTGGAGGCGATCCCCACCGAGCAGGTGATGCCCTGCTCGTCGGCGATGGTGTCGCGGATCCGCTGGGCGATGGAGGTCGGGGTCCCGAGCCGCCGCCTGGACCCAGCGACGTCCAGGAAGGCCTCGTCCATGGACAGCGGCTCGACCACCGGGGTGATGCTCGCGAACAGCGCCATGACCGCCCGGGAGATCCGCTCGTAGCGGGCGTAGTCGGGCTGCACGACGGTGGCCTGCGGGCACAGCCGCCGCGCCCGGGCCATCGGCATCGCCGCTGCCACCCCGAAGGCGCGCGCCTCGTAGGTCGCCGACAGCACCACCCCGCGGTTGCCGCCGCCACCGATGATCACCGGCGTGCCGACCAGCTCGGGCCGGCTCAGCAGCGAGGCGGAAGCGTAGAACGCGTCCATGTCCACGTGCAGGATCGAGCAGCCGGTGTCATCCGGGGCACCCAGACCGGGCCGGTCGGGTACGGCGTACTGGCGCCGGCTCATCGCGGCACCACCCGCGCCCGTGACGGCACCCGGTGACAGCGTGTGCCGCGGCGCCGCGCCCGCGCCGGCTGTCGCCGGCTGTGGCTGTGGCCGTGGCTGTGGTCAGGAACGGCTGGCGAGGACGTGCAGTGCGGCACCGAGCTGGCCGAGGAAGGCGTAGTCGGGGTGGCGGGAGGCCGCCAGCTCCAGCTCGAGCAGGAGCTGGCGGTCGGCCTCGGAGTCGATGAACGCCGCGGGCACCAGGTCGCTGAAGATCCGCACGCCGTGGGAGTCCTGCACGGTGAGCCCGGCCTCCTGCACCAGAGCGGCGACACCGGCCGCGTCGAAGCGGCGTGGCAGCGGGTCACCGGCGCCCCAGCGGCCGTCCTCGCTGGTGAGGGCGTGCCGGGCCTGGGCGAAGTGCCCGGACAGGGCGCGGGCGAGCACCACGGCGAGGCGCTGGGCGACGAGCAGGCTGACGTAGCCACCGTCGGCGAGCACCGCCGCGACGGCGCGCATCGTCGCGGCAGGGTCGTCAACCACCTCGAGGGTGCCGTGGCAGCAGACCAGGTCGGCGTCGGCCTCGGGGTGCACCTCGAGCAGGGTTGCGGCGTCGCCCTGGAGCGCGACCACGCGGTCGGCGACCCCGGCGTCACCGGCGCGGCGGGTGAGCGCGGCCAGCGCATCGGGGCTCGGGTCGACGACGGTGACGTGGTGCCCGAGCGCGGCGATCGGGACCGCGAGGCCACCGGTGCCCCCGCCGAGGTCGACCACCCGCAGGGGCCGGCCGAGCTCACCGGAGCGGCGGGTGACCACCGCGTGGACGGCGTCCCACACCGCGGAGGTGCGCACGGAGGTGTCGACCCCGCCGCGTCGGCCACGTCGCTGGTCTTCGGCCACGGGTCGGCTCCTTCGGTGGTGGTCGCCACCCGGCTGCGGGACGGGTGGGTCGGCACGAGGTCGGTGCTCACCCTAGTGCCCCGAGCTACCCGGGCTGGCATGCCAGAGCTTGCGCGGTGCGGTGACCGGAGGAAGCCCGGGCCGGGCCGGGTCAGGCACGGCGTGGCCCTCACCGGGAAGCTTGCGCGAGTCCTTGACGTCGCCACCTGCGGGCTTGATGTCGGCGTAGGGCGACTGCTTGAACCCGGAGGCGTGGACCAGCACCCGACGTCGTGCGCCACCCATGCCACCGGCCTGCGCTCCGCCGTTCTCGTCCGGGGTTGCCGGTGGGGCGGACCCGCCGGGCAGCCCCATGGCCGCGGCCGGCGCCATGACCGGCCGCGAGGACCGCGACTGCGCCGCCCCGGCAACGGCGTTCTCGCCGTAGGCAGCTCCTGCCTCGGCAAGGACGTGGGCCCGCTCGTCGGCCGCGGCCAGAGCGGCATGCACCGCGTCGACGCCACCGCGGGTCCAGGCCTCCCAGAGCGCGGACAGCTCCCAGGCGCCGGTCGCCCGCAGCGAGACCCCCCTCGGGCCGGTACGGCGCAACACCCCTCGGACCAGGAGCATCCAGGAGTGGAACACCGTCGCGGCGTAGGGGCCCTGCACGTCCTCGAAGAAGGTGGCGTCGACCGGGCCGGTGGAGTCGTCCAGGGTCAGGAAGACCACCCGACGCCCCGAGCGGATCGGCGGGGTCTGCGTGGCGACCTTGACGCCCGCGACGAGCAGGTCGGCGCGGTTGCGCTGGCCCAGCATCTGTCCCGACCGGGTCACCCCGAGGGCGACCAGCATCGGCGCGTAGAAGTCGATGATGTGGGCGCTCGCGTCCAGGCCAAGGATGTCCAGCTCGGCCCGGACCCGCTCCGGCCCGGTCATCTCCGGCAGCCCGGTGGCCGCGGTCAGCTCAGGGGTGTCGCCGAGGTCGAGGGTCAGCTGGGTGGACTGGTCCCGGGCCGGCACCACGGGGGCGGCGCCCTGGGAGGACGCGGCGGCCAGGGCGCGCACGTCCTGGTGTCCGGTGCCGGCCGACCTGCTCAGCGAGGAGGCCCGCGCGGCCGAGGCGGCGTCGGCCCGGCTGGTGCGCGGGGCCAGCCGACGACCCGAGCGGGTCACCGACCGGGACCACCGGTCGAGCTCGACGATGTGCAGCAGCAGGTCACGACGGGTGATCCGCCCTCGCCGGCCGAGCCCCGTCGCGCTGGTCGGGCCCTGCACCCCGCCGAGGCCGTAGAGGGAGTCGAAGCCGCCGGCCATCACCAGCCGCTCGACCACCGGCCGGCTGACGTGGGCCCGTCGCCAGAAGTCGGCCAGGGTGACGTAGGGCTGGCCGGCCACGATCCGCTCGATCTCGGCGTCGCTGATGCCCTTGACGTCGGCCAGGGAGAGCCGGATCCCATAGTCCCGGCCGTCGGGCAGGTCGGGGTGCGCGGGAGCCTGCTGGACCCACGGGTCCAGCAGGGCACCGCCCGGCACCTCCCGCAGCGACCGGTGCCCCCGGTCGACAGCGATCTCGCCCGGGGCATCGGCGGCGTCCAGCTCTTCGCTCCTTTCGGGCTCTCCGTGCTGCCCGGGTTCTCCACGCTCCCTCCGCTCGCCGGGTTCTCCCACCTCCCTCCACTCGCGGGATTCGCCCAGCCCCCTCGGCTCGCCGGGTTCTCCGGGGCCGCCGTCCAACGGCGTCGCTGCGGCGGTGACCCGCTCGATCCGGTAGGTGCCCCGCGAGGCGTTGACGTCCAGGCCCAGGACCGTGATGCCCAGCCCCCGTGCGTCGTCCAGGATCAGCCGCTTGGGGTACATGCCCGGGTCGTGGGTGAGCACACCGGCGAGGAACGCTGCGGGGTGGTGGGCCTTGAGCCAGGCCGACTGGTAGGTCGGGAGTGCGAACGCCGCCGCGTGCGCCTTGCAGAACCCGAACGAGGCGAACGCCTTGAGCACCTCCCAGATGCGGTCGAGGTCGGCGGCCGCGTAGCCGCGGGCCGTGGCGGCAGGACGCCACCAGGCCTCGACCTCCTGCTGGCCCTGGGGTGACCCCAGCGCCCGGCGCACCTCGTCGGCCTGGGCCAGGGTCACCCCGGTGGTCTCGGTGACGATGCGCAGCACCTGCTCGTGGAAGACCACGACCCCATAGGTCTCCCCAAGCGCGGGCACGAGGGTGGGATGGAGGTACTCCGGCTCGCGCCAGCCCTGCCGGGCCAGCAGGAACGGTGTGACCATGTCGGACTTGACCGGCCCGGGACGGAACAGCGAGATGTCGATGATGAGGTCCTCGAACGTCTCGGGGGCGAACTTTCCGACGAGCTCGCGCTGGCCCGGGCTCTCGATCTGGAAGCAGCCGAGGGTGTGGGTCGTGCGGATCAGCCGGAAGGTCGGTTCGTCCTCGAGGGTCACCTGGGAGCGGTCGTCGAGGTCGATCGTCAGCCCGTCGACCCGGCGCACCTCATCGACCGCGTGAGCCATGGCCGACTGCATCCGGATGCCCAGGATGTCGAGCTTGAGCAGGCCGAGGGTCTCGACGTCGTCCTTGTCGAACTGGCTCATCGGGAAGCCCAGCCAGCTGGCCTCGACCGGCGTGCGGTCCAGCAGCTCGCGGTTGGACAGGATCACCCCGCACGGGTGCACGGCGACATGCCGCGGCAGGCCGTCGAGCCGCTCGACCAGGTCGAAGAGGACCGAGAGCCGGGGGGCGTCCAGCCCGCTGGCGCGCAGCTCGGGCAGCTCACGGATCGCGTTGCGGGCGTCGCGGGCCCGGATGTGGGGAAAGGCCTTGGCGATCGCGTCGATCTCCACCGGCGGCAGGCCCAAGGTGGCGGCCACGTCGCGGATGGCATGACGCACCCGGTAGGTGTCCATCATCGAGACGCAGGTGACCCGGTCGCCGCCGAAGCGCTCGAGGACCCGCTCGTAGATCTCGGTGCGCCGTGCGGACTCCACGTCGATGTCGATGTCGGGCAGCTGGGCCCGCAACGGGGAGCAGAAGCGCTCCATGATCAGCCCGTGGCGCATCGGCTCGACGCCGCTGATGCCGAGCAGGTAGTTGACCAGGCTGCCCGCACCGGACCCGCGGGCGGCGACCCGCACCCCCATGTCGCGGATCAGGTCGACGACCGCCGCCACCGTCATGAAGTAGGTCGGGTAGCCCAGAGCGGCGATGACCTGCAGCTCGTCCTCGAGCCGGGACTCCACCGCACGCAGCGCGGAGGAGCTCGACCCGGGGTAGCGGGTGGCGATCGCACCGCGGCACCGGGCCGCCAGCACCTCCTGGGGCACGTCGGTCGAGGAGAGGCCGAGAACCGACGGCTCGGGCAGGTGCACCGCGCCGATCCCGAGGTCGGTGCGGGAGTCCTGGGCGCAGGCGTGAGCCAGCGCCACGGTGTCGGCCAGCAGCCGGTCGGCCCGCTCCCGCTCGGCGGTCGCGCCGCCGCTCACCCCGGCGCCGGCGGCCCGGGTGACCTCGCGGGCCACGGCCCGCATCCGCTCGGTGGAGCTGAGGTGCCCCGCGGTGGTGACCCGGTCGAGGTGTCGCGGGTCCAGCGGCACCAGCCGTCGCGCCGCGTCGAGGACATCGACGGTCACGGCGTCACCGGGATCAGCGTGCCGCACCGCTGCGGTCAGCACCGCAGGCAGCCCGGCCTCGGTGGCCAGGCCCAGCAGGCGCGCGGCGTGCCCGAGGCTGGCGGGGGTACCCTCCGGGCCGCCGTGGTGGATCACCTCGATGACGAGGCTGCCGCGCGGCAGCACGTCCATCCAGGCATGCAGCAGCGCCCGCGCCCGGTCAGGACGCCGCTCGAGCAGGGCACGGCCCACGTCGGAGGCGGGGCCGAGCAGGACGGTGAGGGCCAGGTCCCCGGTCGCCGGGTCGGTCGCGTGCTCGGCGAGCAGGGCCGGGCTGCTGACCGGCGCACCACGCTCTCCGGACAGGTGGGTGCTGGTCACCAGGCGGCACAGCCGCCCCCACCCGGCACCCGGGGCGGCCCCACCGCCCTGTCCGCGGGCGAGGACGGTGACGCGCGGGTGGCGCGGGTCGACCTCGACACCGCCTCGCACGGGGTTGGCCCGGCCCTGCGGGCGCCCTCGGGGCGTCGGGCGCCCTGACTCCGCAGGCATCCCCGGCGGAAAGGCAGCAGGGGGGCGGCCGGCCCAGGAGACGGGGGCCGAGACCGCGAGGTCGACACCCAGCACCGGCGCGATGCCGGCCTCGTCGCACGCCTGCACGAACCGGACCGCGCCATAGAGACCGTCGCGGTCGGTCAGGGCGAGCGCCGGCTGCCCGTGGGCCGCGGCGCGCTCGACCAGCGTCGCGGGTGTCGACGCGCCGTAACGCAGGGAGAAGCCGGAGGCGACGTGCAGGTGGGCGAAGGCCTCACTCACGGTCGTCCTGTCGCAGCCACGAGCTCGGGCAGGGGGTAGCTCAGCGGCAGGCCGAGGCAGGACTGGATCAGGCCGTGGAAGGTCTCGGACTGGCGCAGCAGGTCATCGGCCTCACGGGCCGACGGCACCCGGGTCCCGCGCTCGAGGGCCGCGCGCTGCTGGGCGGTGCCGGCGAAGAAGACGGCCCACTCGGTGAGCTCGGGGGCGACCTCGGGCAGCACCTCCCAGACGCTGCGCAGACGGGACCGGCGCGTCGGCCTGCTGCGCGCCGCCATCAGCGCCGCGGCAGCGCGCAACGCGGCAAGGTGCGCCTCGACGTAGCGCTCGCTGACGCTGCTGGTGCGGCAGGCGGCCAGCAGGCTGGCCCGGGACCGGTCGACCAGCTCCAGCACCGTGGCCGCCACCGGCGCGTGCACCGGGACGGCCCGGCGCGCCGGCGCCCGCCCTGACGTCCTGGCCGCTGAGTCCGGGGTCTGACGCGGCGCCGACGTCCGGGCCCCTGCCGTCCTGGGCGCCGCCGCCTTGGGCGCGGCCGTCCTGTCTGCTGCCGTCGTGGTCACTGCCATCCCCGCCGTCCTGGATCCACTGCCTGGTGTCCCTGTCATCTGGCCCTCCCCTAGTCCGCGACCCGCAGCAGCCGCCAGCTGCCCGGCGCATCGCCCCGCCCCTCACGGGCGAGGTCGTAGACCCCGGCCTGGTGCAGCCGCCCGGGGCTGGCCTCCACCCGCCACACGTCCTGCTCGAGGTCGGCCGCCGTGCGCAGGCTGCCCACCACCCGGGCTCCGTCGCTGCCGGCAGACCGCTCGCCGGGCTCGAGGTCCTCACGCGGGTCGAGCGCCTCGCGCCACCAGGGCCGGCGCTGGGACCAGTGCCCGAGGACGTCGCGGACGACGTAGAGCCGTCCTCGCCACAGAAAGGCCGTGGGCACCTGCTCCTCGTCCGGCGCGACGGATGACGCGACGGCCGGTGCACCACCGACCGCACCGGACCGGCTGAGCTCACCGGCTCGGGCGCGGACCTCGATGGGCTCCTCGTAACGACGCACCATGGCCGGCTCCTCTCGGGCTGGTCGATCTGGGAGAAAATGCGGGCGGCCGTTGCTGCGGCAGACGGGGTCGAGGCGCCCGCCGCAGCAACAACCGCGCTGTCGCCCACGGCATCCGAGCACGGGGTCGGATTCCCCCGCGTTCGAACGTGTGTTCGATGCCCTGAATGTACACCGGCCCCGTGACACCCCGTCAACCCTCGCGACTTCCGGTGCGCGGACCGACGAACTACCGTTCGAGCATGCCCTCCACCCCTGACGGCGACGTGCTGGCAAACCCGTCCGTCGTGCGGGTCACCGCCGCGTTGCGCATCCACGGTGTCCGCGGTGCCGTCAGGGTGCTCCCCGATGCCGCCCGCACCGCCCGGGCCGCCGCCGACGCGCTCGGGGTCGACGTGGCCCAGATCGCCAACTCCCTCGTCTTCCGGGCCCACTCCTTCGACGGCGACATCACGCCGCTGCTCGTCCTCACCTCCGGTGCGCACCGGGTCGACACGGCCAAGCTCGCCGACCTGGTCGGCCTCGAGGAGATCAGCACCGCCGACGCCGACTTCGTCCGTACTCGAACGGGTTACGCGATCGGCGGCGTCCCTCCCCTGGCCCACCTCGAGCCGCCGCTGACGGTCGTCGACGTCTCACTGAGCCGCTACGAGACGATCTGGGCGGCCGCGGGTCACCCGCACACGGTGTTCCCCACGTCGTACGACGAGCTGCTGCGCCTCACCGGCGGCACGCCCGCCGAGGTGGCATGAGCGGCGGGGATGGAACTTCCGTCGCCCTCCGTGCTACGGTTCTCTCGGTTGCACAGCAGTTCCTCGCACGTCGATGAACGCCCGCATTCAGGCGGGCTCTTTTCATGAGCACGGGTTTTGTCCCGCTGGTGGAGTGGTGAAGCAGCCTGGGGTTCACACTTGGTGGATCCCTGACGGCTAGAAGGAAAAGAGTTCTCCCATGGCACAAGGCACCGTGAAGTGGTTCAACGCTGAAAAGGGCTTCGGCTTCATCGAGCAGGACGGCGGAGGCCCCGACGTCTTCGTGCACTACTCGGCGATCGAGAGCAACGGCTACCGTTCGCTCGACGAGGCCCAGCGCGTCGAGTTCGAGGTCACCCAGGGCCCCAAGGGCCCGCAGGCTGACAAGCTGCACACGATCTGATCGAACTGAGCTGCGGCGTTCCAGCCGCTCTCTCCGAAGCCCCCGACCCTCAGGGTCGGGGGCTTCGTCGTCCCCTGACTGGCCGTACGACGCGCCGGTGGACTGCCATACCGCCCGCATCGCCGTGCCGGTGGGCTCAGCCGTGGTCGCGCAGGGCCGTGGCGAGGTCGGCCAGGACCTCACCCGGCCGGTTGACCAGCATGGTCAGGTGACCGTCATCGGGCAGCAGCCGCGCCCGGCAGCTCGGCAGGCGCGCGGCCAGCCAGCGGCCGTGCTCCGGGGGCACCATGAGGTCCTGCTCCCCCTGCCACAGGAAGACCGGCGCGCTCACGTCGGCCGGGGTGAAACGCCACGGCCGGGTGAAGGCCAGGTCGTCGTCGACCCACCCGTCGACCCCGTCGCGCAGGCCCAGGGAGACGCTCGCGTGCAGGTGGGCCGCCACCTCGCCGGTGAAGACCTCCCGGTCCGGCGGGCTGAGCACGCTCAGCATCGAGGCGAACGTTCCCTCGGCCCCGGCCGACACCATCTCCTCGCGCCAGGGAACGAGCAGCTCACGCAGGGGCGCCTCACCCTCCAGCGCCGCCCCGAACTCGACCTCGTTGCCCTCACCCATGCCGGCCAGGAAGTCCAGGCCCTCCGCCGCCCACGGGCCGACCCCGCTGACGCTCGCGACCGCGACACAGCGGTCCGCCGCGAGGGCGCCGCACGCCAGCGCGTGCGGGCCGCCGCCGGAGGTCCCCATCACCGCGAACCGGTCCGCGCCCAGCGCGTCGACGACAGCGAGGACGTCCGGCACGACGTCGGCCACCGAGCGTCCCGGCAGGCGGGTGGAGCCCGCGTAACCGGGTCGGGCGATCGAGGCGATCCGCAGCCCGGCCTCCTCTGCGGCCTGCTGCACGCCGGGTGCGAGGTCGTGACCCGTGGGGGTGCCGTGCAGGTTGACCACCAGCGGCGCGTCTCCGGCGCCGGCCACGAGAACCTCGAGCGTGCGGCCGTCCGGCAGGGTGATGGGGTGCGGTGTCGTCGTCATGGGCAGGAGGATGCCACGGCGCGGCGGCACCGCCCCGGAGGGACCCTGCCGCCGCGCCGTCGGCACCCCGAGTGAGGTAAGTCCGTGCCCGCCGAACTACCTACGCCGGAACTGAGTACCTGAGCGGATACCGGCACGCATCCTCGAGGCCACGATGGGGACCACGCCCTTGGGGGAGGGCGGCACCACAGGGCACGAGATCGGCGGCAGGTCTTCGGAGGGGGCGACCTGCCCGGCTCGTGCCCTTGGTGCGTCCGGAGCCGGTCATCCGTCCGCGCCGACCCGGCTCGGGGGCCGCCGGTCCATCCTGGAAGGGTCCCGGGAGGCGGCCGCCCGGCCAGCCCCCTACCGTTTCCTCCGGCCGGGCAGACCCGGTCGCCGTCGCGACGAAGGACCAGCAGGGAGCCATCGGGCTCCGCGGTGCGTCGTACCCGCGGCAGACCACACATCGAAGGCAACGGAGGCCGTCATGGGAGCCGAGCTCCTGCCATGGGTGTTCACCTCGGGCTGGGCCAGCGGCATCAACGCCTACGCGGTGGTCCTGGTCATGGGCCTGCTGGGACGCTTCGGGGGCGTCGAGGCCATCCCGGGGGTGCTTGGCCGCACCGACGTGCTGCTCGCGGCCGGCGTGCTGTTCCTGCTCGAGATGGTGGCCGACAAGATCCCCTACCTGGACTCGGCATGGGACAGCGTCCACACGGTCATCCGCCCGGCAGTCGGCGCCACCGTCGGCTACCTCCTCGGGCACGAGAGCTCCAGCCTGGACGCCGCCTTCGCTGCAGCAGCCGGCGGGTTCAGTGCGCTGGCCAGCCACGGGGTCAAGGCCGGACTGCGCGCCGCGGTCAACACCTCCCCCGAGCCCGTCAGCAACGTCGCCGTCAGCAGCGCCGAGGACCTGACCGTGGCCGGCGTCGTCAGCCTGGCGGCCCTCCACCCCTGGTGGGCCGCCTCCATCGCGGCGACGCTGCTGGTCGTCGGCGTGACCCTGGTGGTGTTCCTGCTGGGGCGGATCCGGCGGTTCAAGCGCCGGTACGACGCCTGGGGCGTCCGCCGCGGCATCGCCGCGCCGCCCGCAGGTGGACGCGTCGGGCCCTCCCCGGCCCGGCGACCGGACGCGGCACCGGAGGACCCGGTCCGGCCCTAGACCCCGAGGTTGGCGTAGACCTCGAGCGTGGCCGTCGAGCGGTTCATCGTGTAGAAGTGCAGGCCCGGCGCTCCCTCGGCCAGCAGCCGCTGCGACAGCTCGGTTGCGATCTCGACCCCGACCGCCCGCACGGCCGCCGGGTCGTCGGCCACCGCCTCCAGCCGTGACACGACCGCAGCGGGCAACGGCGTTCCGGACAGCTCGGCCATCCGGCGGACCTGCGCGAAGGACGTCACCGGCATCAGGCCGGGGATGATCGGCAGGTCCCGGCCCCGCGCCACGACCCGGTCCCGCAGCCGGACCCAGCTGTCGGCGTCGAAGACGAACTGGGTGACCGCGAACTCCGCCCCGGCGTCGGCCTTGGCCACCAGCACGTCGGCGTCGTGGTCCAGGCTCTCGGACTCGGGGTGCTGGTCGGGGAAGGCGGCGACGCCCACGGTGAAGCTGCCCAGGCTGCGGACCAGCGCCACCAGCTCGTCGGCGTGGTCCAGCCCCTCGGGGTGCGGGGTCCACGCGCTGCCCGGGCCGCCGGGCGGGTCACCCCGCAGGGCGAGGACGTTGCGCACGCCGGCGTCGGCGTACTCGCCCACGACCTGGCGCAGCTGGGCCACGGACGTGCCCACACAGGTGAGGTGCGCCATCGGCGTCAGGGTGGTCTCGCGGGCGATCCGCCCGGTGACGCGGACGGTGCGGTCGCGGGTGGAGCCACCGGCGCCGTAGGTCACGGACACGAACGTCGGCCGCAGCCGCTCCAGCCGCCGGATCGCCTGCCACAGCGCGTGTTCGGCGTCGTCGTCCTTGGGCGGGAAGAACTCGAAGCTGTACGACGTGCCCTCGGCCGCGAGCACGTCCGGGATCGACCGCGTCACGTGCTCGGCCTGGGGCAGCGTCGAGGGGTTTCCGGTGGCCATGCCTGCAGCCTAGGTCCGAGGGCGCCACGTAGGGTGGGGGCAACCACCATCCGGGAGGCACGTTGTCCAACCCTCTTGACCTCCATGACCTGCGCGCCCGCGTGCAGAGCACCGTCGATGCCCACCTCGACGCGCAGGGGGCCGTCCTCGCAGAGGTGGGCGAGGAGATGCTTCCCCTGCTCGATGCGGTGGCGGCGCTGCTCGGCGGTGGGAAGCGGCTGCGGGCGGCGTTCCTGTACTGGGGGTACCGCGCCGGTGGGGGCGCCGACAGCGACGCCGTCGTACGTGCCGCGACCGCGATGGAGTTCTTCCAGGCCGCGGCCCTGCTGCATGACGACGTGATGGACGACAGCGACACGCGCCGCGGGCTGCCGGCGGCGCACCGGCGCCTGGCCATCGAGCACGCCGAGCAGGGTTGGGCCGGCAGCGCGGACCGCTTCGGAACGGCGGGCGCCATCCTCGCCGGCGACCTCTGCCTGACGTGGAGCGACGAGCTCTTCGCCACCTCCGGCCTCGCCCCGGCGGAGCTCGCCCGGGGCCGGGTCGTGTTCGACCGGATGCGCACCCAGCTGATGGGCGGCCAGTTCCTCGACGTCCTCGAGTCGGCCCGCGGCTGGGCCGAGCTCGACAGCAGCCAACGGATCGCCCAGGCACGCAAGGTGATTCGCTACAAGAGCGCCAAGTACACCGTCGAGCACCCGCTGCTGATCGGTGCAAGCGCCGCCGGCGTCGGTGAGGCCGACCTGCGGTGCCTCTCGAGCTTCGGCCTCGACCTCGGCGAGGCGTTCCAGCTCCGTGACGACATCCTGGGCGTGGTCGGTGATCCCTCGGAGACCGGGAAGCCGGCCGGTGACGACCTGCGTGAGGGCAAGCGCACCGTCCTGGTCGCCCTGGCCCTCGACGCCTCCGGCCCTGCCGAGACGGTGCTGTTCGACAAGCTGCTCGGCCTGCCCGACCTGGACTCCGACGGTGTCGAGGAGCTGCGCGCGGTCCTGAAGTCGACAGGGGCCCTGGACCGGGTCGAGGAGATGATCCTCGACCTCACCGGGTCGGCCCGTGCGGCGCTGCACTCCACCCGCGGCCTGGACGGCGATGCCGTCGCGACCCTGGACGCCCTGATCGACTTCTCCACCGCGAGGACCGCATGAACACCAGCGCCACCAACCACGTCGTCGTCGTCGGCGCCGGCCTCGCCGGCCTGTCCGCCGCCATGCACCTGGCCGGCGCCGGCCGCAAGGTGACGCTGCTCGAGCGCGAGAGCGCTCCCGGCGGCCGGGCCGCGCGTGTCGTCCGGCCGGCGACCGGTGGCGGGGACTACCAGCTCGACACCGGCCCCACCGTGCTCACCATGCCCGACCTGTTCGCGGACTGCTTCGCCGCCATCGGCCAGGAGCTCGGCGACTGGGTCGAGCTGCTGCCCCTCGACCCGGCCTACCGCGCCCGGTTCGCCGACGGCAGCAGCCTGTCCCTGACCTCGGACCCCGACGCCATGACCGCGCGGATCCGGGAGTTCTCGGGCCCCTCCGACGCCGACGGCTACCGCCGCTACGTCGAGTTCGTCAGCAAGCTCTACCGCCTGCAGATGCGCGAGTTCATCGACCGCAACTTCAGCTCGCCGCTGGACCTGGCCGGGCCGTCGCTGGCCAAGCTCGTGGCGATGCGCGGGTTCTCCCGCCTGGCCCCGACCGTCGCCCGCTACTTCGAGGACGAGCGGCTCCAGAAGGTCTTCAGCTTCCAGGCCATGTACGCCGGGGTGTCCCCGCAACAGGCGCTCGCGATCTACGCGGTCATCTCCTACATGGATCTGGTCGAGGGCGTCTACTACCCCGTCGGCGGCATGAACGCGCTGCCCACCGCGATGGCCGCCGCGGCCGGCGCGGCCGGGGTCGACATCTGCTACGACACCGAGGTCAGCGAGGTGCGCTGGCAGGGCAAGCGGGTCCGCGAGGTGATCGCCGCCGACGGTCGCAGCTGGTCCCCCGACGCCCTCATCCTCACCCTGGACATGCCCGCGGCCCGCGAGCTGCTCGGCCGGCCCTCCCGCCGTCCGGGCCCCACCCGCTTCTCCCCCAGCTGCGTGGTCCTGTCGGCCGGGCTGCAGAAGACCTACCCCGACGAGGCCCACCACACCATGGTCTTCGGCCGCGCGTGGTCCGAGGTGTTCGAGGACCTCGAGCAGGGCCGGCTCATGCGCGACCCGTCGTTCCTCGTGTCCCTGCCCTCGCAGACCGACCCAGGCCTCGCCCCCGAGGGGCGCAGCGCGGCGTACGTCCTGTTCCCGACCCCCAACCTGACGTCGGGGCAGGTGGACTGGGAGCGGATGCGCGGCCCCTACCGCGAGCAGATGCTCAGCACGATCGAGGCCGCGGGCTGGACCGGCTTCGGCGACGCCATCGACGCCGAGGTGCTGATCACCCCGCAGGACTGGGCCGACCGCGGGATGGCTTCGGGCACGCCCTTCGCGGCGTCGCACACGTTCAGCCAGACCGGGCCGTTCCGGTCGCCGAACACCCTCGGCGACAACGTCGTCTTCGCCGGCTCCGGCACGGTGCCGGGGGTGGGCGTGCCGATGGTGCTGGTCAGTGGACGCCTGGCTGCCGAGCGCGTGACGGGCAAGGACCCCGCCTACCGCTCACGAGCCTGGCGATGAGCGCAGCCACCGCGTCACTGGACCTCGCCTACGAGCACTGCCGCCTCATCCACGCCCAGCACGGGCGCACCTACTACCTGGCCACGCGGCTGCTGCCGCGCGCCCGGCGCCCGCACGTGTGGGCGCTCTACGCGTTCGCCCGGGTCGCCGACGAGTTCGTCGACGACCTCGACGCGCCCGACCCCGACGCCCTGGTGACGTGGAGCCGTACGGCGATGACCGTCCTGGCCGCCTCCGAGGCCCCGGAGACCGGCCGTGACCCGGTGCTGGCGGCCACCTGGCACACGGTGCGCCACCTCGGCCTGTCGCCGGTGCTGTTCGAGGAGTTTCTCACCTCGATGCGGATGGACATCACGGTGGACCGCTACGCCACGTGGGAGGACCTGCGCGGCTACATGCGCGGCAGCGCGGCGGTGATCGGGGAGATGATGGCGCCGCTGCTCGGCGCGGCCGGGCCGGACGCGATGCGTCGCGCCGGCGTGCTGGGCGAGGCGTTCCAGCTGACGAACTTCATCCGCGACGTGGCCGAGGACCTCGACCGGGGACGGATCTACCTGCCGTTGGAGGACCTGGAGCGGTTCGGGGTCAGCGAGGACGACCTGCTCCGCGCCCGGGTCACCGGGCAGCCGTCGCCGGCGGTCCGCGCGCTGCTGGACTTCGAGGTACGCCGGGCCCTGGAGCTCTACGAGGACGCCCGGCCGGGCCTGGCCATGGTCGACCCACGGAGCAGGCCCTGCCTGGAGGCGGCCTTCGTGCTCTACCGCCAGATCCTGGCCCGAGGTGGTCGCTGCCGAGCACAACGTGTTCGCCGGCCGGCTGAGCGTGCCGCGCTGGCAGCGGCTGGCCACGGCCGGTCGGGTCGTGGTCACCGGCGTCGCGAAGACCTGCCGGGCGCGACTGCAGACCCGCACCGGTCGCCCGGCCGGTACGCCGTAGCGGCGCCTCGACGCGGCCATGCCACCGGTCAGTGGCGCCGTACCGGTCAGCGGCGCCGGGAGGGGCGCCGTACCGGTCAGCGGCGGCGGGAGGGGCGCAGCACGGTGCCGGCCCGCACCCAGCCGGCGCAGGTGAGCAGCACCAGCGCGAACCCGAAGAGCAGGTCCTCGACCGGCGCCCAGACGAGGCGGCCGTTCCCGAGGAACGTGATCCGGGAGGTGCCGAGGATCGCGGCGGAGTCGTAGCGGACGATGCCGCGCCCGGTCAGCCAGCCGTTGCTGAGCAGCTGGAAGAACACCACGATCGCGTAGGCCATCCACCAGCGGCTCGTGGCCAGCAGCCGGGTGCGCAGCACGACCAGGTCGACCAGGACGGCCGCGACGACCCCGAGCACGGCCGCTGCGGTGTAGGTCACGAGCCCACGCCGGTGCGGCGACGGTGGCGTTCCCGCGCGACACCCACCGCCTCGTAGGTGAGGATCCCCGCCAGCGGGATGACCAGGAAGAAGGCGTACTCCTCCAGCGGCAGGCCGGCGATCCGCACCGCCATCGTCTGGTCCGGGTCGAAGCGCCAGTGCCCGGCCGCCGTGGCGGCGATGTCCCACGCCGCGAAGACGACGGCGACCGGCAGCACCGCCAGCAGCAACCGCCGTGGCTGGCGCAGGACGGAGAGCCCGTAGACCCGGTGCAGCGGCAGGCAGCCGACCAGCACGAACAGCAGCATCGCGGCATAGGCCCCGTGCCGCAGCATCAGAAGGCCGTCTCCATCGCCCGTCGGCGGATCTCGGTCTTGAACCCGGCGTGCAGGCAGTCGATCGGCGCGCCCGGCGCCGGCAGGGTCTCATCCGGGGTGAACAGCCAGCGCAGGACCTCCTCGTCGTGCATGCCGCCGTCGGACAGGACGGTGAACGTCCCCGGCAGCTCCGGCAACGGGCCGGACGCCGTGAAGAACCTGGCCGGGATGGAGACCACGCGGCGCTCGCCGCGGCGCACGCCGAGGACCTCGCGCTCCTGCAGCATCGTGCGCACCGCAGCCAGCGGCAGGCCCAGCCGCTCGGCGACGTCGGGCACGGTGAGCCACTCCCCGACCAGCTCGTCGAGGTCGGGTTCGATCGGGTCGGGTCGCTCGCTGTCGTTGGCCACGGGACAAGAGTGCCAGCCCGCAGGCGCAGCGCAAATTACATCGATGTAAGTCGATATGCGTAGACGCTTCCTCGTGTACGTTCACTCCGGTCACTGCAGTTCACAACCGCACCAACCGCCACATGCGTCAGGGCGGTGACCCAACGGTTCACGCCGTGTCGAAAGGACCCGCCCATGAGCGCCGTCGTCGGTCTCGCTCCCGCAGCCTCCGTCCAGGCCGCCGCCCCGGCGGCCGCCATCGTCGCCACCGCGCACCCGGCGCCGTACGGGTGGCAGACCCACGTCGTCCGCTCCGGCGACACCCTCAGCGACCTCGCCATCGCCCACCGCACGACCGTCGGCACGCTGCTGGCGCACAACCGGCTTCCCGGTGGCGCGTCATACCTGCAGGCTGGGCCAGCACCTGTCGGTGCCGCGCACCGAGTCGGCGGCGCGGCAGGCGGCGCGGGCGGAGGCGCTGCGCTGGACGTCGTACACGGTCCGGCCCGGTGACACGGTCGGCGCGATCGCGCTGCGGCTCGGCACGTCGGAGTCGGGCCTGCTGGCCGCCAACGGCCTGCGCCGCGCGTCGGTGATCCACCCCGGCCAGCGCCTGCGGGTCTCCGCCAAGGCCCTTCGTGTCGCCCGCGCCGCGGCCGCACCGGCCATCAGCACCGCGCGGGTGACGGTCCGCGCCGGGCGACACCATCGGCGCCCTGGCCCTGCGCCACGGCGTGAGCCAGGCCTCGATCCTCAAGGCCAACGGGCTCTCCGCCGGCTCGCTCATCATCGCCGGCCGCACCCTGCGCATCCCGGTTCCGACGGGCTTCTCCGGCAACAGCTTCGCCGGACGCACGTACTCCAGCGCCGTCGTGGGAGCAGCGGGCACCAACCGCGGCTACCTCGCCGGCAGCGCCCTGCCGAGCCGCTCCTCGACGCGCGCCATGATCATCGACACGGCCAGCCGGCACGGCCTCGACCCCCGGCTCGCCCTGGCCATTGCCTGGCAGGAGTCGGCATGGAGCCAGCGGCAGGTCTCCGTGGCGAACGCCATCGGCGTCATGCAGGTGATCCCCAGCTCGGGCGCCTGGGCCTCCTCCCTGGCCGGTCGCCGCCTGGACCTGCTCGACACCCGGGACAACATCACCGCCGGGGTGGTCATCCTCCGCTCGCTGACCCGCGCCGCGGCCACGGAGGAGGAGGCGGTGGCCGGTTACTACCAGGGCCTGGCGGGTGTGCGGGACCACGGGATGTACGCCGACACCAAGGCGTACGTCCGCAACGTCCTGGCGCTCAAGGCGCGGATGTAGCGCAGCCGGTCACCGGGGGGCCGTGGCGCCTCCCGGGCTCATCCGGGGCACCTCTCTAGACTCGGAGGCGTGTCCGCTGCCGTCCACCCCACCCTCGTCGGCCAGGTGCTCGACCGCCGGTACCGCGTGCTGTCGCACATCGCCGACGGTGGCATGGCCTCGGTCTACGTCGCGCTCGACGAGCGGCTGGACCGCGAGGTGGCGCTCAAGGTCATGCGCCCGAGCCTCGCCGCGGACGAGACCTTCGTCAGCCGGTTCCGCCGCGAGGCCCGGTCGGCCGCCCGGCTGAGCCACCCCAACGTCGTCGCCGTCTACGACCAGGGCGACGACGAGGGCCGGATGTTCCTCGCCATGGAGCTCGTCACCGGGCACACGCTGCGCGAGGTGATGCAGGCCGAGGGGCCGTTGACCCCGCGCGCGGCGCTGGACATCCTCGACCCCGTCCTGCAGGCACTCGGCGCGGCGCACAGCGCCGGCCTGATCCACCGCGACGTCAAGCCCGAGAACGTCATCCTGCGCGAGGACGGGGTGGTCAAGGTCGCCGACTTCGGGCTCGCCCGGGCCGTCACCTCGGCGACGTCGACCGCGCAGACCGGCGTGCTGCTCGGCACCGTCGCCTACCTCTCCCCCGAGCAGGTCGAGCGGGGCATCGCCGACGCACGCAGCGACGTCTACGCCGCCGGGCTGCTGCTCTTCGAGATGCTCACCGGCACCAAGGCGTTCAGCGGGGACACCCCCATCCACGTGGCCTACCAGCACGTGCACAGCACCGTGCCCGCGCCCTCCAGCCGGGTCTCTACCGTGCCGCCCGGGCTCGACCGGCTGGTCGCCCTGGCGACCGACCGTGACCCGGACGGCCGGCCGGTGGACGCGGGCGCCTTCCTGGTCCAGCTGCGACGGACCCGCCAGGCCCTGACCCCGGCCGAGCTGGACCTGCGACCCGGCCCGGCCGCGACTCCCTCGGTCCTCGCCGCCACGGTGGCGATGCCCCGGCCGGGGGCGGCCGGGGCGTCGGCAGCGGCCATCAGGAGCCGAAGCGCCACGGCGCGCGGGACGGCCGCACCGCCGTCGTACCGGTCCCGCAGCACGACGCCACGCCGGCGGGCGACGGCCCTCGCCGTCGCTGGCCCTGGGCGGTGCTCGTGCTCGCCGTCGTCGCGGTTGCGGCCGGCGCGTGGTTCTTCCTCGCCGGCCCGGGCGCCCGCACGACGGTGCCGACGGTGGTGTCGCTCACCCTCGACCAGGCCGAGCAGCGACTCACGAGCAGCCACCTCACGGCGCACGTCGAGCGTGCCTTCGACGAGAAGGTCCGCTCCGGCGTCGTGCTGACCAGCGACCCTGGCGCCGGGGCCGACCTCGGGCGAGGGTCCTCGGTCCGGCTGACGGTCTCCAAGGGACCCGAGCGCTACACCGTTCCTGACCTCGTCGGCGGCAGCCGGTCCGACGCCGAGCGCCAGCTCTCCGCCCGGCGGCTGCAGGTGGGCAAGGTCAGCCAGGCCTACGACGAGACCATCCCGGCCGGGCAGGTCATCTCCACGGACCCCACCGCCGGGACCTCGGTCAAGCGGGCGACGCAGGTCGCGCTCGTGCTGAGCAAAGGCCGCGAGCCGATCGACGTCGTGGACTGGACCGGGCAGCCCGCCGACACGGCCGTCGCCTCCCTCACCAACGCCGGGCTGACCGTCGACGCCACCCGCCAGGAGTTCAGCACCACCGTTCCGAAGGGGTCCGTGGTCCGCCAGGACCCGGCCGGCGGCACGCTCTTCCGCGGCGGCAAGGTCACCGTCGTGGTCTCCAAGGGCCCGGAGATGGTGCGGGTGCCGGACGTCGAGCGCAAGCAGGAGGACGAGGCGCGGGCGATCCTGGAGCGGGCCGGTTTCAAGGTCACCGTCCAGCGCTTCCTCGGCGGGGCCTTCGGCACCGTCCGCCTGCAGGACCCCGGCGGCGGCTCGATGGCGCCCAAGGGCAGCACCGTGACCCTCACCGTCGTGTGAGCACCACCACCGCCGGCTCCACCCGATCCGCGACCGTGGTGCTCGTCGGGATCACCGCCATCTGGGGCTCGACGTTCTTCCTGGTCAAGGACGTCGTGCGTCAGCTCTCCCCCGCCGACTTCCTCGCCGTGCGCTTCGTCCTGGCCGCGACGCTGATGACGGTCGTGTTCTGGCGACCCCTTCGCGGGCTGACCCGCCACCAGGTGATCGTCGGAACCGGGCTCGGGGTGGTCTATGCGGTGGCCCAGCTGCTGCAGACCGTGGGGCTGGCACACACCGAGGCCTCCCGCTCGGGCTTCATCACGGGCACCTACGTCGTCATGACGCCCGTGCTCGCCGCGGCGCTGCTGCGGAACCGTGTGCCGCGGTCGACGTGGGCGGCCGTCGGGCTGTCCGCCGTCGGCCTCGCGGCGCTGTCCCTGCAAGGCACCGGCGGACGGTCGTCCGGGCTCGGCCTCGGGTTCGGCGAGGCGGTGACGCTCGGCTCGGCGGCGGTCTACGCCGTGCAGATCATCGGCCTGGGCCGGTGGTCCTCCGCCTCGGCCGCGGCCGGGCTCTCGGCGATGCAGATGATCGTCATCGCCGCCGTCTGCGTCGTGGCCGCGGCGCCGGGCGGCATCGCGCTGCCGACCGGCACGGGCGCATGGACGTCCGTGCTCTACATGGCCCTGGTGGCCGGCGCCCTCGCGATCTGGGGCCAGACGTGGGCCCAGTCGCACCTGCCCGCGACCCGCGCCGCGATCGTCATGACGCTGGAGCCGGTGTTCGCCGCCGGGTTCGCCGTCGCGTTCGGCGGTGAGGCGCTCACCGGCCGGATGCTGCTCGGTGGCGCGCTGGTCCTCGCCGCGATGTACGTCGTCGAGCTCCCCGGCCGCCGCCGCGACGCCACCGCGGAGCAGGACCCGTCGGCCGAGCTGCTGCACCACGAGGTGTGAGATTCGGCGCACGCTGACCCACCACGACGTCCCGCCCTGGTGCACCACCTCTCGGGGCTGACGCCGTTCTTCATCTCCGGCGGCGTGTCAACGTCTTGCGCCGGTTCACCCTTTCACAGCCGCGGGAAGCCCGCGCGTGTCAGCCCGTCACAACGACGAGTCGCACTCCTGTCCGGTCAGTAGAGCTAGCTCAGGGTGACCGTCCGCTTGTCGGTGTCCGTGGCGCCGGAGTCGGTCAAAGTGGCATTGACCGTCGCCTTTCCGGGTTGGAAAAGATCCCCTGACTCGCGGAGTGCGTCGGCTACGTAGTCCATCTTCTTACCAGTGCAGTCGATCGAATCGCCGCTAGGCCCTAGAGATGCGTGACTATTCCCTTGGTCCACGGTCACCTTGAGCACGGCAGTCGTGTCGGCTGGACATCTCACGGTGAGATGGACAAATACGCCAATGCCGCCATGGATGCCCTCGGCTTGCTTGGAGATCTTGACTTTGACGTGACCGGCGGCGTTCGCAGACCCAACAGGCAGGGCCGATGACGCGACCATGACGAAAGGTAGGATCAGGAGCGACGTCTTTCGCATTTCAATCACCGTTTCGGGAGTGGGACTCGCATCGACGTGTGCCGTCCGTGAAGACTGGTACCCATTCGGTGACCAGCCAAGGACCTTGGTCCCTCGACAGGCCACGAAGAATCCGTTTTGGAAATGGCGGGCGCGCCGTGGGCATCTAACACGGAATCCAGACTCTGTGAGATAACGGTCCGCAGTGCCAGTACGCAGCCATTCCGCGCGCCGTCCATATCCGTCCGCGTCCGCCAACGCCAGTCAGCGGTATAAGTGCAGGTCGAAGAAATTGCCCGGAACCCCGCAGGTCAGGTGGGTGGCGCCCTATTCCTGGTAGGAGTAGCGCTCCTCGCGCCAGGCGTCGCCGGTGAAGTGGTAGCCGCGCTGCTCCCAGAAGCCGCGTTCGGGGTGGCGCCGGTAGTCGATGCTGCGGACCCACTTGGGGCCCTTCCACCCGTAGAGGTGGGGCAGCACGAGCCGGACCGGCCAGCCGTGCTCGGGCGTCAGCGGCTCGCCATCCAGGTGGGTGGCGAACACCGCGCGGGGCGAGGCCAGGTCGGACAGGACGATGTTGCTGCTGTAGCCGTAGGTGGCCGAGACCAGGACGTGCTCGATGTCGTCGGCCGGCGGCGCCAGGTCGATGATCGTGCGGGCGGCCACGCCAGACCAGGTCAGGTCCTGGGTCGTGTAGCGCGACACGCAGTGGTGGTCGGCACGCACATCCACCCGGGGCAGGGCGGCGAACTCCTCCCACGACACCGTGGTGACCTCGCCCGTCAACGTGTCACCGGCGATCGTGAGCGACCACGTGGCGAGGTCGACGTGGGGCACCCGCCCGTAGTTGACGGGACGCAGCGACTCCGAGCGTCGCTGACCCGACGGCATCGGACGTGCTCCCCCCGGTCCCGACGTCACGATCCAGGGCCCCCACGGGCAATCATCGCGCTGACCACGTCGGCAGCGTAGACCGTGTCGGCGTCGTCCACGTCCAGATGCCACACCATCCGCACCGACCGGGCGTCCGTGGCGTACATCCGCACCCCGCGCTCGTCGGCCGCGGCGACGAACTGCGCCGCCGTCCACCCGGCCGCGCCCACGTCCAGGATCACGATGTTGGTCTCGACCCGGTCGGGGTCGACGACCTCGGGCGCGACCTTGGCGACCGCCTGCGCCACGGACCGTGCGCGGGCGTGGTCGTCGGCCAGGCGGTCGAGGTGGTGCTCCAGGGCCCACAGGCCGCCGGCGGCCAGGATGCCGGCCTGGCGCATGCCGCCGCCGTAGCGCTTGCGCCAGATCCGCGCGCCCGCCATGGCCTCCGCACTGCCGACGAGCACCGAGCCGACCGGCGCACCGAGGCCCTTGCTCAGGCACACCGAGACGGTGTCGAACTCCTGCCCGTACGCCGAGAGCGCGGTGCCCGTGGCCACGTGGGCGTTCCAGAGCCGGGCACCGTCCAGGTGCATGGCGACCCCGCGGGCCCGTGTCGCGGCGCGCAGCTCGCGGATCGCCGCCAGCGGCTGGATGGTGCCACCGCCGAAGTTGTGCGTGTTCTCCACCACGACCAGGCGGGTCGACACCTGGTAGGCCCCGGCGTCGGGCTGCATCAGTGCGAGCGGCGCGGCCGGGTCGAGCAGCCCGCGCGGAGCCGCCCAGGACCGCGAGGTGATGCCGGAGAACACCGCCGCGGCGCCCATCTCCGCGCGCAGGACGTGCGCGAGGCTGTCGGCGATGACCTCCTCGCCGGGCGCGACGTGCAGCCGCATCCCGATCTGGTTGGCGAGGCTGCCCGACGGCATGAACAGCCCCGCCTCGTGACCGAGCAGCTCCGCGACGCGGCGCTCGAGCTCGGCGATGGTGGGGTCCTCGCCGTAGACGTCGTCACCCACCTCGGCCGCGGCCATGGCAGCGCGCATGGCCGCGACCGGGCGGGTCAGCGTGTCGGAACGGAGGTCGACCAGAAGGCTCACGGGTTCGCCAGCATCTCGGCGACGAGGAAGGCCAGCTCCAGGCTCTGCTGGTGGTTCAGCCGTGGGTCGCACAGCGTCTCGTAGCGCTTCTCCAGGTCGGCCACGTTGACCTCGACCGAGCCGCCGAGGCACTCGGTGACGTCGTTGCCGGTGAGCTCGATGTGGATGCCGCCGGGGACGGTGCCGGCCGCGCGGTGCACCTCGAAGAAGCCGCGGACCTCATCGACGACGTCGTCGAAGCGGCGGGTCTTGTAGCCGGTCGAGGCCTCGAAGGTGTTGCCGTGCATGGGGTCACAGATCCACGTGACCTGGGCGCCCGAGGCGGTGACCTTGTCCACGATCGAGGGCAGCGCCTCGCGGATGGTGCCCGCGCCCATCCGGGTGATGAACGTCAGGCGGCCGGGCTGCCGGTCGGGGTCGACCTTGTCGATGAGCCGCAGCACGTAGTCCGGGTCGGCCTTGGGGCTGATCTTCACGCCGATCGGGTTGTGGATCCGCGAGACGAAGTCGATGTGCGCGCCGTCGAGGTCGCGCGTGCGCTCCCCCACCCACACGAAGTGACCCGACACGTCGTACGGGTGGCCGGTGCGGGAGTCGATGCGGGTCAGCGGCCGCTCGTAGTCCAGCAGCAGCGCCTCGTGCGCGGCGTAGAACTCGACCGTGCGCATCGCGTCGAAGTCGGCGCCGCAGGCGGCCATGAAGCGCATCGCCTTGTCGATGTCCTTGGCGATCCGCTCGTAGCGGGAGTTGGCCGAGTTGGCCACGAAGCCGCGGTTCCAGTCGTGCACGCGCCGCAGGTCGGCGAACCCGCCCTGGGTGAAGGCGCGCACGAGGTTCAGGGTCGCCGAGCTCGGCGTGGTAGGCGCGGACCAGGCGCTGGGGGTCGGGCGCGCGCGACTCCGTCGTGAAGGCGAAGTCGTTGACCATGTCACCGCGGTAGGCCGGCAGCGTGACGCCCTCGCGGGTCTCGTCGTTGCTGCTGCGCGGCTTGGCGTACTGCCCGGCCATCCGGCCGATCTTGATGACCGGTGTGCTGGCGCCGTAGGTCAGCACCGCCGCCATCTGCAGGATGGTCTTGACCCGGTCTCGGATGTTGTCGGCCGTCGCGGACGCGAACGTCTCGGCGCAGTCACCGCCCTGGAGCACGAACGCCTCGCCACGGGCCGCCTCGGCGAGGCGGCCGCGCAGGATGTCGCACTCGCCGGCGAACACCAGCGGCGGATAGGTCGACAGCGTCCGCACGGCGTCATCCAGCGCGTCGGCGTCCGGCCACGCGGGCTGCTGGGCGGCGGGCAGGTCCCGCCAGGCGTCGAGGCCGGCGAGGACGTCGGGGGAAGCGTCGATACTCACCCCTCAAGGGTAGTTCGGCCGTGTACACCGCCCGGGGCCGGTCCGCATCCCGACACGCGCGGCCCGCCTGCCGCGTCCGCGGCGGCGGCCGCTCGTGCCCGCTCGTGCCTGCTCAGCCGAAGAAGACGCCCGCCTCGACCAGCCGCTCGGAGGGGACCGTTTTCAGCCGGGCGGTCGCCTCGCCCAGCGGCACCCGCACGATGTCGACGCCGCGCAGGGCCACCATCACCCCGAAGTCCTTCTCGTGCACCGCCGCCACCGCATGCAGCCCGAACCGCGTGGACAGCACCCGGTCGTACGCCGTGGGCGTGCCGCCGCGCTGCAGGTGGCCAAGGACGACCGAGCGGGTCTCGTGGCCGGTCCGGCGCTCGATCTCCTCGGCGAGCCAGCCACCGATGCCGCCGAGCCGGACGTGGCCGAAGTCGTCGACGCCGGCGGTCTTGAGCGACTCGGCGCCACCGAGCGGCAGCGCCCCCTCTGCCGCTACCACCATGGGGGCCACCTCGCGCTCGAAGCAGGAGGAGACCCACGCGGCGACCTGGTCGATGTCGAACTGCTGCTCCGGCACGAGGATGACGTTGGCACCGCTGGCCATGCCCGAGTGCAGCGCGATCCAGCCGGCGTGCCGGCCCATCACCTCGACCACGAGGGCGCGGTGGTGGGAGTCCGCCGTCGTCCGCAGGCGGTCGATCGACTTGGTGGCGGTGGAGACGGCGGTGTCGAAGCCGAAGGTGTAGTCGGTGGCGTCGAGGTCGTTGTCGATGGTCTTGGGCACACCGACCACGCCGAGGCCGTCGTCGGTGAGGCGCTTGGCGACCCCGAGGGTGTCCTCCCCGCCGATCGCGATCAGCGCGTCGACGCCGGCGTCCTTGATGTTCTGCCGGATCCGGTCGAGGCCGCCCTCGACCGTGTAGGGGTTGGTGCGCGACGAGCCCAGGATCGTGCCGCCCTTGATGAGGATGTCGGCGACGTCGGGGAGGCCGAGCGGTCTCGTGAGGCCCTCCAGCGGCCCCTTCCACCCGTCGCGGAACCCCAGGAACTCGTGGCCGTAGCCGTTGATCCCCTGCGTCACAGCCGCCCGGATCACGGCGTTCAGCCCGGGGCAGTCGCCACCACCTGTCAACACACCGATGCGCATGGTCGGCAACATATCGCTGTTCACCCGGCCCGTCGCTAGGTTGGCGCCATGACCTTCTCGATCGTCGCCCAGGTCGGTGACGCCTTCGGCGTCGCCGTCGCCAGCAAGTTCATCGCCGTCGGATCGGTGGTGCCCGCCGCCCGGCTGGGAGTCGGCGCGGTGGCCACGCAGGCGTTCGCCAAGGTGTCGTACAAGGCCGACGTCCTCGACCTCCTCGCGTCCGGATCCGACCCGGCCGCCGCCCTGGCCACCGTCACCGCCGCCGACGAGGGCAGCGCGACCCGGCAGCTCGGCATCGTGTCCGCCACCAGCCAGGTCACCTTCACCGGCGCCGAGTGCAACGCGTGGGCCGGCGGCCTGCAGGGCCGCGACTCCAGCGGCGGCTACGCCATCCAGGGCAACATCCTGGTCGGCGACCGGGTCGTCAACCAGATGGAGGACGCCTGGCTCAGCAGCCCGCACCTGCCGGTGGCGGCGCGGCTGATGCACGCCCTGCTGGCCGGTGACCGCGCCGGCGGTGACCGCCGCGGCCGCCAGTCCGCCGCGCTGTACGTCGTCGCGCCGGGCGCCGGCTACGACGCCGGCGGCGTGCTCGCGGACCTGCGCGTGGACGACCACCCGGACGCGCCGACCGAGCTGGCCCGGCTGCTCGACCTCAACGACCTGTACTTCGGGCCGCCCTCCAACGTCATGCCGCTGGAGGGACCGCTCGGTGACGAGGTGCGACAGCGGCTGTCCAAGCTGGGCCGTGAGCAGGACGACGTCCATGAGGCGCTGGGCGACTGGGCCGGTGAGGCGAACTTCGAGATGCGGCTCTCCCCCGACGGCATCGACGCCCGCGTCCTGCAGGCCCTGCGCGAGGCCACGGCCTAGGCCCGAGGCGTCGGCTCGATGTCGAGGCCGCGCGCGATCGCGAAGCGGGCCAGCTCGACGCGGTTGTGCAGGTGCAGCTTGGCGAGGGTGTTCTGCACGTGGTTCTGCACCGTGCGGTGGGAGATGAACAGGCGCGCGGCGATCTGCTTGTAGCTCATCCCGGTGGCCACGAGCCGAAGGACCTCGGTCTCGCGCTCGGTCAGGCCGAGCGCCTGCTGGTCGCGAGCCGGCGCGGCGCCAGAGGCCATCCGGCGGAACTCCCCGAGCACCAGGCCCGCGAGGCCGGGGGTGAAGACCGCACGCCCGGCGGCGGTCTCGCGCACGGCGGCGAGGAAGCTCTCGCGCGAGGCGGACTTGAGCAGGTAGCCGGTGGCGCCGACCTTGACCGCCTCCAGGACGTCCTTCTGCTCGGCGCTCGCCGACAGAATCAGCACCCGGGTGGGCAGGCCGGCCTCCATGACGGAGGCGCAGACCTCGTCGCCGCGCAGCCCCGGCAGGTTGAGGTCCAGCACCAGGACCGTCGGCCGCGTGGCCAGGGTCCGGCGCACAGCACCCGGGCCGTCTGCCGCCGTCGCGACCACACTGAACCCGGCTTCGGTGAGGTCGCGCGCGACCGCGTCGCGCCACATCGGGTGGTCGTCGGCCACCACCACCGTCACCGCCTCGACAGGCCCGAGCTCATGGCCCGGGCAGTTCAACGGCTCGTCCTGCCCGTTCGCGCAGCTGCCGCACGCCCCCTGCTGGTCCGTCATCTCCGGCGTCCCCCCCTCGGGAGCATCAGCTCCACCGTCGTGCCCCCACCTGTGTGGGAGTCATAGACCGCACGTCCGCCCAGGTCGTTCATGCGGCCGCGGATGCTGTGGGCCACGCCCATCCTCCCTGCTGCGGCGGCCTCGGCGAGACGTCCCGGCGCGACCCCGACCCCGTCGTCGCGCACCGTGACCACCACCTCCGCGTCGTCGTCCTCGATGAGCACCCAGGCGCGAGCCCCGTCCCCGGCGTGCCGGCGCACGTTGTCCAGCACCTCGCGTACCGCGGCGCCCAGCTCCTCGGCCGCCTGGTGCTCGAGCATCACCGGGCCGGCCGGGGCGACCACCTGCACGTCACCCTCGGCCTGGCGCTCGAGGACGGTGCACAGGTCCACCTCGCCCTCGACCACCTGGCCAAGGGGTGGCGTCGAGACGCCGCTGACGAGGGTCCGCAGCAGCCGCTCCTGCTCGGCCGCCATCGCCGCCAGCTCGCGGGTCCCGCCGCCCATGTCGGTGCCCCGGCGGTGGATGTACGACAGCGTCTGGAGCACCCCGTCGTGGACGGTGCGGGCCAGCCGGTCGCGTTCGCGCACCTGCGCCTGCAGGCGGATCGCCTCCCGGAGCGCCGCGTGCCCCTCCCGGGACAGGTCGGCGCAGTAGCCGACACAGCCACCCAGCAGGAGCAGCAGGATGATGTTGTTGACGGTGTTCTCGGTCGGGTCGGCCACCTCGACCACGTCGGCGGCGGCGACGACGGCCGCAGCCAGCAGGCCACCGCGCCAGCCGCGCAGCACCGACCAGGCCACCACGGCTGCGGCAGGCCAGATGCCCGGGACGGTCTTGGCGCCGGCGGTGATCACCTCCGGCGGGTCCACCCACCTGGTGGTGAGGATCGCCAGGACCGCGAGGGCCAGCTCGGCCCCGACCACAGCCGCCGTGCGGCAGCGGTAGAGGAACATGGCCGCGGTCCAGGCCGCCAGGACCCCGAGCACGGTCCAGGCCAGCCACGGCCGATCCATCGTGGCGGCGCGGTCGTAGGACACCCACGCGGCCCACCCGAGCGCGATGGCGCGCAGGACGTCGATCGCCCGCCACAGCGCTGCCACCACCGTCGGGCCGGAAGACACCTCCTCCGGCCGCACCCCCCGCGCGGTCACCGGCTAGCTGGCCGCGCGCTCGTCGCCGGCGCTCTCCGGTGGGACGGACGGCACACCCGTCGGCGGCGCGGAAGGCATACCCGCCGCCGGAGGGCCGACGGAACCGGCGGATCGGCCGAGGCCGTCGCGGTGCAGCGCGTTGGCCCTGGCCCGAGCGGCCTCCACGAGGCGGTTCTTCATCGAGGCGGCGTAGACGTCGACGTACTCCTGGTGGGACAGGAGCATCAGCTCGTACATGATCTCGTCGGTGATCGAACGCAGGACGAACCGGTCCTCCTCCATCCCCTCGTAGCGGGAGAAGTCCAGCGGCCGGCCGATGCGGATGCCGATGCGCATGATGCGCGGGAAGCGCTGGCCCAGCGGCTGCGCCTTGTCGGTGCCGATCATCGCGACCGGCAGCACCGGCACCCGCGCCTCGAGCGCCATCCGCGCCACGCCCGTCTTGCCGCGGTAGAGCCGGCCGTCGGGTGAGCGGGTGCCCTCGGGGTAGATACCGAGGAACTCGCCACGGCGCAGGATCTTCAGCCCGCTCTGAAGCGCGGCGTCGCCGGCACGACCGCCGGAGCGGTCCACCGGCAGCTGCCCGACGCCCCTGAAGAACGCGGCCGTCAGCCGACCCTTGAGTCCGCGCCCGGTGAAGTAGTCGGACTTGGCGAGGAAGGTCATCCGTCGCGGCAGCACCAGCGGCAGGAAGATCGAGTCGGAGAACGAGAGGTGGTTGCTGGCGAAGATCGCGGCTCCCTCAGCGGGGATGTTCTCCTCGCCCTCGACCCACGGGCGGAACAGGAGGCGCAGCACCGGGCCGAGCACGATGGTCTTCAGCACCCAGTAGAACAACGCGGACCCACCTCCACACCCGAGCGACGGCCTGCCCCGCTGACGCGGTGCACTCTACGACACTATGCGCGGGTGGCGCGTCGTGCGAGGATTCGCGACAAGGCCCGACGACAAGAGGAGCAGTCCGTGGCGATCCTGCGCGGGGCAGAACCCTTCGCCCACGACGGGTCCGACACCGGTGTGCTGCTGTGCCACGGGTTCACGGGCACCCCGCAGGGCCTGCGCGAGTGGGGACAGTACCTCGCCGACCTCGGCCACACCGTGCGCATCCCGCGGCTCCCCGGCCACGGCACCACCTGGCAGGAGATGAACCGCACCCGCTGGCAGGACTGGTACGCCGCCGTCGACACCGCCTTCCGCGACCTGCACGCGCGGTGCGACCACGTCGTCGTCGGCGGCCTGTCCATGGGCGGCGCGCTCGCCCTCCAGCTGGCCCTCGACCACGGACCCCGGGTCAGCGGCCTGGTCCTGGTCAACCCGGCGATCAAGTTCGAGGACCCGCGGCTGGTCGTGCTGCCGGTGATCAAGCACCTCGTCGGCTCGTTCCCCGGGATCGCCAACGACATCAAGAAGGAGGGCGTCACCGAGCTGGGCTACACGCGCACCCCGCTGAAGGCCGGTCACTCCCAGATCGTCGCGTGGCGCTCGATCATCCGCGACCTGCCCGAGGTCACCCAGCCCGTGCTGCTCCTGCGCTCGCCACAGGACCATGTGGTGCCCGCCTCGAGCTCGGCGCTGGTGTTGTCCAGGATCTCCAGCAAGGACGTCACCGAGGTCCTGCTCGAGGAGTCCTACCACGTGGCCACGCTCGACAACGACGCCCCGAGGATCTTCGCCGAGAGCGCCGACTTCATCGAGCGGGTGACCCGCTAGCCATGTCGGACAAGGACGTCGACGCCCAGTTCGCCGACATCGTCGCGCACTGGAACGACGCGCCGGTCGAGCCCGAGCGCGCTCCCCGCCCGAGCGCAGCAGAGCCGGCCGGCGACCACGACCCCGCAGGAGCGGGGCCAGATGTCCCCGAGCCCGACGGTACGTCGCGCCGCACACCCCCGCCCCCGGCACCGCCCCCCACCTCGCCACCCCTGGCCCCCGAGTCGGGGCGACCGGCCACGCCGCCGCGCCCGGCCGGCCCGCTTCCCGGGACCTTCCGCTTCCAGCCCCCGCCGGGTCTGCCACCAGCGGACGCCGAGCCGGTCCAGCCGCCGCCGTCCTGGCGGAGCCGGGAGCCCGTGGAGGACCACGAGGAGCACTTCGAACCCGGCCCGACCGCACCGCTGCCGGTCGGCGACCTGCAGTTCTGGGGCATCCTGACCGGCCTGGTCGGAGGACCCCTGCTGCTGCTCTTCCTGGTGCTGTTCAACCGCGAGGGCAACCCGCTGTGGATGCTGCTCGCGGTCGGCATCACGGTGGCCGGGTTCGGCCTGCTCGTCCAACGGCTGCCCCGCCACCGCGACGACGACGACGACGGCGCAGTGCTCTAGGTCGACCTCGGCGGGCGGCGCAGCGCCCGGACGTCGAGGTCGGCCCAGACGGGAAGGTGGTCCGAGGCCGCCACGAGGTCGGCCGGGTCGAGGCGCACCGGCTGGTGCGGCAGCGCCTCCAGCGGGCCGCCGGCGAAGATGACGTCGAGCCGGTGGCGTGGGTGGCGCGCCGTGAAGGTCGGCGCCGGGTCGGTCACCGGTCGCAGACGTCCGGCGAGGGAGCTCCACGCCTGGCCGTCCTCCCCCTCGTTGAGGTCGCCCGCGACGACGAGCGAGCCACCTGGGGGAAGCGTGCCGAGAACGGCGCCGATGTGCCGGGCGCGCTCGCCGGCGTCGAGGCTGAGGTGGACGCTGACGACGTCGACGGCCGTGTGCCCCGGCAGCGACACCGAGGCGAACGCGTAGCCCCGCTCCCGTTGCAGCCGTGGCACCCGCAGCCGCTCGTGGCGCGCCATGCCGACGTCGACGCGCAGCGAGGTCAGGATCGTCGTACCGCCACTGCCTCGGTGCGCTCCGGACCACAGCAGCCCGCAGCGCCGGGCGAACTCCGCGACCCGGTGCCCGGAGAACGGGTGCCGGGGCACCTCCTGCAGGCAGAGCACGTCAGGGGCGATGGCACGGACGACGCCCGCGGCCGCGGCGACGTCGTCCAACAGGTCGCGCACGTTGTACGACGCCACGCGCAGCGAGCCCTCCACGTCAGCCCCGGCGCTCGTCCCGCGCGCCGACCCTGGCCAGGTCGGCTGCGCCGATCAGCCCGGCGTCGTTGCGCAGCTCGGCGGCGACGATGCGGGCCTCCGGCCGGTAGCCGCGGCCGGTGAGCTGCCGCGCGAAGGTGGCCCGCGCCGGCTCGAGGAGCATGTCGCCGGCGGCGCTGACGCCGCCCCCGATGACGAACGTGCCGGGGTCGAAGGCCGCGGCGAGGTTGGCGATGCCGACGCCGAGCCAGTGCCCGATCTCGCCGAGCAGCTCCCGCGCCGTCTGGTCGCCCTCGTGCGCGGCCTCGGTGATCAGTGGACCGGTCAGGTTGCCGGGGCGGCCCTCCACCCGCTCGAGCAGGTCGCTCGCGATCGGGGAGTTGGCGTAGGCCAGCGAACGGGCCTCGCGGACCAGGGCGTTGCCGCTGGCGTACTGCTCCCAGCAGCCCCGGTTGCCGCACTCGCAGCGGTGACCGCCCGGGACGACCTGCATGTGGCCGAACTCTCCGGCGATGCCGAAGCGACCGCGCTGGACCTGTCCGTCGACGAGGATGCCACCGCCGATGCCGGTGCCCAGCGTCACCATCATCACGTGGGTCTCGCCGCGCGCGGCGCCGTACTTCCACTCGGCCCACGCAGCCGCGTTGGCGTCGTTGTCGACGTAGATCGGCACCGGCACCCGCTTCTGGAGCGCCTCCTGCAGCGGCTCGTCGCGCCACGACAGGTGCGGGGCGAAGACCACCGTGGCGCGGTCGGCGGCCACGAAGCCGGCGGCGCCGATCCCGACCGCGGCCACCTGGTCGGCCCCGACGAGGGCCAGCAGCTCATCGACGACGTCGACGATCGTGTCCTCGACCACCGAGGGGCTCTTGGACCGGTGCGGGGTGTCACGTCGCGCCCGGTGGGTGATCCGACCGTCCGGCTCCACCAGCCCGCCGGCGACCTTGGTGCCGCCGATGTCGATGCCGATGGCCAGGGGCCTGCTCACGCGCTGAACCCGTGGCCGCCGTTGCCGTTGCCGTTGGTACCGATTCCCTCGGCGGCGAGCGCTGCGGCGCCGATCATGCCGGCGTCGTTGCCCAGGCTGGCGAGCGCGAACTCCGCCTCGGGGCGGTGGCCGCGGCCGGTCAGCTGCCGGCGGAACGCGGCCCGGGTCGGCTCGAGCAGCAGGTCCCCGGCATCTGCGACACCGCCCCCGATGACGATCAGCTCGGGGTCGAGGATGGCGACCACGGAGGCCGCTCCCTCACCCAGCCAGGTGCCGAGGTCGCTCAGCAGCTCCAGCGCGGCGGGGTCGCCCTCCTTGGCGGCACGGGTGACGTCGTGCCCACGCAGCGCTGACGCGTCGTCGCCGCACAGCTCGGCCAGGCGAGCCGCCATGGGCGTGCCGGACAGCACGACGTCGCGCGCCTCCCGCACGAGGGCGTTGCCGCTGGCGTACTGCTCCCAGCAGCCGCGGTTGCCGCAGCCGCACCGGAGGCCGTCCGGCACCACCCGCAGGTGGCCGAGCTCGGCCGCCACGCCCCAGGCCCCGCGCAGCAGCCGGCTGTCGACGATCACGCCACCGCCGATCCCGGTCCCGACCGTCACGAGCACCATGTCGTCGGCATCGCGGCCGACGCCGTGGGTGAACTCGCCCCACGCGGCGGCGTTGGCGTCGTTCTCGATGATCACCGGGATGTCGACGATCGACTCCAGACGCTGCTTGAGCGGCTCGTCGCGCCAGGCCAGGTTGGGCGCGAAGAGCACCTTCGCCCCCGACTTGTCGATGAACCCGGCACACGCGACACCCGCGGCGACGACGTCGCGGCCGTGGCTCAGCTCGCGGATGAGGTCCGCCGCCTCGTGGGCGATCAGGTCGGCGTCCTGCGCCGGCGTCTCACGACGCGCTCGGGCGATCACGTTTCCCTCGCTGTCGACCACCCCTCCGTTGATCTTCGTGCCGCCGATGTCCAGGCCTACCGTCGTGGTCACCACTCGTCTCCTTCGTCGCTGCTGTCGCCGTCGTCGACCGGGATGTCCTGGACCGTAGCCGGTCCACGCGGCGCACCGGATCCACCTGTTCCTGCCTGCGCCGCCCCGGGCCGGCCTGCTCCGGAGCCGTCCGCGGCACCTGCCGGCTCGTGCGCGCCGGTCCGGACGTGGGCGGCCACCTCGCGCAACGTGGCGGCCACGGCGCCGGCGAGGTCCGCGAGCCGGTCCACGGTCTCGGGGCGGACCGTGCGCAGCAGCGCGATGCCCTGGCAGATGGGGCACACCTGGCACGAGAGGGCCTGTCCCACACCCGTCCTGGCCCCGCAGTGCCCACACCGGCCCACGTCGTACGGCGTCTCGCTCTGCGGCTCCTGCGCCGGGGCGGCACCGTCCTGCGTCCCGGTGTCGTCCCGGGGGTCGTCGTCCGTGGCCCCGGGCCGGGCCGGCCGCGCCGCGGCTCCGGACGCGCCCGGTGCCGGCGGCGGTGCGGCCGGCGCCGCCGTACCGGACGTGGCGCCCGCTGCCGTACCGGAGGTGGACGACACCGACGTCGCCCACACCCCGAGCGCCTCGACGAGGCGCGCGGTCTCGTCGGCAACGGTGCCGGCGGCGGCACGGTGCGCGGCAGCGTCCTGCGGCTCAGCCATCGCGGGGCCACACCCTCTCGTCCGGGACGAATGTCACCCGTAGCCTGCCGTCGCGCACCGACGCACCGGTGACGACACACCGGCGCAGGGCCGCCGGAAGTGACAGGAGGCGGCGGTGCTCCCCCACGGTCACGACCAGCTCGTCCCCGCGCCGCCCGAGGTCCACGTCGGCGGCGCTGACCAGTGGCAGGGGCAGCCGCAGCACGAAGCGGCGGCCGGTGCGGGTGACGGTCATGCCCTCGCAGCGGCGCGGCGTGAGCGGGTCGGTGTCCAGGTCGCCGGTGCAGGCACGGTGCAGGTCGTCCAGGTCGTCAGAGCCGACCGGCTCGTGGTCGAGGTAGGGCGCGTGGACCACCGGCAGGGAGGCGAACGACTCCTGCACCTCCGCCAGCCCCTGCTCCTGCGCACGGTTCCAGGCCGAGCGCCAGGCGTCGGGCGCGCCGGTGGCCTGTCCTGCTGGTCCGGCGGCGCCGGTCGCGGCATCGGGGAACACCCGGTTGACGACGACCTGGTCCACCGCGAAGCCGTGCAGGGCCAGTGAGGTCAGGGTCCGGCGGGCCTCGGCCAGCACGACGCGCTCGGGGGTGAGGACCAGCCGCACCGAGGTGGAGTCTGCCCTCAGCAGGTGCTGCACCTCGCGCAGGGCGGCGTGCCAGCGCTGCAGCGCATCCAGCACGGCCACGCCCGGGAGGGGCAGGCCGGTGGCCGCGGCGGCGGCGGGGCGCAGGCCACGCAGGAGGCCACGCTGCGCAGGCATCAGCCGCTCCAGGTGCCACGTCAGCGCCTCGGGCAGCGCCAGCAGGCGCAGGGTCTCGGCGGTGGGCGCGCAGTCGACGACCACGAGGTCCCAGGGCCCCGACTCCACCTGCGAGCGCAGCTCCAGCAGGGCCACCACCTCGTCGGCGCCCGGCAGCGAGGTCAGCTCCTCGCCCACCACGGGGTCGATGCCGAGGGCGCCCAGCAGGCCGTGGACGTAGGCCCGCACCTCCTGCCAGGAGGCGCGGGCGGTGGAGGAGGCACTGACCTGGAGTGCGTAGAGGCCGGGCTCGACCTCGAGGACCGGCTGCTCGCCACCGCGCGGAGCGGTCAGGTCGACGCCGAGGGCGTCGCCGAGCGAGTGCGCCGCATCCGTGGACATCACCAGCGTCTTGACACCGGCCCGCGCGGCATGGACCGCGGTGGCCGCCGCGGTCGTCGTCTTGCCGACTCCGCCCTTGCCGGTGAACAGGAGTACGCGCATGGGGAACCGGCGCCCGGACGCGCTCAGGCCTCGACGCGCTTCTTGAGCTCCTGGAGCGCGGTCTCCACGATCACCTTCTCGGCCTTGCGCTTGAGCATGCCGAGCATGGGGATCTTCACGTCCACGGCCAGCCGGTAGGTCAGGAGGGTGCCCTCGCCCTCGGCGACGAGGGTGTAGGACCCGTTCATCGTCTTGAGCACCTGCGCCGTCACCAGTGACCACGAGACGACGCCGGTGCCGTCCTCGTGCACGTCCCAGTCGTAGTCGAGCACGTAGGTGTCCTTGATGGCCCCGGCGTCGAGGGTGAACTCGACCTGGTCGGCCCAGCCGTCACCGTCCTCGGACAGCACGGACACCTTCTTCACCTCACCGGCCCACGCCGGATAGCTGTCGAAGTCGGCGATCACGTCGAGCACCGCGCCGGGCGGGGCGTCGATGGACGTGCTGGACTCGGTGCGGTCGGCCATGGACGGAAGGCTACAACCCCGCTGCTCGGCCACGTCCTTGAGCCGCGACACCGCGGCCTTCCAGCGGAGCACATGGCGCAGCCTGACGTCGGCAGGCGCATCGACGCCCCGGACGCCCCGGACGTAGTGGTGGACGATCGCCCCCTGCCAGTAGGGCTCGACCCAGATCTCCATGCTGCCGACGATCTGTCCGTCCACGGCCCAGCGCTGGCCCTTCACCCCTCGGTCCCGCGCGACCGTCACCGTCAGGTGTGGCCACCAGGAGGCGTGGTTGCGGGGATCGGCCACGGCCGCCGCGATCCGGGCCGGTGCCGCGTCGATGTAGGAGTCGTCAGCGATGTCCACCCGCTGAACCCCGCTGCGCCTCGACATGGGCCCATCGTGTGACATCCGTCCCCGTGACACCAGCGCGGGCCGCTCACCGGCGCCCGGTTGCGCTGGGTAGGGTGCGGTCGCGGAGCAAGTTCGTCCCAAGGAGGCCGAGTGAAGGACATCGCCGTTCCACCGCTCGTGCCGGCGGCCACCGAGGGCAACCTCTCGGACCTGCCCGCCCGCAACGGCCTGGAGCGCCCCGACCACGTCGCGTTCTCCCGCCGGGAGGGCACCCGGTGGCTCGACGTCACCAGCGCCCGGTTCCTGGCCGAGGTCCGCGCCCTGGCCAAGGGCCTGGTCGCCGCGGGTGTCGACGTCGGCGACCGCGTGGCCATCATGAGCAGGACCCGGTACGAGTGGACCCTGGCCGACTTCGCCATCTGGACCGCCGGCGCGGTGACCGTGCCCATCTACGAGACCTCCTCGGCCGAGCAGATCAGCTGGATCGTCGGTGACGCCGACTGCGTGGCCGTCATCCTCGAGACGCCGGCGCACGCCACGACGCTGGCCGAGGTCCGCGACCGGCTGCCGGGGCTTCGTGACGTCTGGCAGATCGACAACGGCGGGCTGGACGAGCTGGCGTCCGCCGGCACCGAGATCACCGACGCCGACATCGATGAGCGCCGTGGCCGGGTGCGGCGCGCCGACCTCGCGACGATCATCTACACCTCCGGCACCACGGGGCGGCCCAAGGGCTGCGAGCTGACGCACGACAACTTCATGGCGCTGACGGAGAACACCGTCGAGCGCCTCAGCGACGTGGTCTGCGCCGAGGGCGCCTCCACCCTGCTCTTCCTGCCGCTCGCGCACGTGTTCGCCCGCTACATCGAGGTGCTGTGCGTCCACGCCGGCGCGCGGCTGGGCCACACCGCCGACATCCGCAACCTGCTGCAGGACTTCGAGAGCTACACCCCGACGTTCATCCTCGCGGTCCCGCGGGTGTTCGAGAAGATCTACAACTCGGCCGAGCAGAAAGCCGCCGCCGAGGGCAGGGGCCGCATCTTCGCGGCGGCCACTGAGGCCGCGATCGCCTGGAGCCGCGCCCACGACGACGGCCGTCCCGGCCCGCTGCTGCGGCTGCAGCACCTGGTCTTCGAGCGACTGGTCTACCGACGTCTGCGCGGCGCCATGGGCGGCAGGGTCGCCTACGCCGTGTCCGGTGGTGGCCCCCTCGGCGTGCGACTGGGGCACTTCTACCGTGGCATCGGCCTCACCGTGCTCGAGGGCTACGGCCTGACCGAGACCACCGCGCCGGCGACGGTCAACACGCCCGCCGTGATCAAGATCGGCACGGTCGGCCCGCCGCTGCCGGGCGTGGCCATCCGGATCGCCGACGACGGCGAGGTCCTGGTCAAGGGCAACAACGTCTTCGCGCGCTACCGCAACAACGAGACGGCCACGGCGGAGGCGTTCGTCGACGGCTGGTTCCGCACCGGCGACATCGGCGAGCTCGACGACGACGGCTTCCTGCGGATCACCGGCCGCAAGAAGGAGCTGCTCGTGACCGCGGGCGGCAAGAACGTCGCGCCCGCGGTGCTGGAGGACCGCCTGCGCGCCCACCCGCTGGTGTCGCAGTGCATCGTGGTGGGCGACCAGAAGCCGTTCATCGCCGCGCTGGTCACCCTCGACGCGGAGATGCTGCCTGCATGGACCCGCAACCACGGGCTCGGTGAGCTGACCGTGGACCAGGCCCGCACCCACGAGGTGGTCCTCGCCGAGGTGCAGAAGGCCGTGGACGAGGCCAACAAGGCCGTGAGCCGGGCGGAGTCCATCCGCCGGTTCACGATCCTCCCGGGTGACTTCACCGAGGACAACGGCTACCTGACGCCGTCGTTGAAGCTCAAGCGCACCATCGTGATGAAGGACTTCAACGACCAGGTGGAGGCCCTCTACAGCGGCCCGCGGGAGTGACCTCCCCCATCCGGAGCAGGCGTGCCCGTCACGGGTCCCGGGCTCTCCCGGTTGCCGTCGCCCTGACGTGGGTCGCGTACTTCGGCGTCCTGCAGTGGTCCGTGGTGCGTTTCCGGGTCCCGATCGTGCTGGTGCTCACGCTCTGCACGCTGGCGCTGGCGTGGTGGCAGTGGGCGCGCCCGACGGCGACCGCCCTCACCTCGCGCTCCACCGCCCTCGCGCTGCTGCTGTCGGGGGTCGTGACCGCCACCGTCCCGCTGTTCAGCTACCTCCCGGCCCCCGCGCGTACGTCGGCGGTGGCCACCTTCGCCCTCGGCTCGCTGGCCTGCGCGGTGCTGCTCCTGCGTCCCGGGCCCCGGACCGGTCAGCTGGTCGGCGGCGTCGCGCTGGCGACGTACGTGGTGGGTGCGGTGACGGCGATCGTCAGCGACCCGGCGCCGCGGATCGACGTCTGGGTGACGCTCCAGCAGGCCTCCGACGGGCTCGCGCGCGGGCAGAACATGTACGCCATGGTCTGGACCGGGTCCCCCGGCATCCAGGACGCGTTCACTTACCTGCCCTGGACCGCCGTGCTTCTGGCCCCCGGTCGATGGCTGGCCGGCGACGTGCGCTGGGCGCTGATGGTGTGGACGTTGGTCGCCGCCGCAGGCCTGCTGCTGCTGGGACGTGGCGGGGTCCGGGACCGGGCGGCGACCTGGTCGGCGGCGCCGGTCGTGGCGCTGCTGCTGCTGGCGCCGGGCACGCTCACCCAGGTCGACCAGGCGTGGACCGAGCCGCTGCTGCTCGCCGGGCTCGTCTGGTGGGCCGTGCTGGTCCGGCAGGACCGCGCGTGGTGGGCCGTGATCCCGCTCGCGCTGGCCTGCGCGAGCAAGCAGCACCTCGCGCTGCTGCTGCCGATCCTGCTGGTATGGCGCCCGTTCGGCTGGCGCCGGACCGTCGCCACCGGCGCGCTCACCGGCGTGCTGCTGCTGCCGTGGTTCCTGGCCGGTCCGTCGGACTTCGTCCACGACACGATCTCGCTGCTGGTGTCCTTCCACCCGATCCGGTTCGCCAACACGCTGTACCTGTTGGCGCTCAACAGGTTCGGCGTCACGCTGCCGTTCTGGCTGACCGGCCTGGTGGTCCTCGCCACGCTCGCGGCGATCGTGGCGGTGGTGCACCGGCGCCAGCCGGACCTGCCCGAGCTGCTGCGCTGGCTCGCGCTGATGCTGCTCGTGGCCAACATCGTCAACAAGCAGGCGTTCTACAACCAGTTCTGGCTCGTGGCAGCGCTGGTCGCCGCCTCGTGGGCGACCAGGGCATCGACCAGCTCGGTCAGGAAGGCGGGATAGACGGTCTCGCCCACGCGGTGCAGGGCGCGGGGGTCGAGCCAGTCGATCGCGACGGTCGAGCGGACCTCCAGCTCCTCGAAGGCGGCCGGCACGGGGTCGAACCGGCGGGTGCGGGCGGCGAAGTACAGCTGCTGCTGGTGGATCTCGCGGCCGTCGAAGGGGAAGACGACACGCTCGGCGCGCAGCGGGCCCACCAGGTCGGCCGGGTCCAGGCGCAGGCCGGTCTCCTCCCACACCTCCCGCACCGCTGCCTCAGCCGGCTCCTCGCCGTCGTCGAGCCCGCCGCCCAGCGAGTACCAGTAGGTGGCCTCGGGACTGCGGGGGTCGAACCCGTGGATCATCAGCACGTGGTCGTCCTCGTCCAGCAGGATCACCCGGGCCGCCGTGCGGCGCAGGACCAGCGGCTCCTCCGTGCTCATGGCGACGACCCTAGCGCCGGTGGGCGCCGGACCCGCGGGCCCAGGCATCGGCCATCGCGATCCGCCAGGCCGGGGCCGGGTGGGTCTCGAACAGCATCGTCTGCCACCACGTCGAGCGCAGCCGGGTCAGGTTGCTCGTCGCCAGGTCGTGCTGCATCCGCTGGAAGGCGGGAACGTCGCGCGTCAGCTGCAGCGCGTGCACGTCCGCGGCCGCCTCGATCCGCCGGCTGACCAGAGTGGTGATGGGCGCGGCGACGTACGGCGCGGTGGCGGCGACCGCGACGAGCAGGGCCACGCTGCGGACCAGGTCACGCGGACGGGCGGAGTCCGGCCGGAACAACCGGCGCCCGCGACGGGAGGTCAACAGCCGGCTGACCAGCAGGACGGTGCCGGACACCCCTAGGGCGCCGAGTACGGTGCCACGCGCGACGTCGTGGTGCCGCACGTGCCCGAGCTCGTGGGCCACGACGGCGACCACGGCGTCGGGGTCGCTGCGGGCGCGGGCCACCAGCGTGTCGTCCAGGTCGACGCGGCGGGTGGCGCCGAGCCCGGAGACGTGGGCGTTCTCACCGGTGGTGCGCGATGACGCGTCGGAGACCACGACCCGGACCTCGCCGAAGCCGTCGCGCGCCGCGAGCTGCTCGATCCGCTGCCGCAGCGGTCCGTCCGGCAACGGGGTCGCGTGGGTGTAGAGGGGCTCGATCGCCAGCGGGTAGAGGGCGGAACCGGCCACGGTCACCACCGCCGCAGCGGCGGCGAGCAGCCACGGCCACCGCGTGGGCGCCTGGCGGACCAGCCACCACACCAGGACCACGGCCAGCACCGCCACGGCTGCGGACGTGCCCAGGCCGACGAGGCGGTCGCGCATCCAGCCGGGCCAGGTCTGGGTGGAGAGGCCGTAGCGGCGCAGGACCATCTCGCTGTGCGCGGCGATGGGCAGCGAGACCAGCCACGAGACGAGCACGACCGCTCCCGCGACGCCGGCCACGAGCAGGAGGGTCCGGCTGGGCTTGGGCGCGCGGCCGGGAGGGCCCGCCGCGACGCAGCCAGGAGAGGAGCGCCCGCTGCGGCGCTCCACGGTCGCCGCCACCACCAGCCAGGGGGCAAGCACCCCCGCGAGGATTCCGGCGTAGGGCCACGCTCCCAGGTCGGCCCGGAACCGGGCCACCCGTGCGACCTGTGCGGGCGAGAAGGCCCCGGGCACGTCCGGGTGCACCGGCGGGCTCCCGGGCGGCAGGACCTGCCACGGGGTGAGGACGGCGGCGGCCACGCCCGTGCCGAGCAGGGCGAGGGCACCGCCGAGCAGCAGCCGACGCCGGTTCACGACCTGGCCAGCTGCGCGGCGTAGGACGCCCAGGAGGAGACGAAGGCCGGCTCCGTCGTGCCGAGGACGCTGTGGAAGGCCCGGTCGGCTGCTGCCGCGGGGCTGGCGGGTGCCGCGCCCTCGGGAGTCGACCCTGCCTGCGGGTCGACACCGGCCACGGCGCGGTAGAAGGCGACCAGCCGGGCCTGACCGTAGCGGTCGGCGAGGCGGGAGCAGGCCAGCCAGGCCGCCGCGTAGGCCGGGCCGATGCGGGTGCGCGCGGGGTCGAAGTCGGCGTCGGACGGCAGCCGCCGGGGCGCGGTGCCGGCGCGGACCTTGGCCAGCCATGGTGCTGCGACGCGGGAGCGTGGCAGTCCCAGACCGAGGTAGCCGACGTAGTCGGCCATGCCCTCGGAGAGCCAGAGCGGTGCGGGGCGGGTGGTCGAGGAGCGGATCGCCACGTGCGTCAGCTCGTGGGTGATGACCACCCGGCGGCCGTCCGGCTGGAGGTCGCCGAAGGTGGCGGGGTTGACTACGACCCGGTCCCCGCCGGCGCGGGTGCCGGAGGTGGTGGAGCCGACCGTGACCGCCGCGACCTGGTCGAGGCCCTGGTCACCACTGCGGCCCAGCAGCGCCGCGAACTCGGCGGCCGTGGCGGGGGTGAGCAGGACGACGTGCGCGCTCCAGCGTGGGCCCCACACCGCCGTGACCCGGGGAACGCCGGCGTCGGCCAGGTCGCGGTAGCTGGCCATGTGGGCCGGGGAGTCGTTGCCCAGCACGAGGCTGGTCCGGCCGCGGACGACCCGGAGCCCGGGCAGGTCCCACACCTGCCGGGTGGTCAGTCCGTCGGAGTCGGCGGCGATCCGCCACCCCGCGGGGCGAAGGACGAAGGTGAACGCCACCGCGAATGTGCGCGGGGCGCGGTCGAAACCGGTCAGCGCGTAGTGGCCTTGAGTCTCTCCGACCCACGCCCGGGGGCCGGACGCACGGGCCCGGGCGGCGCTCAGCGCAGGCCCCGGCGTGGGGGCGTCGTAGCGGAACCCCTCGTCGGGCAGCCGCATCAGGTTGTCGAACACCAGGGACTGCCGGCGACCGAACGGCGAGGCGGGGTCGTCGACGGTGGCCATCCACGCGGCCTTGTCGCGCCGCTGCACCGCCTGGCTGCGGGCGCGCAGCAGCAAGCCTGCTGCCCGCGCACGGGGCGAGGTCTCCGGTGTCCCCGCCGGCGCGAGGTCGCCCGTCGTGCCGGCAGCGGCCGGTCCCGGCAGGACCGACGGTGGTGAGGCGCTCCGGGACGTCGCGGCGCCCGGGCCGCCGGAGCCGGGCGTGACCGTGGCAGTCCTCGCAGCCACCGTGCCCGGGGCGCCCGACCGGGCGGCTCCCCCGCTGCACGCCGGGACGCCCACCCCGACCGCGGCGGCCAGCAGCACAGCCACGGTCGCGGTCGCGGCACGCTGGGTGGCCCTCACCCGGTCATCGTAGGTCGCCCACCCCTCCTCGAAGGAGCGCTCACCGTCACGCAGGACGCAGAAGTACTCGATGCCCGGGTGAGTTCCGCCCTGATCGACGCGGCGCCCGTCGATGCGTTCTACTCGCCCGTGGTCCCGTCGATCGACTCACGGAGCAGATCGGCATGGCCATTGTGCCGGGCGTACTCCTCGATCAGGTGACACAGGATCCAGCGCAGCGAGATCCGCTTCCCGTCGTCCTCCTCCTCGGAGAGGGAGGAAAGACCGTCAGCACCAGCCAGCGCGTCCGCGACGACCTGATCGGACACCGCGATCGACTCGTCGAACCACGCGAACAGCTGCTCCGGGTCGGCACCGGCCGCAGAGGTCATGGACCAGTCGGGGTCGTCCTGGTCCAGCTCGCCGAACCAGGAGGGCTTCGCGACGCCGCCTGCGAAGAACTGGTTCAGCCACCCTGCCTCGACCACGGCAAGGTGCTTGAGAAGGCCGCCGAGGGTCAGCGTCGTCGGCGCGACAGGCGTCGACAGCTCGGCGGCTGTCAGCCCGGAGCATCTCCAGCGAAGCGTGTCCCGCTGGTAGTTCAAGAAGCCCAGCAGCGTCGCCGCTTCGCCGGAAGCCGTCGGCGGGTCGATCCGATCCTCGGCGCGGAACGTCGTCATGGCGCGAGAGTACCGAGGACGACCCCACTCAGGGAGTGAAACGCTGTCCGCCCACCCGCAGGTGCGCCAACGAGGGCAGATGAGTGCGTCTACTCGTCCCGGTTCTGTCCCGAGGCTTCAACCGCCTGAGTCCCTGAGGGAGCGTCGTCGTAGGCGGGATGGCGGCTGGCCACCTTGCGTGCCTCTGTGAGGTGGCCGCCCAGGTAGGCGCCGACTGCGGAGACGGCCGCTCCGGCGAGGGCAAGCCGCGCACCGGTGCCATGCCGGCCCCTCCTGCGCACGACCCACGACATCGCGTAGGCGCTGATCGCGACGGCGTTGGTCGCAGCGTGGACGAGTCCCACCCGCTTCTCGCGCGACCCCGCCGCCGACCACTCCGCCCACCCGGTCCAGGCTGTAGGGCCAACCACGAGGAGCCCGGTACCGACGAGCCTCTGCGCCGCTGCGGACGAGCCGCGCCCTCCGAAGATGTCCAGCACGGTGGCGGAGGTCCATGTGCCGAGGACGACGTCGGTGAGCAGCGGGTGGACCGCGTGGCCCAGCCAGTCACCGCGCAGCACCGAAGCGCGCGCCCCACTGCCGAAGACGGAGCGGATCGACGGCTCGAGCGCCTGCACCGGCCGGTCGAGCGCCGCGGTTTCCTCGAGCCGCAGGGTCCAGCGAACGATCGCGGGTGGCCGTTCGATCGGGCTCATCGGCTTCTCCTCGCGGGCGTGCACGTCGACGTCATCCTTGGTGCCGTCTGATACACGCTGCCCCGCGACAGCCTCATGGTCAACAGGTGAGCCCTCGACGGCGACTCGATGCAGAACGTGAAGCCACCGCGTGACCGATCCGCGAGTCATCAGCCGTCTTGGACCAGGCCGCTCCAGGACCAGCGCATGATTCGCAAGCCCTCCGGCACGTCATCGGGGGACCGCTCATACTGGTTCATCGTCTCGAAGGTCGCCCACGCGAAGTAGTCCCGCAGCACCGCCCGAACCGGATGATCCTTCCCGAATCCCACGTCCGTCAACGCACGCTCGAAGCAGGCGACCGCGCGGTGGTTCATCTCCTCATGAGGTCCGTTCCCGCTGTGCATTCGTACGACTGACGTCTCGTCACCGAACCTGTCGGTGTAGGCACGTGGGCCTCCGAGTGCCTCGGCCCAGTAGGCCGCAAGTCGCGTGACGTGATGAGGGTCGAACCCGTGGCTGAACGCGTGACTCACGACCTCGTCGGCCATCACACGGTCATGCCATGCGGCGGCCAGGCGCTCAAGGCCTGCTTGGCCGCCAGCAGCCTCGTACACAGTGGCCATATGCGGCTGCCTCGCCTTCCTGAGCTCGCACGGAGAGTTTCTCGACCACAGCAGGGTGGGCGCCCGCTGCGGCTATGGCTCAGTCGCTCGCTGCGGCGTCGCGCTTCTCGGTGATCAACTGGACGAGGTTGCCGCACGTGTCGTCGAAGACGGCCACCACGGCCGAGCCGATGTCGGTCGGCCCCTGGGTGAACCTCACTCCCCGTCCGACGAGGCGGTCATGCTCAGCCGCGACGTCGTCGACAGCGAACTGGACCAGGGGGATCCCGTCGCTGACGAGCGCCTCACGGTATGGACCGACGGCAGGGTGGTCGGAGGGTTCCAGCAGGAGCTGCGGGCCATCGGGGTCCTCCGGGGAGACCACGGTGAGCCAGGAGTGGTCACCCAGGGGGATGTCGTGGCGGACCGTGAAGCCGAGGACCTTGGTGTAGAACTCGAGGGCCGCTCGCTGGTCGCCGACGTAGACGCTGGTGAGGCGGATCTTCATCAGGTGTCCTCCCGGTGGTCCGGCAGCCGCCAGCGGTCGGCGATGACGGCAAGGGGCTCGGCGTTGACGTAGTGGAGCTTCGTCCGGCCCTGTCGCGCGGTCGCCACGAGGCCGGCGCTCTCCAGCACGGCCAGATGTTGCGAGATCGCCTGTCGGGTCGAGCTGAGACCGCGCTTGGTGGTGAGCAGCGAGCACAGGGCGAACAGGGTCTGGCCGTCCTGCCGGACGAGCTCGTCGAGGATGAGACGTCTCGTCTCGTCGTCGAGCGCCCGGTAGACATCGGCCATCTCCGCACCATAGGCAAGTGCCTACTTGCATGTCAACGGTCGGTAACCGCCCGAAGAGGTTCTCTTCACTCTTGAGGAGACGAAAATGGAGCGCGCGGGCGCCGGACAGTCCCGGCTCGGACCGTCAGGTCGCAGCCGGCCGGCAGGTCGCCGCCCGGCTGGGTCAACCACGGCCTCCACAGACGCGCAAGTCACAGATCGGGGTCGCTGAGACGCATGCCGCAGCGCCGAATGCGCCTCGGCGCAACAGGGACACATGACTCGACGCAGGATCTGGCCCCGACGACGTGCTTGAGTGTCAGCTCAGTGACTCCACGAACGAGCAGTAGGTCTCCTCTACCGCACCATCGGCGCTCACGATCACGACCGCGTCCGGGCGCTCGGGCAGCAGGCGTTCCAGCGCCGCGTGGCACCGCATCAGCTCGTCGTCCCCGCCGTTGGCTGCCACGATGGCCCGCACCTGGTCGTGCCACGGATCCTCAGCCGTCGATGCCCCACGACGGTGGAACCGGGCCACGGAAGCTGCCGGAGCATCCATGAGGACGCGTTCGACGAACTGGTCCCCGCCGCGGATGGCACATGCTTCAAACCGTGCCACCTCGGTCGGGGCGATCACCATCTGTGGCAGCACAACGTCGTGGCCGTTCGCGAGGTACGCCTCGATCATGGCCAGCGCCGCGGGCCGGATGAGCGCCCCAGCACTCTCCGAAGTTGCGCTCCCATCCACCGATGAGGGTTCTGAGCACGTCAACGTCGCAGTTCAGCACCCCCGGATGTTCGGCGACATAGCGCCGAGCCAGAGTGGACTTCCCGATACCGGGCGGCCCGTTCAGGTGGATGAGGCGACTCACGACGCGCGACTTTACTGAACACCGACCGCCCGGCGGGGGAGGCAGCGACCCCGCCCAGGGACGACGTACCGCAACACCTGCTCACGGTCGCCGCGACGCGCGTAGCGTGTCTCTCCCGCGGGGGTCCGGGGGTGAACGACGCTTGGGCACCCCGCTCCGCAGAGGGCGCTAGCGCGCCTCGAACGATCGCGAGGACTGCCGCCATGTCGTTGAACACGCCAGAGCCCATCGTCTCCTCCGAGCGGTACGTCGTCACCGACCTCGACGGCAGAAGGCCTGGGGACCCGTCGGAGTTCATGGGCCCGATCGTCGCGCTGATAGAGCGGAACGGGCAGATCCACCGGGTCGTGGGCATGGGAGGCGAGGTTGATGGGGCCGTACGAATCTACGAGAAGGACGCCGGGCCCGACGGCAAGGACGTCCGCGTCTGGAACCTCACCCACGAGGACGACGGCTCCTTCACCGTGATCCACGGCGCTCCGCTCTGAGCCTGTCCGCGCGGACCCCAGCACGGTGACCGACCGAGCTGACGCGTGTGCCCAGGCAGGTCGTGCCCGGTCGACGCAGCGCCGCGGCCAGCGGCTCACGCGGAGGGCTGCGTCGCGTCTGCTCTCCGGCGCTGATGAGAGTGCGGTCCTATCTTGGCGTGGTGAGCGATGACACCTGGGCCGGTCTGGCTGACCAGTTCGCCGATGGCGCTTATGCCTCGGTGAAGGGCCTGGTGCGCACCCACGTGTTGCACCAGCAGCTGCTGGACCACTTGCCGGCACCGCCGGCCCCTGTGCTCGACGTCGGTGGCGGCGCCGGCCATCAGTCGTTTCCGCTGGCCCAAGCCGGATACGACGTGACGTTGCTTGACTCCTCGTCGGCGATGCTGGAGAAGGCGCAAGCGCGACTCCGGCGGCTGCCCGGGGAAGCCCGACGTCGCGTGACGCTCGTGCAAGCGGACGGCGAGCACGCCGATGAGGCGGTGAATGGCCAACGCTTCGCCGCCGTGTTGTGCCATGGCGTGCTCGGGTACGTCGAGCAGCCGGAGCCCCTGGTCAACCAGCTGTGCCGGTGCGCTGCTACCGGTGGCGTCGTCTCGATCATGACGGCTAATGCCAACGCGATGGCTGTGCGCCCGGCCTTGGAACAGCGTTGGGACGACGCGCTGGCGGCGTTCGACGCCCGACGGGAGGTTGGGGTGCTCGGAGTGCCCGGGCGAGCCGACACCGTGGAGGAGCTCAGCGAGCTCATGCGGAGCTGTGAGGTGGAGCCACTGCGCTGGTACGGGGTCTGGCTGTTCGTCGACTGGCTTGGGTTCAGCGGAGTCGAGTTGGATCCCAGCGACTCAACGCAGGTGGCGGCGACGGCTGCAGTCGAGCTGGAGGCCAGCCGACGTGACCCCTACCGCCAGCTCAGTCGCGTCTTTCACCTCGTGGGACGCAAAGGACCCCGCGGACGGGACGACGTCCCAGCCATGTGACGTCATCGCGCCCGGTGGCAGCTCGGGGCGGGCCAGGACCCGCGGAGGTTCATCTCGACTCCTGCGCTGTGAGGTATCGCTCGACGCGGCGGTCAGGTACCAGCCAGATGATGGCAACGGTCGCGAACATCAGCTCCGCGAGCCAGGGAGTGACGAAGGCCAAGGCGATGCCGGAGAGGTAGAGGAAGGGCGAGAGCTTGCCCTTGAGGTCCCGCCCGAGTGCCTGCCGCAGGCCGGAGCCGCCCTCGACGCGGAAGATCACCAGCTGCAGGGCGTAGTAGGCCACCGCGGCAAGGAGCAGGTTGACCCCGTAGACGATCACCGGGGTGCGTGAGAACGCCGACTCGTCCACCCATGCTGTCGTCACGGGGAAGAGCGAGAGCCAGAACAGCAGGTGGAGGTTGGCCCACAGGACCCTGCCGTCCACCCGCTGGACGAGCTGGAACATGTGGTGGTGGTTGCTCCAGTAGATGCCGACATAGACGAAGCTGAGCAGGTAGGTCAGGAAGCCCGTGGCCGAGGCACCGAGCGCGGAGAAGGTCGGCTCCTCAGGGACCTTCAGCTCCAGCACCATGATGGTGATGATGATGGCCAGGACGCCGTCGCTGAATGCCTCGAGCCGACTCGTTCTCATGGGGGCCAGTCTGGCAACAGCGTTTGCCATTCAGCACCGTGTCAAGCAGCCCGGTGAACGCCTGGCCCATCTCGGCGCGGCGTAGCCGGAGATCGTCGGTGAGCGCTGGTCGTACTAGCGTCGCGGCATGCGCTCTCGAGATAATCCGCTGGCACCGGCTGATCGAGGCACACGTTCGTCAGAGCGGAGGCCGCGCTGTGGGCAAGAGGGTGGTCGCCGTCGGTTCCGCCGGCACGGAGCGCTGAGGCGATGACCGCACCGGAGGTGCTGCGCCGGCACGCCGGCCTTCTTGCGTCGGTGGCGCTGGTGGTGACCTGGAGCTCGGGCTTCATCGGCGCAGAGCTGGGCACCCGTGCCGGCGCCGCGCCGCTGACGCTGCTGGGCTGGCGGTTCACGCTGCTGGCGACCGCGTTGGTGCTGGCCGCCGTCGCCTCGCGCGCTCCCCGCCCCTCGTGGCGGGCCTGGCGCCGCCAGGCTGCACTCGGCGTGCTGTGTCAGGCGGCCTACCTGACCTTCGTCTTCGAGGGCGTCAGTCACGGCGTGCACGGAGGCACGGCGGCCCTGATCGCGGCGCTCCAGCCGGTGCTGGTGGCGACGGTCGCCGGCCCGCTGCTCGGCGAGCGCTCCTCGGTGAGGATGTGGGCCGGCATGCTGCTCGGCCTCGCCGGAGTGGTCATCGTGGTCTCGGGCGACCTCGTCGCGACCCAGGCACCCTGGTGGACGTACCTGCTGCCGACCGCCGGCATGCTGTGCCTGGCCTGCGGCACGGTCCTCGCACGACGGCTTCGGCCGCCCGAGGACCTGTTCCACACCATCATGATGCAGTCGGTGGTCACCGCGGTCCTGCTGATGGGCGCGGCGCTCGTGTCGGGTCAGGCCGCCCCGCCCGCCGACATGGACTTCTGGGCCGCTGTCGTCTGGCTGGTGATGCTGGCCAGCCTCGGTGGCTATGTCATGTACGTGTTCGTCAACAAGACCGAAGGCGCAACGGTCGTGAGCACCCTGCTGTACCTGACCCCGCCGACCACGATGCTGTGGGCCTTCCTGATGTTCGGTGAGCCCGTCACCATGGTCGGCCTGCTGGGGCTGGTCGTCAGCGCCACCGGTGTGCTGCTCGTCCTGCACGGCCGACGCGCCCTCACCACCCAGCCAGCGCCTGAACCAACGCCCGAGCATCCCTGACGGGGATCTGCTTGGTGCTGCGCCCGCGCGCAAACGCGGGCCGCCGTGAGGTGGCCGGGGCCCTGACTCAGCCAACGGCGCTGACCCGGCCCCACGGCTCGCGCCGCGCGGTCAGCCCGGCCACGGCGTCGGCCCCCACCAGGCCGGCGCCCACCAGGACCGACACCGCCTGGCGCTCGGCGGGATCCAACGGCAGCTCGGCCGACGACAGCAACACCGACACCACACAGTCGTCGCAGCGGGTGCCCCGGACCGGGCATGACATGCAGTCCACGATCATCGCTCGTCCTCCTCGTCCTGCTCGTCGCGCTCATCCGGTCGGCGGCGCAGGAGGGACGCTAGGAGGACGGTCTGACAGCCCCCTCCCGGAGCGGCTCCGAGGGCGCGCCTGCACCGTCCTGTCGGCGCCGGCACCTACGGTTCCTCCCATGCACGGCGTCCAGGGAACACTCGACGAGCTCGGCACCGCACTACCGGCGGTCACCTTCGTCGTCGTCGACCTCGAGACCACCGGCGGCAGCCCGGCCGGTGCCCACATCACCGAGATCGGCGCGGTCAAGGTCCGCGGTGGAGAGGTGCTCGGCGAGTTCCAGACACTGGTCAACCCGGCCGAGCCGATCCCGGCGTTCATCTCCGTCCTGACCGGCATCACCGACCGCATGGTCGCTGACTCCCCCCGCATCGACAGTGTCCTTCCGGCGTTCCTCGAGTTCGCCCGCGACGCCGTGCTCGTGGCGCACAACGCACCCTTCGACATCGGCTTCCTCAAGGCGGCCGCGGCCCGCACCGGCCAGGAGTGGCCCCGCTTCCAGGTGGTCGACACCGCGCACCTGGCCCGCCAGCTCGTGACCCGGGACGAGGCGCCCAACCGCAAGCTTTCCACCCTGGCCCAGCTGTTCGGCGCGACCACAACCCCCGACCACCGGGCCCTGCACGACGCGCGGGCGACGGTCGACGTGCTGCACGCCCTGCTCGCCCGCGTCGGCAACCTCGGAGTCGTCACCCTCGAGGAGCTGACGACCTACTCCTCCCGGGTCAGCAGCGCCCAGCGCCGCAAGCGCTACCTCGCCGAGGGCCTGCCGTCCGCACCGGGTGTCTACCTCTTCAAGGACCGCCAGGGGCGCGTGCTCTACGTCGGCACCTCCCGCGACATCCGCCGGCGCGTCCGCAGCTACTTCACCGCCTCCGAGCAGCGCACCCGCATGGCCGAGATGGTGGGCATCGCCGAGAGCGTCACGCCCGTGGTCTGCCACACCACGCTCGAGGCAGAGGTGCGTGAGCTGCGGCTGATCGCCGAGCACAAGCCGCGCTACAACCGACGCTCCCGCCACCCCGAGCGGGCGCTGTGGGTCAAGCTCACGGTCGAGGCGTTCCCCCGCCTCAGCATCGTCCGTGAGGTCCGTGACGACGGCACCCGCTACGTCGGCCCGTTCTCCTCGCGGATGTCGGCCGAGTCCGCGATCGCTGCGCTGCACGAGGTGGTCCCGCTGCGGCAGTGCACCAAGAAGCTGTCGACCCGAGGCCGTTCCTCCGACTGCGCCCTCGCACAGATGGGTCGCTGTGGCGCGCCGTGCACCGGTGCGCAGACCGTCGACGACTACGCTGCCGTGGTCGCCGAGGCGGCCGCCGTCCTCGGCGGTGACTCGCGCGACGTCGTCTCGGCCCTGCACGCGCGGATGAGCCTGCTGGCCCAGCAGGAACGCTTCGAGGACGCAGGGTCAGTGCGGGACCGGATGCTGCACCTCGTCCGCGCCGCCGCGCGCGCCCAGCGGTTGGCCCCGCTCGCGGCCTCCCCCGAGGTCGTGGCCGCGCGGCGCACGCCCGACGGCGGCTGGGAGGTCGTCTGTGTCCGCTTCGGCCGCCTCGCGGGGACCACGACCACGCCCCGCGGCGCCGACCCGATGCCGTTCATCCGTGCCCTGACGGCCAGCGCCGAGGTCGTGGCCCCCGGCAGCGGGCCGGCGCCCGCCGCGACGCCCGAGGAGACCGAGAAGGTCCTGCGCTGGCTCGAGGCTCCGGGGGTGCGGATCGTCTCCCTCGAGGGAGAGTGGACCTGCCCGGTGCACGGTGCCGGCGCGGCCCGCGCCCGCCTCGAGCCCCTGGCTGCCGCGCCGCGCGATGCGGTGGGGTTCGACGAGCCGGGGTCGCCGACCGTCGCGCTCACCGGCCAGCACGTCGGCCCGCGACGGCGTTCGGCTCCCGTGGCGCTGACAACCGCGGGCTAGGGTGACCTCGTGATCTCCGCCATCGTGCTCATCAATGCCGAAGTCTCCCGCATCCCCGAGGTCGCCGAGGCGATCGCCGAGATCGACGGTGTCAGTGAGGTCTACTCCGTCACCGGAGACGTCGACCTGATCGCGGTCGTGCGGGTGCGCCGGCATGAGGACTTCGCCGACGTCATCGCGGACCGGCTCAACAAGGTCGACGGGGTCCAGGGCACACAGACCCATATCGCGTTCCGTACCTACTCCAGGCACGATCTCGACGCGGCGTTCAGCCTCGGCCTCGACGACGCCTGAGCCAGCTCGCCGCGTCGGGTTGGTGCGCGGTGGCGCCCACATCCCCGCGCCGGTCCTCGCCCACGCTCAGCGGGTGGTTGCGCCCACCCAGCGGTCGACCACGGCCATGGCCGAGCCATCGTCGATGGCACGCTCCGCCCGGTCCATCCCGGCGCGAACGGCCGCGGTGAAGGCCGCTGTGTCGCTGCCCCGGTCCGGCACCGACAGCGCCAGGGCCACACCGGCGTTCAGCACCACCGCGTCGCGCACCGGCCCGGCCGCGCCGGCCAGCACGTCCTTGAGCACTCCGGCGTTGTGCACCGCGTCCCCGCCCCGCAGGGTCTCCAGCGGGCTCCGGGACAGGCCCACGTGCTCGGGGTCGAGCACGTGCTGGCGCACCTGGCCGTCGCGGACCCACCACACCGACGACGTGGTGGAGATGGTGAGCTCGTCGAGGCCGTCGTCACCGCGGAAGACGACGGCGTCCTTGCCCCGGCCGGCGAAGACGCCGGCGATCAGCGGCGCCATCCGCAGGTCGGCCACGCCGACCGCGGCATAGGTGGGCTGGGCCGGGTTGGTCAGCGGGCCGAGGAAGTTGAACGCCGTTCCGATGCCCAGGTCGCGGCGTGCGACCGCGGCGTGACGCATCGACGGGTGGAAGGTCAGGGCGAAACAGAACGTGATGCCCGCCTCGAGTGCCACATCAGCCACCCGGTCCGGGCTCAACCTCAGGTTGACCCCGAGGGCCTCCAGCACGTCCGCGGACCCCGAGGAGGAGGACGAGGCCCGGTTCCCGTGCTTGACCACGCGCACGCCCGTCGCAGCGGCCACGATCGAGGCCATCGTCGAGATGTTGACGGTGTGTGCCCGGTCGCCACCGGTGCCGACGATGTCCAGGCTCGGTCCGGCCACCTCGATCCGGCTGGCGTGCGCGAGCATGGTGTCGGCCAGGCCGCGCATCTCGGCCACCGTCTCGCCCTTGGCCCGCAGCGCCACCAGGAATCCCGCGACCTGGGCCGGGCTGGCCTCGGCGCCCATGATCTGGTCCATGGCCCAGCCCGCGGCCTCCGCCGTGAGGTCCTGACCAGCCAGCAGCGAGGTGAGGACAGCCGGCCACGTCGTGGTGGCAGCGCCTGCCGGCAGGTCAGCGGACACGGGCTCCCACAGCGGCCGTCGCGCCGACGGCGCGACCGAGGTCGGCCACCGCCGTGGCCAAGGACATCGGGTCGAGGGGGTGGGGCACCGCCAGGTCGGCCTGCGACCAGGCAGCCAGCCAACCGTCCTGGGGGCGCCCGGTGAGCACCAGGACCGCGGGGCACTCGAAGATCTCGTTCTTCAGCTGGCGGCAGAGCCCCAGCCCACCGACCGGCGCAGCCTCGCCGTCCAGGATCAACAGGTCGAACGCGCCGGTCTCGACCGCCTCGATCACCGCCGGAGCGGTGGCGCACTCACGCCAGCTGACCACCTCGACGTCGCGGGCCGGACGGCGCCCGACGGCCACCCGGACCGCGTCGCGGGTGCTGCTGTCGTTGCTGTAGAGCAGGGCCGAGATGCGGTGGACGACACCGTTGTCCGGGGTCGGGGCGGACCCACTCTGTGTGGACGGTGCCGCCGACGAGGCGGGGGATGCGGTCATGGCGCAGATGCTACCGGTGTGGGGTCCCCCACACCTGTGCACCCGGCGGGGGGGCGCTGGGGCGCCGTGACAGGAATAGGGCAATAATGGCGCCTGTGGCGACCGCATCAGCAGTTCACTCCAGCTCTCCCGGCCCGTCGTCGGGCACCATTCCCAGCCATGGGCCGGTCACCCGGCCCAACATGGTCTCGGTGGGCACCATCGTGTGGCTCTCCAGCGAGCTCATGTTCTTCGCGGGGCTGTTCGCGATGTACTTCACGATCCGCTCGGTCTCACCCGACCTGTGGAACGAGAAGACCGCGAACCTCAACGTGGCCTACGCGACGGCCAACACGCTGGTCCTCGTGATCTCCTCGGTCTGGTGCCAGCTCGGCGTCTTCAAGGCCGAGCACGGCCAGCCGGCGCGCACCGGCTCGCTGCTGCAGGTCAGCAAGTGGGGCATGCGCGAGTGGTACGTCCTGACCTACATCTTCGGCGCGATCTTCGTCGTCCGGCCAGATCCTCGAGTACTCCACGCTGGTGCAGGAGGGCACCACCATCGCCTCCGACGCCTACGGGTCCGTCTTCTACCTCACGACCGGCTTCCACGGCCTGCACGTCACCGGTGGCCTGCTCGCGTTCCTGCTGATCATCGGCCGCACGTTCACGACCCGGCGCTACACGCACTCGCAGGCGACAGGCGCCATCGTCACCTCCTACTACTGGCACTTCGTCGACGTGGTCTGGATCGCCCTGTTCGCCACGATCTACCTGCTGAAGTGACCCGACCATGACGACCTCGACGCCCATGACCGCACGACGCTCAAGGACCGCACTGTGAACGCTCTGGCCGCCCGTCGCCGCCACCCGGCCGCGATCGTCATCCTCCTGCTGCTCGGCCTGGTGGTGACCGGGGGGATCTACGCCTTCGTGGCGCCCAAGCCCGCACAGGCCGCCGTTGCCAGCGCCGACGACGTCGCCGCGGGCAAGAAGCTGTTCCTGGCCAACTGCTCCACGTGCCACGGGGCCAACGCCCAAGGTGGACCGGCCGGACCGAGTCTCGCGGGCGTCGGCGCGGCCTCGGTCGACTTCCAGGTCGGCACCGGCCGCATGCCGCTCTCCAACCCGGGCGTGCAGGCCATGCGCAAGGCCAACAAGTTCACCGACGCGCAGACCAAGCAGCTCGCGGCGTACGTCGCGTCGCTGGCCCCCGGCCCGGCCATCCCGGACGCGCAGTACACCTCCGGTGAGGGAGGCGACGTCGCCAAGGGCGGCGAGCTGTTCCGCGTCAACTGCGCGATGTGCCACAACTACGCCGGCTCCGGCGGTGCGCTGACGCGCGGCAAGTACGCCCCGTCGCTGCACCACGTGACGGGCACGCACATCTACGAGGCGATGCTCACGGGCCCGCAGTCGATGCCCGTGTTCAACGACGCCAACATCTCCCCGGAGAACAAGCGCGACATCATCGCCTTCCTGCACAACATCGACAAGAACGAGAACCCCGGTGGCCTCAACCTGGGCAACTTCGGCCCGGTCTCCGAGGGGCTGCTCGCGTGGACGGTCGGCATCGGCGCCCTCATCGCCCTGTCCGTGTGGCTGGGCAAGAAGGCAGCGTGACCATGACGCGACGTACCCACTGACGACGACCGACAGCAGCCCTGCGAACCGACAGGATCCCTCTCACATGAGTGACAACGGCAACCTCCAGCACCCGGGCGACGACCGCCCGTGCCGCCGACCACGACAGTCGCCCGGTCCCGCTCGACCAGGGGCACATCGAGGGCGCCGGCGGCCTCCCGCAGCGGTTCGCCGACCCGGGCCTCCCGCCGCACGTGCACCGCATGGCCGACCTCGACGAGAAGGCCGCCCGCAAGGCCGAGAAGCAGGTCGCGACCCTGTTCGTGATCTCGATCCTCGCGACCCTGCTGTTCATCGTGGCCTACTTCGCGATCCCGCAGGACCGCTTCGCCTACGTCCCCTACATCGGCGAGGCGGCCCTGTCCAACCTCGTCCTCGGCATCACGCTGGGGGTCAGCCTGCTGTGCATCGGCCTCGGCGCGGTGCACTGGGCCAAGACCCTGATGCCCGACGAGGAGGTCGTGGAGCTGCGCCACCCGCAGCGCTCGGCCGACGACGACCGGCAGGCCGCGGTGGACGGCGTCTACGCGGGCGGTGAGGCGGCCCAGCTGGGTCGCCGGCCGCTGATCAAGTACACCCTCGGCGGCGCGCTCGGGCTGTTCGCCATCCCCCTGGTCCTGCAGATGGTCGGTGGCCTCGGCCCGCTGCCGGGCAATGCGCTCTCGACCACCATGTGGCGCAAGGGCCTTCGGCTCATGAAGGACCCGGAGATGCTGCCGATCAAGGCCTCTGACGTCACCATCGGCTCGGTCTTCCACATCATGCCCGAGGGCATCGACAAGCAACCGGACATCCTGGAGCAGAAGGCCAAGGCCGCTGTGCTCCTCATGCGGCTGGATCCCAACGACCTCAAGGTCGCCAAGGCCCGCGACTGGGGCTACCAGGGCATCGTGGCCTACTCCAAGATCTGCACCCACGTCGGTTGCCCGGTCGGGCTGTACGAGCAGGAGACGCACCACCTGCTCTGCCCGTGCCACCAGTCGACCTTCGACGTGACGGAGGACTGCAAGGTGATCTTCGGGCCGGCGAAGCGAGCCGCTGCCCCAGCTGCCGATCACCGTGGACAATGAGGGATACCTGGTGGCCCGCTCGGCTTTCCATGAAGCCGTGGGCCCGAGCTTCTGGGAGCGCGGATGAGTACCACAAGCAGCCCGAAGGGTGCGGCTGGCCTGCGCACCGACGACTCGAAGCCTGACACCACGCACGGCCCCGTAGCCCGGGGCATCGGCGGGGTGGCCGGGTGGGTGGACGACCGCACCGGCGCCGGCAAGCCCGTCGGCTACCTGATGAAGAAGGTCTTCCCCGACCACTGGTCCTTCATGCTCGGCGAGATCGCGATGTACTCGCTGGTCGTGCTGCTGCTGTCGGGCACGTTCCTGACGTTCTGGTTCGTCCCGAGCTCGGGCCTGGTCCCCTACGACGGCTCCTACATCCCGCTGCGCGGCGTCGTGATGAGCGAGGCCTACCGCTCCGCACTGGACATCTCGTTCGACGTCCGCGGCGGCCTGATCATCCGCCAGATCCACCACTGGGCCGCCCTGCTGTTCACCGTGTCGATCATGGTGCACATGTTCCGGGTCTTCTTCACCGGCGCGTTCCGCAAGCCGCGGGAGATCAACTGGGTGATCGGCACCCTGCTGTCGATGCTCGGCATCGTCGAGGGCTTCACCGGCTACTCCCTGCCGGACGACCTGCTCTCGGGCACCGGCCTCCGCGCGGCCGAGGGCTTCATGCGCTCGATCCCGGTGATCGGCTCCTACGTCTCGTTCTTCGTCTTCGGTGGCGCGTTCCCGGGCGAGAAGATCATCCCGCGCCTGTTCACCGTGCACGTGCTGCTGCTGCCGGCCATCATCGTCGGCCTGTTCGTCGCGCACCTGCTGCTCGTGGTCGTGCACAAGCACACCCAGTACCCCGGGCCGGGCCGCACCAACGACAACGTGGTCGGCTACCCGCTGATGCCGGTCTACACCGCCAAGGCCGGTGGGTTCTTCTTCATCGTCTTCGGCGTCATCGCCCTCATGGCAGCGCTGTTCGCTCTGAACCCGATCTGGATGTACGGCCCGTACGACCCCTCCCCGGTGACGGCGGGGTCGCAGCCTGACTGGTACATGGGCTTCGCCGACGGTGCCTTGCGACTGGTCCCCGGCTTCCTGGAGTTCACCGCGTGGGGCTTCACCTTCAGCTTCAACATCTTCATCCCGGCGATCATGCTCATCCCCGTGGTCTACGGCCTGGCCGGCGCCTACCCGTTCCTCGAGGCCTGGGTCACCGGTGACAAGCGGGAGCACCACCTGCTGGACCGTCCGCGCAACGCCCCGACCCGCACCGGTCTCGGTGTCATGGCGCTGGTCTTCTACGGCCTGCTCTTCATCGCCGCCGGCAACGACATCATCGCGATCCGGCTGGGGTTGTCGATCAACGACATCACCAACATGCTGCGGCTCGGCGTCTTCGTCCTCCCCCCGCTCTCCTTCTGGGTCACGAGGCGGATCTGCATGAGCCTGCAGCGTCGTGACCGCGAGCTGGTGCTGCACGGCCGTGAGACCGGTCGCATCGTGCGCACCGCCGAGGGCAAGTTCTTCGAGGTGCACGAGGCGCTCGGTGAGCACGAGCGCTGGCGTCTGGTGCAGCACGAGACGCTGGAGCCGCTGCAGCTGCGGGCGTCCGTGGACAGCAACGGCGTTCGCCGCTCCGGGGCACTCATGGACCGTGCGCGGGCCAAGGTGTCGAGCTTCTACTTCTCCAACCGGGTTCCTGCCGTCACGCCGGCAGAGCTCGCGGCAGCCCACCACGACGGTGCCGCACACGAGGCGCTGGCAGAAGCGCCCGCGCCGACCGAGTGGGACCGCTCGACTGCACGGCGGCGCCGAGGAGCGTGGAGGACAACGACGCCTACGCGCCGCACGCCCACGAGGACGGCGAGGCGCGCGAGGCCGACCCCGACGCGGAGACCACCGCGGCTCGCTGACGCCCCCACGCCCACGACGGCCCCTCCCCGCCTGCGCGGGGAGGGGCCGTCGCGCTGTCACCGACCTGACGGCCCACGCTCGCCCCCAGGACGACGGCGGATGATCCGGCGTCGCGCGCCCGCCGGGCCTTCCGCCACTCGATCGGGCGCACCCGCGCATGGGAGGGTGGACCGGTGCTGATGACCCGGGAGGACTTCGAGGAAGCCGTGGGTGACGCCCTGGACGCCGTTCCCGCCGAGCTGCTCGACCTGATGGACAACGTCGTCTTCCTGTGCGAGGACGAGCCGCCGGCTGGAGACCCCGACCTGCTGGGCGTGTACGACGGCGTGCCGCTCACCGAGCGTGACGGCTTCTGGGCTGCCGGCTCGCTCCCCGACCGGATCACCATCTTCCGCGGCCCCACGCTGCGGATGTGCACCACCCGCGACGAGGTGCTGCATGAGGTCGCCATCACCGTCGTCCACGAGATCGCCCACCACTTCGGGATCGACGACGACCGCCTGCACGAGCTCGGCTGGGCCTGAGCACGGCAGCATGGTGGCGCGGCATGCGGGGAAGCTCGCTTCTCGGGCAGAATGGGCGATCGTGGGCGACGTGATCGTGGTGACGGGGCCGCCGGGCGCGGGCAAGTCCACGGTCGCTGCGCTGCTGGCCGATCGCGTCACCCCGAGTGCGTTGGTCTGCGGCGATGACTTCTACGGCTTCCTGCGCAAGGGTGCGGTCGCACCGTGGCTCCCGGAAGCACAGTCCCAGAACACCGCAGTTACGGAAGCCGCGGCGGCGGCCGCCGGCCGCATGGCCCGGTACTGCCATGTGGTCTACGACGGAGTCATCGGGCCCTGGTTCCTGCCGACCTTTGTCGACACGTCGACGCTCGAGCGTGTCCACTACGCGGTTCTTCTCCCGCCACTCGAGGTATGTCTTCGCCGTGTCCGGGTCCGCACCGGGCACGGGTTCACCGATCTTGTCGCCGCCGAACACATGTGGCACGACTTTCACCACGCGGCAGTGGATCGACGCCACGTGTTCGGCGAGGTCGCCACCCCAGCCGAACTCGCAGACCGCATCATCGAGCGCGCAAGCGCCGCCACGATTGCCGTCGCAAAAGCCCTTCCGACCCGCGCAGATCCGTTGCCGAGCCACGGCCTGACGCGAGCTCACGGCTCCGATCCGCCTGCAGGAGAAGGTCCTGGACCCAGCGGGAGAAGTCGGCCGCTCGTGAGGTCCACGCTCATTCGCTCCACGAGCCGATCAGCGGTCCCCGCCATGTCAGGCCAGGGCGCTCTGGGCCTTCCAGCCGGCGTAGCTGTAGACCCAGACCCCGATGCCCTCGGTGGGCTTGAAGGCGCGGGTGGAACCGGTGAACTTCACGACGTCCCCCATCTTGGAGTGGGTGAACATCCAGTGCGCATCAGCCGGCGCCATGTTGGTGCAGCCGTGCGACACGTTGGCGGTGCCCTGAGCCGACGTGGACCACGGCGCGGAGTGGATGAACTCCCCCGTCCAGGTCAGGCGCATGTTCCACTTGGTGTGGATCTTGTAGTAGTTGGGGTCGCCCTTGGGGATGCCGACCGTGGCCGAGTCCATGGTCAGCGCGCTGCTGCGCTCGATGATCACCTTCGTGCCGTAGCGGGTCTCGGTCTTCGGCCCCGGCTTGCCGGTGCTGACCTTGAACGTCCGCAGGGTGCGCCCGTCCTGGGTCACCGTCATCCGGTGCGTCTTCATGTTCACCGTGCTGACCATCGCCGAGCCGACGGTGAAGCTCGTCGAGGCGTCGTTGGCGACGTACTTGCCCTCACCGGTCTGCACGCCCGTGAGGGGCGTCGACAGCGTCACGCGGGTGCCCGGCTTCCAGAATGCCGCCGGCCGCCACATCAGCTGCCGGTTGTCCAGCCAGCCCCACGAGCCGGTCTGTCGCGGCGACGTCGTCACCTTGACCCGCTTCTCCACCTCGGCACGCATCGCCTTGGTCATCACCTGCGAGTCGAACTGCACGATCACCGGCATGCCGACACCGACCGTGCCTCCGTTCGGGATCACGGTGTAGGTCGCCGTGACGGCCGGCTTGACCGTCCGGAACGTCGAGGTCGTGGTCGACGCCGTGCCGTCAGGACCGGTGCTCCTGGCCGTGACGGTGTAGGCCGTGTCCGGGCGCAGCAGCCCCGAGGACGCCCACGCGGAGGCCTTCTTCCTCATCGACCCGGGCACAGCCCTGCCGGTCGCGTCCGTCACCGTGACCGACTGCAAGCTCCCGGAGGTCGCCACCACCGTGACCGGGTCACCCGGCCGGACACCCGTGGCGCGGTCGGCCGGGACGGTCTTCAGCACCGCAGGAGTGGTCTGCGGCGTTGGCTGCCGGCTGGCTCGAGGCCGCCTGCCCGTTCGTCGCGCCGCCGCGCCCCGCCGGGCGTCGACGTCGTCGCACCGTCGTTGCACGCACTGGACAGCAGCACCGCGGCCACCAGGGCACCGGCGCTGCCCCAGGGCCGCCCCGACCGAACCACGCTCTTCGCCACGTCCCACGACCTCACGCGTCCCCGGCTCTCGCCGGCGGTTGATGGCGACCGCCCTCCCCGGGGCCGGCTCACCGACATGACGCCTGGCACGTGGAGTGTGCGTGTGCTGGACATCACCGCCCACATCACGTCATGCAAACGCCGCAGGCCGGACCAGAATACCTGGCCCGGCCTGCGTCCCATGGATCTCAGACGGCGTTTTCCCCGCGGAAGTACTCGAAGGTCCACCCGACCAACGCCATGCCACCGACGACGGCACCGATGATGAGCAGCCACCACCCGACGGCCAGACCGAGGAACATCAGCGCGGCGCCTGCGGCCAGCGGCAGCGGCCACCAGCTGTGCGGGCTGAAGAAGCCGTACTCGCCCTCGGCCGCGGAGATCGGGGCCGCCGGGTCGTCCTCGGGCCGGTCGTCCAGCTTGCGGGCCGTCCACCAGAGGTAGAACCCGACCAGCGCCGACAGCCCGGCCGCGAGGAACAGGCCGGCGACACCGACCGGCTCCTGCCAGTGGGTGAAGTAGCCGTAGATGATGCCGAACGGCGCGAAGATGAACGCGCCCCCGCCGAACAGCCAGTACTCGACCTTCATGGCTCAGCTCTCCCTGCTCGTCTTGTGCGCACCGCTGCTGCCGCCGGACGGGGCGGCGAGGTCACCCTTGTCGTCCAGGTCCGGCTCGCCCAGCAGGCTGTCCAGCACGCCCTTGTCGGCGATCGGGTCGTCCAGCGCGGCCACCTCGGGGTGGTGCAGGTCGAACGCCGGCCGCTCGGAGCGGATGCGCGGGATCGACTCGAAGTTGTGCCGCGGCGGCGGGCACGAGGTGGCCCACTCCAGCGACGCGCCGTAGCCCCACGGGTCGTCGGTCTCGACCATCGGCGCGGTGCGCCAGGTCTTCCAGACGTTGTACAGGAACGGCAGCGTGGACAGCCCCAGCAGCAACGCGCCGGCACTGGAGACCTGGTTCATCCAGGTGAAGCCGTCCTCGGGCAGGTAGTCCGCGTAACGACGCGGCATCCCGACCACGCCCAGCCAGTGCTGGATCAGGAAGGTGGTGTGGAACCCGATGAACAGCATCCAGAAGTGGATCTTGCCGAGCGTCTCGTCGAGCATCCGGCCGGTGAACTTGGGCCACCAGAAGTAGAACCCGGCGAACATCGCGAACACCACCGTGCCGAACACGACGTAGTGGAAGTGCGCCACGACGAAGTAGGAGTCGGACAGGTGGAAGTCCAGCGCCGGGCTGGACAGGATGATGCCGGTCAGGCCGCCGAACAGGAACGTCACCAGGAAGCCGATCGCCCACAGCATCGGGGTCTCGAAGGTCAGCGACCCGCCCCACATCGTGCCGATCCAGTTGAAGAACTTCACCCCCGTGGGCACCGCGATCAGCATCGTCATGATCGCGAAGAACGGCAGCAACACCTGGCCGGTGGCGTACATGTGGTGCGCCCACACCGACACCGACAGCGCCGCGATCGCGATCGTGGCCAGGACCAGCGTCTTGTAGCCGAAGATCGGCTTGCGGGAGAAGACCGGCAGGATCTCGCTGATGATGCCGAAGAACGGCAGCGCGATGATGTAGACCTCGGGGTGGCCGAAGAACCAGAACAGGTGCTGCCACAGCAGCGCCCCGCTGTTCGAGGGGTCGAAGACGTGGGCACCCATGCGCCGGTCGGCACCCAGCGCGAGCAGCGCGGAGGCCAGCACCGGGAAGGCCATCAGCACCAGGATCGAGGTCACGAGGACCGTCCAGGTGAAGATCGACATCCGGAACATCGTCATGCCGGGGGCACGCAGGCAGATGATCGTGGTGATGAAGTTGACCGCACCGAGGATCGTGCCGAAGCCGGCGAGGGCCAGCCCGAAGACCCACAGGTCACCACCGAGCCCCGGGCTGTACGACGTGTCGGACAGCGGTGCGTAGGCGAACCACCCGAAGGCGGCGGCGCCCTGCGGGGTGAGGAACCCGGCGCTGGCGATCAGGCCACCGAACAGGTAGAGCCAGTAGGCGAACATGTTCAGCCGCGGGAACGCCACGTCCGGCGCGCCGATCTGGATCGGCATCAGCGCGTTGGCGAACCCGGCGAACAGCGGTGTCGCGAACAGCAGCAGCATGATCGTGCCGTGCATCGTGAACAGCTGGTTGTACTGCTCCGGGTTGTCCACGACCTGCAGGCCGGGCTCGACCAGCTCGGCGCGGATCAGCAGGGCCAGCAGGCCACCGATCATGAAGAAGACGAACGAGGAGATGAAGTACAGGTTGCCGATGACCTTGTGGTCGGTCGTGGTGACCCACTTGACCACGGTCTGCCCGGGCGAGAGCTTTCGTCGGCTCGTCACCTCCTGCAGGAGGCTCTCCGGTTCGGTGGTGAGTATCGCCATTACTTGCTGCTTCCTGTTGCTGCTGCGCTGTCGCCGGGGAGGTACTGCTGCTGCCCTCGCTCCAGGGACTCACGGCTGAGGCTGTTGTCCAGCGCGCCGATGTTGCCGGCGGCGCGGAGCTGGGCCAGGTGGGCGTCGTACGCCTGCTGCGACACGACCTTGACCTGGAACAGCATCTGGGAGTGGTAGGCCCCGCACAGCTCGGCGCACTTGCCCTGGAAGGTGCCGGTCTCGGTCGGGACGATCTCGAACCGGTTGACCTTGCCCGGGATCATGTCGAGCTTCTGCAGGAACTGCGGCACCCAGAACGAGTGGATGACGTCACGCGCGGTCAGCACGAACTAGACGCGCTTGTTGACCGGCAGGTACATGGTCGGAAGGGTCTTCTGGACACCGGGCTTGCCGGTGAGCTCGGCCATGGTGCCCGACTCGTAGGTCTTGGCCTCGACGTAGTTGAAGTCCCAGCTCCATTGCTTGCCAACCACGTTCACCGTCACGTCGGGCTTCTGCGAGACGTCCAGCAGCGCGGTCTGGTCACGCGCGGTGTAGAAGAACAGCACCGCCACCATGAACAGCGGCACGACGGTGTAGAGGATCTCGATCGGCACGTTGTAACGCAGCTGCTCGGGCAGTCCGACGTCGTCCTTCTTGCGTCGGTAGGCCACCACGCACCACGCCGGTCAGGCCCCACACCAGCACGCCGACCGAGAGCGCAGCGATCCAGGACCAGTTCCAGAGGCTGGTGACCAGGGCGGAGTTCTCGGTCACGCCGTGGGGCAGGTAGCCGCGTCTGAGCTGCTCGCCGCAGCCGCTGAGGACCAGGGCGCACGCCACGGCGAGACCGGTCAGGGTCAGGCCCCGACGCTTCACTGGCGCGGGAGTGTCATCGTGCCGACGCAAGGTGCGCACCTTCCAGTTTTGACGTACTTCCAACGGCGCAAACCCTACTCCAGCGGGGGTGACCCGTCCGTCCCAGGGTCGGGCTACGGTCACGGTGTGTCCCCCACTCCTGAGGCGTCCGTCGGCCGCGCGCTGCTGGACGCCTCGGCGGCTCCGCTGCTGCCCGCCGCCCGCGACACGCTGCTGGCCGCGCTCGACGCCGGGTGGGCCGACCCGCGCCGCCTCCACGCCGAGGGGCGGCAGGCTCGCGCGCTGCTGGACCGGGCCCGCGAGGTGGTCGCAGCCGGGTTGGGCGTGCGGCCGCCCGAGCTGTCGTTCCTGCCCTCGGGCCCGGTCGCGCTGCGAGCGGGGTGCGAGGGGCTGCTGCACGCCGGGCGCCGCCGGGGCGCCCGGCTGGTCGCCCCGGCCGTCGAGCACTCCGGCGTCCTCACCCTCGGCCGCCACCACGCGGCCACGGCCGGCGACCCCGACCGTTTCGAGGAGGTCCCGGTGGACCGGCTCGGGCGGGTCTACCTCGAGGCGCTCGACAGCGCCCTGGCCGCGCCGGGGACGGTGGCCGCGGCGGTCCAGGCGGCCAACGGCGAGGTGGGCACGCGGCAGCCGCTGGCCGAGGCGTGGCAGCGCGCCTCAGCCCGCGGCGTACCGCTGCTGGTGGACGCCATGGCCTCGCTGGGACGCGACGCGCCCCCCACGGCGTACGACGTGCTGGCCGGCGACGCCCGCTCGTGGGGCGGCCCCGCCGGCGTTGGCGTGCTGGTCGTCCCCGAGCGCACCCGGTGGCGCCGGCCCGGCCCGGCCAGCGAGCTCGAGGGCGGGCGCACCGACGCCGAGCCGGTGGTCGCCCTGGCCCTGGCCGCCGCCGAGGCCTGGCAGCAGACCGAGGCGACCCGCGCGACCGAGCAGGCCCGCGCCGCCGCGCTGGTCGACCGGATCCGCGCCGTGGTCGCGGACATCCCCGACACCGAGGTCGTCGGCGACCCGGTCGACCGGCTGCCGCACGTGGTGACCTTCTCCTGCCTGTACGTCGACGGCGAGGCGCTCGTGGGCGAGCTGGACCGGCGCGGGTTCGCCGTGGCGTCCGGCTCGGCCTGCACCTCGAGCACGCTCGAGCCGAGCCACGTCCTGGCGGCGATGGGGGTGCTCACCCACGGCAACGTGCGCGTCACCCTCCCGCTGGAGGCCGTGGCGCCCCGCCGCGCCAACGAGGTGGAGCGGTTCCTCGCGGTGCTGCCCGACGCGGTGGCGGCCGTCCGAGCCGAGCTCGGGGCGGCAGGCCTGTGACCGGCATCGAGGTCGACGCCCGCGGCCTGCGCTGTCCCCTGCCGGTGATCCGGCTCGCCGCCGCCACCCGCGACGCCGCCGCCGGCACCGTCGTCACCGTCCTCGCCACCGACCCGGCCGCGCGCCACGACGTACCCGCGTGGTGCCGGATGCGCGGCCAGGAGCTGCGGACCGTCGCGGACGAGGTCGACCCCGACGGGTCGGCGTACCAGCGGTTCGTGGTGGTCGTCGGCGCGCCGTAGCCGCTCAGGCGCCGGTGCCCGCGGGGACCGGCTGCTCCCTCCACGGCTCGGGAAGGGGCCGCGCCAGCGCCGCCTCGAGGCGGCGGCAGTAGTCCGCGCGCGGCACCTCCCGGACGCCGAGGCTCTCCAGGTGCGGGGTGGCCCACTGCACGTCCATCAGCCGCCGGGAGTCGCCGTCGGCGAAGACGACGTCGGCGAGGGCGACCAGCGCGACCTTCGAGGCGTCCGTGGCGTGGTGGAACATCGACTCACCGGCAAAGAGGCCGCCGACGGCGAGCCCGTAGAGGCCGCCGACCAGCTCGCCGTCGCGCCAGGCCTCGACCGAGTGCGCCCAGCCCAGGCGGTGCAGCTCGGCGTAGGCACGGGCGATCGCGGGGGTGATCCAGCGCCCGTCCCGGGCCGGGTCGGCGCACGCCGCGACGACCTCGTCGAACGCGGTGTCGACCCTCGTCTCGAACGTGCGGCAGGCCTTGCGCAGCGACCGGCTGACCCGCAGCTCCCCCGGCAGCAGCACCCCCCGCGGGTCCGGTGACCACCAGCCGAGGGGTGGGGCGCCGTCCGGGCCGACGCCCATCGGGAACAGGCCGGTGCGGTACGCCGCGAGCAGCGTGCCCGGCGCCAGGTCGGCGCCGACGCCGACGAGGTCCTCACCGGGGTCCGCGCGCTCCAGCGTCAGCCGCCAGGAGGAGGCGGGAGGCTCGACCGGCATGCCGTCGGGTCAGGGGCGGGGGCAGGCGAGGTGCGGCTCGACCTCGGCGGCCGACTCGGCGCCGTACGCCTCGGCCAGGCGGGACAGGAAGCGGGCGCGGCCCAGCTCGTACTCCTGGGTGCCGACCGTCTCGATGACGTAGGTCGCCAGCATCGAGCCGACCTCGGCGCAGCGACGGTGGTCCAGGCCCCAGGCCAGGCCGGTGAGGAAGCCGGCGCGGAAGGCGTCACCGACTCCGGTGGGGTCGGCCTTGCGCACCTCGCGGGCCGCGGCCACCTGGATCGGCGCCTCGCCCTTGGTGACCACCACGGCCCCGTGCCGGCCCTTGGTGATGACCCGGGTCTGGACCCGCTCGTCGATCTCCTCGGCGCTCCAGCCGGTCTTCTTCTCGGTCAGCGCCGCTTCGTACTCGTTGGTGAACAGGTAGGTCGCGCCGTCGATCAGCTGGCGGATCGACTCGCCGTCCATCCAGGCCAGCTGCTGGCTCGGGTCGGCCGCGAACGGCAGCCCGCGGGTGCGGCACTCGTCGGTGTGGCGCAGCATCGCCTCGGGGTCGTTGGGGCTGATGACGACGAGGTCCAGCCCGTTGGCGCGCGCGGCGATCGGGCCGAGCTCGATCTCGCGGGCCTCGCTCATGGCGCCGGCGTAGAACGTCGCGATCTGGGCGTGGTCGGAGTCGGTGGTGCAGACGAACCGGGCCGTGTGCCGGGTCTCGGACACGTGCACGGCGTGGCAGTCGACGCCGTGGCGCTCGAGCCACGAGCGGTAGTCCACGAAGTCCTCGCCGACGGACCCGACCAGCAGGGGCTGCTGGCCCAGGTTGGCCATGCCGAAGGCGATGTTGGCCGCCACTCCCCCGCGGCGGACCTCCAGGTCGTCCACGAGGAAGGACAGGGCGATCTTGTCCAGCTGCTCGACCACCAGGGAGTCGGCGAACCGGCCCGTGAAGGTCATCAGGTGGTCGGTGGCAATGGATCCGGTGACAGCGATACGCACCACTGCAACCTACCGCAGCCGTCGCGGTGGACCGTGCCGGCGGCCTGCCGCCGGTCCCGTTCCGTCGCCCGGGGGGATCCTGCTTCCCCGGGAGACGGCACGAGGCCGGCACCCCTGCAGTGCAGGAGTGCCGGCCTCGTCGTGTCCGGGTGCCCGGCGGGAGCCGCCGGGCGGACCGGTCAGCTGAAGCTGTCGCCGCAGGCGCAGGAGCTGCCTGCGTTGGGGTTGTCGATGGTGAAGCCCTGCTTCTCGATCGTGTCGGCGAAGTCGATCGTCGCGCCGCCGAGGTAGGGGGCGCTCATCCGGTCGATGACGACCTCGACGCCGCCAAAGTCCACGACGAGGTCGCCGTCGAGGGTGCGCTCGTCGAAGTAGAGCTGGTAGATGAGGCCTGAGCAGCCGCCCGGCTGCACGCCCACGCGCAGGCGGAGGTCGTCGCGACCCTCCTGCTCGAGCAGGCTCTTGACCTTGCTGGCTGCCACGTCGGTCAGCAGCACACCGTGGGCCGGGGCCTCGGTGGGGGCGGTGGCAACCTGCGTGTCGACCTGTTCAGTCATCGGGAAGTCCTTCGAGTCGATGGTCATGAGCGGGACCGCGCCGCGCAGCGTCTGCGGTCGACAGTGCCAACCCACGGGCGCCGGGATGTGTTCCCGACGTCCTCAAGCGTACGTCGTGCCGTCGCGCCGCGGGGACCAGGTCGTGGCCACGCGCGCCGCGCGGTCGGCCAGGGCGCCCGCCGGGTCCGCGGACACCTCGGGGACCCGCGCGGGTTTCTCGGCGACGGCGTAGGTGCCGCTGATGCCCAGCGCCATGGCCTCCCGGCGCCCGACGAGCACCTGGCCGGCCAGCACGACGGAGGGCACGGCGACCGCGAGCGCGGCCTCGGCGACGCCGGCGACGACGCTGCCGCGCAGGCTCTGCCAGTCGAGGACGCCCTCCCCGGTGACCAGCAGGTCCGTGGCGGCGAGCCGGTCGGCGAAGTGCACCGCCTGCAGCACCGCCTCGACGCCACCCACGAGGTGCCCGCCGAGGAGCAGCAGCCCGTAGCCGAGCCCGCCCCCAGCGCCGGCCCCGGGCTCACGGTCGAGCCGCCGCGCGGTGCCGCTGAGCAGGTCGGTGACCGGTGGCAGGGTGCGCTGCGCCACCTCGGTCAGCCGGCCGAGCGCCGCCTCCAGCCGCTGGGCGCCCTCGGGGGTGGCGCCCATGTCCTTCGCGTACGACGCGCTGGCACCGTGGAAGCCCAGCAGGGTCACGTCCACGTCCGTCGCGACGACGACCTCGATGCCCCGCAGGCGCTTGCGCACCGCGGCCAGCCCGGTCAGCCCGTCGTCGGGGAGGCGGGCGAGCGCGGCCCCGCCGCGCGCGAGGTGCTCGTCCGGGCCCGCCCCGAGCGCGGCCAGCATGCCGGCTCCCCCGTCGTTGGTGCCACCGCCGCCGAGACCGACCACGAGCCGGGTGGCGCCCTCGGCCAGCGCCGCCTCGAGCAGCTGCCCGACGCCGTACGAGCTGGTCCGGGACGGGTCGCGCTCGCCGTTCCCGAGCAGGTGCAGCCCGCAGGCCTGAGCCGTCTCGACGTACGCGGTGCGCCGCCCGGCCTGCTCGACCAGCAGCAGCCCGGCGGGGACCGGGCGGCCGAGCGGGTCGCTCACGGTCACGGCGACCGTCTCGCCGCCGAGCGCGCGGGCGAGCACGTCGAGGAAGCCCGGTCCCCCGTCGGACAGCGGCAGCAGGGTCAGCCGGTCGTGCTGGCGCAGCGCGCCGCCAGCCCTCGGCGATGGCCTCGGCGGCCTGGGTGGCCGAGAGGGTGCCGGTGAAGGAGTCGGGGGCGATGAGGACGCGCACGCGCTCATCGTGTCAGGAAGCAGGCGGCTCGAGGTCGTCGAGCCGGACCAGCAGGAGGGGTCCGCCGGCATAGAGGCCGCCGTCGATGGCGAGGGCGCGGCCGCCGGCCTGCCACAACGGGCCCGTGGTCCGGCTGGGCAGCTCACCGGTGAGGGTCGCGATGATGCTGTGGCCGTGCACGAGCCGCTCGCCGCCCAGCGCGGACAGCACCTGCTCGGCGGCGGCCCTGCCCGCCGGGCCCTGGAAGGCGAAGCGGGTCGTCAGCCCGCGCCACAGGTCCCACCACGCGGGCAGGTCGTCCGAGGCCGTCACGGCCGCCACCGCGGCGTTCACCTGCGGCACGGATGCGCCCCAGCGGAGGTACTCGGTGGTGTCGGCGTGGGTGAGCAGCCAGCTCCCGTCGCGGGCGAGGGCGGGGAGCGCGGCCAGCCACGCCAGGTGCTCGGGGGTGAGCCGCGCCTGGTCGTGGATCGAGCCGCCGTTCATCGCCCAGCTCGTGCTGAAGGCGTGCTCGCGTCCGCCGGCGTCCCGGACCGTGCGCTCGCCGAAACGGTGCATCCCGAGCGCCAGCACCTCGTGGTTGCCCATCAGGGCGCCGACACGGCCACCGGACCCCGGGGCCTCGCGCTGGAGCCGCATCACCAGGTCCACCACCCCCACGCCGTCGGGGCCCCGGTCGACGTAGTCCCCGAGGACCCACAAGGTGGCGTCGCCGCCGCTCCAGTGCCCGTCAGCGTCCAGCAGCCCGGCCGAGCGCAGCGCCTCGACCAGCTCGTCCCGGTGCCCGTGCACGTCACTGACCACATAACGCATGACCGACGCTCCCCTCCGCGGTGGCTGACCGGCCCATCGTGGCAGCCCGCTCGGAGAGCCGGACCTCGGGCCCCGCCGGGGGTGGATGTGGGACGATTCGTAGGTGAGCGCCACCACGAGCCTGCCCGGCAGCCGCCCGGTCAACGCCCCCCTCCCCCTGCTGGTCCTGGGCACCAGCCGCGACCTCGCGAGCGAGCGCGGCGTCGAGTGTCCCGGCGACCTGCCGGCGCCCTCCGACCCCGGCCTGGTCGAGCGGGCGCGCGCCGCCAGGGCCGCGCTCGGCGACCGCGTGTTCGTGCTCGGCCACCACTACCAGCGCGACGAGGTGATCGAGTTCGCCGACGTCACGGGCGACTCGTTCAAGCTGGCCAAGGAGGCCGCGGCGCGGCCGGACGCGCCGTACATCGTCTTCTGCGGTGTGCACTTCATGGCCGAGTCGGCCGACATCCTCACCAACGACCGGCAACAGGTGCTGCTGCCGGACCTGGCCGCGGGCTGCTCGATGGCCGACATGGCCGCGATCGCCCAGGTCGACGACGCGTGGGACGACCTGGTGGAGATGGGCGTCGCGGACGACGTCGTGCCCGTGACTTACATGAACTCCTCGGCGGCGATCAAGGCCTTCACCGGTCGGCACGGCGGCACGGTCTGCACCTCGAGCAACGCCGGCAGGGCGCTGCAGTGGGCCTTCGACCAGCGCGGTGGCCTGGACGGGAGGGGCAAGGTGCTGTTCCTGCCCGACCAGCACCTCGGGCGCAACACCGCCGTCCGCGACCTCGGGCTCAGCCTGGAGGACTGCGTCGTCTTCGACCCGCACCGCCCGAACGGTGGCCTGACCCGCGAGCAGGTGCAGCGCGCGCGGGTGATCCTGTGGCGCGGGCACTGCTCCGTGCACGGCCGGTTCAGCCTCGACGCCGTTGCGGCCGCACGCCGGGAGATCCCGGGCGTGCGGGTGATCGTGCACCCCGAGTGCCGGTACGACGTCGTGCAGGCCGCCGACGAGGTCGGCTCGACCGAGAAGATCATCCAGACCGTCGCGGCGGCGCCGGATGGCACGGCGTGGGCTGTCGGCACCGAGCTGAACCTCGTCAAGCGCCTGGCCGCGATGTTCCCCCGTCAGCGGATCGTGTTCCTGGAGAAGAACGTCTGCTACTGCTCCACGATGAACCGGATCGACCTGCCGCACCTGGTCTGGTCGCTGGAGTCGCTGGTGCAGGGCCGCGTGGTCAACCAGATCACGGTCGACCCCGAGGTCGCGCGCTGGGCCCGCGTGGCGCTCGACCAGATGCTGGCCCTGCCCGGGGAGACCAGCAGGGACTGACCGGGCCACGGCCCGACCGGCCCGACCGACCCGACCGGCTCCGGCGGACCCGACGGGCCCCGACCGGCCTCGCCGGCCAGGGCCCATCGGATGCGGGTCAGCGCGGCAGCGACCCGAGCCGCTCCAGCAGCACCGCCTCGGCGACGCACACCCGCTCGAACTCGCCGAGGTGCAGGCTCTCGTTGGCACCGTGCGCACGCGTGTCGGGGTCCTCGACGCCGGTGACCAGGATGGCGGCGTCCGGGAACGTCGCGGCGAACGCCGCCACGAACGGGATCGACCCGCCCACGCCGATGTCGACCGGCGGCACTCCCCAGGCGTCGGCGAACGCGGCGCGTGCCGCGTCGTAGACGGGGCCCTGGGCGTCGGCGGAGAAGCCGGCGCCCTCGTCGTCGAGGTGCACGTCGACCTCGACGCCCCACGGGGCGTGCGCGCGCAGGTGCTCCTCCACCAGCCGGAATGCCTCGCGCGGGTCCTCGTCGGGGGCGAGGCGCACGGAGACCTTGGCGGCCGCGGACGGCACCAGGGTGTTGGAGGAGGTGGCCACCGACGGGGCGTCGATGCCGATCGTCGTGATCGAGGGCTTGGTCCAGAGCCGCGACAGCAGCGAGCCGCTGCCGATGGTCTGCACCCCGTCCAGGAGCCCGGAGTCGGCGCGCAGCTGCTCCTCGGTGAACTCCAGATCGGAGGCCTCGCCCGATCGGAGGCCGGCGACCGCGACCTCCCCGTCGGCGTCGTGCAGCGAGGCGAGGGTGCGCACCAGGGCGGTGATGGCGTCGGGCACGGCGCCGCCGAACATGCCGCTGTGGATGCCGTGGTCCAGGGCCCGGACGGTCAGGACGACGCGGATCATCCCCCGCAGCGTCGTGGTCAGGGCCGGCTCCCCCACCGCCCAGTTGGTCGAGTCGGCCAGCACGATCGCGTCGGCGCGCAGCTTCTCCCCGTGCCGCTCCAGGATCGTCGCGAGGCTGTCGGAGCCGATCTCCTCCTCGCCCTCGACGAAGACGGTGACCCCGACCGGAAGCTCGCCGCCGTGCGCGCGCAGGGCGGCGACATGGGCCATGACCCCGGCCTTGTCATCGGCGATGCCGCGGGCGTAGACCCGGCCGTTCCGCTCGGTCGGCTCGAACGGCGGGGTGTGCCAGTCCTTGGCGTCCCCGGGCGGCTGCACGTCGTGGTGGGCGTAGAGCAGGACGGTGGGGGCGCCGGCAGGGCCGTCCACGTGCCCGATCACCGCGGGGCGCCCGCCCTCGCGGACGACCTCGACGGCCAGGCCCTCGGCCCGCAGCAGCTCGGCGACGGCCGTGGCGCTCGCCTCGACGTGGCCCTGGTCGAAGGCGTCGAGCGACACGCTCGGGATGCGGGTCAGGGTCTCGAGGTCGGCGCGGATGTCGGGCATCAGGGCCTGCACGCGGTGCTGCAGGGCGGCCAGTCGGTCAGGGGCGAGGGCGTCGTCGGTCACGTCCGCGAGCGTACCGACCGCGCCCGGCCGTGGGGCTGACCCCGTGCGGCCGGGGCGATGCCACGACCGTCGCGCCCTGACCGGCGCGACAGCCGGCGGGGTGCGCCGCGACCGGCGCGATGCCCACGATCGGTGCGCCACGACATACAGTGTGGATCGTGTTAGGACGCAAGAAGGCCGCCGAGCCCGCCGTGACCGTGCAGGACCGCGTCGAGCGGGCGGGGGCCAAGAACCGGCCCACCCCCAGCCGCCGCGAGCAGGAGGCCGCGCGCAAGCGTCCCCTCGTGCCGACCGACCGCAAGGCCGCGGCGAAGTCCGGCCGCGAGGCCAACCGGCTCGCCCGGCTCAAGCAGCGCGAGGCCATGATGAGCGGCGACGAGGCCAACCTGCCGCTGCGCGACAAGGGCCCGGCCAAGCGGTTCATCCGCGACTATGTCGACGCCCGCTGGAACGTCGGCGAGTTCATGCTGCCCGTGATGGTGCTGGTGCTCGTCCTGACCTTCCTCGGCAACCGCTTCCCGTGGGCGCTGATGCTGGTCTTCCTGCTGGTCTACGGCCTCATCCTGGCCGGCGTCATCGACGCCTTCTTCATGTGGCGCCGGCTGCGGGCCAGGCTGGTCGCCAAGTTCGGCGAGGAGCCGCCCCGCGGTGGCGCGTGGTACGCCGTGACCCGCGCGTTCCAGATGCGCCGCTCCCGGATGCCGCGCCCGCAGGTCGCCCGCGGGGCCGGCCCCCGCTGAGGACGGGCCGGGGCGCGGGGCAAGGTCAGCGCCGCGGCGCACCGGACCGGCCCGGCAGCAGCAGTCAGACGGTCAGCGCTCCGACCGCCTCATCGAACGCCCACAGGTGCGTCGCCACGTCCGCGATGCCGGTGGCCGGCGACATCAGGGCCATGTTGTGGAACGGGGTCATCAGCACGCCCCGGTTGGACAGCGCGAGGTGCAGGTAGTCGTCCAGCTCGGCGTCATGCGCCTCGTGTGACTGGGTGCCGTTGACCGGCGGCTGCGGCGTGAAGCGGTACTCGGCCCGCGCCCCGAGCTGGGACAGCGACCAGGGCAGCTCGTGCGCCGCGACGACCGACCGCACCCCGTCGGCGAACTCGGTGGCCCGCTGGATCATCGCCTCGAAGGCCGCGTCGGTGAGCACCTCCTCCAGGGTGGCGCGCATGGCGGCTACGGACAGGGCGCTGCCGGCCATGGTGCCGCCCACCCCGCCCATGTCGACCAGGTCGAGGTCGTCACGGGCCAGGACCCGGTCGGCGAACTCCGCGGACATTCCATAGGCGCCGGCCGGGATGCCGCCGCCGATCGCCTTGCCGATGACCAGCAGGTCCGGCTCCAGGCCCCAGGCGCGCGTCGCGCCGCCGGGACCGGCGGAGAACGTGTGCGTCTCGTCGTTGATCAGCAGCGAGCCGTGGCGACGGGTCAGCTCGCGCACGCCCTGCAGGTAGCCCTCCTGCGGCAGCACGATCCCGATGTTGGTCAGCGCCGGCTCCATCAGCACGGCCGCGACGTCGCCGTGGGCGAGCTCGCGCTCCAGCCCCTCCAGGTCGTTGAACTCGGCCACCCGGCTGGTCTGCGTGACGTCGTACGGCGCGCCGACGTTGCCCTCGCGGCTGCGCGACCCACCGTCCGGACCGACCACGATCAGCGACTCGTCCACCGACCCGTGGTAGCAGTAGCTGTTGACGAGGATCCGCGGCCGGCCGGTGACCGCGCGCACGATCCGGATCGCCCACCGGTTGGCGTCGGTGGCCGTCAGCGCGAAGCTCCAGCGAGGCAGCCCGAACCGGCGGGTCAGGTCGGCGCCGACCCACTCGGCGTCCTCGGTCGGCAGCATCGCCGTCGCGCCGCCCAGCTCGGCGAACCGGCGCTGCACCGCGCGGACGACCGGCTCCGGGGAGTGCCCGGCCATGGCGGCGGTGTCGCCGAGGGAGAAGTCGACGTAGTCGTGCCCGTCCAGGTCGCGCACCCGGGCACCACGCGCGGAGTCGAGGTAGAGCGGGAACGCGCCGGCCCGCATGTTCATCCACGTCATGGGCACTCGCCCGAACAGGTGCTCGGCGGACGCAAATGCCTTGCCGGACAACGGGTTTCGCTGGGCGTACTCGGAGCGCTCGCGCTGCAGCAGCTCGGTCAGCCGGCCGCGGTCGACCATGGGTACCTCCGTTCCTGCCCCGGTGGGGCCTGCCGGGTCAGGCCTGCGCGTCCTCTGCGTGGGCGGACAGGTCGGCGAACGCCTGCGGCGTGCGGGTGACGGCATACGTCGCGAAGTACATCTGGCGCACCGAGCCGTCCTCGCCGCGGACGACCTCGAGCAGCTCGCCGCGCTCGCGGCCCTGGACGGCCCGGAACCGGTCGGCCGCCTCGCGCTCGAAGCGTGTCTCCCCCAGCCCGCCGGCACCGGGCAGGCGGGCCCAGAGCTGGTTGTCGCGCACCTCCAGGACGAGCTCCTCACCTTCGGACCACCAGCTGCCCGAGGAGCTCGGCGAGGCCGGGCTGCGGCTGCGAGGGCGTCCACGGCTGCGCGAGGGCCGGCTCGGCGTCGAGCACCGCCGTCACCAGCTGCGTCGCGAGCGCGACGGTCTCGGCGCCGGCCGAGCTGTTGCTGAACACCACGGCTCCGACCCGGTCGGACCGGCGGACGCGCAGGCCGGCGAGGAAGCCCGGCATCGCGCCGCCGTGCCCGGCCAGGACCCGCTCCCCGACGCGCTGCAGGTCGAAGCCCAGCCCGTAGGCGCGGCCCCAGCCGTCGACGTCGGTCATGATCAGCGGCCGGCACATCTCCTCGACCGTGTCGGGGCTGAGCACCTCGGCCACCGGGTCGGCGACGAAGCTGGCGTAGCGTCCCAGGTCGGCGACGGTGCTCCAGAGGCCGCCGAGGGCGGAGGTGGCGCGCAGGTCGAACCGCGGCTCGAGGGTGACGGTGCCGGCGTGCGGGTGCACGAGGTAGCCCAGGGCCCGGGCGTCCTCATCGGGGGCCAGCCCGGTGTGCCGCATCTCCAGCGGGGCGAGGATCCGCTCGGTGACGGTCTCCTCCCAGCTGCGCTTCTCCAGCCGTTCGACGATCTGGCCGAGCAGCGCGTAGGCGAGGTTGGAGTAGTGGAAGGCGAAGTGCGGCGGCAGCACCCGCTCGGCGTCCTCGAGCTCGCGCAGCAGCCGCTCCTGGTCGGGCGCCTCGAGGTTCTCCCAGATGCGACCGACCGGCTCGCGCTGCAGGCCCGAGGCGTGCGCCAGCATCTGCCGGATCGTGACCGCGCCGTGCCGGGTGCCGGGCAGGTAGGCGTCGAGCCGGTCGTCCAGCGCCAGCCGGCCCTCGTCCCGCAGCGCCATGATGAGCACGGCGGTGAAGGTCTTGGTGATCGAGCCGATCATGTACTGCGTGTCGTCGCCGGGGGCCACGGCGCCCTCGACCCGGGCGGACCCCACGTGGCCGGACCAGACCAGCCGCCCGTCGCGCACGACGCCGGCGCTGACGGCTGGCGAGCGCCAGTCCCGTTGGGCGGCGCGCAGCCGGCGTTCGAGCTCGCGGGCCACGCCGGCGGACAGGTCCTCGGGCACGGCGCTCACTCGGACGGCCGCAGGCTCATCGGCCCGTAGACCTCGGTGTCGCCCTCGAGGAGGGTGACCGCCTCGACGCCCTGCGCGGCGAGCCGGTGCCACTCCTCACCGAGCCAGCTCTCGGCCTCGCCCTGGGAGGGGAAGGCGGCGGCCGGCAGCTCACCGCCGCTCAGCGTCGCGCCGTCGGCGTCGAGGTAGGTCCAGGTCCAGGAAGCGCTCATGGCGCCACTGTAGCCAGCGGCAGCTCAGCCGTCCGCGAAGCCGGCGACCGCCCCGATCACCGTCACCGCCGGCGACCGCAGGCCCGGCGGTGGGCCGGCGCTGACGACCAGGGCCAGGGTGCTGCGCACGACCTGCTGGGTCGGCAGGCCGCCGTCCATGACGCAGGCGAGCGGGGTGTCCCCGTGGCGTCCGGCGTCCAGCAGCGCCCCGACGATGTGCGGCAGGGTCTCGACGCCCATCAGCACCACGATCGTGGTGCCGCCCCGGGCGAGCGCGGCCCAGTCGACGGTGCTGCGAGGGTCATCGGGCGCGGCGTGCCCGGAGACCACGGTGAAGCCCTGCGAGAGGCCGCGGTGGGTGACCGGGATGCCGGCCAGCTCGGGTACGGCGACCGCGGAGGTGACACCGGGCACCACGGTGACGGGCACGTCGGCGTCCCGGCACGCCAGCACCTCCTCCATGCCGCGCCCGAACACGTACGGGTCACCACCCTTGAGCCGTACGACGACCAGCCCCCGGCGGGCGCGGTCCACGAGCACGGCGTTGATCTCCTCCTGGGGGGTGGACCGCCCGCGCGGGATCTTGGAGACGTCGACGATCTCGATGCCCTCGCGCAGGCCGTCGAGGACCGCCAGCGGTGCCAGCCGGTCCACGACGACGACGTCGGCGTCGGCCAGGGCCTGGAAGCCGCGCAGGGTCAGCAGCCCGGGGTCTCCCGGGCCTCCGCCGACGAGGACGACGCGGCCGCCGGTGCGGGCGGGGTCGGCGCGGAAGCCGGCGGGCTGCGCCTCCTCGCGCAGCAGCGCCTCCACGGCCGTCAGCGCGGCATCGCGGAGGGCGGCGGCCCGGCGCGGGTCCCGGTCCCCGTGCACGCTGACGGTGGCCGGGCCGCTGCGCCCGGTGGCGGGCATCCACGCCGAGGCGGTGCTGGCGTCGTCGGCGCGCAGGCAGAAGGTGCGCTGGGCATCGGCGTCGCGCAGGACCGCCTCGTTGACGTCCGGGTCCGCCGTGCACGCCATCGCCAGCCAGCAGCCGGCCAGGTCGCCCTCGGCGTACACGCGGGGCTGCCAGTCCAGGTGCCCTCGCTCGGCCAGGTCCTGCAGGGCGGGCACCACGGCCGGGGCGATGACCGTCACCACGGCGCGGGCGGACAGCAGCGCCCCCACCCGGCGCAGCGCGACGGGGCCTCCGCCGACGACGACCACGGGCCGCCCACCCAGGCGCAGGCCCAGCGGCAGCAGCGGCTCGGCGCGGTCCGCGCCGGTCACCGGGCGCCCACGAGCCCGAGGTCCGGACGGGTGAGGGAGTAGACGACCAGGTCCACCCGGCCGTTGCGGACGTGCCCGGCGTTGCGCGCGACGCCCTCGCGGACGAAGCCGGCCTTCTCGGCCACCCGCTGCGAGGCCAGGTTGCCCGTCGCCGCGCGCAGCTCGACCCGCTCGAACCCCTGCTCCCGCAGCGCCCAGCTGCTGATGGCGAGGGTCGCGCTCGTGGCGACGCCGCAGCCACGGCCCCACGGGGCCACCCAGTAGCCCACCTCGGCGGTGCGGGCGGCCCAGTCGACCCGCTTGACGTCGATGCAGCCGACCAGCCGGCCCTCGCGCTCGATGGCGCGGATGATGCCGGCGCCGGAGTCCCGGGTCGTCGGGGCGAAGATGTCGATGAACCACCGGGCCTCAGGGCGCCCGTACGGGCGCGGCAGCGGCAGCCACCGGAGCGTCTCGGGGTCGTTGCAGGCGTCGGCCACCGGGTCGATGTCGGCCTCGGCGAGGGGGCGCAGCACGACGCCATCGCCGACGATGCGCTCGTCGGGCAGCGTCGGTCCGCCGTAGCCGGGAGTCATGGGGGACATTCTGCCCAGCGGGGCGGTGGCTGGCAGCATGGCGGCATGCGATCCACCACCGTGTCGGTGCGCACCGGCGGCGCCGAGGTCGTGCGCGACCTCACCACCGAGTGCGCCTCCTTCGTCCGGGACAGCGGCGACGGCCTGCTGCACGTCTTCGTGCCGCACGCCACCGCCGGGCTCGCGATCCTGGAGACCGGAGCCGGCAGCGACGACGACCTGCTGGCCGCGCTGGGCGACCTGCTGCCCGCCGACGACCGGTGGCGGCACCGGCACGGCAGCCGCGGCCACGGCCGCTCCCACGTGATGCCGGCGCTCGTCCCGCCGTACGCCAGCATCCCCGTCCTGGACGGCCGGCTCGCGCTCGGCACCTGGCAGAGCATCTGCCTGGTGGACCTCAACGTGGACAACGCCGAGCGGGACGTCCGGCTGTCCTTCCTGCCCGGCTGAGCACCTCCGACGCGGCTTTGACACCTCCCCCGCCGCGTGACACGGTTCGCGGTACCGAACGTCCGTGGTGAGGGGAAGCCGGTCCGAATCCGGCGCTGACCCGCAACCGTAGGTCGTCCGTGCCGGTGCCTGCCCGCGCCGGCCGGACGGCGAGCCGGAGCACCTGCCGCGGCCCATCGGCTCCAAATCAGTCGTCCGTCGTGGAATACGGACCGGAGCTCGAGCCCGCCGGCACCCTCCCCGTGGTCCGGCGACCTCCGCGCCGGACCGCCAGGAAAGGGTCCGCATGTCACTCCCCCGCGCTGCCTCGCACCGCACCGCCCGACCCAACGCCGTGCGCGCGCTGGTGCTGCTGGCCCTGGCCACGCTCCTCGGTGTCGCGCTGCCCTCGCTGCTGGCGCCGGCCGGCACGGCCTCCGCCGCGTCCTACCGCTTCTGGGGCTACTACCAGCTCACCGGCAGCACCTGGGCGTTCGCGACCAAGGGCCCGGCCGACACCACACCCAAGGACGGTGCCGTCGAGGGCTGGCGCTTCGCCGTCGGCGACGAGAGCACCCCGCGCTTCCCGCGGGCCACCCCCACCTTCCCGGACATCTGCGGCGCCACCCCCGCCAAGGCCGGGTCCAAGCGCGTCGGCGTCGTGATCGACGCCGGGCGGCCGGCCGACGCGGAGAAGGGCGCCACCCCGCCCTCGCCGGTCGCGCAGTGCGCCGTCGTGGACGCCAGGGCCTCCGGGGCCGAGGTGCTGTCGGCCGTCGCGTCGGTCCGGGCGGACAAGGGCCTGACCTGCGCCATCAACGGCTACCCGGCCACCGGCTGCGGCGGCGAGGTCAAGCAGGTGCCGGCCGCCGCCAAGGCCGCCGACACCCCCGTCGCCATCCCGGTCCGGGGCAGCGCCTCCGCCTCGCCGTCGCCCTCGCCGCGCTCGCCGTCGGCGGCCGGCGACGCCGTCGCGGCCGGGAGCTCGCCGGAGCAGGGCTCCGGCGTCTCGACCGGGACCTGGGTCGGGATCGTCGTCGTCCTCGCGGTGCTGGCGCTCGTGGCGGTCGCCGCGCTGCGCCGCCGCCGGGCCTGAGCGCCTCCTCCTCCTGCCCATGCGCCGCCACGGCACCCTCTCCCCCCTTCCCCGGCTGCTGCACCCGGCAGCCTGGTGGCTGTGGGGGCTCGGCCTGGCGACGGCGGCCTCCCGCACGACCAACCCGTTCCTGCTGCTGCTGGTCGTCGCGGTCGCCGGGTGGGTCGTGCTGGAGCGCCGGGAGGTCGGCGCGACCGACGTGTTCTCGGCCTTCCTGGTGATCGGCCTGGTCGCCATCGGCCTGCGGGTCCTGACCGCGGGCCTGCTCGGCGGCGGGGTGACCGGGCGCGTGGTGCTGGTGCGGCTGCCCGAGGTGCCGCTGCCCGCATGGACCGCAGGGGTGCGCCTCGGCGGCCCGGTGACCCTCGAGGGCCTGCTCGCGGCCGCGTACGACGGGCTGCGGCTCGCCGCCATCCTGGCCTGCCTGGGCGCCGCGAACGCGCTCGCCAGCCCGCGCCGGTTGCTGCGCTACGTGCCCGCCACGCTGTACGACGTGGGCACGGCCGTCGTCGTGGCGCTCACCTACGCCCCGCAGATGGTGCAGGACGCCGGCCGGGTCCGGGCAGCCCGGCGGCTGCGCGGGCACTCGACCCGCGGCCTGCGCTCGATCGCGCGGCTGGCCGTGCCGGTGATGGCGGGGGCGCTGGACCGTTCGCTGGACCTGGCCGCCTCGATGGAGTCGCGCGGGTACGGTCGGGCCGTGCACCGCACCGACGCGTCCCGGCGGGGCGCCAGCGCGATGACGCTGGGAGGGCTGCTCGGCATCCTCGTCGGGCTCTACGGGCTGCTGGACGCCTCCACCCCGCCGCTGCTCGGCCTGCCGCTGGTCCTGGCCGGCGCCGTGCTGGCCGGCCTGGCGCTGCTCGTCGGGCGCCCGGCGCGAGACCCGGTCGCGCTACCGCCGCGACCCGTGGGCGCCGCCGGAGTGGCTGGTGTCGTTCGCCGGCCTGCTGCCGGCGGTGGTGCTGGTGATCGCGACCCAGCAGGCGTGGGAGGGCATCACCCCGGTCCAGGTGCCCGCCGCGATCCCGGCCCTGCCGCTGCCAGCCGTCCTCGCCATCGGGTGCGCCGCACTCGCCGGTGTCGTGGCGCCGGTCCCGCCGCAGCGGGCGCTCCTGCAGGCCGGCGCGGGGAGGACCTCATGATCGAGTTCCACGACGTCAGCATCCGGTTCGAGGGCGACGACCGCGACCGCCTGTCGCACGTCGACTTCACCGTCCCCGAGGGCGAGCTGGTCCTGGTCGTCGGCCCCACCGGCAGCGGGAAGTCCACGCTGCTGCGGTGCATCAACGGACTGGTGCCGCACTTCTCCGGTGGCCGGCTGAGCGGCTCGGTCGTGGTCGCCGGGAGGGACACCCGCACGCACCGCCCCCGCGACCTCGCCGACCTCGTCGGTGTCGTCGTGCAGGACCCGGTCGCCTCCTTCGTCACCGACACCGTCGAGGAGGAGATCGCCTACGGGATGGAGGCGATGGGGGTCGAAGCCACCGCCATGCGACGCCGGGTCGAGGAGACCCTCGACCTGCTCGGCCTGGCCGGTCTGCGCGGCCGCTCCCTGCAGGACCTCTCCGGCGGCCAGCAGCAGCGGGTGGCGATCGCGGCGGTGCTGGCCGCCGGTCCCCGCATCCTCGTGCTCGACGAGCCGACGTCGGCCCTGGACCCGGTGGCGGCCGAGGACGTCCTCGCCGCGCTGCACCGGCTGGTGCACGACCTCGGCATCACGGTCGTCCTGGCCGAGCACCGGCTCGAACGCGTCATCCACCACGCCGACCGGGTGGTGCTGGTCAGCGACGGCCGCACGTCGCCGCTGCTCGAGCCGGCCGAGGCGATGCGCACCTCCCCGGTCTTCCCCCCGGTCATCGGCCTGGGTCGGGCCACCGGCTGGACGCCGCTGCCGCTGTCGGTGCGGGACGCCCGCCGCCGCGCCGTCGGGCTGCGGACGGCGCTCGCCGCCCGCGTCCTGCCGACCCGCGCCCGGAGCTCCGGGCCGGCGACGTGTCGGCGCGCGTGCGGCAGCTCGTCGTGCGACGCGGACCGGTCACCGCCCTGCGCGGCGTCGACCTCGACCTGGTCCGCGGCAGCGTGACCGCGGTGATGGGGCGCAACGGGGCGGGCAAGTCGACCCTCCTGGCCACGCTGGCCGGGTCGCTGCGCCCGTCCTCCGGCCAGGTGCACGTCTCCGGCCGCGTCCCGGGCGACCTGCCGCCGGCCGAGCTCGTCCGGCTCGTCGGGCTGGTCCCCCAGGACCCCTCCGTGCTGCTGTACGCCGAGTCGGTGGCCGCCGAGTGCCGGGACGCGGACGCCGACTTCGCGGTCGCGACCGGCACCACCCGCGGGCTGCTGAACCGGGTGGCCGGGCCGGTCGAGGAGCACCTGCACCCGCGCGACCTGTCCGAGGGGCAGCGCTTGTCCCTCGCGCTGGCCGTCGTCCTGGCCGGAGCACCCGGCCTGCTGCTGCTCGACGAGCCGACCCGCGGCCTGGACTACCGGGCCAAGGAGCGGCTGGTGCGGATCCTGCGCGAGCTGGCCGCCTCCGGCTCCACGGTGGTCCTCGCGACGCACGACGTCGAGCTGGCCGCCGAGGTGGCCGAGCGCGTGGTCGTCCTCGCCGACGGTGAGGTGGTCGCCGACGGACCCGTCCACGAGGTGCTCGCCGGCTCCCCGGCGTTCGCGCCGCAGGTCGCCAAGATCGTCCACCCGCTGCCCTTCCTCACGGTCGCCGAGGTCACCGCGGCCCTGGAGCCGGCGTCGTGAGCCGGGCGCTGCCGGGGTCGCGGGCGCTGCTGCACGCGGGTGGACCCGCTGCGGACCCGATGGCAGGCGGTGATCGCACTGGCCCTGGTCACGGTCGTCGGGGTGGTCGCCTTCGGCTGGCCGTTCCTCGCCAGCCCCGAGGTCGGCCTGGCCCACGGCCACGACGCGCCGTGGCTGTTCGCGCTGCTGACCGGGCTGCTCGCGCTGGTGACGCTCGCCGAGGTGGCCGCCGGCGGCCTGGACGCCAAGACCATCGCGGTGCTCGGCGTCCTCGCGGCCATGGGGGGCGCGCTGCGGGTCCTCAGCGCCGGGACGGCCGGGCTCGAGCCGATGTTCTTCCTCCTCGTGCTGGCCGGCCGGGTGCTGGGCCGCGGCATGGGCTTCGTCCTCGGGGCGCTGGCCATCGTCACCGGCGCCTTCCTCACCGGCGGGGTCGGCCCGTGGACGCCGTTCCAGATGATCACGGCCGGCTGGGTCGGGATGGGTGCGGCGATGCTGCCCCGTGCCTCCGGCCGGGTGGAGCGGGCGATGCTGGCGGCGTACGGGCTGGTCGCCGGGCTGGTCTACGGCGCCGTGATGAACCTGTGGTTCTGGCCGTTCATGGGCGCCACGGCGCCGGCCGGCGCGGGCTTCGTGCCCGGCGCCACGGTCGGCACCAACCTCGGGACACTACGGCGTCTTCTACCTCGCGACGTCCCTCGGCTGGGACCTGCCGCGGGGCGTGCTCACCGCGGCGCTGGTCTTCCTGGCCGGGGGGCCGGTGCTGTCGACGCTGCGGCGAGCGGTGCGGCGGGCGGCGTTCGACGCGCCGGTCCGGTTCGAGGAGCGCCCGTGACGAGCACGCTGGTCCTCGGCGGCGCCCGCAGCGGCAAGAGCCGCTACGCCGAGCAGCTGCTGCGCAGCCGCGAGGGCGTCGTGTACGCCGCCCCCGGCCCGGTGCCGGACGGCGACGACCTCGAGTGGGCCGAGCGGGTGGCGGCACACCGCTCCCGGCGCCCCGGCTCGTGGCGGACGGTCGAGACCGACGACCTCGCCGGCGTCCTGCGCGCCGCCACGGGGCCCGTCCTCGTCGACTGCCTGGCGACCTGGCTCACCGCCGTCATCGACGCGGATCGACGCCTGGGACGACCGCGAGCGAGCCTCGGCCTGCATCGGCGCCCGCACCCGCGAGCTGCTCGACGCGTGGAGCGGGGCGACGGTGGACGTCGTCGCCGTCACGAACGAGGTCGGCATGGCGGTGGTGCCGGCCACGGCGTCCGGACGGTTGTTCCGCGACGAGCTGGGACGGCTCAACGCCGCGGTCAGCGCCGCGAGCGACCGCGTCGTGCTGGTGGTCGCCGGCCGGGTGCTCGACCTGTCCGGCTGTCCCGTCGTGGAGCCCTGAGGTGCTCGACGCGGTCCGGCTGGCCGTGGGGACGCTCACCGCCATCCCGGTGCCGCCGCCGCGCCGGGTGGACCGCGCGGGTGGCCGGGTCGGCCATGGTGATGGCTCCGCTGGCGGTGCTGCCGCTCGCCGTGGGCGTCCTGGCCGTGTCCGCCGTCGGCGCGGCTGGCCGGCGCGCCGCCGCTCGTGCTCGCCGCCGTGGCGGTCGCCGTCCTCGTGCTCGGCACCCGGGCGATGCACCTGGACGGCCTCGCCGACACCGCGGACGGGCTCTCGGCCGGATACGACCGCGAGCGGGCACTGCAGGTCATGCGGCGCAGCGACATCGGCCCGAGCGGCGTCGCCGCGGTCACCCTGGTGCTGCTGCTCGACGTCGCCGCGCTCACGACGCTGCTGGCGACGTGGCGAGGTGCTGCGCTCGCCGGCGTCGCGGTGCTGTCGAGCCGCTCAGCTGCTGGCCTGGGCGTGCGCGCGCGGCGTGCCCTCGGCCCGCCCCGACGGGCTGGGCGCCACCGTCGCCGGCACCGTCGGCAGCTCCAGCCCTGATCGCCGGCACCGTTGCCATGGCAGCCTTCTCGGCCGCCGCCGCGCTCCCTGGCCGGTCTGGCGCTGGGGGCCGGACCGGTGGTCCTCGCCGCCGCCGTCGTCGCCGGCTCGCTCGTGGTGCGCCGCGCCGTCCGCCGCGTCGGCGGGATCACCGGCGACGTCCTCGGGGCGGTGGTCGAGACGGGCTTCGCGGTCGCCCTCACGACCGCCGCGCTCGTCCTGCCGCACGCCGGCTGAACCCCGGGGTGCGGGCCGCCGGCGAACCCCGGTGCCGGCCGTGCGGAGGCCGGGCGGCGGACCGACCCGGCTCAGAGACCGGGCTCGGCGGGCCGCGTCTGGACCTGCACGAACGGCGGCCGGACGACGGTCGCAGCGACCTCGCGTCCCCGCACGTCGACCACGACCTCGTCACCCTCGGCGACGCCGGTTGCGAGCAGCGCCAGGGCGATCCCCTGCTTCAGCGTCGGGGAGAACGTGCCCGACGTGACCTCGCCGAGCGGCTCGCCGTGCCCGTCCTTGACCTGGCAGTGCGCGCGCGGGATGCCCCGACCGGTCGCGAGCAGCCCCCAGGACGTCCGGCGGGCGCCGGCCGCCTTCTCCGCGACGAGCGCGTCGCGCCCCCAGAAGGCGTCCTTCTTCCAGCCGACCGCCCAGCCCGCGCGGGCCTGTACCGGGGTGATGTCCAGGCTGAGGTCGTTGCCGTGCAACGGATAGCCCATCTCGGTGCGCAGGGTGTCCCGTGCACCCAGGCCGCAGGGCAGCCCGTCGTACGCCGCGGCTGCCTCGGTCAGCGCGTCCCACAGGGCCGGCGCGTCGTCCCAGCGCGGGACCAGCTCGTAGCCGCGCTCGCCGGTGTAGCCGGTGCGGCACACGATGACCGGGCGCCCCTGCCAGTCGGCCTCGACGAACGACATGTAGTCGTGCCCGGTGGGCAGCCCGAGCGCCTGCAGGACCTCGTCGCTGCGCGGGCCCTGCACGGCGACCACGCCGTACTGCTGGTGCAGGTCGGTGACCTCGACGCCCTCCGGCGCGGCGGCCCGCAGGCGGCGTACGACCTCGGCGGTGTTGGCGGCGTTGGGGATGAGGAACACGTCGTCCTCGGACTTGCAGGTAGGCGATGAGGTCGTCGACCACGCCGCCGGACTCGTCGCAGCACATCGTGTACTGCGCCTTGCCGGTGGAGATCCGCCCGAGGTCGTTGGTCAGGCAGGCGTTGACGAAGGCCGCCGCGCCGGGGCCGGTGACCGACGCCTTGCCCAGGTGGCTGACGTCGAAGATGCCCACCCGCTCACGAACGGCGGTGTGCTCGCGGACGACTCCCCCGCCGGGGTACTCGATCGGCATCTCCCAGCCCCCGAAGTCGGCCATCTTGGCGCCCAGGCCGACGTGGCGCTCGTGCAGGGGTGAGGTCAACAGGTCCGGGGCAGTCATGCGGCTCACCGTAGCGGCACGGCGGGTCGTTATCCTCACCGTGGCTCCGCGAGGACGCGGGTGTCCCACACCGACCGAAGGACAAGCCCTGTGACGACCCTGACCGTGTCCGACCGTTCCCCGAGCGACGTCAAGGCCGACGCCCTGGTGCTCGCCACCGTCCGGACCGACGAGCGGAGCGGCACTGGCACCGGGGCACGGCCTGGACCGCAAGGTGGCCGACGTCCTCGGCTCCGCGCTGGCCAGCCTCGACGCGAAGGGCGCCGTCGAGGAGGTCCACCGCGTGCCCGCCGTCGCCGGGGTCGCCGCGCCGCTGGTCGTGCTCGTCGGCCTGGGCCCGGTCCCCGAGGGCGACGCGCCGTACGACCCCGGAGGTCCTGCGCCGCGCGGCCGGCGCCGCGGTCCGCGCGCTGACCGGCCGCCCGAAGGTCGCCCTCTCCCTGCCCGGTACGACGGCCGAGGCCGTGGGTGCCGCCGCCGAGGGCGCGCTGTTCGGCGCCTACGAGTTCGCCGGCCACCGCGGCGACTCCACCGCGAAGTCCGCCGTCAAGGCGGTCGTGCTGCTGGCCGCGACGGCGCGCGACCGCGCCGTCCGCGCCGCCGTGAAGCGTGCCGGGCTCCTGGCCGACGCGCAGAACTACACCCGCGACCTGGTCAACACCGCCCCCGAACGTCCTCTTCCCCCAGAGCTTCGCCGAGTCGGTCAAGGCCCGCGCCGCCGGCAGCACCGTCAAGGTCGCGGTGATGGACGAGAAGGCCCTCGCCAAGGCCGGGTGCGGCGGCATCATCGGTGTCGGTCAGGGTTCGGTCCACCCGCCGCGGATCGTGACCATGACCTACAAGCCGGCCCGGGCCACCGCCCGGACGCCGCACCTGGCCTTCGTCGGCAAGGGCATCACGTTCGACTCCGGCGGCCTGTGCATCAAGCCGGCCACCGGCATGGTCACGATGAAGTCCGACATGGCCGGCGCCGCGGCCGTCGCCGCGGCGATCCTCGTCATCGCCGAGCTCGGCCTGCCGGTCGCCGTCACCGGTTACCTCTGCCTCGCGGAGAACATGCCGAGCTCGCTGGCGCAGCGCCCCGGCGACGTCGTGACGATGCGCGGCGGCAAGACCGTCGAGATCATCAACACCGACGCCGAGGGCCGGATGGTCATGGCCGACGGGATCGTCCTCGCGGGCGAGCAGCGGCCGGACGCGATCGTCGACATCGCCACGCTGACCGGCGCCCAGGTGATGGCGCTCGGCATGCGCACCGGCGGCCTGATGGCCAACGACGACGGCTTCCGCGACACGGTGCGCGACGCCGCGGACGACGCCGGCGAGGCGATGTGGCCGATGCCGCTGCCGGAGGAGCTGCGCGCGGGCCTGGACTCCCACGTCGCCGACCTGAAGCACACCGGCGAGCGCCACGGCGGCATGCTGACCGCCGCGCAGTTCCTGCGCGAGTTCGTGCCCGAGGGCACCCCGTGGGCGCACCTGGACATCGCCGGGCCGTCGTACAACGAGGCCGGTCCCTTCGGCTACACCCCCAAGGGCGGCACCGGCTTCGGCGTCCGCACGCTGGTCCGGCTGGCCGAGACCTACACCCGCTGAGGCCGGCCGGCGCGCCACCATCCGGGCGGCGCGCCGGAGCCCCGCCTGCCGGTACGACGAAAGGCCCCGGCCCGCTGGTGGAGCGGGTCGGGGCCTTCCGGACGCCCGGAGCGGTCAGCCGCTCTTGCGGCGGAACATCTGCGGGCCACCCTCGGCGCCGTGCGCACCGTGGATCCGGTTGCCCTTGCCGTCGCCGGAGACGTCGCGACCGCCGTGGGCGTGCTTCTTGTCCAGCGCCTCGCGGAACCGGCGCTTCATGTCCTCGCCCGGGCCCTGCCCCGGAGCCGCGTCCGGCTCCGGGTCCTCGGCCCGTGCCCTTGCCGTCGGCGTTGCCTGCGTCCTTGCCCTGCGCGGTCATCGAACCTCCTGTGGTCGTTGCGGCACACCCTTGCACGCGTCCGGCCGGGTGACCAACGGGTATGGCGAACCTCGCGGGTGGCTCAGCGCCGGCGCTGGCGGGAGTTCCACTCCCGCATCCGCGAGGGGTAGCCGGTCTGCTGGACGTCGTACACGGGCACCCCGAGCGAGCGGGCGAACTCCCACGCGGCGTCCCGCGACGGGACCGCGCGACGGGTCCACTCCCCGTCGTACGCGATGAACACCATGGTCGTCGCGGTGACGTTGGTCGGCGGCTCGACGTAGGCCTCCACGCCACGGCGCGAGGAGGCGAACGAGGCCAGATGCGCCCGGACCTGGCCCGGCGTCCACGCTCATCGCGGGGCCGTCGGACGCGCCGCCTTCCCGTGGGCGCAGCCGTCTGCGCACGCTGTGCATCCAACCCATGTGCGGACTCTAGAACGACAGGCTGGGAGTCGGGTGGACGTTGGGTGGACGAACTCGCGCGCTGCGGCTGCGGACGACGCGCCGCGCGCAGCGGACACACCTGCTTGCGACGACGCGCCCCAACAGTGACAAGATGCTCTACGACGCGACGGCGCCAGCAGGCGGACGGGGCCCTCGGACCCCGGCGGGACCTCGTCGGCGGCGTCGGCACTGACCGGTTCGGAAGCGCAAGGGAGCGTCCGCGATGTCGGCTGAAGCCGAGAGCACCTTCGACGTAGTCATCCTCGGTGGTGGCAGCGGCGGGTACGCCTGCGCCCTGCGTTCGGCCGAGCTCGGGCTGTCGGTGGCGCTGGTCGAGAAGGGCAAGCTGGGCGGCACCTGCCTGCACATGGGCTGCATCCCGACCAAGGCGCTGCTGCACGCGGCCGAGGTCGCCGACAGCGCCCGCGAGGGCGAGCAGTTCGGCGTCAAGACGACCTTCGAGTCGGTCGACATGACCGGCGTCAACCGCTACAAGGACGGCGTCGTCGGCCGGCTGCTACAAGGGCCTGCAGGGGCTGGTGAAGTCCCGCCAGATCGACTACGTCGAGGGCGAGGGCCGGCTCGTGGCCGCCAACACCGTCGAGGCCGCCGGTCGCCGGCTGGTCGGGCGCCACGTCGTGCTGGCCACCGGCTCCTACGCCAAGAGCCTGCCCGGCCTGGAGATCTCCGGCCGCATCATGACCAGCGAGCAGGCGCTGTCCCTCGACGCCGTGCCGCCGCGCGTCGTCGTCCTGGGCGGCGGCGTGATCGGCGTCGAGTTCGCCTCCGTCTTCAAGTCGTTCGGCTCCGAGGTCACGATCGTCGAGGCCCTGCCCCGGCTGGTGGCGGCCGAGGACGAGGCCGATCTCCAAGCAGCTCGAGCGCTCCTTCCGCAAGCGCAAGATCGCGTTCCGCACCGGCGCCCGCTTCGCCGGCGCCGAGCAGAAGGGCGACGTCGTGACCGTCTCCCTCGAGTCCGGCGACACCATCGAGGCCGACCTGCTGCTCGTGGCCGTCGGCCGCGGGCCCGGTCACCGCCGGCCTGGGCTACGAGGAGGCGGGCGTGGCGATGGACCGCGGCTTCGTCCTGGCCGACGAGCGCTGCCGCACCAACGTCGACGGCGTGTTCGCCGTCGGCGACATCGTCCCCGGCCTGCAGCTCGCCCACCGCGGCTTCGCCCAGGGCATCTTCGTCGCCGAGGAGATCGCCGGGCTCACGCCCGCCGGCCATCGACGAGCTCGGCATCCCGCGCGTCACCTACTGCGACCCCGAGATCGCCTCGCGTCGGCCTCACCGAGGCCCAGGCCCGCGAGAGGTACGCCGAGATCGAGACCTACGAGTACAACCTCGGCGGCAACGGCAAGAGCCAGATCCTGCAGACCCAGGGCTTCGTCAAGCTGGTCCGCGAGAAGGACGGCCCGGTCGTCGGCGTGCACATGATCGGTGCCCGCATGGGCGAGCAGGTCGGCGAGGCCCAGCTCATCTACAACTGGGAGGCCCTGCCTTCCGACGTCGCGCAGCTGATCCACGCGCACCCCACCCAGAACGAGGCACTCGGCGAGGCCCACCTGGCCCTCGCCGGCAAGCCGCTGCACGCCCACGCCTGACGCCAACCCTGGACGCCGGGCCACCTGACCGCAGTCACCCTGCACGACGAGGAGACCTCACAACATGTCTGAACGCGTGACCATGCCGGCCCTTGGGGAGTCGGTCACCGAAGGCACCGTGACCCGCTGGCTGAAGAGCGTCGGCGACACCATCGAGGTCGACGAGCCGCTGCTCGAGGTCTCCACCGACAAGGTCGACACCGAGATCCCGTCGCCGGTGGCCGGCACCCTGCAGGAGATCCTCGTCGGCGAGGACGACACCGTCCCGGTGGGCGCCGACCTGGCCGTCATCGGCGACGGCTCCGGCGGCGGCTCCGAGCAGCCGTCCTCCAGCGACGCCGTCCGACGCCAGGAGCAGGAGCAGGCAGCCGGCCGAGCCGAGCGCCGCGCAGGACCGAGCAGCCCGAGTCCGAGCCCAGCGTCGTCGGCCCAGGCCGCCGACGGAGCAGCCCCCCGCGGCCGGCACCTCCGACGGCTCCTCGGCGCGGGACCGACCGTGACCATGCCCGCGCTCGGCGAGTCGGTCACCGAGGGCACCGTCACCCGCTGGCTGAAGGCCGAGGGCGACCAGGTCGAGGTCGACGAGCCGCTGCTCGAGGTCTCCACCGACAAGGTCGACACCGAGATCCCGTCGCCGGTCGCCGGCACGTCAGCAAGATCCTCGTCGGGGAGGACGAGACGGTGCCGGTGGGCGCCGACCTCGCCGTCGTCGGCGGCTCCGGCGGCGGGTCCGCGCCGGCAGCCCCAGCAGGAGCAGGAGCAGGCGCCGCAGCAGGCCGCAGGCAGCCCAGGCCTCGGACGGCGAGCCGGCCGGCACGAGCCTCCAGGACGAGGCCGCCGTGCACGCAGCAGGCCGCCGAGCAGTCCCTGCAGGAGGAGAAGCCGCGCGGCCAGGCACCCGCCACCGAGGACACCTCGGCGCAGCAGGACACCGCCCCGGCACAGCAGTCGCGCCGACCGCAGTCCGCACCGCACCGCAGTCCGCTCCGGCTTCTGCCGGCGCGGCCGCCTCCGGCTCGGACGGTGGCGGCGCGGGCGACGCCGCGGCCTACGTCACCCCGCTGGTGCGCAAGCTCGCGGCGGAGCACAGCGTCGACCTCGGCTCGCTCAAGGGCACCGGTGTCGGCGGCCGCATCCGCAAGCAGGACGTCCTCGACGCCGCCGAGGCAGCCCAGCGCGGCGCAGAGCGCACCCGCGGCGCCGTCCCCGGCGTCCACGCCGGCTCCCGCGGCCGGCGGCGCCGCCGAGCACCCCGGCGTTGTCTCGCCCAAGCGCGGCACCACCGAGAAGATGAGCCGGCTGCGCAAGGTCATCGCCGCGCGCATGGTCGAGTCCCTGCAGGTCTCCGCCCAGCTCACGACGGTCGTCGAGGTGGACGTCACCAAGGTGGCCCGCCTGCGCGACCGGGCCAAGCGCGACTTCGAGGCCCGCGAGGGCGTCAAGCTCAGCTTCCTGCCGTTCTTCGCCCTCGCCGCGGTCGAGGCGCTCAAGGCGCACCCGAGCGTCAACTCCTCCGTCAACGGCGACGAGGTCACCTACCACGGCTCGGAGAACCTCGGCGTCGCCGTCGACACCGAGCGCGGCCTGCTCGTGCCGGTCATCAAGGACGCCGGCGACCTCAACATCGCCGGTCTGGCCCGCAAGATCGCCGACCTCGCCGAGCGCACCCGCACCAACAAGGTCAGCCCGGACGAGCTCGGCGGTGGCACCTTCACGCTGACCAACACCGGCAGCCGCGGCGCGCTCTTCGACACGCCGATCATCAACCAGCCGAACGTCGCGATCCTCGGCACCGGCGCGGTCGTCAAGCGGCCGGTCGTGGTCAAGGACGCCGACGGCGGCGAGAGCATCGCGATCCGCTCGATGGTCTACCTGGCCCTGTCCTACGACCACCGCGTCGTCGACGGCGCCGACGCCGCACGGTTCCTGGTCACGATGAAGACCCGTCTCGAAGAGGGCGCCTTCGAGGCCTCGCTCGGTCTCTGACCCTCCACGAGAAGGCAGCTCCATGTCACAGCGCGTCGCCATCACCGGTGCCTCCGGCCTGATCGGCGGCGCGCTGTCGGCACACCTGACGGCTCGCGGCGACGAGGTGCTGCACCTCGTCCGCCGCGAGCCCCGCACCGCCGCGCGAGATCCGGTGGGACCCGGCCCTGCGTGAGCTCGAGCCGTCGGCGCTGGACGGGCGTCGACGCGGTGGTCCACCTCGCCGGCGCCGGCGTGGGCGACCACCGGTGGACGCCGGCGTACAAGCAGCAGATCTTCGCCTCGCGCGTCGACAGCACGCACACGGTCGCCTCGGCCCTGGCCGAGCTCGCCGGCCGCGGGCAGCGGCCCGTGCTGGTCAGCGGGTCGGCGATCGGCATCTACGGACCCGACCGGGGCGAGGAGGTCCTCACCGAGGCCAGCCCCGCCGGGCAGGGGTTCCTCTGCGACGTCGTGCGCGCCTGGGAGGCCGCCAGCAAGCCGGCCGAGGACGCCGGCCTGCGCGTCGTGCACGCGCGCACCGGCCTCGTGCTGTCCCCCGCGCGGCGGCGCGATGGCCCGGGTGCTGCCCCTGGCCCGGCTCGGGCTGGCCGGACCGCTGGGGTCGGGCCGTCAGTACTGGAGCTGGATCACCCTGCAGGACGAGGTCCGTGCCCTCGCCTGGGCCATCGACCAGCCGACGCTGATCGGGCACGGTCAACCTGACCGGACCGCAGCCGCTGCCGCAGCTCGAGGTCATCAAGGCCGTGGCCTCGGCGCTCGGCCGGCCGGCGCTGCTCCCCGCGCCCTCCCTGGCGCTGAAGATCTACCTCGGTGAGTTCTCCAGCGACATCCTGGGCAGCCTGCGGGTGACGCCCGAGCGTCCTGACCGCCTCGGGGTTCACCTTCGAGCAGGACACCGTCGAGGCGGCCGCGCAGTGGCTCGTCGGGCAGGCCTGAGCGCCGTCCCTGACGGCCTCACTGCTGGATCCGCCAGCCGCCCGCCGTCCAGCGCAGCGTGACCGACACCGGCTGGCCCACCGTCGCCGCCCGGGCCGTGCGGTCGCCGTCGCGGCCCACCACCGTGTGCGCCGACGTGTCCACCTGCGCCCGCACGGTCGCCCGGTCGCCATCGGCCATGGTCGTCTCCGCCGAGCGCACGACGTAGCGCAGCCCGGCATAGGTCGCTCCGGCCGACACGGCGCCCCGGATCACCCGCTCGTCGGAGGCCCGCGCCGGGGAGCCGGCGACGTCCACCGCCTCCAGCAGCCGCACGTCGCCGAGCTCGTAGGCCCGGGCCCTGGCGTCGGCGAGCCGCTGGAGCACGGCCCGTGGCGCCGACCGCAGCTCGGCACGGACCTGGGTCGTCCCGGCGGTCGCGCTGCTGGAGGGGCGCCCCGCCGGCGTGGCGGTGGGTGGCGGGTGACTGCGGCCTGGTCAGGATGCCCCGTCCGGGCGGCGGAGGTCGGGCGCCGCCCGGCGCCGGTGCGCCCAGGCGGTCCACGACGAGCGGATCTGACGCCGGGCCCCCGTGACCGTGGACCCAGACGCCGGTGACACCGCCCAGGACCACGGCGAGGAGCACCACCAGCAGTACTGCCGCACCCCCTGACCGGAGATCTTTCCGCGAGGCCGTGCGGCGCCGCCGGCTCGGCGACGTGGGGCGCCGCGCGTGGACGTCGGCCCCCTGCGCCCGGGCGCCGCCCCGCCGCGCGAGGACGCCCGTGCGCCTCGCAAGGACGACGGGGCGCCTCGCGAGGACCCCCGTGCGCCTCGCGAGGACGAAGGGGCACGGTTCCTCGGCACGGCTGCTCCCCCTGCCGAGGACGGGTCCACCTCGGCTGAGGACCGGTGCACCAGCGCCCCGGCCGCGCCGGGTCGCCGAAGGGGCGCCCGCCAGGTCCACCGGAGCGGCAGCCGGTGCCGTCGCCGAGGCGGCGCGGGCGGAGCGGCAGCCCGGGCCGAGGCGCGGATGCGGTGGGTGATGCTCGCTGCCGGGTCGGAGCGGTCCCCGAGCTGCACCGGCTCGGCCACCGCCGCGTCGTACAGGTCCACGGCGACGGACGCGGCCGTCGGACGCGCCCCGGGGTCGGCGGACAGACACCGCTCGACCAGCTGGACCAGCCGCACCGGCTGGTCCGGGACCACGGACCCCAGCTGCGGCCGCTCCGCGGGCAGCTCGGGCGCCGCGCCGGTGAGGCCGAACCACGCCAGCGCGCCGATGGCGTAGACGTCGGACGCCGGGGTGGGCTGCTCACCCATGAGCACCTCCGGGGCGGTGAAGCCCTCGGTGCCGTGCAGCGTCTCCGGCTGCTCGCCGAACAGCCGGGCGACGCCGAGGTCACTGACCATCGGCCTGCCCTCGCGCGTGAACAGCACGTTGCCCGGGGAGAGGTCGGCGTGGACCACGCCGAGAGCGTGCAGGTGCGCCACGGCGCGGCTGACCGGCGACAGCGCGGTGACCAGCTCGCCGGGGTGCAGGTGGCCCCGCGCGGTCACGACCGCCGCGTAGCTGCCGCCGTCGACGAGGTCGAGGACCAGCGCCAGCGTGCCGTCGGCGAGGGCCGTCGCCGCGTGAAGCCGCACGATGTGCGGGTGGTCGAGGCCCGCGAGGACCCCGGCCTCGCGGGCGGCCTGCTCCACCGCGTCACCGGCCGCACGAGGCGTCCCCGGGTCACCGCGGTCGTCGGCGGGACCGGCGACCAGCTTGATCGCGACCGGCGACCCGTCGGCGTCGCGCGTCGCGGACCACACCGTGCCCGTCGAGCCGGCGCCGAGCCGGCGCGTCAGCGGTGAACCCCGGCACCTGCGGCAACGACACGGAACCGCCCCCTAGTGTGCTGGCATGCCAGCTGACACGCCCGACCATCCTCGCGACCTCCGGCGGATATCGCCCCTCCCGCCGCATCAGGTTCGAGTTCGCCGACCTGCTCCACTATGCCGTGGATCTGTCGGGCGTCTCCTCGGCTGTCCCCAGGGTCTGCCACATCGGCACGGCCAGCGGTGACGACCGCAGCTTCCAGCACGACATGAGCGAGGCGGGCAGGGTGGCCGGCTTCGACCTCACGCACCTGTCGCCTGTTCTCCGATGCCCAACGTCGAGGACGTCGAGGGGCACCTGATGGCCCAGGACGTCGTCTGGGTCAACGGCGGGTCGGTGGCCAACCTGCTGGCCGTGTGGCGGGTGCACGGCCTCGACGCGATCCTGCGCCGGGTGTGGCAGGCGGGGGTGGTGCTGGCCGGCGTCTCGGCCGGCTCGATCTGCTGGTACCAGGGCGGCACCACCGACTCGTTCGGGCCGGAGCTGCGCGCGGTGACGGACGGCCTGGGCTTCCTGCCCTACGCCAGCGGCGTGCACTACGACAGCGAGGCCGGGCGCCGGCCGCTGGTGCACGAGCTGGTGGCCGCGGGCACCCTGCCGACGACGCACTGCACCGACGACGGCGTCGGCATCCTCTACCGCGGCACCGAGATGGTGGAGGCCGTCAGCGAGGTCGACGGCAAGGGCGCCTACGTCGTCACCCGCGACGGCGACAAGGCCCTCGAGGAACGCCTGGACGTGCGGCGGCTGGGCTGAGCCTCAGCGACCGGAAGGCGCCGGGCCGGACCGCTCCTGGACCGGCGCGGGGCCGTCGCCGGGGGTGATCACCCGGGCGACGGTGCCGCTCTCGGCGCTCGCCCTGGCGGCATCGATGACGGCGAGGGTGTGCACGGCGTCGCGGGGGTCGACCGGCATGGCCGCCTGCACGTCGTCCGCCTGCAGCGCCGCGGCGACCTGCCGGTAGAAGTCGACCTGGCTGGAGTCGCTGCGTGGGGCCGGCGTGCGCTCCGCCCCGTCGTAGATCCACCCGCAGTGGTCGTCGTCGGTGCGCAGGTCGGGGTAGACGTCCAGGTCCCGCTCGAAGGCGTTGAGCACGAACGCCGCCGCGCGGCCGAGGACCCGGATGCGGGGCCCGGGCGCCGCGGCCACGGAGCTGGTGCCGAGGTGGCTGACCGCCCCGGACTCGTGCCGGCACGCCAGGAACGCGTCGTCCTCGGACACCGTGGTGCGGCAGAAGACCTCGGCGTAGACGCTCTCCACCGGTCCGAAGAGATCGACCGCGGCGTCCACCACGTGGGTCTGCAGGTCGAGCATGATCCCGCCGCCCTCGGTGGCCGGGGCGGTCTCCCGCCACCGCTCCTTCGGAATGGGCCGCCATCGTTCCCATCGCATCTCGGCCCGGAACACCTCGCCGAGCCGACCCGAGCGGACCACGTCCCGCATGGTGACGTGCTCGGCGTCGTACCGGCGGTTCTGGAACACGGTCAGCGGCACGCCCGCCTGCCGCGCGGCGTCCAGGACGGCGAGCGCGTCCACTGGCGTTCGTGGCCAGCGGCTTGTCGACCACCACCGGCACCCCGGCATCGATCACCTGCCGCGCCTGGTCGGCGTGCAGCCCGCTCGGGGTCGCGAGCACCACGACGTCGAGGCCGTCGACCCGCAGCAACGCGTCGAGGTCGGGGACGACCTCGGCATCCGGGTACGCCGCCTCGGCCTGGTGCACCCGTTCGGGGTTCGCCGTGGCGATGGCCGCCAGCTGCAGACCGGCGGCCTGGATCAGCGGGGCGTGGATGCCTTGCCCGGCGGAGGCGAAACCTGCGAGACCGACCGTGACCATGCCCGCGACCTTAGTCCGTGCGACCGGCTCGACTGGTGCGCCCGGTGCGCTCGTGGCGGCCCGGCGTCCCGGCGAGCAGGCTGGGCCACCAGATCCGCGCGCCGATGTCGTGTGCCAGCGCCGGCACCAGCAGGGAACGCACCACGAGGGTGTCCAGCAGCACGCCGAACGCCACGAGGAACGCGATCTGGGCCAGGAACAGGATCGGGATGATCGACAGGGCCGAGAAGGTGGCGGCCAGCACGATGCCGGCGCTGGTGATCACCCCTCCGGTGACGGCCAGGGCCACGAGGATGCCCGGCCGCGTGGTCCGGGTGACCGACTCCTCGCGGACGCGGGTCATCAGGAAGATGGAGTAGTCGATGCCCAGGGCGACGAGGAACACGAAGGCATAGAGCGGCGTCGAGGGGTCGGAGCCCGGGTAGTCGAAGACGTGGTTGAACGACCAGCGCCGACACGCCGAGGGTCGCGGCGAAGGACACGACGTTGGCCAGCACCAGCAGCACCGGGGCCACGAGCGAGCGCAGCAGCAGCATCAGCACGAGCAGGATCACCAGCAGGATCGCGGGGATGATCACGCGCAGGTCGCGCTCGCTGGCGAGCCTGACGTCCAGGTTGGACGCCGAGCTGCCGCCGACCAGCACGTCCGTGCCGACCGGATCCAGCTCGCTGCGCAGGCGGGTGACCGCGTCCTCGGCGGCCGGGCTGTCCGCGGCCGGGCGCAGGGTGGCCTGGACCAGGACCTTGCCGTCGACGACCTTCGGCGGCGCGCCGGGCACGCCGGGCCGGCTGGAGGTGACGGTGGCCGCGGAGACGTCCTTGTCCTGGGTCAGCGTGGCCACGACCTGGTCGGCCTTGCTCTCGGCGACGACGACCTCGACCGGGCTGCCGGAGCCGGCCGGGAAGTGGCGGGCGAGCACCTCCTGGCCGGTGACCGACTCCACCTTGTCGAGGAAGAGCTGGGACTGGGTGACGCCCTCGGCGCGGAACGTCGGGACGAACCCGCCGAGCACCAGCAGCGCCAGCAGCGTGACCACCCAGGTACGGCGGGGGTGGCGTCCGACCATGCCGGCCACGCGGCCCCATATCCCCCGGGTGCCCACGGCGTCCTCGGCGTGGACGTGGTCGACCCGCGGGACGAGGGGCCAGAAGATGCGGCGGCCGAAGAGCAGCAGGACGGCGGGCAGGAAGGTCAGCGCGGCGACGACCGCGCCGGCGATGCCGATGGCGCCGACCGGGCCGAGGCCGCGGGTGTTGCCCAGCTGGGACAGCATGCAGGCAGAGCAGGCCCAGGATGACCGTGGCGGCACTCGCCCCGATCGGCTCGACGGCGGCCCGCCACGCGACGCGCATCGCGGCCCACTTGCTGGGGTGGTCGTGCAGCTCCTCGCGGTAGCGCGCGACCAGCAGCAGCGCGTAGTCGGTGGCGGCGCCGACCACCAGGATCGACAGGATCCCCTGGCTCTGCCCGTTGAGGCCGATCGTGCCGTTCTTGGCCAGCGGGAAGATCACGAGCGCCGCGGCGGCCAGGCCGAACACCGCGGTCAGCAGGACGGCGAAGGGCAGGATCGGGCTGCGGTAGACGATGAGCAGGATCAGGAAGACCACGCCGAGCGCGACGCCGAGCAGGATCCCGTCGATGCCGCCGAACGCGGTGACGAAGTCGGCCAGGGTGCCGCCGGGGCCGGTGACGTAGACGTGGAGCCCGGACGGGGCGAGCGTCTCCTTGGCCGACGCGCGCAGGGCGGCCGCACCCTCGAAGAGCACCGAGGAGTTCCCCAGGACCTCGTCGGCCTTGTCGGCGTCGAGCTCGACCGGGACGAGCAGCGCCTTGCCGTCCTCGCTGGGGATCGCGGCGGCGGGCGGCTGCGAGAGGTAGGGCCCGAGCGCCTTGCCGCCGACGGCGAACCGCAGGTCGGGCACCCCCTTGACGAACCCCTGCACCGCCGCCCGGTCCGCGCCGGTGAGCCCGCCGGCGCGCTCGACCACCACGAAGTACGGCAGCGACGTGCTCGGGTTGAACCGCGCCGCCAGCTGGGAGACCGTCGTGGACTCGGCCGTCCTGGGCAGGAACGCGGTGTTGTCGTTCTGCTGGGCCTCGCTGAGGCGGCCGACCGTGGGGCCGCCGACGCCGCCGATGGCCAGCCAGGCGGCCACGACGACGAGGACGTAGACGAGGCGGCGGACGCGGGTGCCGCGGTGCGCCTTCTCCCGCTCGGTGGCTTCCTGCTCGGGCGTGATCTCGTGTCGTGGCACGGTCGACTGGCTCCTGGGTCCGGGAAGAGGCGTGGGGCCAGCCTAGGCGTAGGCGCCGAGCCCCCCGGCGTAGGCTTCCCGCATGCGTATCGAGCACCTCGGCTTCGCCCCGGACCTGGTCGACTACACCGCCGCCTGGGACCGCCAGAAGGCCGTCCACGCGGCCGTGGTCGCCGGCAGCGAGCCCGACACGGTGCTGCTGCTCGAGCACGAGCGGGTCTACACCGCGGGCAAGCGCACCGAGCCGCACGAGCGCCCCTTCGACGGCACCCCGGTCATCGACGTCGACCGCGGCGGCAAGATCACCTGGCACGGCCCCGGCCAGCTCGTCGGCTACCCGATCGTGCGGCTCCCCTCCCCCGTCGACGTCGTCGCCCACGTCCGCCGGCTCGAGGACATGATGATCCGCGTCTGCGCCGACCTCGGCCTCGCGGCCACCCGCGTCGAGGGGCGCAGCGGGGTCTGGGTGGCCGCCGACGAGAAGGGCCCGGACCGCAAGATCGGCGCGATCGGCATCCGGGTCAGCCGCGACGTGACGATGCACGGCTTCGCCCTCAACTGCGACTGCGACCTGTCCTGGGCGCAGGTCATCGTCCCCTGCGGCATCGCCGACGCCGGCGTGACCTCGCTGAGCCAGGAGCTCGGCCGCGACGTGACCGTCGCCGAGGTGCTGCCCTACGCCGAGAAGCACCTGACCGACATCCTCGGCTGATCTCCGCGCGTCCGCGCACCTGCCGGTACGGCGGGCCGCTACGTTGTGCCCACGTCGAGGCCGGCTGGGGTGCCGGGCCGGCGCGACGACGGGGGGCACGACCGGATGAGCGCACCATCGGCAGGGCTCGCGATCTGCACGCGGGGGCTGCGCAAGACCTACCGCAACCGCAAGGGCCGGCACGTGGCCGTGCAGGGCCTGGACCTCGACGTGCCGGTGGGCGGCGTGCACGGCTTCCTGGGGCCCAACGGCTCGGGCAAGACCACGTCGATCCGGATGCTGCTCGGGCTGGTCCGCGCCGACGCCGGCACCATGCACATCTTCGGCACCGAGGTCCCGCGCGGCCTCCCGGACGTCGTCGGCCGCGTCGGCGCGATCGTCGAGGAGCCCAAGTTCTTCCCCTCGTTCAGCGGCCGGGAGAACCTCATCCTGCTCGCCGACGCGATCGGCGCGCCCGCGCACGCAGGGTCGACGAGGTGCTGGAGGAGACCGCCCTCGGGCGAGCGCGGCAGGGACCGCTTCCGGTCCTACTCCCTCGGCATGAAGCAGCGCCTGGCCATCGCCGCCACCTTGCTGAAGACCCCGGACCTGCTGATCTTCGACGAGCCGACCAACGGCCTCGACCCGGCCGGCATCCGCGAGATCCGCACGACGATGCGGTCCCTGGGCGACGCAGGGCAAGACGGTGCTGGTCAGCAGCCACATCCTCGGCGAGGTCGAGCAGGTCGCCGACTCCGTCTCGATCATCGGCCACGGGCGGCTGCTCGCCTCGGGGCCGGTCGCGCAGGTGATCGGCCAGCAGGCGCACGACCTCGGTCCGGGTGGGTGTCGCCGACCTGGACGCCGCCGAGCGGGTGCTGCTCGAGGGCGGCCTACGGGTCCGCCGCGACGCCGGGCTGCTGCTCGTCGACGGCGTGCCGGACCCGGCCGAGGTCACCCGGCGGCTGGCCCACCACGAGCTCTACGTCAACGAGCTCGTGCCGGTGCGGGCCGACCTGGAGTCGGTCTTCCTGCAGCTCACCGGCCCCGAGAGCCTCGAGGCCGACCTCCCGACGACGCACGGAAGGTGCTCCGATGACCCGGTTGGCCCGCGTCGAGCTGAGACGCCTCCTGCGGCGCCGGCTGACGCTCTTCGTCGTCCTCGGCATCCTGGCGCGCGGTCGGCCTGCAGCTGTTCCAGACCGGCATGCAGGCCCGGCCGATGTCCGACAGCGAGCGGGTGCGGGTCACCGCCGACTACGAGCGCGCACGTCAGGACTTCGCCCAGAACGGCGAGCAGCAGCGCCAGGACTGCCTGCAGTCCCAGGCAGGAGGCCCGCGCGCGGGCGACCCGACGGCCGACTTCGGCTGCGACACGATGGAGCCCACGCTGAGCGAGTTCCTCAAGCCGCAGCTGCGCTTCGCCGGTGAGGTGCCGGGCGTGCTGACCGGCGGCGCCGTGCTGCTGGCCCTCGCCGCGCTGGTCCTGGGCGCCGGGTTCACCGCCTCCGAGTTCAGCACCGGCTCGATCGGCACCTGGCTCACCTTCGAGCCCCGCCGGCTGAGGGTCTACGGCAGCAAGCTGCTGGCCGCGGGCGCCGGCGTCGTCCCGCTCGCGGTGCTGACCCTCGCGCACGCTGACCGCCGGCGTGTGGGTGTTCGCGTCCCTCTGGGGCAGCACGGCGGCCCCGCCGGCACCTGGAGCCACGTCGCCGCGGTCGGCGGGCGCGGCGTCGTGCTCACCGTGCGGCGGTCGCCGTCGTGGGCGCGGCGATGGGCATCCTGCTGCGGCACACCGCCGCCGTCCTCGGCGTGGCGCTCGGCTAGGCCATCGCCGGCGAGGGCATCCTGCGCGGCAACGTCCAGGCTCGTCGCAGCCGTGGCTGCTGAGACCAACATCACCGGCTGGCTCCAGCACGGCACGACGTACGTCGTGGACAGGTGCACGAGCGCCGACGGCGGCTACAGCTGCGAGACGATCCAGAAACCGCTGTCGTTCGCGCACAGCGCGACGTACCTCGGCGTGCTCGTGGTGGCGCTGGTCCTGGTCACCGCCCTGGTGTTCCGTCGCCGCGACGTCCGCTGACCCGGCCCGGTACGGCGGCGCGCGGCTGCGTCGCCGTACCAGCCCCGCCTGTCGCGGCGGCCGGGCTGTCCGTGGCGCTCCGCGCGGCCGTGGGCGCGCGGGGGCGTGTACGCGGGCCCGGGCGTACGTCTGGACGGCCTGCCCCGGTGACCAGACCCGGGCATCACCCGCTGTCCCGCACATGGCAAGGGAGCTTTTGTGAGCGTCGCACCTGAGGGTCGCCGGATGCTGCGCGTCGAGGCGCGCAACGCCGAGACGCCGATCGAGCGCAAGCCCGAGTGGATCCGTACGACGGCGAAGATGGGCCCGGCCTACACCGAGCTGCGCTCGCTGGTGAAGACCGAGGGCCTGCACACGGTGTGCCAGGAGGCGGGCTGTCCCAACATCTTCGAGTGCTGGGAGGACCGCGAGGCGACGTTCCTCATCGGTGGCGAGCAGTGCACCCGCCGCTGTGACTTCTGCCAGATCGACACCGGCCGCCCCGAGGACCTCGACCGCGACGAGCCGCGCCGGGTCGCCGAGTCGGTGCAGCAGATGGGCCTGCGCTACGCCACCATCACCGGCGTCGCCCGCGACGACCTGCCCGACGGCGGCGCGTGGCTCTACGCCGAGACGATCCGCCAGGTGCACGAGCTCAACCCCGGCACCGGCGTGGAGATCCTCGTCCCCGACTTCAACGCGGTCCCCGAGCTGGTCGCCGAGGTGATCGACGCCCGTCCGGAGGTGTTGGCCCACAACGTCGAGACGGTGCCGCGCATCTTCAAGCGGATCCGCCCCGCCTTCCGCTACGAGCGGTCGCTGTCGGTGATCACCATGGGCCGCGACGCCGGGCTGGTGACCAAGTCCAACCTCATCCTGGGCATGGGTGAGGAGGCGCACGAGATCGAGCAGGCGCTGCGCGACCTGCACGAGGCCGGCACCGACCTGATCACGATCACGCAGTACCTCCGGCCCTCCCCCCGCCACCACCCGGTGGACCGCTGGGTCAAGCCCGAGGAGTTCGTGCACTGGTCCGAGCTGGCCGAGGAGATCGGCTTCAAGGGCGTCATGAGCGGGCCGCTGGTGCGCTCGTCCTACCGTGCCGGCCGGCTGTGGGCGCAGGCGATGAAGCGCTGGGGACGCCCCGTGCCCGAGCAGCTGTCCCACCTCGCCCAGGCCGCCGACTCCCCCGCCCGCCAGGAGGCTGCCTCGCTGGTCGAGCGGCGCCTGACCGGCGTCTCCTGACGGTAGGCTGAGCCCCATGGCCCGCAAGGATTCCGCTCCCTCCAGCACGCCCAAGAAGCCGGGCCGCGTCGCCCAGATCCGTCAGGTGTTCACGGCCGCGCACGCCGTCGACCCGATGATCGGCTGGTGGATGGCGCTGGCCGCCCTCGCCGTCGTCGATCGTGCTCGTGGTGGTCGGCATCCTCGTCGGCCACTGGGTCTACTTCCTGGTCCTCAGCATCCCGCTCGGCGGCGCTGGCCGCGGCCTTCGTGCTGTCCCGCCGGGCCGAGAGCGCGGCCTACCGCTCGATCGAGGGCCAGCCCGGCGCGGCCGGCGCCGCGCTCTCGGCGCTGCGCCGCGGGCTGGTACTACGACCAGCAGCCCGTGGCCGCGGAGGCCCAGCGCGCCGGTGACGTGAGCTCGGCGGCGATGGTGTTCCGCGCGGTCGGCCGCCCGGGCGTGGTGCTGCTGGCCGAGGGCCCCGCCGGCCGCGCCACCCGGCTGGCCGAGGCCGAGCGCAAGAAGGTCAACCGCGTCGCCCCCGGCGTGCCGGTCAGCGTCGTCCGCGTCGGTGAGGGCGGCGAGGGCGTCGTCTCGGTCCGCAAGGTCGCGCGCACGCTGACGAAGATGAAGCCGGTGCTCACCAAGGAGGAGGCCTCGGCCGTCAACAAGCGGCTCAAGGCCCTCGGTGGCATCCGCCCGCCCGTCCCCAAGGGCGTCGACCCGAACCGCGCCCGCGTCGACCGCAAGGCCATGCGCGGCCGCTGACCCGCTGCCCGGAGCCCCTCGGACCCCGTCGGGCAGGCCGACCGGGGGCGCCGTACGGGCGGGGCCCTGGGTGGCTGTGCCAGGTCAGGCCGGCGGATCGACCACGGTGCCGGCCACCTGGTCGTGCAGGCCCCGGTCGTCGCGGTCCCAGATCAGCGGCGGGATCGCCAGGACGAGCAGGATGGTGCGGGCCAGCGCCGGCACCGGTCCGGGCAGGCCGCCGGCGACGCGGACGACCTGCAGGCCCATGACGCGGTGGCCGATGGTGTAGCCGATCGTGCCGACCAGGAGCAGGTTCTCCACCGCGAAGATGGCCAGCGGCTTGAAGCTGTCCGCGTCGCCGCCGACGATGCTGTAGCTCCAGAGCCACGAGGCGATCAGGCTGCACAGGGCCCAGTCGATCAGCACCCCGACCAGCCGGCGACCGAACCGGGCGACCGAGCCCGGTCCGTGCTCCGGCATGCCGAGGCGGCTGCCCGGGTAGCTCCCGTCGGCGCGCGGCGGGGCTGCGGGGCCCTTCGAGCCAGGAGCCCATGTCTTTGCGGTTGACCACGTCCCAAGGCTAGTCGAGGCGCCGAAGGCGCGTAACACCGGCGAAACACTCGGGTCACGGTCGAGAAATCCGCTCACGTTAGGGTCGTCACGACGCATCACGGGTCGGCACTCCGGCCGGGCCCCACCACAGGAGGTTGGATGTTCAGCAACGCCGAAGAGGTCCTCGCGTTCATCAAGGACGAGGACGTCAAGTTCGTCGACGTGAGGTTCTGTGACCTGCCCGGGGTGATGCAGCACTTCAACGTGCCGGCCAAGTCGCTCACCGTCGACTTCTTCACCGAGGGCCAGATGTTCGACGGGTCCTCGATCCGCGGCTTCCAGGCGATCCACGAGTCGGACATGAAGCTGGTGCCGGACCCCACCACGGCGTACCTCGACCCGTTCCGCACCGAGAAGACGCTCATCCTCAACTTCTCGATCGTCGACCCCTTCACCGACGAGCCCTACAGCCGCGACCCGCGCAACATCGCGGCCAAGGCCGAGGCCTACCTGAAGTCGACCGGCATCGCCGACACCGCCTACTTCGGCGCCGAGGCCGAGTTCTACGTCTTCGACGACGTGCGGTTCGAGACCAAGGCCAACGCCAGCTACTACTACATCGACTCCGTCGAGGCGGCGTGGAACACCGGCCGCGAGGAGGAGGGCGGCAACCAGGGCTACAAGACGCGGTACAAGGGTGGCTACTTCCCCGTCCCGCCGGTCGACCACTTCGCCGACATGCGCGACAAGATGTGCCTCGACCCTCGAGGAGGTCGGCCTGACCGTCGAGCGCAGCCACCACGAGGTGGGCACCGCCGGCCAGCAGGAGATCAACTACCGCTTCAACACGCTGCTGCAGTCCGGCGACGACATCATGAAGTTCAAGTACGTCATCAAGAACGTCGCCTGGGACGGTGGCAAGACCGCGACCTTCATGCCCAAGCCGATCTTCGGTGACAACGGCTCGGGCATGCACACCCACCAGTCGCTCTGGAAGGACGGCGAGCCGCTGTTCTACGACGAGCGCGGGTACGGCGGGCTGTCCGACCTCGCCCGCTGGTACATCGGTGGCCTGCTCAAGCACGCCCCGTCGCTGCTGGCGTTCACGAACCCGACGGTGAACTCCTACCACCGCCTGGTCCCCGGCTACGAGGCGCCGGTCAACCTGGTCTACTCCGCCCGCAACCGCTCGGCGTGCGTGCGCATCCCGATCACCGGCAACTCCCCCAAGGCCAAGCGGATCGAGTTCCGCGTGCCCGACCCGTCGGCCAACCCCTACCTCGCGTTCGCGGCGCAGCTGATGGCCGGCCTCGACGGCATCCAGCAACCGCATCGAGCCGCCGGAGCCGGTCGACAAGGACCTCTACGAGCTGCCGCCGGAGGAGCACAACGCGATCGACCAGGTGCCCGGGCTCGCTGCCGGCCGTCCTCGACGCGCTCGAGGCCGACCACGAGTACCTCCTCGAGGGCGACGTGTTCACCGAGGACCTGATCCAGACCTGGGTCGAGTGGAAGCGCACCAACGAGGTGGACCCGATCCGCTTCCGCCCGCACCCGCACGAGTTCGAGATGTACTTCGACATCTGACAGTCACCGGCGACCATCGCCGGATTCCGTTACACCGCAACGCCTTTGCTGACGCGGGTCCCCTGACGGGGGCCCGCGTTAGCACTGTTTTGGCACAAAGACCTGTTGTGGTGCAGATCACAGCACGGGCGACTGCGCTCCGTCTGGCCTCGCGCACGGACAGAGCCATGACAACAACCAACGCCCTGAGTCGGGCCGACCTGCTCGACCCGGTCTTCACCATCGAACACGTCGCGGCCCTGTTCCACGTCAGCGTGGACACGGCCCGCGAGTACACCTACCGGCGGGACTTCCCCGCCGCCCACCTCCTCGACGCCCGCCGGTGGAAGGCTGCACGACGACATCGGCCACGGTCGGTTGCCGAACGCCGGGATGTTGGTTCCCGACCTCCGCCACGACGGGCACAAATGCCCGCTCCCGGTCGCCGACGGCTGGTTGAGGGCATGGCTGCCGCCGCTGATGTCCGGACCCGACTACCGCGCCGGTCGGCTGGCCATCATCATCACCGCGGACGAGGACGACCGCACCGCCGGCAACCGGGTCCTCACCGTCGTGGTCCACCCGCAGCTGAGGCAACGCGTCGTCACGACGCCCCCGACGCACTACTCCCTGACCGGCTTCTACGACGCCGTGCTGGGCGCGCCGGCGCTGGGCGCCGCAGCGACAGCGTCGTCGTTCGGGCCGCGTTCCGGCTCTAGCTCCCCGGCGCGCCGCGCCGGTAGCCGTCCGACCGTCCGACCGCGACGCACCCCCTCCCGTTATTCATAAGGGCAGCGGCCGCGAGCTCCCCAGCTGCTGGGCCGAGATCTGCCCCAGCAGCTGGGTCAGGGCGCAGACCGGGCCGCGCCGGTCGCGCCGCCTCCGGGCTGCGTAGTACGGCACCGACGGCAGGTCGGTCACCGGCACCACACGCAGCGTCGGCCACAACGCTGGCACGAGGCACTCGGACATGATCGTGACCGCCTGCCCGGTGGCCTGCCGGAGCAGGCTCGGGCTGTCCAGCGCGTCAATCGGTACCAGGTGCGCATCGCGCGCCGGTCGAAGGTCTCCCAAGAACAGCGGGGTCATCCAGTCCAGGGACACAGCCGGGTTGTACGTGATTGGCAGGTCGATGACGTCGGCCACGGTGAGCTCGGAAGCCCCGGCCAAGGGGTGTTCGTCGCTGACCATGGCGGCACGCCGGCTGTTGCTCACCAGCGTCAGCTCCAGTGACGGGTGGACGCAGGCTGTCAGGCCCCACATGACGTCAACGTCGCCGGTCAGCAGCGCCGCACCGATGTCGCTGTACGGGACGGGACGGATGGTCAGGCCCACGTCGGGGTGGCAGCGGTGGAACTGCTGCCACAGCGTGCGGAGGAGAGCTCGCGAGGGAGTGTCGCCAACCTGTCCGGGCACGCCGAGTCGTACCGTCGGCCTCGGCGTCTCCGCTCGAGCCGCCGCTCGCATCGCCTGGGCCTGAGCCAGCAGAGGACCGGCGCCTCCGGCGAACCGAAGTCCCGCCGCGGTCGCTCCCGTCACCCCGGCACCGCCACGCACGACCAGCGGGGCACCCACCTGACGCTCAAGCCGCTGGATCCGCTTGGTCAGTGCGGGGGTGGTGACGTTGAGTCGGTGGGCCGCCCGACCGTAGTGCCCCTCCTCAAGGAGAGCGAGGAAGCTGGCCACGCAGCACAGGTCGAGATCCATGAAGCCCCACCACTTGGGCCTTTACGTCGCTTTTGGGGCAAGTTTCCCACCCTCACGCCCTGGCCAACAAGATCCGGGAGCCTCTAACAAGCAGGGTGTATGGGTGGGCAGGGCCGCCGCGGTGGCAACCCCATACGCGTGCCTCACTACCGCTTGGGCGGCAGGTTGGTCTGGCACACAGGGTGGTCCTCTTCTCGGTTGTCAGCGATGCGCTCTCGTGCTGGACCGTCGGCGGAGCACCGGGGCCCGCAACCGCTGCCCTCACCACCGTCCCTGACGAGCTGCGAGGGCGTTGAACACGCGGGCGATGCCGGGTCGCCCGGGGCCTGGATCTGCCGCCCTGTCAAGGGGATGTTCCTCTTGAGAACAAGCCGGTTCGACCGTTCGCGAGCGCCCTACCGTAGTCGGTGACCGGACCCGTCCGGGGCCGGCCTCCCGGCAAATCAAGAAGGGCCCCCGCCATGAAGCGCGTTCTGCACAACCACACCATCCGCCGCCTGTTCGTCGCCGCCGCCGGCGTGGCCGGTGTCGTAGCGGTCACCGCCGGCCCCGCCTCGGCGGGACTTCGCAACCACAGCGAGCCCATCGCCCGGGCACGGTAGGGCACCGGCGCGTTAGGAGAGAGCACCGCAAGGGCGAGGGTGGTGGTTGACGTGTGGGAGACGCTACTGGCACGCAACCTGCATTACCGCGGCCGGCGGCTGTGGCGAAACCGTCAGCACTACCGCGCCCTCGCCTGCGCAGCCCAAGCGGCGACCCTGCTCGAGACCAGGCACCGCCGCGTCCCCGGGGGCGACCCGGGCGAGCTCGTCGCGGCCCTGACCACCCAGGCCCGGTACTACGCTGAGCTCGCCGACTTCGCCGCGGCCGAACGGTCCCAGCAACGGGCCGTTACCCTGCTGCGCGACCGGCCCACAACCAGCTGCCTTGAACGGGCCCCGGCCGACGCCCTGATCTCCCTAGCTGCCACACAGCGCGCCCGGGGCAGGTACGTCGCCGCGGAGGCCACCCTCCGCGGCGTCCTGAACCGGCCCCAGGGCTGGGACGACGACCCCGACCTTCACAGCTGCGCACTGAACACCCTGGGCGTCATCTGCAAGGACGCCGGAAGGTACGCCGAGGCGGAACGGCACTACCTCCACGCGCTCAACCTCAGCGGCCGGTCCTCACGCGAGCACCAGGGCGCCATCCTGCACAACCTGGCCGGGCTGGCCCACGCCCAAAGCCACTTCGAGCAGGCGCTGGAGCCGGCCCGGCAGGCGCTGCGACTGCACGGGAATAGCGCCGGCCCGCGCTCCACCGCCTATGCCGCCGACGTGGCCGTGCTCGGCGCGGTCCTGGCCGGTCTGGGGCGCCTGGAGGAAGCCGAGGCCCAGGTGCGCCTGGCGCTGGCCCTGTGGCAGGACCGGTACGGGCCGGACCACTACGAGGTCGCTGTGAACCTGCACAACCTCGGGCTCATCTACCAGCAGCAAGGCAAACCGGACCTGTCACTGGCCTGTCTGAGCCGCGCCCTAGGCATCAAAGAAGGCTGTCTGGGCGCGGACCACGTCGAGGTCGCGGCGCTGTTGAACAGCCTCGGGGTGCTCCACTCCAGCCGTGGCCGCATCGAGCAGGCCCGCGACTGCTACCGGCGTGCGATCGCCGTCCTCCAGAACACCTGGGGTGCGGAACACCCGACCACCCGGCAGTGCCGCACCAACGCGGCGTGCCTTCCCTGCCCGAGGCAACGCCACTGCAACCCCTGAACCTGCCGACCGGACGTTGACGAAGCTCCTATCACCGCCGGCGCGGAGCCACGCCTGCCGCGGTGATGACGCTGGCCAGGTCCCCGGCCCAGGACGGCAGGCTTCGCAGCAGCGGGTCGAGGTCCTCCTCGGTGAGGTTCAGCGCCCTCAACCGGAGGACCGTGTCGCTTACGGTGCGCAGGTCCGCCTGCCACTGCGTGGTGCAGTTGCGGTGATCACCGACCAGGTGCGCGACCGCCACCAGCGGCGCCCAGCGCTCCTCCGGTCCGTCGATGCCGGTCAGTGCGTCCAGCGCCTGCTGCCGCGGGCTACTCGTGGCTGAGGGCGGGCCGTGCGTTGCCAGCAGCCCCAGGTGCTCGCACATCGCCACGGTGGTGATGCGTGGATGCGCGGCGACGGCCCGGACGTGGACTGAGCCCGACGGACGGCCCGGGCGGACCAGCGCCGGTCGGTCACTGGCCGAGGCGAAGGACAAGGCCGCAGAGATCAACGCGGATCTCCAGCGTGCCACCGGGCCGAAGGGCCTCCCGCCGCTTGGCCAGATCATGGACGAGTACCTGGCCTCCCCGGTCGTCGCCACCACAAGGCGGAAGGCGGTGACGCGGCACCCTCCCACCTGCAGCAGGCCGGCCGCGTACTGCGACGGACCCTGCGCGGGCACGAGAGCCTCCTGGCCATGGAGATCGACCGCGCCTGGCCGACCGCATGCGCGCCCAAGCCGGCACCTTGCGGACCGCCGAGGCAAACATTCGATGCTGAGGGGTCCTGCGCTGGGCAACACCAAGGGTTACTTCACGCCTGTCCGGGTCGAGATGCTGCCGAAGCGGTTCGCCGGAGTGACCCTTGCGTTCAGAGGCACTGCGGCGCGGAAGTGACGCCGCAAGGACCGGAGGGTGACTGAGAGCGGTGAGCACGTCCGTGACGAGGATGCTCCCGGCGCTGGGCAGGTGCGTCAGCTCGGTACCGACCTGACGGCCGATGACACCGGAAGCCGCCGTGTGGATCTGCTGTCGCCAGGACTACTCACGAAGACGGCCTCGTGCGCCGAGACCGATGGACCGCCGAGGCAAACATTCGTTTTCGCGCCTCTTACGGGCGCTGCCGCTGGTGGTGCAGACGCGCACGGGACCAGGTTCACGGGTCACTCAGCCCACCCTCTCAAGTCCACCCGCCCACCCTCCTTCAGCGACCGGTCCACCGCGTCGAGCACCGCCTGCAGCTGTAGACCCCGCACGACATCGGCTGTGACGGGCTCCCCGTGGCGAACGGCACGGGCGAACTCGCTGCGCAGCACCGGCCAGGCCGCCTCATGATCTACGCCGGCGGTGTCCCACCGGGCCATCCCATGCTCGGAAAACAGCTCGACTCGCGTCAGGGCACGGTCCAGCGCCACCGAGCCGGAGAGGGCGAGTTGACCGACGCCGCCGTCGTGCCACGTGCTGACCGTCAGGAACGTCCGAAGGTCTCCCGTGGCCAGCACGCCGTGGATCGGTCCCGCCGCGGCCTCCACCACGTCAATCAGATGGGGCCCAAGGTCGAGGAGCGCCCCGTGCTGGAGGCGCCACGGGGTGGCCGCGTCGCCACCGAGGAATCCGCCGTGCAGGTACGTTCCGTTCAGGCCGCGGACGGGACCTGCCCCGCGCAGGCGCTCCGCGCTCCGCAAGAACTCGCGCGTGCTCGGCAGGAACCGCTTGGTCAGGACGAGGATGTTGGGAACTCCCGCAGCCTCGACGGCGTCGGCGACGCGCTCGGCCTGGCCGAGAGTGAGGCCGAGGGGTTTCTCCAGAATGAGCGCCTTCCCCCGCCGCGCCGCCTCCGGCGCCAGGTCGGCCTGAACGTTCGGCGGCACAGCGAAGTCGACCGCCTCGCAGGTGTCGAGCAGTTCGGCGTACGAGCCCACCGCGACCGTGTGCAGCTCACGGGCCAGGGATTGGGCCGCGTCGGGGTTGCGTGCCCAGACCGCGGCGAGCCGCGTTTCCGGTCCGGCGGCCAGCATCCGGGCGTGCATCGTGCGCGCCCAGTAGCCGGCACCGACAAGGCCCACCGCCACCGGCTCAGCGGTCCATGGTGTCGCAGGGGCGTTCATCCGCGGAGCCGCGCGTCCACGGCTTCAGCGGACAGGACGTGGTCCACGACCAGGCGGGTCAGGCCGACCAGGGCAGCGCGTTCACCCAGTCGGGTCAGGCGAACGTCGAGATTGCGGGTGGCCCGGGGCAGTGAGTTGGGGTACAACCCTTCCCGCAGTCCGGTGAGCAACGACGGCGAGGCCAGGTCGCCCGCGACGACGAGTACGGCTGGGTTCAGCACACAGACGACGGTCGCCAGGACCTCTCCGACGCGCCTTCCTGCCTCCCGGACCAAGGCCTGCGCCTCAGCGTCACCGGCCGCCAGCAGGTCCGCAACGTCACGGCCGTGACCGGCGGGGATGCCCTTGGCAGTCAGCTGCTGCGCAACCGCGCGTCCGCTGGCCACTGCGGCCAGACATCCGCGGGAGCCGCACTGGCACACTGCCTTCTCGCCGTGCAGCCGGACGTGGCCGATGTCACCGGCGCCACCGTCGCTGCCGGTGTAGACATGACCACCAATCACCATGCCGGCGCCGATGCCCGTGGAAACCTTGACGAGGCAGAGCGGGCGGCACTCGGACGGTTCGGCCGTCTGTTCACCCGCCGCCATGGCGTTCGCGTCGTTCTCCACCAGGACCGGCGCGTCGATCACCAGCCGGATGTGCTCACCCACCGGGAAGTCGTCCCAGCCCGGCATGATGGGCGGCTGCGACGGGCGTCCGGTCCGGGGGTCAATCGGCGCGGGCAGCGAGATGCCGACACCCTCGACCTCCTTGGATGACCGGCCCACGGCCGCAAGGACGTCCAGGAACGCTTGCGCGATGGACTTCAGCACGGCCTCGGGGCCGTCGGAGATGTGGGCGGTCAGGGCCAGCTCGTGCAGGACCAGCCCCTTGAGGTTGAGCACCGCGACGCGGGTGTGGGTCGTGTCGACGCTGGCCGCCAGGACCACCGCCCGGTCGACGTCGAAGCGCAGCAACGTGGGTCGGCGTCCACCAGTGGAGACCCCGGCGCCCTCCTCGCGCACCAGCCCTGCGGCCAGCAGCGAGTCCACCCGCTGAGCGACGGTCATGCGGGACAGGCCGGTGGCCTCCCCCACCTCGGCCCGGGTGCTGACGTCTCCCCGTCGAATCATGGCAAGGATGGAGCCGGGGCCGTTCGCGCTGTTTCTGCGCCCGCCGTCGGCGCTCATCCCTTGTCCGCGCCGCTCGTGAGTCCCTCGGTGAGAGCCCGTTCGGCCACGCCGTAGAGGAGGATGATCGGCACCGTCAGGATGACCGAGCCCGCCATCAGAACGGTCTTGGGCACCTCGATACCGTTGGACAGCTGCGCGAGCCCGAGGGAGACGGTCCACTGTCCAGGTTTGGCCGCCAGGAACAGGAGCGCGAAGAGGAACTCGTTCCAGGCGATCATGAATACGTACAGACCGGTGGACAGGATCGACGGCATCGCCAGCGGCAGGGTGACCCGCCGCAGGGTGGCGAGTCGACCGGCGCCGTCGATCGCCGCGGCCTCCTCGATGCTCTCCGGGATGGTCTCGAAGTAGCTGCGCAGCATGTAGACCGACACCGGGATCGTCTGGACGACATAGACCAGCATCAGGCCGACCAGCGAGGCTTGCAGGCCGACCTTGGCGAAGGCGATGAACAGCGGAACCGCCAGCACGATCGTCGGGAAGAGGTAGACGGCAAGGAACAGCGTGCCCACCTTCCGGCGGCCCGCGAAGTTCAGCCGCGCCACGGCGTACGCACCGGGGATGGAGACGGCCAGCGTGATGGCGACCACGGCCAGGGACACCGCGAAGGAGTTGCGCAGGAACACCGCGAAGCCCTGACCACCGTCGTCCACGGAGGCGAGGACGTTGCGGTAGGTCTCGAGGGTCAGGTTCTGGGCGCCGACCCAGATCTTTCCGGGATCCAGCAGCAGCGACTCGATCGGCACGAAGCTGAGCACGACCATGTAGTAGAAGGGGAAGACCGTCGCGATGACGAGCAGGGCGATGACGACCCAGCGCAGCACCTCGAACACTCTCTCCTGCGTCGTCAGGCGGTTCACTGGCCTTCCTCCTTGTTGACGAAGAACTTGATGTACACGAACAGCGACACAGCGAGGAAGGCGGCGAGCACGATTGCCTGGGCAGCGGCACCGCCGACGTCGAAGCGGCCGGTGAGGGTGTCGTAGACGCGGACCGCGACGACCTCGGTGCCGGCGCCGCCGCCGGTGAGCAGGTAGACGTCGTCGAACTTGTTGAACGTCATGATCAGCCGCAGCACCGACAGCAGCGCCACGACGGGCAGCAGCTGCGGCAGGATGACGTAGCGAAAGCGTTGCAACAAGCTGGTGCCGTCGACGACGGCGGCCTCCTCCACCTCCTTCGGCATGGCCAGGAGGCGCGCGGTGATGAACAAGAAGGCGAAGGAAAAGTAGCGCCAGACCTCAAAAAGCGATGACGGTGGCCAGCGCGTATGGCGCGCGTCCGAGGAAGTCGACGGGCCGGTCCCACCCGAGGAGGCTGCTGACCCCAGATGTTCACGACGCCGTACTGCGGGTTGAGCATGATTTTCCACACGAACGCCACCGCGACCACGGGCGCGACGTAGGGCAGCAGCATCAGCGAACG
>CAVRTM010000002.1:0-155477 GCA_963724015.1 uncultured Actinomycetota bacterium
GTTCTCGCAGGTCAGCGGACCATGGGCATGGACAGGTGATCCGGTCGATGGGGGCTGAGCATGGTGGCGGGCGCTCAGCTCCCGCTGCTGCAGTCCAGGAGCACCGTGCGGCCGTGCAGCGGCTGCAAGGGGCGGTTGTTGTGGTCGTAGGCAGAGCGGAAGGCCTCGATCTGCCGCCCGCTCAGCGTGACCGGGGTCGTCATGACGACCCAGCTGAGGCCCTCGGTGCACGGCGGCGTCGTCAGGCTGCCGCGGTACCGGAACGTCCGCCGGTCGCGGGGAAGCATGGCGGACCAGTTGATCGTCGGGTGAGCTGCGCGCCCGGAGGCGACGTCGAGCGACCGCACGTACGGCTGCCATGCCTTGTTGGTCGACTTACCCCGGATGACGAACACCCCCAGAGCGGCCACCGCCCCGGTGGAGCTCCGGTGTACGAAGTGCACCTCCAGTGGATAGCGGTGGCCGTTCACCTCGTGCTCGCCGCGGCCGTGGAAGTGAACCTCGACCAGCGCGAAGGTCCTGCCGTCGACCGTCATGGAGCTGCCCGGGCGTGGCGTGGCCAGGACGGTGTGGCCGTTGTTGACCACCGTGGCCCGGCCTGTGACGTAGTGGAAGCCCGGATTCTTCAGAGCCCTCCGTACGACCCGCTTGATATTTACTGGGGACTGGGCGCTCCCGTCGGAGCAGGCAGCGTATGCGGGGTCGAGGTCGCCCCAGTGGGCGGGTCCGGTGGGGCCGCTGTAGCTCCAAGGCGCTCCAGCGCTGGCGGCTGGCGTGGCGGTTGGCATCGCGGTTGGCGTCGCGGTCCCGAGTGACAGGGCGCTCACCGCTGCCAGCGTGACGGCGAAAGGTCCGGTGCGGAGGTGCATCATCTCGGCCTGCCTTCTCTGCGGGGTGGGGGCTCAAGCGGCAGGTCGGCTCTTCGCTCTTGCCGCGCTGCGGTCCGTCGGCCTTCGCGACAGGGCCGAGGCACCCACGTAACCCGACACTGGTCACGACCGTCACCCCTGGACATCATCCGGTGGGGATGAGCCAGCGTGCCGCGACGCGGGGCCCGTCCCGCCGCGGTTGTCTCGAGAGCCTCGACGGTGACCGCCCACGGCGGCGGCCGATGCACCGGAGGCGCATCGTCTTGGAGGGGAACGGCGGGACCTCGCGGCGTACGTCGAGCTGTCCCGGGCCGCCGCGCGCACCCGCCGCTGGGGGGCTGCCACGTGGCTACCTCTGTCTACGCAGATCGAGCGGCGACAAGCCGTTGCGGTAGCGCAACAATCGACTCATGACCACGCAGGACCGGTCAGAGCAGGTCGCCGGGGTGGAGGCGCTCTTGGAGCCCCCTCCGGTGGCGGAGGTACGCACGTCCCGTACGTCGGCGGCCGCGGTGACCGCTTTCGTGAGCGGACTGGCCGCGGCGATGGCAGCCCTGTTCAGCCTCACGTCCGGGCTGGCCCTTCTCCTCGGACTCGTCGCCACCGTCGCGGGGGTCGTGGGGATGAACGTGACGAGCCGGCCGCACATCACCGGTCGCGTGCTGGTCCCGATCGGGGTCCTCTGCGGCCTCATCGCCTTGGTCCTGGTCAGTCTGCGCTACGCGCAGGTGCACGGCGCCTTCGCCGACGGCGCCCTCCCCGTCGTCGCTGGAATGCTCCTGCGGCTCAATACCGTCCTGAGGATCCCGTAGCCGAGGATGCGACCGACTGCGAGGAACAACCCGAGGAGCTGGCGCGGATCTGGAGGGAAAGGACCTGCTCGGCCGCTGACGCCGAACTGGGCGAAGGTTCCGTTCATCGCTTCGAGAGAGCACCCGACGCTACGGCGACACGGGGTCTGACGTACCCGGAACGTCGAGTGCGAGCACGTCGAGCCCGTACCCGCTCCGGCTGCGACGCAGCCCGGGCACCAACAAGAACGTCACGCCTACCGATGCGATGGCCATGAGGCCGATCGAGCGTGCCGCGGCATCGGCATCGGCGCCGAGCAGCGTGGCGACCGCGCCCGCAACCAAGGCGCCGAGCCCCTGCATCGACGTCATGCCGAGGCTGTTGAGGCCGAGCACGTGGCCGCGGATGTGGGGCGCAGTGCGGGTCAGCAGCCGCTCTTGAAGCGGGAGGCTGGCGCAGTAGCCGACGGACGCAGCCAGTGACAGCGCGCAGGCCGCCGGCAGCCCAGGGTGCAGGAAGAACGCAAGATACGGGGCAGCGAGCAGCAACCGAGCCGGCTCCACCAACCGGTCGCGCAGGTGCGTGGGCACGAAGCGACCCATGCCGATGTCGCCGACGAGCATGCCGGCGGCCGCTGACGAGAACAGGAAGCCGGCCTGGTCGCCGCCGTATGGCACGAACAGCGCCTCGCAGCCGACGACAAGACCGTTGGGCACCCACAGGGCCAGGTAGACCGGACGGATGACCGGGGAGCCGAGCACCAGCCGGTTGACCGCGCGGCTGCGCGACACGGCCGTGCCGGTGGCGCGGGGTGCGCGGTCCTCGAGGCCGAAGCGCACGAGCAGGACCGTCAGGACGCCGGCTGCGGCGGCGCCGGCGAACAGCTGCCCCGTGTCGAACGCGAGGAGGAGCAGACCGGCGGCGCCGTACCCGGCGATCTGCATGACGCCCACCGCGATGTTCAGCGTCGAGCGGCCGAAAACGAATGCGCCCTCGGGCAGGATCTCGGAGACCAGTGCCACCAGGCTCCCTCCGGTGGCCGACAGCAGCACCCACGGCAGCACCAGCACCACGAACCGCGCCTCCCAGCTCAACCCTGGGATCGCCTGCATCGCGTTGCCCGCGGCGAGCACCCCGGCAGCGAACATCAGCGAGGTGCGCGGACGCCACAGATCCGACAGGGACAGCAGCAGCCATGACGCGGCCAAGCGCACGAGCGGGCCGCCGAGCATCGCGAACGCACTCAGCAAGGGCGACCGGGTCTGGGCGTAGGTGATGGTGCCGAGCGCGAGGCTGCTCACCGAGCCGGCCGCGACGTTCAGACAGGTGCTCACGAACAGCACCCGGAACTCGCCCACGCCGAACAGCTCACGGTAGGTCCTCACGCTGCGAAGTCTGCAGTACGGGATCGGCTGCCACAGATGTTTCGCGCGGAGGCGAAGCAAGGGCACCTGGCGGATCCCGACCGACGTGCCCGACCCGCCCGTGGATCACCGGCTGACGCAGTTGCGTGCCCTCCCAGACGACGGGCTTCGCCGCCACCCCCGCGAGACGACACGAGCCGAAAACCGGGTGCGGACCTGGAGACCAACGGTGTGTGATCCGCACATGACGATCGAGCTGCATCAGCCTGATGCCGGGGGGCTGGACGAGGTGGTTGCCGCCTTGCGGGAGTGGCAGGACGACGCGGCGCCGATCCAGCTGCATCCGGGGGATCTGGGCTGGCTGTGGCGGTTCGGCGCCGTGGCGACGGCGGCGGCGACCCGGACGTGGCGCCGCGACGGAAAGCTCCTGGCCGTCGGCGAGCTCGACGGGCACGAGCTGGTGCGGCTGGCGATCGCACCGGATGCTCAGCAGGATGCGGCTCTGTCGCGGCAGCTGGCCGCCGATCTGTCCGACCCGGGGCGCGGCGTTCTGCGGGAGGGCACGGTGTCCATCGAGGCACCGCCCGGCGCGGCGGTCCGCGATCTGCTGTCGGCGGAGGGTTGGGAGCTGGACGAGCCGTGGACTCCGCTGCGACGCGATCTCACCGGTCCGGTGGAGGGTCCCAGCGTGCGGATCGAGACCGTCGGGCCCGACCAGGCCCGCGAGCGCACGGCCGTGCAACGCGCGGCCTTCCCGGGGTCGACCTTCACTGACGAGCGCTGGCACGCGATGACGGCCGGGCCGGCGTACGCCGATGCGCGCTGTCTCGTCGCGTACAACGACCAGGGCGTCGCGGTCGCGGCGGTGACGGTGTGGTCGGCCGGGCCCGGACGACCGGGGCTGCTCGAGCCGATGGGCGTGCACTCGGACCACCGCAACCACGGCTACGGCCGTGCGGTCACCGTCGCCGCGGCAGCCGCACTGCAGGAGCTGGGCTCGTCGAGTGCGATCGTGTGCACGCCGACCTCCAACGTGGCAGGCGTCGCGACGTACAAGGCGGCGGGCTTCCGGCCGCTCGCGCAACGGCTGGATCTTCGCCGCGACGTCATGCGTCGTGAGCAGTGTCGGGGTGTCACAACAGCCGCAACATGAGCGATGGGGCAGTCCGCGAACTGACACTGAACCGGCAGACCCTGCAGGCCGTGACCACCTCAAGCGGGTCGCGACGCGACCGGCACGCCGGAGGACGAAGGGAGCCCCCCGATGACACTGCGCACACCCCTTCTGGCCGGAGCCACCGGCGCCGGCGTCCTGCTTGCCAGCGCCGTGGCGACCGCGGCTCCCGGAGCTGCGCCGACGTCTGCGCCTCCCACGTTCCTCGGCCCGCTGCACACCATCACTCGGGTGGCCAGCACCGTGCCGGCCAACGGCGACCTGAACCCTTACGGCGTCGCGGTCGTCCCACGGTCGCTGGGGCGCCTGCACCGGGGCGACGTCCTGGTGAGCAACTTCAACAACCGCACCAACGCCCAGGGGACGGGCACCAGCGTCGTCGCGGTCTCGCCCACTGGCCGGCGCGCCCTCTTCGCCCAGGTCGACCCACACAAGCTACCGGGCTCCTGCGTGGGCGGCGTCGGGCTGACCACCGCCCTTGGCGTGACCACCTCGGGCTGGGTCGTCGTCGGGAGCCTCCCGTCGCGGGACGGCACGGCAGCGACCGCCCGGGCGGGGTGCCTGCTCGTGCTCGACGACCACGGGCGCGTACGCGAGACCCTCAGCGGCCACGGCATCAACGGCCCCTGGGACATGACCCTGGCCGAGCACCGCAACCGGGTGGACCTGTTCGTCAGCAACGTGCTCAACGGCACCGTCCGCGCGGCCGGGAAGGTCGTCCACCGCGGCACGGTCCTGCGGATCACCCTGGGGCTGCGGGGCGACCTGCCGCCGGAGCGGCTGTCGACGACCACCGTCGGTAGCGGCTTCGCTGAGCGCAGCGACCCTGATGCGCTCGTCATCGGCCCCACCGGTGTGGGGCTGGGGCGGGACGACACCCTGTACGTCGCGGACACGGTGGACCACCGGCTGGCAGCCCTCCCGGACGTCTCCGATCGGACCACCAGCGCCGGGCGTGGCCGCACCGTGAGCGTGGGCGGCGCGCTCGACGCCCCATTGGGTCTGGCCATAGCGCCGAACGGGCACCTCGTCACGGCCAACGCCGGCAACGGCAACCTCGTCGAGACGACGCCGGCCGGCCGCCAGGTCGCCGTACGCACCGTGGACACCAGCGGCTCACCGCGCGGCGCGGGCGCCCTCTTCGGGCTCGCGCTCCCGTCCCCACGCGCCGCCTATCTCGTCAACGACGCCACGAACACCCTGGAGCGACTGCACTGAGAGGCTCATCGACGCCGCGGTGAGCGCGCTGCTCAGCCGGGGAAGTTCACGATGGCCCACGCCGAGGGCAGCTGGTGCGTGCGCGGCTCGGGCTTGGCCAGACGACCCGGGCCGAAGAAGTCGCCGGTGAGGAAGTCGTCGGCGCTCGCCAGCTGCTGCGGGGAGATCTGGCCCTGGTACTGGAACGAGTCGATCACGTACGGGATCCCGGAGCTGCCGAGCACCGAGGGACCGTTCATGACGTGGAAGTGCAGGTGGGATGCGTTGGCGTTTCCCGTGTTCCCCAGCCGGGCGATGACCTGGCCCTTGCGCACCCGGTCGCCGACCTTGACCAGCAGGCTCCCCTTGAGCAGGTGGGCGTAGAAGGCGTAGGCGTTGTCACCGATCTTCAGCACGATGTGGTTGCCGTCCACGTTCTTCACCGTGAGCTTGGGTCCGAGCACCGGGCTGTTGGCCGGCAGGACGCCCGGTGCGTTGGCCTCCTGCCCGTCGAGCGTCGCGGTCACCACGCCGTCGGCCACGGCGAGGATCGGCGAGCCGTAGTCCACGTAGCTCTGGTTCCGGTGCTTGTCGCCCGTGTAGAAGGCGCCTTGGTCGTTGGTCCGCTTCCAGTCGATGGCGAACAGCTGGCCGGCGACGAGGTTGCCGTTGAGGGGCAGCGGCGAGCTGCGGTGGGGCCAGCCCGGTTCACAGCACCCGTTGAGCGCGACCCAGTTGCTGCCCCGCAGGGGTGGACCGATGGTGATGGGCCCGCGGGCAGAGAGCGCGTACGGCGTCACGGTGTAGTCCACCGGAACGGGTTTGGACGGCACCGGGCTGGGGGCGCCGTCGAAGAAGAGGTGGTGCATCACGTACTTCGGCGCCGCCTCCAGGGAGGGGAACGTGTAGTCCACGAACAGCACCCGCGCCTGCTGCGGGGGGATCACCGCGTCCTTCACCGGCGTGGCGGGCAGGGCGCGCAGGCGGTTGCAGTTCCCGAAGGCACACGTGGGGTCGACGAGCTGCTTACCGGCGAAGGACGCGATGACCTTGGTGGTGCTGGCGGCGTCGACCACCTCGAGCTTGCGGATGGTTGCCGGGACCGGGGACGCGTTCTGGAGCACGAGGTTGTAGGCCACGTGGAACAAGCCGTCGGACCCCGGGAAGGGGAACGTCGGCGGGTTGGTCACCTGGACCATCACCGACGTGTAGGCGTCCTTGACGGTGATGCCGGCAGGGAGCGGCTCGAACGGCGAGCCGCCGGCGGCGTCGCCGGCGGTGCCACCGGCGCCCGTCGCCGGTGCCGGCCCGGCCGTGAGATCCGGCGCCGAGGTGCCGGATGCCGTGGTGCCCGTCGTGGTGCCCGTCGACGTACCCGCTGCGGACGGGGTCGCCGGGGAGGTGCTCGCCGAGGGCGACGTGCAGCCGGCGAGCACCATGAGGAGAACGATCAGGAACCCGAGTCGTCGCATGTGGACCCCTTGGGAGCGGCTGCCCCCAGTGTGGCCTCGGGGCACCGAGCAGGGAAGAGCGATCGCCGGGGTGGACAAAGCCCAGCGCGCGGACGAGGCTCGCTGGTGCCGCAGAGAACCTGCGGGGAGAGTGAGCTCGGCCGATGCGTGTGGGATGCCTGCGTCGTACGACGCCTTCGGCCGCGCTGGTTCTCCTGTCCGCCGGGCTGGTGGCAGCGTGCACCGGTTCGCCCGCCCCAGCGGCTCGAGCAGCGGACCCGGCGGTGCACGTGAAGGCTCGGAGCGCGACCTCGCCCCCGTCCCTGACGCTGACGACCGGCTATGCCGCCATCAACGAGGGAACGGTCAACCCGGTCACGGTGCAGGTCAGGCTCCCCGTTGCCATCACCTCGGGCACCATCGGCCTGACCGGTACGAACGCCCCGCACTGCACGCCATTGGCGCTGAGCGGCCACCGCACCGTGGGTACCTCGACCTGCTGGAACACCGCCGGGTCACCGGGAAAGGCCACGCTGAGGGCGACCGCGACGGTGACCGGTGGCGGCCGCTCGGTGTCGCTGTCCTCACCGGCAGTCCGGATCACCGTCACCCGCCGCGTGCCGCCAGACGTGCCGGCCGCGACGTACGCCCGGACGTCCACGTGCGGGAACCACACGCCGTACGTGTGGCTGACGTTCGACGACTACGGGTCGGCCGCCCAGGTCACGTCCATCCTCTCGACGCTCCGGCGGAACGACGTCCAGGCGATGCTGTTCCCGATCGGGATCTGGGCCAGGGCCAACCCGTCACTCATCTCGGCGATGAAGCGCGACGGGCAGATCATCGACAACCACACCGCGACCCACGCGGATCTGTCGACCGCCTCGGACGCGACCGTCCTGTGGCAGATCGACCACGGGGCCACGCCCTCCACGTCGGTGCGGCTGCTACGGCCGCCGTACGGGGCAGGCGCCTTCTCCACGAGGCTGACCGCCCTCGCGGCCTCCCGGGGCTACGGGCTGTGCTTCTGGACGGTGGACACCCGCGACTGGGCGGGATCGACCACGTCGCAGATGGTCCAGAAGGTGCGGGATGGCGATGCCATGACTCCTCCGGTCGAGGCCGGGGGCGTGATCTTGATGCACCTCCACGGCCGCCACACCGCCGCAGGTCTCCAGTCGGTGATGGACGCGGTCAGGGCGCGCGGGCTCCGGTTGCAGCCGCTGCACTGAGACCGGCGCCAACGGCGGCGCGGTCCGCGACGGGCACACCGCAGGCCGCCAGCACGGGGCGACGTCGTGCCGCCTTCCCTTCGGAGCAGGTCGCAGCACGCGGGTCGTTCACGTGGCCTCCGGCACGTGGTCCGAGGTCTTGACGCAACACGTGTAGACGCCCCACGCCCGCGCATCTGGCTGGCGAAGGTCGACGGGGCAGCATCGCCACTGCATCTCAGCGGCAGGGCCCCTCTGCGAGCGGCGTCTGAGCTCAGGGGACGCGTTCGGGCTGGGCCGCCGCGTCGATCTCCAGGTTGACCACGATCGGCTCCTGACCGCTGCGCACGACGACGCACACCAGCGGCTCGTCGTCGCGGGCGTTGAGCTCCTGGTGCGGGACGAACGGGGGCACGAAGATGAACCCGCCAGGGCCTGTCTCCGCCGTGAACTCGAGGTGGGAGCCCCACCGCATCCGCGCGTGGCCGCGGACCACGTAGATCACGCTCTCCAGCCCGCCGTGATGGTGGGCGCCAGTCTGTTCGCCACCAGCGATGGTGACGGTCCCAGCCCACAGCTTCTCCGACCCGGCTCTGTCGCGGGTCACCGCCGCAGCCCTGTTCATCCCCGGCGTCTGAGGTGTGTTTGCGTCCAGTGCGTTCCCAGGGATGACGCGTACGCCATCGGTGCGCCAGTCCGGGGTCGACCCGTGCGCGGAGGTGCTCATGCATCAAGGGTATTCCGGTGGGTCGAACGTCACCCGCCATCACCAGAGGTCTGCCCTCTCGCCTCGGCACGCCGCCCGTAGCGGTGCGACACCCGGCATGTCACATGCCTCCCTCGGTGGACGTCGTCGCTGTCAGCTGACCGTCTGGGCAACCGTGATCCGGTTGCCCTCGCTGTCCGCGACCGCAGCCAGCCGAATCCGCTCCTGCGGCCTCTCTTGGGTTCGTCGATGACGTGGCCGCCGGCCGCGACCACCGCCGAGACCGCGCTGTCGATGTCGTCGACCTCGAAGCCCAGACCGGTCGGGGTGTCCGCACCGACGCCGCCCGCGTGCAGCGCCACCGTGGCTCCGGCGACGTTCACCTCACTCCATCCCGGTGAGCTGACCGCCAGCTCGCCGCCGAGCGCGTCCGTGTAGAACCGCACGGCGCGCTCCATGTCGGCGACGACGAGCATGAAGTAGGTCTTGGAGACGCGGACGGCTGGCATGCCGCCACGCTACGGCAGGCGTAGCACGGACGCCGGTCGAGCGACGCGCTCGACCGGCCCGGCTCGCGACCACCGCGGGTACGTTGAAGGTCGTGACCGACCCGACACCCGCGCCCCGGACCCCGGACGTCCACGAGGCTCGTCGCCTGTTCCCGGCGACTGCACATCGTGCCTATCTCAACACTGCAGCGGTCGGTCTCGCCAGCCGCCGGCTGGCGGACACCTACCACCAGCTCATCAACGACTGGACGACCAGCGGCTTCGACTTCAGCCGCGGCGAACGGGCAGCCGACGCGGCACGATCGGCGGTGGCGATGCTGATCGGTGCCGACCGCTCCGACATCGCGCTCATCCCCTCCGTCTCAGCGGCAGCGGGGTTGGTCGCTGCCCAGTTCGGCCCGGCCACCCGGGGCGAGAACGTCGTCATCGGACAACGGGAGTACAGCTCCAACCACTTCCCCTGGCGGCAGCTGGCCGACAAGGGGTACGACGTCCGTCAGGTCCCCTTCCGCAACGGTGGGCTGGAAGCCGAAGACGTCGCGACGGCAGTGGACGCCGGGACGCAGCTCGTCGCCTTCAGCGCCGTCCAGGCATCGACAGGTCACCGGACCGACATTGCCGCGATCAGTGGTCTCGCTCGCGCCGTGGGCGCGATCGTCTTCGTCGACGGGTCACAGCTGGTCGGGGCGCTCCCGGTCGCCCACGACCTGCCGCACATCGACGTGCTGGTGGCGCCGGACCACAAGTTCCTGCTCAACGCAGGCCGCGGCATGGGGTACTGCTACCTGTCCTCCACCGCGCAGGGCCGGTTCACACCGATCAATCCGGGTTGGAGGGCGGCGAGGATCCCGTTCGACAGCTTCTTCGGCCCCCAAATGGACCTCTCCCCCACGGCGTCGCGGTTCGACAGCTCCATCAGCTGGCTCGCCGCGATCGGCCACGAGGCCGCGCTCACCATCTTCGACGACTTCGGGCCCGACCGCCTCTATGCACGCAACCGCGAGCTCACCACGGCGCTGCGGGGTGCGCTCATCGACGTCGGGTGGGATCCGGTCGAGCCTGTCCGAACAGCACCAGAGCACGATCGTCAGCGTCCCACTCGGCGACCTGGAACCGGCGCCGCTTGTCGCGGCGCTCTCGGACCAGGGAGTCGTCTGTTCGGAACGGGACGGCAACCTGCGACTGACGATCCACTTCTACAACCACGAGGACGACATCGAGCGCCTCGTAGGGGCACTCAGGTTCGCCAGATGAGGGGGCGGCCCACGCCACGCTCGAGCGCGCTGGCTATCGTCGTGTTCGCCGCGGTCTACCAACAGATCGAGACCCGGCCGCACCGGGCTACTGCCCGAGCGATACCTGCGGGGTGGCGCCAGGCGGGTGGCGCAGCTTCCACCCGAGGTCTAGCCCGATGCTGAGCAGGAAGATGACCACCAGCGCCACCATCGAGGCCGGCTCATGGATGAGCGTCGTGAGGACGAACGTCACGAGGACGACTGCGGATGCCGCGATGGCCAGCACCAAGATGGTGGTACGCGCGCCGGTCTCGGACCTCACCCGAAGGTGGGCGGCGGTCACCAGTGTGAAGATCAGCAGGGCCACTGCGCTGCCGATCGAGGCGATCGCATCCAGGTTGAAGAGGAGCGCGAGGACCAGGCAGGCGGCCGCCTCGACCAGGAGCCCGACCGAAAACCGTTCCCGGAGCCGTCGACCCATCACCGTGGGGAACTGCCCGGTCGTGGCGAGCCGCTCGGAGAGCCCGGGAGCCGGGTAGAGCCCGGCGTTGGTGGCGCCGGCGGTGGCGAACAGGGCGGTCACGCTCATCAGCCAGTAGCCGGCCTGCCCCAGGGTGGGCTCCGCGGCGACCGCCAGCGCGGTACCACCGGAGGCGATGACCTGCTCGGCGGTGAGGGTGCCGAAGACGCCGAGCGCGACGGCGATGTAGATGACGGTCGCGATACCCAGCGCGAGGTACATCGCCCGCGGCAGCTGGTAGGCGGGCCTCTCGAGGTCCTTGGCCGTGAAGGTGATGATGCCGAAGCCGAGGAAGGCGAAGAAGGTCAGCGCAACGCTCGAGACGATGTCACGGAACGGTGGGTATCCAGAGGGCGTGAGCAGCGACGGGTTCATGTTGACCAGGGTGACCACGGCGAAGAGGACGAGGATGCTGAGGACCACGGTGACGATCACCGTCTGCGCTCTCGCGACCAGCTTGGAGCCGACGACGTTGACCGCCGTCATGACCAGGATGATGAGGGCGGCGAACACCTTGATCCACGCCTCGTTGCCCCCTGCGAACATCGAGCTGGCGTAGCTGCCGAAGGACACCGCCACCATGGCGGTCACGATGGCGTTGGCGATGTAGGTGAGCCACGCGGTGATCCCGGTCGCGTGCCCGTCCCCGAACCCCTTGGAGACGTACTCGAGCAGCCCACCGGCCGAGGGGTATCTAGCGCCGAACTTGGCGAACGAGTAGCCCTGCAGCGCGGCGACCACGCCGGCGAGGAGGAACGACAACCAGACTGCCGATCCGGCGACCTCACCCGCTGCCCCAAGGAGCGCGAAGATCCCCGCTCCCACCATGGCGCCCACCCCGATGAACGCCGCCTGGCGAATCGTCAGGTGCTGCTTTGGCTTGGCCCCGCCCGCTTGCTCCGACATCGTGACACCACCTCCCGGGTCACCGGAGGCAAGCACCGGCGCCGGCTCGCTCAGGCGGCTGCTCCGCTCCATGTGCCTTGACCTACCGAGCAGCCGGAGTGCCTCTCGAGCAGCCACGGTGCCTTCAGGGTGTGGGGTGGCGCCTCATCCGGGCTGGATGAACCGCGCGACGTCGACTCCAGATCACCCGGTGCGGGTGACGCAGTGCGGCGTACCGGTCGACAGTGTTGGTGGGCAGGGAGCGTGCGGGAAGGGCACGACCCGGCACGCTCATGGAGGCAGCACTCAGACGATGTACCGGTTCGACGGATCAGCGCGTCGTGGTTGGGTGAGGCCAAGCGGACGAGGTGGTCACCATGCCGTTTGCCGTTCGGTCAGAGGTCGGAAGGCTCCGAAAGGTGATGGTCCACCGCCCGGGGCTGGAGCACACACGGCTCACGCCCTGGAACGCCGAGGAGCTGCTCTTCGATGACGTCCTGTGGGTGAGCAGGGCCAAGACCGAGCACGACGCCTTCAGTGAGGTCATGCGCGAACGCGGGGTGGAGGTGTTTCACGCCGAGAAGCTGCTGGCCGAGGCGCTCGACCGGCCCGGCGTCCGCGAGTGGGTCACCGACAAGGTCCTGGGCGAGCGCGAGGTCGGCATCACCGCGGCGGTCAGGGCCCGCGAGTGGGCTGCGACCGCCGATGCTGGACTCGTGGCGGAGTTCCTCATCGGCGGAATCACCAAGGCCGACGTCGAGCGCGACGTTGGCCTGGCATGGGAGTCGGCCGACCCCACCGCGATGCTGCTGCCCCCGCTGCCCAACTTCCTCTTCCAGCGGGACCCGTCGTGCTGGATCTACAACGGCGTCACGTTGAACCCCATGACCAAACCGGCGCGCAAGCCGGAGACGGTCATCATGGAGGCGATCTACCGCTTCCACCCCATGTTCACCGCGGAGGAGTTCCCCGTCTGGCTGGGCGGGGTCGACGAGGACTGGGGCCGCGCGCACGTCGAGGGCGGCGACGTCCAACCCATCGGCAACGGTGCCGTGATGATCGGGATGGGTGAGAGGACCACCCCCCAGGCCGTGCTCTGGATAGCCCGGTCGCTGTTCCGCGCAGAGGCGGCACGTCTCGTCCTGGCAGTACACCTGCCGAAGTCTCGTTCCTACATGCACCTCGACACGGTACTCACGATGTGCGACCGCGATCTCGTGACACTGTTCCCGCAGGTCATCAACGGGGCGCGCACCTGGTCGATCCGCCCGGGCGACTCCCCCGACGACCTGGTCACCGAGGAGAAGCCCGGCTACCTGCCCGACCTCATGGCCGGCGCCCTGGGCGTGGGCACGATGCGGGTGATCGAGACCGGCGGTGACACGTTCGAGGCCGAGCGTGAGCAGTGGGATGACGGGAACAACGTGGTTGCGCTCGAGCCTGGCGTCGTCATCGCCTACGAACGCAACGTCGGGACGAACACGGCACTGCGCAAGGCGGGTATCGAGGTGATCACCATCGAGGGGTACGAGCTCGGCCGCGGTCGTGGTGGCTCCCACTGCATGACCTGCCCCCTGGAACGCGACGCCTTCTGATGCCCGAAGCGGTCATGGAAGCGGACCTGGTTCTCCACGGTGCCGACAACGAACACCGTCGACATGGCACGCGCCGTAGCGGTCGTAGTTCACCATCGCACGTATGTCGGCACCGGCCTCTGTCGGAACGCTGTTTCCCGGGTGGGCTGACTGCAGCGGCATCCGCGCGTACGGTGCCGGCATGGCTATCGCACGCTTCCCCAGCATCGTCATCGACTGCCCTGATCCGGGCGCTCTGGCGACCTTCTACGGTGCGCTGTTGGACTGGAAGGTCGACATCTCCCCCGACTGGGCCGAGGTCCGCGCCGATGACGATCAGTCCATCGCCTTCCAGCAGGTGGAGGCCTACACCCCTCCGGGATGGCCGGACCAGGACCTGCCGCAGCAGATGCACCTCGACGTTGTCGTCGACGACCTCGACGTCGGCGAGGCTGCGGTGCTCGAGCTCGGCGCGACCAAGCATGACCACCAGCCCGGTGAGTCCTTCCGCGTGTTCCTCGACCCGGCGGGGCACCCCTTCTGCCTCTGCGTGAGCTGACCCGCGCAAGCGCAACCCAGGCACCTGCCAGCTACGACTCTGACGGCATGAGGAGCCACAGGATCGGGTAGACCAGGATCTGGCTGCCGGGGATGACCATGAGCAGCAGCACGAAGAGGACTCGCGCGGCCCACGGTGCGATCCCGAAGCGCCGGCCGAGGCCGGCACACACACCGCCGACGACCCGTCCATCGCGCGGTCGGAGCAGACCTTGCTCGGCAAAGCTTCGGTGGATGTCTTTCATGGTTGGCGCTTCCTTCCGGTCGGCGTCGAGGGCGTCTCCTCACCATTCCACTGTGCGCCCCGGGAGGAAGCCGCAACATCGGGATCAGCCCGGAGCCGACCCGGACCCGTCCCGGCCCGTGGGAGAATCCGCCATGGCAGACGACGGGTGGGTGACGGGTCACCTGCAGGTCGAAGGCAGGTCCGTCCACTACCGGCGCAGCGTGGGCGGGAGCGGCGTGCCGGTGGTCCACATCCACGGGTTCGCCATCTCGGGCGCGTACCTCATGCCCACGGCCCGCCTCCTTGCCGGCCGATGGGTCAACGTGGTTCCGGACCTGCCGGGCTACGGCCTCAGCCAGCGGCGTGACCACGTCCTGGACATCTCTGCTCTGGCAGGGGCCCTGCTGGCAGTGCTGGACGCGCTGGAGATCGAACAGGCGGTGCTGGTCGGGAACTCGATGGGCTGTCCAATCGGCCTCGAGGTGGCGCACGAGGCGCCCGAACGGGTCCACCGCCTTGTCCTGGTCTCGCCCGCTGGCGGCGTGCAGAACCAGCCGCTTCCCCGCGCGCTCGGCCAGCTGGCACTGGACGTGGTTCGTGAGAGTCCGAGGATGGCCCCGGTCGCGCTGCCGGACTACCTGAGGTTCGGACCGGTCAACGGCCTGCGCCTGTTCCACGAGCTGACCCGCTTCCCCTCACTGGAGCGGTTGTTGGACGTCCCTGTCCCGGCGTTGGCCGTCCTGGGTGGCCGGGACCCGCTCATGCCGTCTCCGTCCCGAGTTCGCGAGGTGGGCCGGCTCGCTTCCCAGCACCTGGCGGTCGCCCTGGTCGACCGGGCGGCGCACGCGGTGAACTTCAGCCACCCGTTGGAGCTGGCGCGGGTGATCGAGTCCTGGCTGGACGGCGCGCTGCTCGCCGACGACGCGCGACTCCCTGCCGGGGTGCGCGTGGTCCACCTGGGCAGTCCCAGCGGGCGAGATTCCGGCGACGCCGGCTGAGGCCGCGGGGGCGCTGAAGGGGACGCCGGGCCAGTCATCCCGCTCGTGGGGCGGGCAGCAGCGGCGCGTGGGCCCCGGCCACATCGACCGGACCGAAACCGACGACAGCACAACAGTTTTCGGCTAATCCCCCATTGCGAGGTTTGTCCGAATAGTCTGTTTGTCGGCCTCACCGCACGGAGCGGAGGGCTGCTGCCACGACGCTGAGTCCTGCCACCGTGTCAGCCCCTATCGAGAACGAGCACGTTCGTGGCGGGAGCGGTGCACCCGAGCAGCGTGGGTCGGCGGTGGCCGCCCACTTCGGGGTGAAGCCCGCGATCGACGTCAACGCCCTCCGGGCGCGATGTCGCGCGGGCCGGGAAAACAGGTTCCCGAACCCGACAGGTCATGCCTCGCAAGCGGTTCCTGGAGTCCCCCATGTATGCGTTGCCTCGCGCTGCCCGTTTGCCCTTCCTCCTGTGCCGCCTTGCCATCGTCGCGATGGTGGCCGTCGGCCTGACCGGCGTCACCTCAGCCGTCGCAGAGCCGGCCCACACGGCCGTGTCCGCGGGCGTCGGCCTCAGAGCCGTGCACGTCGCCGCCGCCAAGCGGGGCGCGCCGTACCGGTGGGGCGCCGTCGGCCCACATCGCTTCGACTGCTCCGGCCTGACCATGTGGGTCTACGCCCGGTTGGGCAGACGCCTGCCCCGCACCGCTGCCCAGCAGTACGCCGCCACCCGGCACATCGCCGCGTCCTCCCGTCGACCCGGTGACCTGGTCTTCTTCAAGACCCGGTCCGGGTTCGTCCACCACGTGGGGATCTACGCGGGCGCAGGGCAGCTCTGGCACGCACCCGGGACCGGCGACCACGTGCGGCGTGCCCGCATCCGGGCCAGGGCCTGGTACGGCCGCGTGCAGTGAGGTGCCCCGCACCGGCGTCTGGACGGTGGGACCCCGGCGGCACAGACTGCGGGGGTGAGCATCCCGATCGCCAGCGGAGCAGCAGCAGGTCCACCAGGCGGCCGGTCGTCCGGCTCGCGCACAGGACGGCGGTGATGGGCGCCTGGCTGTTCCTCGGGCTCGCCATCGCCACCGAGGTGGTCGGGACCCTGCAGCTGCGAGAGCTCGCCGACGGATTCCGCTGGCTGCCGGCCCTCGTGGTCACGGTCAGCTACGTCGCGTCCTTCGCCCTCATGGTGCCGGCGCTGCGGACCATCAACGTCGGGGTGTCGTACGCCATCTGGTCTGCGGTCGGGACGGCCGCGGTGGCGGGGTTCGGCGTGGTGCTCTTCGGCGAACGGCTCAACACCATGGGGCTGATCGGCCTCACGCTGATCGTGGGCGGGGTGGTGGTGCTGACCGCATCCGGCAGCACCACCCACGGCTGACCGCGTCGAGCCGCACCACGCCGGGGCAGCCGCCTCGAGCCGCAGCACCGACGTGGGCCGCCGCCTCACCGGTTCTGGCTCTCGAGCACCGCTCGCGCAACCTGCACCTCCGTGATGCCGGCCTGCGCCGCCGCCTCATGCAGGCGTCGCCTGGCCGTGGCCACGTTCACCGAGAGGGAGACCGCCAGCCAGCCGCTGGCCTGGTCCAGCAGGTGGCGGTCCTGCGCCCGGCTCGGCGCGGCCGCGGCCTCCAGCCGGGTCCGGAAGCTCAGGTCGGCGTTGGTGACGGCACCCAGCGCCCACGCCCCGAAGACCGACGCGAGCTGCTCGTGGTGACCCTCGAAGGCCTGCGGCGCCGACGCGTACAGGTTGACCGACCCGGTGACCCGCCCGTCGCGGCGAAGCGGCAGCGACAACGAGCTGGCCACCCCCTTCGCGGCACCGGTCCTGGCGTAGAGCAGCCACCGCCGTTCGTCCATTGCGTCCAGGTCCCCCAGGTCGTCCACGTCGACCGACTCGTCCTGCTTGGCCGCGTCCACACACGGGCCGCCGTCGAGGTACTGCGTCGCGTCCAGAGCCGCGATCTCCGACGAGCTGGCGACCAGCGTGAAGGTGAGACCGTCCTCGAGCGTGCTGATGCTGAGCCCCACGCACTCGGGGACGATCCTCAGCACTCTGCGGCCTGCCTCCTCCAGGTCCTTGACCAGGTCCACGTCGCCGTACGCACCGAGCTCCAGCAGCACCGCCCGAGTCTCCGGGACAGGTTCCATCAGGGCGTCCTTCCGCCGTCGTGAGAGGGGACTACCCGCATTCGGGCGTCGCAGACGAGGTGGTCGGCCGGTCCTCATGGACCTGCTTGACGCGATGCCGCGCGGGTACCGCTACTGCAGAGACAGGATGGCCGGCCGCCCGGGCCGGGGGCGGACGGCTGCGACACCGGACCTCAGGAGCCCGTATGCCGGAACACCACCCGCCGCCGGAGGAGCTGCGCCAACGACACGCGGCGGTGACGCAGCTGCAGACCAGCCTGCTGACGACCAGGACGACCGAGGACTTCCTGCAACGGGTGGTGGAGGGCGCGGCTCAACACGTGGGGCCGCGGATCGCCTGCACCCTCACCATGCTGCGCGAGGGCACGCTGCTCACCGTCGCGAGCACCGACGAGCAGGCGACCAGGGCGGACATGGTGGAGTACGAGGTCGACTCCGGGCCCTGCGTCGACGCGGCGCGCGAGGGGGTGGGGAGCATCGTCACCGACCTGCGCCACGACGACCGCTGGCCGCAGTGGCGGCGGGCGTCGCTCGAGCTGGGCTTCCTCTCGGCGGCGACCGTGCCAGGTGACACCGGCGACGGCGCGCAGATCTCGATGAACCTCTACGGCCGGGAGCTGGAGGCCTTCGGCGAGCCCGAGATGCGCCGGGCCCGCGTGTATGTCGAGGAGGTCGCCCGGGCACTGCGCCTGTCCCTGCTGCTGGCACGTCAGGCGGCGCTCGCCGAGCACCTCGAGACGGCGATGCTCTCCCGCAGCACGATCGACCAGGCCCTCGGCGTCATCATGGGGCAGAACCGCACGACGCGGGATGAGGCCTTCGCGATCCTGCGGGCCGCGTCACAGAGCCGCAACATCAAGCTGCGGGAGGTGGCCGCCATGATCATCCAGAACGTCACGGGACATGCCGCCGCCGACCCGCCCCCCTTCGACCGCGGCGACCGGAGCCCGGGCACCACGTGAGGGCGAGGCCCCGTGGAAGCCCGATCGCAGCGCGCTGCGGGGGTGAGCCACGAACGTGTGGTCGTATCGACCGCGCCTCCGGAGTAGTCGTCACCCCCGATCCGGGCCCTGCCCCTCCCGCTCGAGCGCGGGCTCACCCAGCAGGTGGTCCATGACGCCCTTGTCCGGGGTGGGTTGGTCCTGCGCGCCGACCTCGGGGTGGTGCAGGTCGAACGCCGGCCGCTCGGAGCGGATGCGCGGGATCGACTCGAAGTTGTGCCGCGGCGGCGGGCACGAGGTGGCCCACTCCAGGGAGCAGCCGTAGCCCCACGGGTCGTCGGTCTCGACCATCGGCGCGGTGCGCCAGGTCTTCCACACGTTGTACAGGAACGGCAGCGTGGACAGCCCGAGCAGCAACGCGCCGGCACTGGAGACCTGGTTCATCCAGGTGAAGCCGTCCTCGGGCAGGTAGTCCGCGTAACGACGTGGCATGCCCTTCACGCCGAGCCAGTGCTGGATCAGGAAGGTGGTGTGGAACCCCACGAACAGCATCCAGAAGTGGATCTTGCCGAGCTTCTCATCCAGCATCCGGCCGGTGAACTTGGGCCACCAGAAGTAGAACCCACCGAACATCGCGAACACCACGGTGCCGAACACGACGTAGTGGAAGTGCGCCACGACGAAGTAGGAGTCGGACAGCTGGAAGTCCAGCGCCGGGCTGGCCAGGATCACCCCGGTCAGGCCGCCGAACAGGAACGTCACCAGGAAGCCGATCGCCCACAGCATCGGGGTCTCGAAGGTCAGCGAGCCGCCCCACATCGTGCCGATCCAGTTGAAGAACTTCACTCCCGTGGGCACCGCGATCAACATCGTCATGATCGCGAAGAACGGCAGCAACACCTGACCGGTGGCGTACATGTGGTGCGCCCACACCGACACCGACAGGGCGCCGATGCCGATGGTTGCCAGCACCAGGCCCTTGTAGCCGAACAGCGGCTTGCGGGAGAAGACCGGCAGGATCTCGCTGATGATGCCGAAGAACGGCAGGGCGATGATGTAGACCTCGGGGTGGCCGAAGAACCAGAACAGGTGCTGCCACAGCAGCGCCCCGCTGTTGGTCGGGTCGTAGACGTGCGCCCCCAGCGTGCGGTCCGCACCGAGAGCCAGGAGCGCCGCGGCCAGCACCGGGAAGGCCATCAGCACGAGGATCGAGGTCACGAGGACGGTCCAGGTGAACAGCGGCATCCGGAACATCGTCATGCCTGGAGCGCGCATGCAGATGATGGTGGTGATGAAGTTGACCGCGCCAACGATGGTGCCGAACCCGGCGAGGGCCAGCCCGAACACCCACAGGTTGCCGCCGAGGCCCGGGCTGTAGGCCGCGTCGGACAGGGGCGCGTAGGCGAACCAGCCGAACGACGCGGCGCCGTCGGGCGTCAGGTATCCGCCCGCCGCGATGAGACCACCGAAGAGGTACATCCAGTAGGCGAACATGTTCAGGCGGGGGAAGGACACGTCCGGCGCGCCGATCTGGATCGGCATCAGGGCGTTGGCGAACCCGGCGAACAGCGGTGTCGCGAACAGCAGCAGCATGATCGTGCCGTGCATCGTGAACAGCTGGTTGTACTGCTCGGGGTTGTCCACGATCTGCAGGCCGGGCGTGACCAGCTCGGCCCGGATCAGCAGCGCCAGCACTCCGCCGAAGAGGAAGTAGACGAACGAGCTGATGAAGTACAGGCTGGCGATCTTCTTGTGGTCGGTCGTGGTGACCCAGCTGACCACCACCGAGCCGGCGCGGCGGCGGCCGACCGGCTCGACGAACAGGTCGGTGGGCGTGGAGACCCGGGGGTGGACAGCGGTCATACGACATCACCTCGACCTCCGACGATACCCACGGAGTCGCGGCGGTCATACCCCCTGCAGCGCCGGGAACGAGGGCAGGCCCGTGCGGCCGCCGGGGTCGCACCGCCCCGGCGGCGGGTGCGCCACCGCCCGGTCGCCCATCCGTCAGGCCAGCACCACGAGCCCGGCGATGCCCACGACGTACAGGACGAGGACGACGAAGGAGTCCACCCCCATCCGCAGCACCTGTCGCTGCGGACGGAAGAGCAGCCCGGCCAGGTAGACCACGGTCAGCAGGGCACCCAGAGCGGTCAGGTAGATGTCGCTGGCTTGGGCCTGTGGCAGCACCGCCTTGCCGCTGATGAGCGTGACCACGAGGAAGAGCACCGGCAGGAAGGCGTTGCCGCCGAAGATGTCGCCCATCGCCAGCTTGTAGTCCCCGCGCCGGGCCGCCGTCAGGCCGGTGGACAGCTCGGGCAGCGAGGTCGCCGCCGCCAGCACGGTGGAGCCGAAGATGACCCCCGAGAGGCCGAGGGCACCGAAGAACGTCTCGCCGCTGCGCTCGATCGCCACACCGGCGACCAGCGTCAGCAGCGCGGCGGCGCCGAAGACGGTCACGACGCGCCCGGTGCTCACCCGACGCCGGGTCGCCTCGGCCTCCGCGGTCTTGCGGGAGTGCCCACGCGGCTTCTCCTGGCTGTCGGGCGCCTCCCCGCTGTCGGTCCATGGCAGCCGGCTGCCGGGGCCACCGATGAGCTTCAGCCCCACGACCCAGATGACGGCGATCACCACCGGGCCCGGCGTCAGCCGGCCCAGAATCAGGCTGCCGGGCAGCTGTGAACCGGCCAGGACCACCAGCAGGACGGCCACGACCAGCGCGGCCTCCAGCACGAGGGTGAGGCTGGCGGCCATGAACGTCAGCGGGCGCCTGCCCCGTACGCCGAACGCGTCCAGCGCCACCAGCACCACCGTCTGCAGGGCGATCCCTCCGAGCAGGTTGCCGACCGCCACCCCGACGTTGCCCGACACCGCAGCCGCCACCGTGATGGCGATCTCGGGCAGGTTGGTCGCGACGCTCAGGAGGATCACGCCACCGAGCGCGGCACCGAGGTGCAGCCGCTCAGCCAGCACGTCGGTGTAGTCCGAGAGCGTGATCCCGGCGCCCCAGATGACACCGGCTGACGACAGGAAGACCAGGAGCAGGACCCAGGACGGTAGCGACGACACATCTCCATGCTATCCGCCAACCATTGCGAGTGCGCAACGAGCCACCGAGGCGATCGTCATCGCAATACTTGCCTCACCGCAACTCTTGCGCCGGCTACCAGATCGGCGCAGAGTGGACGGTGGGCAGACCGCAGCACGTCGAGGAGGACACCCCATGTGGGGACGACACCGGAGCGAGACTCGGCAGGGGATCGACCGCCTCGTGCACAACGTGGAGACCGGCCGCTTCGAGCGCAGCCTGTCCGGCCTCACCGCCGTCGGGGCGCTGGTGACCGCCGCCGAGATCTACTTCGAGCACGACAAGGCCAGCTTCGGCAACAAGCTCATGTGGCTGCCGGTGGCGCTGGGGCCCGTGGGCGCCGCCGCCGGGGTCGCCGGCGTGCTCAGCCAGCGGATGGCCAAGACCGCGCTGCCGGTCGCCTCGGCGGCCATCGTGGCCAACGGGCTGCAGGGCACCTATCTGCACGCCCGCGGTATCGCCCAGAAGCCCGGCGGCTGGTCCAACACGCGCTACAACCTGGAGATGGGGCCACCGCTGCTCGCGCCCCTGCTGGTCACGATGGTCGGCGGCATGGGCCTGCTGGCCGCGATCCTTCGGCGGGAGAGATGAACCGGCTGCCGGAGCCGGATGGCGGCGACCGGTTCCCCGGCTTCGACGTCATGGCGCAGGCCCGGCACTGGGACCCGGCCACCACAGCCGTCGTCGCCGCGCGCCTGGGCACCCCAGCTGACATCCGCTTCTTCACCCCCACGGAGGAGGCGGTGGCCTCGGCCCTGTGCGACCAGCTGCTCGACCAGCGCACGGAGCCACGGGTGCCGGTCGTCGCCATGGTGGACGCCCGGCTGGCCGAGCGGCAGACCGACGGCTGGCACTACGAGGACATGCCGCCGGACGGAGAGGCCTGGCGCGAGTCGCTGAGCTACCTGGACGCCGACGCCGAGCTTCGATGCGGGACGGGGTTCGTGGCTGCCTCCTGGCAGGACCGGACCGCGATCGTCCAGGGCGTCCAGGACCTCGGCACCGACCGGTGGCACCGGCTCGTCGCCGGCCACGTGTGGAGCCTGTGGACGCGGTACGTGTGCACCGCCTTCTACTCCCACCCCTGGGCCTGGCAGGAGATCGGCTTCGGCGGCCCCGCCTACCCGCGGGGGTACAAGAACCTCGGGGTCGACCGGCGCGAACCGTACGAGGTGCGTGACGCCCACCCGGGCTCCGACCCGGCCAGGGGCGCCAGCCGATGAGCGGCACTGGCGCGGTCCGGCACCGCAACGAGTCCGCGTGGCTCCTCCCCGCCGGCCCGAGCCGGCGGCACGGGCTCCGGGAGGACATGCGGCGGTTCGCGGACGAGGACGAGGTGGACCTGGTCGTCGTCGGGTGCGGCGCCGGCGGTTCCACGTTGCTGCAGCGCGTCGCCCGGGCCGGCTGGCGAGCGGTCGCGCTGGACGCCGGGCCGTTCTGGGAGCCTGAGACGGACTGGGTCAGCGACGAGGCGGGCTCGCACCCCCTCTACTGGACCGAACCCCGGGTCATCTGCGGGCACGATCCGGTGCCGTTGGGGTCCAACAACTCCGGCCGGGGGGTCGGCGGGTCGATGGTCCACTACGCCGGCTACACCCCACGGTTCCACCCCAGCGACTTCCGCACCCGGAGCCAGGACGGCGTCGGCGCGGACTGGCCCATCACGTACGACGACCTGCGGCCCTACTACGCCGACCTCGAGGAGGAGCTGCCCGTCGCCGGACAGGACTGGCCGTGGGGCGACCCGCACTCCTACCCGCACCGGCCGCACCCGGTCGGCGGCAACGGCGAGGTGTTCCTGCGCGGCGCCGCGGCCCTCGGCATCCCGGCCAGGGTGGGACCGGTGGCGATCGCCAACGGCCGGTTCGGCAACCGCCCGCACTGCATCTACCGCGGCTTCTGCCTGCAGGGCTGCAAGGTCAACGCGAAGGCCTCGCCGCTGATCACCCACATCCCCGACGCGCTGGTGCACGGCGCGGAGGTGCGCGCCGACTCGATGGTGACCCGTGTCGAGGTCGACGACCGCACGGGGCTGGCCACCGGTGTCCACTACGTGCACCGCGGCGTCCGGCGCTTCCAGCGGGCCCGAATGGTCGCGATCGCGGGCTACTCGATCGAGACCCCGCGGCTGCTGCTCGCCTCGATGTCGAGCCGATTCCCGGATGGGCTGTGCAACGACCACGACCAGGTCGGCCGCTACCTGATGGTCCAGGGGGCCCCGCAGACGGCGGGCAGGTTCGACGCCGAGATCCGCATGTACAAGGCACCGCCACCGGAGGTCAGCAGCGAGCAGTTCTACGAGACCGACCCGGGCAAGCCCTACCGGCGCGGCTTCTCCATCCAGACCGTCTCACCCCTCCCCATCACCTGGGCGGAGCACGTCACCGCCCAGGGCCACTGGGGCGGCGCGCTGCGGCAGTACATGAGCGACTACGTGCACTGGGCCACCCTCGGCGCGCTCTGCGAGTTCCTGGCGCAGCCGGACAACCGGGTCACCCTCGCCCGCGAGGAGGACCGCCACGGCATGCCCGTGGCCCGCTTCTCCTACTCCCAGTGCGACAACGACCGCCAGCTGACCAAGGCGGCGACCCAGGTGATGGAGGACATCCTGGACGCGGCCGGTGCCGACGAGGTCATCACCATCGACCGTTACGCCCACCTCGTGGGCGGCGCCCGCATGGCTGCGGACGAACGCTCCGGCGTGGTCGACGCGAGCTGCCGGACCTTCGCCGTACCCAACCTCTACATCACCGACGGCAGCGTGCTGCCGACCCAGGGCAGCGCGAACCCGGCCCTGACCATCATGGCGGTCGCCGCCCGCGCCGCTGACCTGCTGACCTCCCGGAGGAGCTGACTCATGGCCGCACCCACCGTTGCCGACCACCTGCTGAGCCGTCTGCGCGAGTGGGGGGTGGACACCGTGTTCGCCTTCCCCGGCGACGGGATCAACGGGATCCTCGCCGCCTTCGGTCGCGCCGACAACCAACCCCGGTTCATCCAGGCCCGTCACGAGGAGATGAGCGCGTTCGAGGCTGTCGGCTACGCCAAGTTCACCGGCCGGGTCGGGGTGTGCATGGCAACCTCCGGTCCCGGCGCCATCCACCTGCTCAACGGCCTGTACGACGCCAAGCTCGACCACGTCCCGGTCGTGGCGATCGTCGGACAGACCGCCCGCAGCGCCATGGGCGGCTCCTACCAGCAGGAGGTCGACCTGCTGTCACTGTTCAAGGACGTCGCGGGCCAGTACGTGCAGATGGTCACGGTGCCCGAGCAGCTGCCCAACGTGCTCGACCGGGCGCTACGCATCGCGGCGGCCGAGCGCACCGTGACCGCCGTCATCATCCCCTCGGACGTCCAGGAGCTCGAGTACGCCCCGCCGGGACACGAGTTCAAGATGGTCCCCTCCAGCCTGGGCGTGCAGTGGCCGCAGGTGACCCCGGACGACGACGCCGTACGGCGAGCCGCGGACCTGCTCAACGCCGGTTCCAAGGTCGCCATGCTCGTCGGCTCCGGTGCGCGCGGCGCCTCGGCCGAACTGGAGGAGGTGGCCGACCTGCTCGGCGCCGGTGTCGCCAAGGCGCTGCTGGGCAAGGACGTCCTGTCCGACGAGCTGCCCTGGGTGACCGGGTCGATCGGCCTGCTCGGGACCAGGCCCAGCTACGAGCTGATGAAGGGCTGCGACACGCTGCTCACCGTCGGGTCCAGCTTCCCCTACACGCAGTTCATGCCCGCCTTCGACCAGGCCCGCGCGGTGCAGGTCGACGTTGACCCCAAGCAGATCGGGATGCGTTACCCCTACGAGGTCAACCTCGTCGGCGATGCGCGGACGACGCTGCACGCGCTGATCCCCCTGCTGCAGCGCAAGACCGACCGGGGATGGCGGGACGAGGTCGAGTCCTCGGTGAGCCGGTGGTGGGAGACCATGTACGCCGAGGCCATGGTCGAGGCCGACCCGGTCAACCCGATGCGCCTGTTCGCCGAGCTGTCACCGCTGCTCCCGGACGACGTGATCGTCACCGCCGACTCCGGCTCCGCGGCCAACTGGTATGCACGGCAGCTGAAGTTCCGCGGCCACATGCGCGGCTCCCTGTCCGGCAACCTCGCGACCATGGGGCCCGGGGTGCCGTACGGCATCGGCGCCAAGTTCGGCAACCCCGAGAGGCCGGTGGTGGTCTTCGCCGGGGACGGCGCCATGCAGATGAACGGCATGGCCGAGCTGATCACCATCAAGCACTACTGGCAGCAGTGGGCCGACCCCCGCCTGGTCGTGGCGGTCCTGCACAACAACGACCTCAACCAGGTCACCTGGGAGATGCGGGCCATGGCCGGCTCCCCCAAGTTCACCGAGTCCCAGACGCTGCCGGACGTGGACTACGCCGCCTTCGCCTCGTCACTGGAGCTCCAGGGCGTCGCGGTGGACAAGCCGGACGACCTCCGGCCGGCCTGGGTCAACGCCCTGTCGGCAGACCGGCCCACGGTCCTGGACGTGCGGGTGGACCCGGACGTGCCGCCGATCCCGCCGCACGCGACGTACGACCAGATGAAGGACGCGGCCAAGGCGCTGCTGCACGGTGACGAGAACCGCTGGGGCGTGGTCCGTGAGGGCATCAAGACCAAGGCCCAGGAGCTCCTCCCCCACGGAAAGGACTGAGCCGTGGACCGACCCGACCCACCCGTACGCCGATGAGTGCCACCGTCGACGCCGTCGACGTAGCCGTCTTCACCGTGCCGACGGACCAACCGGAGGCGGACGGCACCTGCTCGTGGGACTCCACCACGATGGTGCTGGTCGAGGTCCGGTCCGGGACGACCACCGGGCTCGGCTGGACCTACGGCGCCCCCGCCGTCGGCGCCGTGGCCCGCGACCAGCTGGCCGGGCTCGTCCGGGGCCGGGACGCGATGGATGTCGGCGGCGCCTTCGACACGATGGTCAAGGCGGTCCGCAACTCCGGCCGCGTCGGCGCGGTCGGCTACGCCATCTCCGCGGTCGACGTGGCGTTGTGGGACCTCAAGGCGCGGCTGCTCGGCCTGCCGCTGCACCGGCTCCTCGGCGCCGTCCGCGAGCGCGTCCCGGTCTACGGCAGCGGTGGCTTCACGACGTACGACGCGTGCCGCCTGGCCGACCAGCTCCACGGCTGGGTGAACGGGCAGCAGATCCCCCGCGTCAAGATCAAGATCGGCCAGTCGTGGGGCGCCGAGACCGCGCGCGACCTGGAACGGATGCGCCAGGCTCGCACGGTGATCGGGGACGACGCCGAGCTGTTCGTGGACGCCAACGGTGCCTACACGCGCAAGCAAGCAGTGCGGGTGATGAGCCGCGCCCACGACCTGGACGTCCACTGGCTCGAGGAACCCGTCTCCTCCGACGACCTGGCCGGGTTGCACGAGGTCCGGGAGGCGGTCCGGGCCGACGTGACTGCAGGCGAGTACGGCTACGACCTCGTCTACTTCAGGCGGATGTGTGCGGCCGGCGCCGTGGACTGCCTGCAGGCCGACGCGTCCCGCTGCGGCGGGATCACCGAGTGGCTACGCGTGGCCGCGGTCGCGGCGTCGTACGGGCTGGAGGTGTCGGGACACTGCGCCCCGCACCTGCACGCGCACGTGGCCGCGGCCACCCCCAACCTGCGGCACCTGGAGTGGTTCCACGACCACGTGCGGATCGAGACCCTCTTCTTCGACGGGACGCTCGATCCCACCGACGGTGTGCTGCACCCGGATCCGACCGCTCCGGGGCACGGGCTGACGCTGCGCCGCACCGATGCCGAGCCGTTCCGCGTCGGCTGACGGGCGAGGCGGGAACGACTCGACGGCGGGGTCAGCGGCGGACCGCGCGGGTCAGGAGCGCCGTCCCCGCCGCGGCCGCCCCGGCCGCGGCTCCGAGGAGGCCGTGGTGCTGGGAGGCCCAGAGCTGCACGCTGCGGGTGGTCGACCGGTCATCGAAGCGCCCATGAGTGCCGAAGTCCTCGTCCCGGTCGACCGGCTCCCACAGGTTGGCAGGCTGGTCGGGGTCCTGCGGCTGGTCGGTCTGCTGCGAGGAGAAGCCGGTCCGGGCCAGGTAACGGTCCAGCAGTCCCGGCGCGACGGCATTGGCCGCCAGGGTGCCCATCGTGCTGCCCCCGACCCAGTACTCCCGGCGCCGCGGGTGGTCGGCGGCGTACAGGACGCCCTTGGCCGCGACCTCGGGCTGGTAGATGGGCGGCACCGGCTGCGCCTGGTGCGGCAGCCGGGAGAGCAGCCACGAGAACTGCGGGGTGTTGACCGCCGGCATCTGGACCATGGTCACGTGGACGCCGCTGCGCTCGTGAAGCAGCTCGCAGCGCAGCGCCTCGTGGAAGCCCTGGATGGCGTGCTTGGAGCCGCAGTACGCGGTCTGCAGCGGGATGCCGCGGTAGGCCAGCGCCGAGCCCACCTGCACGATCGTCCCGCGGTCCCGCGCGCGCATCCGGGACAGGGCGGCCATCGTGCCGTAGACGTAGCCGAGGTAGCTGACCTCGGTCACGCGGGCGAACTCCTTCGCGCCGATCTCCCAGAACGGCGCGAACACCGACGAGAAGGCGACGTTGACCCACACGTCGATCGGGCCGAGCTGCTCCTCCACGGTCGCAGCCGCCCGTTCCACCGCCTCGGCGTCGGCGACGTCCACGGGGACGACGAGCGCGCGCCCTCCGGCGGCCTGCACCTCCTTGGCGGCGCCCTGGAGGCCGCGCTCCCCCCGGGCCAGCAGGGCCACGGCGTCTCCCCTGGCGCCGAACGCGATCGCCGTCGCCCGGCCGATGCCCCCGCTGGCGCCCGTGACCACCACCACCTGCTGTTGCTGCTGACCCTGCCGTGCCATGAAAGAACTCCTTCGTCGACGTGGTGCCGTCGGTCCAGCCTGTCGTCGGTCCGCGGCAAACTAGTTGCGTTTTTACAACTATTGCACGAGCTTCGTCGAGTCGCCAGTGGTGGCAGACCCTCGTCGGCCTTCCGGGCGCGGTGACCCCTGCCGCGGGTCAGTCGCTCAGCAGCTCCTTGACCGCCGCGTCGATGACATCAACATCCGTGGGGTTCGCGCCGCCTCCGGCGAAGTGCCCCCACACCCCCGGGATGACCCGCAGCTCGGCGTTGCGCATGTGGGACACCTCCCACTCCTCGTCCTCGGGCGGGAAGTAGAGGTCCTTCTCGGCCGGCATGACGATGGCTCGGGCAGTGATCGACGCGAGCGCCGCGGCGGTGTCGCCGTGGAACCCGGGCGTGGTGCCCACGTCGCCGGTCTGCCAGGTCCCGAGCATGCACAGGAGGTTGTTGGCGTCGCGGTCGTCGAGGAAGAAGCCCTCCCAGAAGCCGACCAGGAAGTCCTCCAGCGAGGCGTAGCCCATCTGGCGGTAGACCTCGTCCCAGTAAAACGCCTGGGAGAAGCCCCACCCCGCGTAGACGCGCGCCGCAGCCCGCAGACCGCGGGTGGGCTGCTCCGTGTACCAGCCCTCCCTGTAGGCGGCGTCGCAGGTGATGGCTGCCCGGACGCTCTCGAGGAAGACCTGGTTGTGGCGGCTGGTGCGGGCACTGCCGCAGAACGGCAGCATCCGCGGGACCATCTCGGGATGGCTGACGGCCCACTGGAAGGTCTGCCCCGCGCCCATCGACCACCCGAGCACGAGCGCCAGCCGTTCGATGCCGAACTTCTCGGTGACGAGCCGGTGCTGGACGGCCACGTTGTCCCGCACCGCGATGTCGGGGAACCGCGCCCGGTCGAACGGCTCGGCGTGTTGCTCGGCGAGGACGACAGCCCGTTGCCGAGCATGTTGGGCACGATGATGAAGTACCGGTCCGGGTCGAGGCCACGCCCCTCCCCGATCAGCCACTCGTTCTCCCAGTGCCGCCCCGAGTACCAGGTGGGGTAGACGATGGCGTTGCTCTTGTCCGCATTGAGAGTGCCGTAGGTCTTGTAGGCGAGCTTGGCGTCCGGCACGGTCATGCCGCACGTCAGGGCCAGCGGGCCCAGGTCGAAGACGTCGTAGTCCATAGGTTCTCCTAGGTCGGAGGGCCTCCCTCGAAGGGCGGGACTGCCAGCGTCGCACTCGAGGGCACGCCTGGCACGCCGTACCGCTGCCTTGTCTCCTCCGTCAGCAGTCCAGGGTGACGAACACGTCGCAATGGTTGCGGCGGGGTAACCGATGCGGTGTACCGTGAGGTGTGCAAGCCTCCCAGTCCGCAGGTGATGCCTCCGCCGAGCAGGTCAACTCCGTGATGCGGGCCTCACGCGTGCTGGTCTCGGTGGTCGCCCGATCCATCGCCGAGGTCGAGGACGTCGTGACGCTGCCGCAGCTGCGGGTGCTGGTCATGATCGCCAGCCACGGACCCCAGAACCTGGGCTCGGTCGCGGCCGCGCTCGGGGTGCACCCGTCGAACGCCACGCGGCTGTGTGAGCGGCTTGTCGTGGCCGGCCTCGTGGACCGCGGCGACGACCCGCAGGACCGCCGGTTCCTACGGCTGGTGCTCACCGGTGCAGGTCATGACCTGGTCGAGCGCGTCATGCAGCACCGCCGGGAGGCCATCGAGCAGGTCATGGCCCAGATGTCGCCATCGCGGCGGCGAACCGTGGCGTCAGCGCTGGATGCGTTCGCGGCGGCCGCCGGCGAGGTTCCCGACGTCGAGGAGTCCTACCTGCTCGGCCTGGAGGCCTGACCCCCGCCGGGTCCGGCTCCAGCCGGCGCAGGCATGCTGTCCCGTCGTTGACAAACCACGGGGAGGCCGCGTCGCCGAACCGAGCCCCGAAGGGATCCAGTCGATGCAGTCGTTCACCTGGGACACCGTGCGCCTGTTCCTGCACATCGTCGCCGCCACGATCTGGGTCGGTGGCCAGCTGACCCTGGGCGCGCTGGTGCCGACGCTGCGCGCGCTCGGCTCCGACGCACCCCGAGCCGCAGCGCGGCGGTTCAACCAGATCGCGTGGCCGGCCTTCGGCGTCCTCGTCCTCACCGGCATCTGGAACATCGCAGCCGAGGCGGACAAGCAGTCGCACCCGGGCTACCAGGCCACGCTCGGCATCAAGATGGCCCTGGTGCTCCTGTCCGGCGTGTCAGCGTTCCTGCACACCCGCGCGCGGTCCCGCACCGGACTCGCCGTCTGGGGAGCCGTGGCCGGCCTCAGCGCCCTGGGCGCCACCCTCTTCGGCGTGCTCCTCGCCGGCTGACGGCGTCACGGCTGGGCGTCACGGCTGAGGTGCCGCGGCACCTCAGCCGTGACGCGGCACCTCCCGGTGGCGCTGGGCGGTGCCGGCGGGGCCGTAGGGGTAGTCCTCCATCTGCGGGGCGCTCACCTCGTCGAGGCGGTCCAGGTGCTCCGGTGCGAGGTCGAGGTCGGCGGCGCCCAGGTTGTCGACCAGCTGCTCGACCGTCCGAGCCCCGAGGATGACCGAGGTGACGGCCGGCTGGGCGGCGAGCCAGGCCAGCGACACCTGCGCGGAGGAGACGCCCAGCTCACTGGCCACCTCCGCCACCGCCTCCACCACGTCCCAGGTGCGGGACTGGGCATTGCGCGGGCCCCATGCCTCCATGCCGCGTTCGGGGTTGTCCCCCAGGCGCGAGTCGCCGGTGGGCGCCACGTCCCGCTGGTACTTCCCGCTGAGCCAGCCGCCGGCCAGCGGCGACCATGGCAGCAGGCCCAGGCCGGCGTCCAGGCACGCCGGGACGACCTCGTGCTCGATGCCGCGCACCAGGAGGTTGTACTGCGGCTGCAAGGTGACCGGCGCGCTCCAGCCGCGGGCCGCGGCGGTCTGGGCGGCCTTGGTGACCTGCCACCCCAGGTAGTTGGAGAAGCCGTAGTACGAGATCTTGCCGGCGGTCACCGCGTCGTCGAGGAAACGCAGGGTCTCCTCGAGCGGGGTGACGGCGTCCCAGGCGTGCATTTGGTAGAGGTCGATGTGCTCGACACCCAGGCGCCGCAGCGACGCCTCGAGCGCCGCCCGGAGGTGGCGCCGCGAGAGCCCGACGTCGTTGGCACCCGGTCCCATGGGGAACCGGCCCTTGGTCGCGATGACCAGCTGCTCCGCGTCGGTGGGGTGGTCGGCCAGCCAGCGGCCGATGATCTCCTCCGAGACGCCGGCGCTGTAGACGTCCGCGGTGTCGATGAAGGTGCCGCCACGCTCGACGAAGGCCTCCAGGATCTTGCCCGAGGCCGGCTCGTCGGCCTCGGCGCCGAAGGTCATCGTGCCCAGCGTCTGCGTGGACACGACCGTCCCGCTGCGCCCGAGCGTGGTGTAACGCATGGTGGTTCCTTCCCGTCGATGTCTGCGAGCGGCCATCGTGCCGCACGCGCGCCGGCCCGGCTCAGCCGGGCACGGCGAACGCGGCGATGAGCCCCGCCGCGAGCGCCGAACGCTCCACCATCCCTGCCGTGCTGACGTGCTCGGACCGGGAGTGCGCGCCTCCTCCAATGGCACCCAGTCCGTCGAGCACCGGGATCCCCTGCGCCGCAACGAAGTTCCCGTCACTGGCGCCCCCGACAGAGGCCTCAGCGAGGTCCACCCCGAGCCGGGCAGCGACGGCGCCGGCGAGCGCGTACAGGTGGGCGATGTCGTCGCTGCGGGACATGACCGGGCGGTTCCACCCCCCGGTCACCTCGATGCGGCACCGCGGGTCGTGGGGTCGCAGCGACGCGAGCAGCCCCTCGACCCGGGCCTGCTCCTCGGCCGTGGCGACCCGCACGTCCAGGATGGCCCGCGCGTACCCCGCCATCACGTTGGCCCGGGTCCCCCCGTGCACGGTGCCGACGTTGATCGACGTGCCGCGGGTGAGGTCGGCGCCCTCGTGCAGGCGGCTGATGACGCGGGCGATCTCGTCGACCGCGCTGGCGCCGGCCTCCGGGTCGAGCCCAGCGTGCGACTCCACCCCGTGCGCGGTGACGTCGAACAGACCCACACCCTTGCGCGCCGTCTTGACCGCACCGTCGGCGCTGGCCTCGAGGACCAGGGCAGCACGGGCTCCCGCACAGGCCTGCTCCAGCAGCGCGCGCGAGAACGGGCTCCCGATCTCCTCGTCGCCGTTGAGCACCAGCCGCAGCGGCGGCCGCGGCAGGTCGAGCCGGGCCAGGCACCGCAGCGCCCAGACCAGCTGCACGAGGCCGCCCTTCATGTCGAACACGCCGGGGCCGCTGATCCGGTCCCCGTCCACCCGCACCGGCCAGGACTCGAGCGTCCCCGCATCGAAGACCGTGTCGTAGTGCGCCAGGCCTACCAGCTGTTGCTCCCCGACGCCGGGGAAGTCCAGGACGAGCACCGCGCCGTACGACGGGGACACGTGGTGGGCGCGGGCGACCGGCTCCCCGAGGCGCTCGACCACCCACTCCTCCACGTGCTTGAGCCCCTGGGCCAGGAGTTCCAGGTCGTCGCTCGGCGTCTCCAGCCGGGCCAGGGTGACGAGGTCCTCGACGAGGTCGGAGGTGTGTCGCCCGAGCCAGTCCGCCAGACGCGGGACGTCGACCGCCCCGACAGCGGTGGCGGGCGGCAGACCGGTCATGCGCGCACCGTCCCGAGCTCCTCGAGCCGATCCTGCGACATGACCGCTCCCGCCTCGAGCTCCCCGATCTGGCGCAGCAGGTCCCGGACCATGGGGGTGTCGACGCCGGCGGACGCGGCGGCGTCCACGACCGCGCCGTAGTGCGTCGGCACCTCGGTGGGACGATGCCGCACGGCGAGGTCGCGCCAGATGCCACTGCGGTCCTTGGACTGTGTGCGCAGCCACGCCACGAGGCGGTCGGTGGCGTGGTCCTTGGCGGCGACGTCACCCCCGGTGTAGGGCGCCGGGTCGAACGCGTCGAAGGGCTCCAGCGTGATGCCGCGCGCCTTCGCCACGGCGAACACCTCAGCGGTCAACCGATACATCATCGGCCGGTGCGCGTCGATCAAGTCAGCCATCGGGGCGTCGGCGAGCGCCGTCGCCGTCAGCATGGCGCCGAAGCCGAGCTTGGACCACAGGTAGCCGGAGACGTTGGTGGTGGCCCGCGCCGGGCCCCAGGACTGCAGGTCCTGGACCACTGACTGGACCCGCGCCGAGGTGGACCCGTCCATCTCCCCGACGACGAGGGCGCCGAGGCCGCCGTCACGGATGACGCCGGGACCGGTGACGTCGGCGAAGAGGTTGACGAACGCCCCGACGGTCCGTGCCGCGCCAACGCGGGCGGCGATGGCGTCCTCGTTCAGGCCGTTCTGCAGCGACACGACGAAGCCGTCCGCCGACAGTCGTGGCGCCACCCAGTCCAGGGCCCGGTCGGTGGCCTGGGCCTTGACTGCCAGCAGGACGCGACCCACGGAGTCCGGGCCCGCCGGCGGCGAGACGGCGGCCGCGACCGGCACCGACGACGTCCTGTCCCCCTGGGCCAGCGTCAGCCCGTCAGCGGCGATCGCGCGGATGTGGTCGGCGTCGGCGTCGACGACCGTCACCTCGTGTCCGGCACGTGCGAGGTGGTAGGCGAGGGTGCCGCCGATGGCGCCGGCGCCGACGACCGTGTAGGGACTCTTCTCCTGGACGTTCACGTCACTCCTTGCCGGCCCGCTGAAGGGCCGTGGTCGTTGGAAAGTGGTGCGGCAGTGCGGTGGTACCGGCGGTCGAGCCGCCGTCCACTCGCAGGACGGCGCCGGTGGTGAAGCTGGCGGCATCGCCGGCCAGCCAGAGGACGGCCGCCGCGATCTCGGCCGGCTGGCCGACCCGCCCGAGCGGGTTCACCGAGACCGCGCCGGCGTAGTCGTCGGTGACCGGGTTGACCGGGCTGTTGACCTCGATGAAGCCCGGCGCAACGGCGTTGACCCGCACGCCCGCGTCGGCGAGCTCCACTGCGCACGCCTTGGTGGCCATCTCCAGGGCCGCCTTGGAGGTGCAGTAGTGCGCGGCTCCTGGCCTGGCCCGGGTGGCCGCTCCGGAGCTGATGTTCACCACGCATCGTGACCCGCCTCCCTGAGCCGCCAGCGCGATGGCCAGCAGCACGGGGGCCCGCACGTTGACGTGCTGGACGCGGTCCCAGGCGTCGGCAGTCATCTCCGACAAGGGCGTCGCCGGGTAAAGACCCGCGGCGTTGACCAGCACGTCCACAGGGCCGAGGCGCTCGGCCGCCGTGTGGACGGCGGTGCCGCACTCCGGGTCGGACAGGTCGAGCGCCAGGGCTGCGGTGTCCACCCCGTGCTCGTGCGCAACGCGGGCCATCGCGGCCTCCAGCTCTCGTGGCCGGGCGTCTACTCCGGTGACCCGGTCCCCGGTGGCGGCGAACGCCTGCGCACAGGCCAGGCCGATGCCGCCGGCGGCGCCAGTGACCATGATGTGGCGGGGCGTCATACGAACTCCTTGTCCTTGGTCTCGGGCATCGTGGCGTAGACGACACAGCCCACCAGCGCCGCTGCGGCGACGTAGATCCACGTCAGGTCCCGGTATCCGGCGCTGGCCATCCAGGTGGTGATGTAGGGGGCGGTGCCACCGAAGACCGCGACAGCCAGGGCGTAGGGCAGCCCGACGCCGGTGGCTCGGACCTCGGGCGGGAACTGCTCGGTCATGATCACGGCGCAGTTGGCTGAGTAGCCGGTCAGCAGCGTGACGCCGATCAGCTCGACCAGCAGCAGCGTGCCGAACGTCCCGTTGTCGAGGAGCTTGAACGCGGGGTAGGCGAAGAGCAGGAAGCCGAAGGCGAAGCCGAACATGGTGGGCTTGCGCCCGACGCGGTCCGACAGCAGCGCCACGAAGGGCAGCAGGCAGATGAAGTACGCCGCGGCGATGAAGTTGGCCAGCAGGGCGTCGCTGAGCTTGATGCCCATGGCACCGTGGGCGTACCCGGGCATGTAGCTCATCCAGACGTAGTACAGCAGCGTCCCGGCCACGGTGACCCCGATGACGCGCAGGGCCGCCCTGGGGTGGTCACGGAACACGCCGGTCACCGGGTGTTGACGCGCGGTGCGCCCGGCGCTGGTGGCCCGGGTGAAGCTGCCGGTCTCCTCCACGGTCATCCGAAGCCAGAGGCCCACCAGGCCCAGCAGGCCGCCGAGGATGAACGCCACCCGCCATCCCCAGGACGCCATCTGGCCCTCGGTCAGCAGCGAGGACAGCGCGTAGCCGGTGCCGGAGGCGATCAGCACCCCCGAGCCGACGGAGACCTGCTGCCACGACCCTGCAAACGCTCGGCGACCCGGCGCGGCCGACTCGACGAGGAACGAGGAGGACGACCCGAACTCGCCGCCGGCGGAGAACCCCTGCACGAGCCGTGCCAGGAGCAGCAGCAGGGGCGCGGCGAGGCCGATGGCGGCGTAGGTGGGGATGACACCGACGACGATGGAGGCGCCGGCCATCAGCCCGATGGTCAGCGTCATCCCCTTCTTCCGGCCGTGGCGGTCGGCGTAGGCCCCGAGGATGGCGCCACCGATGGGGCGCATGACGAAGCCGACCGCGAAGATCGCGAGGGTGGCCAGCAGGTTCACCGCCGGCTCCTTGCTGGCGAAGAACTGCCCGGCGAAGACGGGCGCGAGCGTGGCGTACAGCGCCCAGTCGACCCACTCCACGGCGTTGCCGATGGAGCCGGCGACGAGCGCCTTGCGTTGCGTGCGAGTCAGGCCGGTCGGCGTCATACCCGTGGTGGGGTCCTGTACGCCCGGGCTTGGGGCGGTGCTCATGCGGGCGCTCCAGGGGTCGTGTCGGTGATGGCGGGACGCAGCAGGTCGGCGACCTGCGCGTGGGTGGCGAACCAGACGTCGTCGTGGCTGCGGATGTGCTCCAGCAGGGCACGCAGGACGGCAAGCCGGGAACGGTGGCCGATGATGTGCGGATGCAGGGTCAGCTGGAACAGCCCACCCTCGTCGCGCGCGGCGTCGAACTCGTCGATCCAGATCTGCAGGGCCGACCGCGGGGGCATGTACGGCCGCAGCGCGCCGTAGCGGTCCATCATGAAGTACGGCGCGTCGTCGCGGATCCACTCGACCGGGATCTCCACGATGCCCGTGGGCCGGCCGTCCGCCAGGAGCTCGTACGGTTCGTCGTCGCCCATCAACGAGGAGTCGTAGGCGAACCCGAGCTCGCGGATGATGTCGAGGGTGTTGTCCGAGAAGTCCCAGCTGGGGGTGCGGATACCCGTCGGGCGGGCTCCGGCGACCTTCTCCAGGGTGTCCAGCGCGCGCCCGGTCAGGTCAAGCTCGTCCTCGCGGCTGAGCAGCATGTTGCGCTCGTGAATCCAGCCGTGCACCGCGATCTCGTGGCCGGCGGCGACGTAGGCCTGGGCCTCGTCCGGGTGGAGTAGCGCCGAGACGGCCGGCATGTAGAACGAGGCCGGGACGTCGTGCTCCGCGAGCATCCTCAGGATCCTCGGCGCCGCCACGCGCGAGCCGTACTCGCCCTGGGCCAGCTTGCCCGGGCTCGTCTCGCCGTCGCGCAGGGGGATCGTCTCGTGGTCGGAGTCGAACGAGATGGCTACGGCCACCCGCGCGTCCCCCGGCCACCGCTGCGGTGTCAGGCTGCGACCGGCACGCACCCGGGCGACGTGTCCGCGCCAGGTGGGTTCGTCCCACTGCCATGGTTCCTGGGTCATGTGAGCTCCTTGGTTGAAGGCCTGCCGTCGTCGTCGATCGGGACCCACGCTCGCTTGAGGGTCTGCACCTGCAGCGTCAGGTCGGCCGACACCACTCCGGGCAGCTCGCCGATCACGTGGGTCGTGTAGTGGTAGAGGTCGCCGTGGCCGGGCAGGACCCCCTGCACGATGAGGTTGGTCCGTCCGGTGCAGGCACTGACGTAGCGGGTCGAGGGGTGACGGGCCAGCTTCTCGCCGACCTCGTCCAGGCGGTGCGGCTCGACCGTCAGCCACAGCAGGAACTCCACGTCGTAGCCGATCACCGGGGACTCGAAGACGGCGCGGAAGCGCAAGCACCCCCTGGTGACCAGAGACTCGACCCGACGCGCCGCTGTTGACTCGCTGATCCCCGTCCGCGCCGCGACGGTCGCGTAGGTCGCCCGGCCGTCCCGGGCCAGCACCCGCGCGATCTCGAACTCCTTGGGGGTCAGCCGCTCGGGCTCGACCCAGTCCCGGTGGGCGTACCCGGTGACGGCGCCGCCGTTGCGCAGGACGGTCGTCGCCGCATCGTCGAACGCCCCGGGGTGCCACTCCTCGAACGCAGTGAACTTCCGGATGACGATCATGGATTGGGACTCGACCACGTCCTCGATGCCCTCGAGCCGGCCGACCACGGACATGACGTCGCGGTGGCTGGGCACCACGACCTCGGCAGCGACGTCGAACGAGCCGATCGTGAGCGTGACGAACCGCGGCGTCGACAGGGCCGCGATGGCGCGGGCCAGCTCCAGAGCCCGGCCCGGCCGGGCCCGGAACCGCATGTAGATGGAGATGCCGAGCCCGCAGCGCAGGTGGTCGAGCACCCCGGTCACGGCCACGGCGCGCTCCGCGAGCAACTGCTGGCCTCGGCGGGTCACCGTGGACTCCGTGGCCCCGAGGGCAGTGGCGATGTGCTTCCACGATGCTCGCCCGTTGAGCTGCAGCGCCATGATGATGCGCTGATCGACTTTGTCCACGACGGGGTATTCCGGCATGTCGGCAACTCTCGGTGCTGGATCCCGTCATTGTCAAGGGTCTGGATGCAGCAATAACCCACATTCGTCTTTTTTCTGAACCAGCCAGGGTGCTGCCGGCGACCGGTCGGCGACCACGGAAGTGCTGCCGGTGAGCACCTGGCAAACCCCAGCCACCAACTCGGGCACGCCTGGCCGATGCTGGGGCCGGGCCTTGCCGCTCGCGGAACCATCAGCTCTGCCGGGTCCCAGAGTGCGCGGCTCGTCGGCACCTCGAGCGGCCGGACGGGTCAGCGGGTGACCTGCTCCAGCAGTTCCAGCAGGTGCACATAATCCTGCCCCGTGGCCCGGCTCATGCCGATCTCACAGGTGCGGTTCACCGAGGCGTACGCGTCGTGCTCACGACTGGTGACCTCGGCCGCCTCACGCGCGGTGGCCGAGGCGGTGAGCTCGGGGTGGAGCAGGCCGCGGTCGCCCGCGAAGGCGCAGCAACCCCAGCTCACCGGCACCGTCACCTCCCCGGCGATGGCTGCCGCGACGACCGTGGCGGCGGCGTTGGTGCCGAGCTGGGTCGAGGAGCAGGTGTGGTGGAGCGCGAGCGAGCCCAGGGGTGCGGTCACGGTGAGCCCTGGCAGCAGCCGCTCCGCGGCGAACTCGACAGCGTCGACGAACCTCAGCCCGGACCACCTGCCTGCCGGGTCCTCCGCCAGCCGGCGCATGGTCACCAGCCCCTCCGTGCAGGACGATGCGTCGCACACCACCGGCAGCCGCCCCTCGTCGGTCGCCGTCCACAGAGCCGGCAGCACCAGCTCGGTCATCCGGTCGTGGCCACGACCGAGCCCCTTGGACTTCCACGGCGTGCCGCAGCACATCGAGGCGATCTCCTGCGGCACCCGGACGCTCACGCCGACGCGCTCACACAGCCGCAGGAACGCTGTGGACACACCCGGTTGGTCCGCTGCGGGGCCGAACATCGTGCCGATGCAGGCGGGGAAGAACACCGCCTCGGCGTCCGGCGCCACCACCGGCCGCCGCGCCACGCCGCCGCGAGGGAGCCCCGCGGCGTACAGCGGGGCTCTGTCGTGGCCGAGGACACGGCGGCTCAGCCGGGTCACGCCGGCAGCCGCACCGGGCACGGCCCCGGCCACGGTGAGGGCGGCGCCGGCCCCTTGGGTCACCGACGCCCAGCGACGGGCCGCGCTGTCCCACAAGGCGTTCTGCACCGGGCCCACCCGCTCGGCCCTCAACCGCCGGACCAGGTCGCCGGTGTTGATCTCGACCGGGCAGGCGACCTGGCACATCCCGTCCACGGCACAGGTGTCGAGCCCCTCGTAGCCGTAGTCCGCCTCCAGCTCGGCGACCAGCCGGTGGTCGCCGGCGGCACGGGCACCGGCCAGCTCCCGGCGCAGGACGATCCGCTGGCGTGGGGTCAGCGTGAGGTGCTGGCTCGGGCACGACGGCTCGCAGTAGCCGCACTCGACGCAGCGGTCGACCTCGGGCTCGACCGTCGGGGCCTGCTTCAGGTCGCGGACGTACGACGTGGGGTCGTCCGACAGCACCACCCCCGGGCTGAGGATGCCGCGCGGGTCGAAGAGCGTCTTGATCCGGCACATCACGTCGTGCAGCTCGTCGCCGTACTGGCGGCGCACGAAGGGCGCCATGATCCGGCCCGTGCCGTGCTCGGCCTTCAACGAGCCGTGGTGGTCCAGGACGACGTCGACCATGTCCTCCGTGAACCGCTGGTAGCGCTCGAGGTTGGCCGGGTCCTCGAACGACTCGTTGAGCATGAAGTGGATGTTGCCGTCCTTCGCGTGGCCGAAGATCACGCTCTCCTTGTAGGAGTGGCGGTCGAACAGCTCCAGCAGGCTCTGGCACGTGCCGAGCAACGCGGGCACCGGCACGACGACGTCCTCGAGCAGGGCCGTGGTGCCGCTCGGGCGGGCACCGGCCACCGAGGTGTAGAGGCCCTTGCGGATGCTCCAGAGCGCCGCGCGCTCGCGCGGGTCGGCGGTGAGGGACACCGGCGCGGTGACGTCGAGATCGGCCAGGATCCCGACCGTCGCGGCCCGCTGGTCGGCCACCTCCTCGGGCGTCTGGGCGAGGTACTCGATGAGGAAGGCCGCCTGGTCCTCGACGTGCAGGGCGGACAGGGCCGGCGTGCTCTCACGCAGCCCCTGCGCCACCCGCAGGGACGTGGCGTCCATCAGCTCGATCGTCGCGAGCCCGGCGCCGACCAGGTCGGGCAGCGCGCCGGTGGCGGCCTGCAACGTGGGGAAGATCGCCAGGCCTGTGGCCGCCGCGGGAAGGGCCGGCACCGTGCGGAACGTCGCCTCGGCGATGAACGCCAGCGTGCCCTCGCTGCCCACCACGAGGTGGGTGAGGATGTCGACGGGCCGGTCGTGGTCCAGCAGGGCGTTGATGCCGTAGCCCATCGTGTTCTTCATCGAGAACTGCTGGCGCACGGTGCGGACGGACTCCTCGTTGCCGCGGACGCGGTCACGGAGCTGCGACAGGCCCTGCCACAGCTCGGGCTCGTCGTGGCGAAGCCGCTCGTCGGCGTCGACGGCTGCGCTGTCGACGACCGTGCCGCTGGGCAGCACGACCACGAGGGAGTCAAGGGTGCGGTAGGTGTTCTGCTCCGTCCCGCACGCCATCCCGCTGGAGTTGTTGGCCACGACCCCGCCGATGGTGCAGGCGATCTCGCTGGCCGGGTCGGGCCCGAGCTTGCGGCCGTGAGGTGCGAGGTGGGCGTTGACGGTGCGGACCGTCGCGCCGGGCTGCACCCGCACCCGGGCCCCACCGTCCAGGACCTGCACCGTCCGGAACGCTGCGCGCGTGTCGGCGAGGATCCCCCAGGTGACGCCCTGGCCGGACAGGCTGGTGCCGCCGGAGCGGAAGGTCAGCGGCACGCCGCTCTCGTGGCTGGCGCGGAACAGCGCCGCCACGTCAGCGGCCGTGCGCGGGGTGGCCACCGACTCGGGGACCAGCAGGTAGTGCGAGGCGTCGTGGGCCATCTTGAGCCGATCCGTGGCCCGGGTGCTGGTCGGCACCCCCGTGTGCGTGGTCGTGCCCATGTCCGCTCCTCCCGCCGGTGACGTGCTGCCAGCAGGGCCGCCGACGACGCCGGTCCCAGCGTGCCACGGCCCGCGGACACCCTCTCGCCCACCCGGTGGTGCTGCGCGCGACAGGGTTCAGTGCGCTGCGGCAGGGAACGCGGGCCGGGCTCCCGCGTCGGCTCCGGTGCCGTCGACCGCCTGGTACTGCCAGGCGAACGACCCGTCAGGGTGCAGCGACAGGGCGAGCCAGCCGTGGGTGTCGGCGAATCGCTTGGCGATGAACCGCGGGCTGTCGCGGAACGGCCGCAGCCCCAGTCCCCCGGTGGACACGTTGAAGCTCGTCGTCCCCTGGCCCGCGTTCGGGGTGCAGGCACCGGAGCTCAGCACCGGGCACGTGCGCTCGTAGTTGTGCTGGCTCGCGGACAGGGTGACGCGGACGTCGTACCGGTCCAGGACGTCCACCCACGGCTTGACGTCCAGGTCGCGGGCGTGACGGTCGGTCCTGGAGGTGAAGTAGGGGTCGTGGTAGGCCACGAGCAGGTGCTTGCCCCGCGCCCTGGCCTTCTGGAGGTCGGTGCTCAAGGTGGCAGTCATGGCCCGTGCCCTGTCCGGGGCGTAGCGCCACAACGCGGTGGGCAGGCCAACCAGGTGCCACGTGCCGATGTCGCGGGACCAGAAGTCACCGGGGCCGACCGATGCGCCGCGGGCGCGCACCAGGGCGGACGGGCCGGTGGTCTGGCCGGGGCAGGTGCCGGCGAAGTACTGCCGGTAGCCCTGTTCGTTGGTGATCCCGGTCCAGTCGTGCGTCGGGCCGGCGATGTGAAGCATCCGCGGCAGGAGCAGTCCCCAGAGCTTGTCGAAGCCTCCGGTCAGGGCGGCGCAGGTGCCGACGGTGTACTGGTAGTCGCCCAGCCCGAAGACGTAGTCCGGGCTGGCCGCGATGATCGAGGCCGCCACCCGGCCGGAGGCCGACTTCGGTGACGCCTCGCCCGCGTGGTTGATGTCGCCCACGGCCGCCAGGACGACGGCTCCGGGCACGACCGGGACAGGCGGGGTCGCCGTCGGTGTCGCCGGGGACGAGGGCGACGTGGTGGACGCACCCGAGGCGCCGGTGGGCGCACCGGTGGAGGCCGCGGTCGGCGAGGCGAAGCTGTCCAGGACCGGGTCCGCGGACCCGGAGCACCCGCACACAGCGGTCAGCACACAGGCAACCAGGACAGCCACCCCGCTGCCGCGTGCGAACAAACCCAAAGTGGACCCCCGCGGGGTGTCGTCGTCGAACTGCCGGATCCCTGAGGGTCCATGCTGGCATGGGAACCGGCGCTGGCACCCCCGAACCGGCGAGAAGGTCCCTGACGCGCCTTCCGCGTGGAACGGCCCCCGCCCGGTCCGTCAAGGACCGTGCGGGGGCCTTCGCACCAGGCCGGCGCGCTGACCTGCGGGTCAGCTCACCTGGACCGGGAAACGGTGCCACACGCGGTGCTCGGCGAGCAGCTCCACCACCTGCTCCAGCATCCGCGTGGCGTCCTGCTCGACCACGACACCGGGGGCGTCCGTGGGGAAGCCGACCGCCGCCAGCGCCTCCTCGGCGCCGCCCCAGCCGCCGATGACCTTGACGTGCCGGAACGCCTCCTCCAGCAGCCGGTACATCTTCGGCGCCGGTGCGGGCGAGCCCGCCACGACGACCGCGTCGAACTCGGTCGACCGGGTCGTCAGCAGGGTGCGCTGGACGATGACCGGGTCGCCGGCCCCGGCCGTGAGCGTGCCGCCGTGCGGGGCGATCACCAGCGCCTGCATGCCGGCCGCCACGATCGAGTTCTGCAGGTCGGTCACCTCGGCCAGGTTGCTGGACTCGTCGGCGATGATCCCGATGATCCGGCCGCTGGTCGGCCACTGCCGGCCGACCTGGCTCAGGGCCGGGCTCGGGTCGACGTCGGCCACGTCCACCGTCGCCTTCGGCGCGGGCAGGCCCAGCCCCTCGGCGACCGCGGCGGTGAGGTCGGCATCGACGTTGGCGAGCACCCCGAGCATCCGCACCTTGACGGTCTGCTCGTAGCACTTGCCCAGCTCGAACGTGAGGGCGTCGATGATGTGGTCGCGCTCCACGTCGCTGAGGCTGCGGTAGAACAACCGGGCCTGGCTGAAGTGGTCGTCGAACGACGCCGGAGCCGTGCGGGCCTTGACCCCCTCGACCGGCTGGGCCACCTCGACGTAGCCGCCCTTGCCCGGGTCCGCCACGAACGGCACGCCGCCGTCGAGCGAGTTCGGCTTGTACGGCGCGACGCCCGCGTGGACGGCGGTCTGGTGGTAGCCGTCGCGGAACATGTCGTTGGTGGGCACGTGCGGGCGGTTGATCGGCAGCTGGCCGAAGTTCGGGCCACCCAGACGGGTGAGCTGGGTGTCCAGGTAGGAGAACAGCCGTCCCTGCAGCAGCGGGTCGTCGGTCGGGTCGATGCCGGGGACGAGGTGCCCCAGGTGGAAGGCCGCCTGCTCGGTCTCGGCGAAGAAGTTGACCGTGTTGGCGTTGAGCGTCATCAGCCCGACCGGCTGCACCGGCACCAGCTCCTCGGGCACCAGCTTGGTCGGGTCGAGCAGGTCGATCCCCTCGAACATCTGGTCGGGGTCGTCCGGCATGACCTGCAGGCCGAGCTCCCACTGCGGGAAGGCACCGGCCTCGATCGCGTCGGTGAGGTCGCGACGGTGGAAGTCGGGGTCCATCCCCGCGATGATCTGCGCCTCCTCCCACACCAGGGAGTGCACCCCGAGCCTCGGCTTCCAGTGGAACTTCACCAGCGAGGTGTTGCCCTCGGCGTCAGACAGCCGGAAGGTGTGGACCCCGAAGCCCTCCATCGTCCGGTAGGACCGCGGGATGCCGCGGTCGGACATGTTCCACAGCACGTGGTGGGTCGCCTCGGTGTGCAGCGACACGAAGTCCCAGAAGGTGTCGTGGGCGCTCTGGGCCTGCGGGATCTCGCGGTCGGGGTGCGGCTTGGCCGCGTGGATCACGTCGGGGAACTTGATCGCGTCCTGGATGAAGAACACCGGCATGTTGTTGCCGACGAGGTCGAAGGTGCCCTCGTCGGTGTAGAACTTGGTCGCGAAGCCCCGGGTGTCCCGGACGGTGTCGGCCGACCCCCGCGAGCCCAGCACGGTGGAGAACCGCACGAACACGGGAGTGGTGACGTCCGGGGCGAGGAATCCGGCGCGGGTCACCGAGGCGGCCGTGCCGTAGGACCGGAAGACGCCGTGCGCGCCGGTGCCACGGGCGTGCACGACCCGCTCGGGGATGCGCTCGTGGTCGAAGTGCGTGATCTTCTCGCGAAGGTGGTGGTCCTGCAGCAGCGTCGGGCCGCGCGTCCCCGCCTTGAGCGAGTGGTCGGTGTCGGTCAGCCGGAGCCCCTGGCCGGTCGTGAGGTAGGCACCGCCCTGGGCGCGCGAGTCCTCCGGCGCCCCGGTGGGCTTGCCGGTCGGCGACACCGCCTCCGGCGGTCGCTGGTCGGGCTTGGGCGGCGCCGGGTCGCGCGGCGTCGTCGGCTCCTCCAGCGCGGGCGGTTCGGGAGCCGGCACGCCTGGTACGGCGGCCGAGGGGGCCTTCTCCTCCGCCTCCGGGGCTGTGCGGTCGCGGGTCGGGTCAGCAGCAGTCATGACGCTCCACTTCTCGGGACAAGTCGTGAACTTCCTCCCTACCCCGACCTCGGCAGGTCCACGCCCACCGTGCCGTGGGAAACGGCAGCCGCCCCGGCCCACCAGGGCCGGGGCGGCTGGAACTCGCCGTACGCTGCGCGGTCGGACGCGCGGGAGGGTCAGCGCGCGGTGACCACGCGCTCGTTCTCGACGCAGTGCGTCATGGTCTTGCCGCTGACGTCCCGCGGGCCGTTCTTGCCGAGGTTGGCCAGCCGCTGCTCCTCGTCCTCGGTCAGGGTCTGGGACTGCAGCGGCGGCAGGTGACGGATGTCGTCGGCGCTGATGCCGAGGCCGTCGCCGATCCGCTGGCCCAGCTCGTCCTCGCACAGGAAGAAGTGCCAGACCATGCGCTCCTGGATCGGGCGGTCGCACTGGCTCAGCGCGCCGACCAGGTTGGCCACGAGGTCGTCCTTCTCCCACTGCTGCGACAGCAGGTAGCGCTCGCCGGCCTGCTGGTAGTCGTTGGTCAGCGGGATCCGCTTGCGGGTGAGCCGGCCGTTGATGACCGGGCCCTGCTCGTCGTGGGAGGGGTAGTCGCCCTCACGCAGACCGCCCAGGATCGACGGCTCGTAGTTGACGTGCGGGTTCTGGCCCTCGCCCAGGTCGACGCCGTAGGCCATCTGGCCGTCACGCTGGTTGGTGGCGACCTTGGCGTTCTTGGCCGAGTTCACCGGCAGCTGGAGGTAGTTCGGGCCGACGCGGTAGCGCTGGGTGTCGCTGTAGGAGAACGTGCGACCGATCAGCATCTTGTCGTCCGAGAAGTCCAGGCCGTCGACGAGGACACCGGTGCCGAAGGCGATCTGCTCGTTCTCGGTGAAGATGTTCTGCGGCACGCGGTCCAGCACCATCTTGCCGACCGCCTTGAGCGGGAAGGCCTCCTCCGGCCAGACCTTGGTGTCGTCCAGCGGGTCGAAGTCGAGCTCGGGGTGCTCGCCGTCGTCCATCATCTGCACGCACAGCTCCCACTCGGGGAACTCGCCGCGGCCGATCGCGTCGTACAGGTCACGCGTGTGCGAACCGAGGTCGGTCGCCTGGATGTTCGCGGCGTCCTCGGCCGTGTAGGACTTCACGCCCTGCTTGGGCAGCCAGTGGTACTTGACCAGCTTGGTCTCGCCCTGGGCGTTGACCCACTTGTAGGTGTTGACGCCGAAACCCTGCTGCGTGCGGTAGTTCGCCGGGATGCCGCGCGGGCTGAAGACCAGCGTGACCATGTGCAGCGCCTCGGGCGTCTGGCTGATGAAGTCGAAGACGCGGTTGGGGTCCTGGCGCTCGAAGGTCACCGGGTCGGGCTTCTGGGAGTGGATGAAGTCGGGGAACTTGATCGCGTCGCGGATGAAGAAGACGCCGAGGTTGTTGCCGACGAGGTCCCAGTTGCCGTCCTCGGTGTAGAACTTCACCGCGAAGCCGCGCGGGTCGCGGGCGACCTCGGAGGAGTCCCGCCCACCGGCGACGGTGGAGAAGCGGATCGCGAGGTCGGTGCGCTTTCCCTTCTCCTGGAACAGCTTGGCGCGGGTGTACGCCGCGATCGGCTCGTCACCGACGGCGCCGTACGCCTCGAAGTAACCGAAGGCAGTGGTGCCGCGCGCGTGGACGACGCGCTCGGGGATGCGCTCGCGGTCGAAGTGGCTGATCTTCTCCAGGAACTGGTAGTTCTCCAGGGTCGCCGGACCCCGTGCGCCGATCGTGCGCTGGTTCTGGTTGTCGTAGATCTGGTGTCCCTGGCGGTTGGTGAGGACCTGTCGGTCGTCTCCGCTGGTGGACCCCTTGCTGGCCACGTCAGTCATAGGGCGTTTTCCTCTCGGTGTGGGTGCTGGTCGGTCGGGTTCGGAAGGGCAGGCTCGGGCCGGTGGCTCCTGGCGGCACAGTCGGGGCAGCGCCCCCAGAAGATGACCTCCGCCTCGTCGACGACGAAGTTCCCGACGGGCGTGTGCGTCAGGCACGGCGCGGAGCCGACGACACAGTCGACGTCGTACGTCGCGTCGCAGTCCCGGCAGACGAGGTGGTGGTGGTTGTCCCCCACCCGGCCCTCGTACCGCGACGGATGACCCGCCGGCTCGATCCGCCGGGCCAGGCCGGCGTTGGCCAGGGCCTCGAGGCAGTCGTAGACCGCCTGGGTGGACAGGGCCCCCACGATGCGCCGCGCGCGTTCCGCGACCTCGGCCACGGGAAGGTGCTCGCGCCGGACCTGCGCCGCATCGAGCACGCCCAGGACGGCAGTCCGGGCACCGGTCGCGCGCAGCCCGGCGGCGCGGAGCCGCTCCTGCGCCGATGATGCGGGTGGTGCCGTCGATGTCACGGGGGCCACTCCACCAGCAGATCTGGAATGAGTCAAGTGATGGAGCGGGGCCGGTCTTCGCTACAGTCGGCGGCGTGAGCGAGCTGACCGATGACGAGATGGCGTTCCTGCAAGGCGCGTTCGACCTGGCCCGTAACGGCGAGACCAGGCGGCTCTCGGAGTACGTCGACGCCGGCCTGCCGGTCAACCTCACCAACGGTGCCGGTGACTCCCTGCTGATCCTCGCGGCGTACCACACCCACCTCGAGACGGTGCGCGCGCTGCTGGACCGGGGCGCCGACACCGGCCGGGTGAACGACCGCGGTCAGACGGCCCTGGCGGCGGCAGTCTTCCGCAGGGCGGCGCCGATCGTCCGGGTGCTGCTCGAGGCCGGGGCGGACCCGACTGCCGGGCCGAAGTCCGCGGTGGACGTGGCGGAGTTCTTCGAGCTGGACGAGATGGCGGCTCTGTTGCGAGGCGACTCCCCCTCGGCCGACCCGGTGGCCTGAGCCGGTAACCGGGGCGGTGACCGCCGGGGTCGGCCGCGGGGCCGGCGCGGCCGGCGCTCGGGCCGTGGCCGGCGTGGCAGCGGCCGGTCGTCTCGTGCCTGTGGATACCGGTTTCCGGGTCCGGTCGCGGCGGTACGATCGAACACATGATCGAGTCCTTGGAGCCGGCGCTGCTGCTGGTGCAGCAGGTCTTCGAGGCCGTCCGGGCCGAGGTGGCTGACACCGGTGAGGGTGAGCTGGCCGAGCTGGTGCTGGCCTCGCAACGAGTGGCCAATGCGGCGTCGGCGGTGCAGGCGGTGGCGCTGGCGGGGATCGCCGCCCGCGATGAGGTGCAGCTCCCGGACGGGGCGCGCGCGGGAGTCGACCGCGGTGTGGGGCACGTGAGTGAGTTCGCGTCGGTGACGGTCGCCCCGATGCTGGGACTGACCTCTCATGGGGCGCAGGAGCGGGTGGCGACGGCAGCGGCCCTGGCGTCGCGGCTACCGGGGACGCTGGCGGCGATGGCTGCAGGGAGCCTGGACGGGTGGCGCGCCTCGATCATCGTGGCCGAGACGGCCGAGACCACCGCGGCAGGGTGCGCGCAGGTGGAGGCGGTGATCTTGCCGCGGGTCTGCCACGAGACCGGCGGGCAGGTGCGGGCCAGGACCCGTCGGGCGCTGGTCCTGGTGGACGCGGATGCGGTGCGCCTGCGGGCGGCCAAGGCGCGGCTGGAGCGGTCGGTGCGGGTGTGGCCCTCACCCGTGGTCGGGCTCAGCGAGTGGGTGGCGGTGCTGCCGGCGCACGAGTCGGCGCTCTGCAAGGCGGCTGTCGATGAGCACGCGGGTGCGTTGCGGCGGGAGGATCCGGGCCTGTCCATGGACCAGGCGCGGGCCGATGCGTTGGTGGACCTCGTCCTGGCCCGGGTGCAGGTGTCCACGACGGTGCACCTGACGATGCCGGTGCAGACCGCGGCAGGAGACGCGGCGGGCCTGGGTGCGCCGGGGCGGCAGGGGGCGGTGATCGGGTCCGAGGTTCCCGGGATCGGGGTGATCCCCTCGGACGTCGTGGCGGGGATCTGCTCGAGCTTCGACACCAGGATCCGGCGGGTGCTGCTGGATCAGGTGGCGGGGACCACGGTTGAGACCGGCGCCAAGGGATACGCGCCACCGGCGGCGGTGGGGCGGTTCGTCCGGCACCGCGACGGGCACTGCCGGGCGCCGGGATGCGCCCGATCGGCGCGGTTCTGCGACCTGGACCACGTCATTCCCTGGCCGTCGGGTCCGACTGACCCCACCAACCTGTTGACGTTGTGCCGGCGTCACCACCGGATGAAGCATCGGACCCGGTGGCGGGTGAGCATGGCTCGCGACGGGGTGGTCACCTGGACCGACCCGTTCGGGCAGGAGTTCATCACCCACCCGGTCAACCACCACGACACCCTCGTGGCCTGACGGCGCGCTTCGCGGTCGCCGGCCTCAGCCCAGCTCGGTCGAGTCCTCGGCCGTGGTGGCCGTCGTACCCGAGTCGGACGCCTTGGCGCCGCCGACGACGTGGAAACGGCGGCCGGTGATGCTGGCGGCGTCGATCCGCATGTAGCGCGGCTTCGGTGAGGCATGCCACGGGAAGATCGGCAGCTCGATCACCTCGAGCACGTCGTACATCTCCTTGACCTCCTCGGCCCGGCCCTTCACGACCACGCTCCAGGCATCCCCGCCGACCGCGTCGTAGCCATCGACCTCGAAGGCGACCGCCGGGTTCTCCAGGGCAGCCGACAACTTCGTCCCGCGCGCTGTGCGGAACACCACGGTGCCGTGGTCGACGACGTGGTTGACCGGGAAGATGTCCGGCCCGGCGCCCGTGACGACGGCCAGCCGGCCCACGACCGCTTCCCTCACCAGCGCCCAGGACTCGCTCGGCGACAGGTGCACCATGGGGCTCTGCTCAGTGCTCTCCATGCGACAACGGTGAGGCGGCGCCGGTCGTTGGAGTCAGGGCCGAAGGTCCTCGCGCCGTCGGTGCCCCGCCGAGCCTGAGCCGCCAGACGCGGTGACCGCCGGCCCGTCCGCCTCCCCGGCCCCGAACGCTGCGTCAGCCAGAAACCATGCCCGGGACCAAATCCCCTGTCAATCCAGGGCGGGCCGGGAAGGCTGGTCGTATCCGCGTCCCCTCTCGTGCCGCGGACCGTATCCGACCAGCCGCCCGCGCGGGTGGGGGGCGGCCGAACGAGGAGCGCCGCTGCATGGACAGCCGTGAGATCGCCTCGCAGAGTGTCGTGGTGGGAGTGGACGGGTCACCGTCCAGCCGGCTGGCCCTGCGATGGGCCGCGGGGAAGGCCGCCGGCGCCGGCCAGCCGCTGCATGTCATCCACGCCCTGGAGACCGAGGTCGTCCTGCGTGAGGAGGAGCCGCTCGGCACTCAGGAGGTCACGGCGGACGACGACGCGGTGCTGACCTCGGCGATGGAGCTGGTCACGACCGAGGCTCCGGATGTGCACGCGGTGGCGCACAGCATCAAGGGGTTCGCGCTCAGCACGCTGATCGCCGCCTCCCGCGTCGCGGGCACGCTCGTCGTCGGCTCGCGCGGGCGGGGCGCCATACCGGCGGCCCTGCTGGGGTCGGTCTCCCAGCAGCTGGTGCTGCACTCCTGCTGCCCCGTGGTCGTCGTCCGTGACAGCCGGGCGCTGACACCGCAGCAGGGGGCGCCCGTGGTCGTGGGGGTGGACGGGTCCGAGGAGTCCGCCGGAGCGGTGGGCTACGCCTTCGCGCACGCCGCGGAGACGGGACGTCCGGTCGTCGCCGTGCACTCCTGGTGGTGGGAGCCGCTGGAGGGCGTGAACGTCGGCGAACCGTGGACGGGTGACTGGACCCAGATCTCGGCGCAGGAGGGTGCGCTGCTGGCTGAGTCGCTGGGCGGGTGGCGTGAGAAGTACCCCGACGTCCACGTCGAGGAGCGGTCGGTGCGGGGTGACCCCGTGGTCGACCTGCTCGAACAGTCCCGCGGCGCCGCGCTGGTGGTGGTCGGGTCACGCGGACGCGGCGGCTTCGCCGGCCTGCTCCTCGGGTCGGTCAGCCGGCGCGTCCTCAAGCGGGCCTCGTGCCCGGTCGCGGTCGTCCGCTCGGAGCCGCCCGAGGCACACAGCAAGAAGCAATGAGGACGCCTGGGACCTTCGTCTCTATACCGACATTCGCCTTCGTCCCACAGTCGACCTGACGGCTTTGGGTGCGGGCCGACCGGTGGGCTGAATGGGCGACGGCCTGACCCTCCCGGTCGGGAGAAGGAGAGAACCTCATGGTGAACTGGGGATACAGCGACTCGGGCTGGATGATGGTGGTGGCCCTTGTCGTGGGCCTCCTGCTGATCGCCCTCACCGTCGCACTGGGCTTTGCCCTGTACGGCGGCGGTTCGGCCGACCGGGACGGGTCACCGGATGCTGCTGGGCGCAGCAGCGCGGCTGAGCGGGTGCTGGAGATGCGCTTCGCTCGCGGCGAGATCGATGCTGACGAGCTCGAGCAGGCCAAGCAGGCCCTCCGGCACTGACGGGCAGGGCCGGCCGGGGGCAGGGCCGGCCGCAGGCACGGTCGGCCAGGGACATGGCCCGGATCGGTCAACCGATCGCATCCCGCTGCGTCCGGTGATCCTCCAGGCGCCGAGCGCCCAGGTCGACGATGCTCTTGCTCCGCCGCCACGGTGGCACCAGCATCACGTCACACGGCATCGCCGCGAGCAGTCCGCGGCTGACGGGACCGACCTGCGCCCGGGCCCAGCCCCCCTCCCCCTCGCCCCCTCCGGTACCGACGACGAGCAGGTCCCGCGGGCCGACCCTGTTGCGCAGGGCGGTGACCGGCTCCTCCTGGCTGACGACCAGGCGGTTGGGCACGCCACGCGGCAGGTCGGCCGCCCGCAGCGACGCCCGGCAGCGTTCCCACCCCTCAGCCAGCGCTGCCGGGTCCAGCGTGGCGCCATGGTCCAGGGCGTGCACCAGCGTCAGCCCCACCCCGCGGATCACGGCCTCGGCCGCGGCCGTCAACAGCACCGGCCCGGACGCCCGGACCATGTCCACGCCGGCGACCACGGCGGGCTCGTGTCCGACCACGCTCTCCGCAGGCGACAGCTCGTGGCCGTCGACGAACAGCACCGGGCAGTCGAGGTGGCCCGCCAGCGCGTCGCCGACCGTCCCGGCCGCCCAGACGCCGCCGTCCTCGCGCGCAGCCGCGCCCGTCACCACCAGGCTGGTACGCCGCGCCAGGTCCACCAGTTGTGCGCGCGAGGCTGCGCCCGCGTGGACCACCTCCAGCGGCACCGAGGGGTTGGTCGCCACAGCTGACGCGACCGCCTCCTCAGCCACCGGGTGCCGCGCCGTCGGGTGCCGGTCGTGCGCGCCCGGCACCGACCCGGCCAGCACGAGCAGAACCAGACCGGTCCCCCGTGCGGCTGCCTCCAGCGTCGACGCGGCGACCGCCCGCCGGCTTCCGTCCGACCCGTCGCACCACATCAACGTCGTCTGCTCGAACCGGGTCACCGGTGCCTCCTCGGGCGCATGCCGCAGCGCCGGTCCTCCTGTCGGCCGGTCGCCCCCAGCGTGGCCGACGTGCGGCGCCGCCGTACAGGTCCTTGGTCCTGACACCGACGCGGAGGCGGGGGTAGGGACCAAGGTCACTTCCTTTGCCGCGTCGTCGGCCGCGAGCATCACGCCCATGAGTCCACAGACCAGGTCCCGCACCCGTTCCGTGCACGAGGCCATCGGCCCGGCGTGCCAGATCACCGTGAGTAAGGACGGCCGGATGGTGGCCTTTGCGACGGTGACCACCACCGAACGGGACGAGCTCTTCGCGAACGTCCACATCGAGCCGGGACACGTCCCCGTCCAGGCGCGAGCGGCCCTGGTGGATGCCCTTTTGTCGGTCGCCGGTTCCGACCATGCCCGGCACCTGAGCCTGGTCATGCCGATGGGCGACTGCCTGCTGGAGGACCTGCACCGCCGGTGCGACGTCCGCGCGCTGCGCCCCGCCGGGGCCACCTGCCTCGTCAGCGCGGAGGTCGCCAGCTCGGGCCGGCCCGGTCGAGGGGGACGCCGCTCTGGACCTTCGGCCCGCGACCACCAGGTGGACGTGGCCGTGCAACCCCTGGTGTGACAGCCCGCCCGCGCGGCCCCCGGCCGCCGGCTTCACTCCTGTCCCTCGGAGCCCCCGCGCCCAGTGCCCCGTCGCCAGCGTCCCGGCCCCGCGTGACGACGGGCACCACCACGGCGACGGCGCGGAGGAGCACCGGCTGCCTGTACCGCCGGTGCGCGAACACGGCTGACCCGTGGTGACAGGGACTTTCGCCCCTGAGACCCCCCGGCCGGCGGACCCAGTCTGAGGGCCTCAGCACGGCCGGCCGCACACCGCCGGCCGCCCTGCCAGGACCACCACCGCCCGGGCAGACCCTCAGCGCCCGGGCAGGACCACCACCAGAGGAGCTGTTGACCATGCCCACCGTTGAACGTCACTCCTCCAGCCCCGTCGCCGACATGCTGGACTGGCTGGAGTCCGGACCGGCGCTCGGGCTGCGCGGTTTCGGCCTCGCGCCCTACGTCCGCATCGAGGACTACATGGACGAGGGCACCTACGTGCTGCGCGCGGAGATGCCCGGCATCGATCCCGACAAGGACGTCTCGCTCGACATCGAGGGCGACGTGCTGACCATCAGCGGGGAGCGGCACGAGGAGCAGAAGGACAAGAACCGCCACGAGTTCCACTACGGCAGCTTCACCCGCAGCATCCCGCTGCCCCGGGGTGTCAAGACCGAGGAGATCACGGCGACGTACGTCGACGGCGTCCTCGAGGTCCGGGTGCCCTCGGTGGTGCAGGAGCGAAAGCCGGTCAAGGTCACCGTGGAGCGCAGGGACAGCGAGCCCAGAGAAGCCGAGCGCAAGGACGGCTGAGGCGCCAGGTCCTCAGGCCATCGTGAGGACCGCCGCACCAGTGACCCGGCCACCGGCCAGGTCATCCAGGGCTCGGTCCGCCTGCCCGAACGGGTACGGCGTGACGCGGGCCCTCACGCGCAGCGCCCGTGCCAGCCGGAGCAGCTCCTCCCCGTCCGCACGCGTGTTGGCCGTGACGCTGGTCAGGGTCCGCTCGCGGAACAGGTGCTGCTGGTAGTCCAGTGGCGGGATGTCGCTGAGGTGGATCCCCGCCACGGCCAGGGTCCCGCCACGCTCGAGGGCGGCGAGGGCGACCGGCACCAGGTCCCCCACCGGCGCGAAGGTGATGGCCGCGTCCAGCGGCACGGGCGGCGCCTCGTACGCGCCGCCGGCCGAGGCCGCGCCGAGCTCGAGGGCCAGGCGGCGGGCCGCCGCCTCGCGGGTGAGCACGTGCACCTCCGCCCCCTGGGCGACCGCGATCTGGGCGGTGAGGTGGGCGCTGGCGCCGAACCCGTAGATCCCCAGCCGTCCTCCCGGTGGCAGCTGAGCACGGCGCAGGGCGCGGTAGCCGATGATGCCGGCGCACAGCAGCGGCGCGGCCTCCGTGGCGGTCAGCTCCTCCGGCATCCGGTAGGCGAAGGCCGCTGGTACGACGACGTACTCGGCGAACCCACCATCGGCATCCCAGCCGGTGTAGGTCGACCGCGGGCACAGGTTCTCCGCCCCGGAACGGCACCACCGGCACTCGCCGCACGTGCTGCGCAGCCAGGCCACGCCCACCCGGTCGCCGACGCCGAAGCGGGACACCCCCGCCCCCAGGACGACCACCTCCCCGACGACCTCGTGACCGGGCACGACCCCCGGCGCCTTCGGCGGGAGCTCGCCGTCGGCGCAGTGCAGGTCGGTGCGGCAGACCCCGCACGCCCTCACCCGGACCAGCACCTCGCCGGGTCTGGGCGCAGGCACGGCCCGCTCGACGAGCCGCAGCCGGTCCGCCGACCGCGGGTGCCCGCTGACCTCCCACGCCTGCATGCGCTCCGGCACCGGCGCCGCGGGGGCGGCGGACGTCTGCACCGAGGTGTCCACCGCCCCAGCGTGGGCCACCGCGCCGCCGCCCGCCGGGACCTTCGACCCTGAGGCCACCACCGGGGGCGGACGGAGGCTGGAATCTGCGGGAACCGCTCCCGCACCGCGGTACCCGAGGACGCCGAGCGCAGGAGGCCAGCAGCATGTATGCCGCCGTAGGTGACCGAATCGTCGTACGCAGCCTGCACGTGGACGAAGCCGTGCGCGACGGCGAGGTGCTGGAGGTGCACGGAGCCGACGGCGCCCCGCCGTACCTCGTCCGCTGGTCCGACAACGGGCACGAGACCCTCGTCTTCCCGGGCCCGGACGCCCAGATGGAGCACTTCACGCACGAGCCGCTTGACCACTGAGCCCACGCCGCCGACTGACCACGGACGACTGTGGTGGACGCGGCCGACGAGGTGCGGCGTCGCCGTACCGCCTGAGCCCGCAGCCGACCGGAAGAGGCTCCCGCCATGAAGAGCACGCCCGTACCGCCTGAGTCCGTCGTCGTCGGCTACGACGGCTCCACGGGCAGCGACCTCGCCCTCGACTGGGCCGTCGCGGAGGCCCGACGCACGACGCGACCGCTGCACCTGGTCCGTGCGTCCGGCCGCCACTCCCCGCGGGGGTTCGAGCCCTCCGCGGAGCTGGACGCGGTCACCACCCTCGCCGTCGAACAGGTCACGGCCAAGGCACCCGAGCTCACGGTGACTGGGCAGACCCGTGAGGGCTCCGCGGCCGCGGTCCTGGTCGAGGCCTCCGCGACCGCCGGCACCGTGGTCGCGGGGGCACGCGGGCACGGCGCGTTCGCCTCGGTGCTGGTCGGGTCGGTGTCGGAGCAGGTCGCGACGCACGCACAGTGCCCCGTGGTGGTCGTCCGGCCGGAAAGCCTGGAGCGCGGGTCCGAGGCCGGGCGCATCGTCGCCGGCCTGGACGCCTCCGAGCGCTCGGTGGCTGCGCTGTCCTACGCCTACGCCCAGGCCTCGTCCCGCGAGGTCGGGCTGACGGTGGTGCACTCGTGGTGGTGGGAGGAGCCGGGCGGTTTCGGGGCCGGTGCCACCTGGGAGGGGGACTGGACAGCCGTGTCCGACCAGGAGACCGCCATGGTCGGCGAGCTGCTGGCCGGCTGGCACGACCGGTACCCGGACGTCGAGCTGCGCCGCCACCTGGTCCGCGGCCACCCGGTCGGCACGCTGGTCGAGGAGTCGCGCGGCGCGGAGATGCTCGTCATCGGCAGCCGGGGCCGCGGCGGCTTCAAGGGCCTGCTGCTGGGCTCGGTCAGCCGCCGCCTGCTGCACGGGGCGTCGTGCCCGGTGGCCGTGGTCCGGTCAGCTGCCGCTGCCGCGGAGGGCGAACCTCTCTGAGGCGTGGCCGGACCAGGTGGCGGCAGGACCTTGGCCCCTCGCCCGGACTGCGGGCGTGCGCCATGGTCGGGGTGTCAGGGCCGGCGCCCCGGTGCCGGCCGAGGGACCTCCTCGGAGGGGTTGCCCCATGCTCGAGCTCACACTCGTCGACCAGGCTGCCGGGCGCTACGTCCACTGGGGCGTCTTCCAGGTCTCGGTCACCAACGTGGCCATCATCGGCCTCATGCTGGTGGTCTTCGTGCTGGCGCTGGTGCTGCCCTTCCCCGGTGGCCGCGACAGCGCGGAGCGGGAGCCTCGGCCGTGACCGCCGGCCACGTGGGCGGACCGGCGCTGGTGCCACCGACCGACAACTGGACGACCCGCCTGCGCGGCCGCCTGTCGACCGTGGTGCCACCCGGCCAGGTGCTCCCGGACCGGCAGCCGGCCTACGTCTCCTCCTGGATCTACGTGTTCGGCGTCCTCACCCTTGCGGCGATGGCCGTCGTCCTGGCGACCGGCGCGTTGCTCGCCGTCGGCGGGGTCGCGTGGTGGCACACCTCGAGCCTCGGGTTGTACGTCAACTCGACCCACCTCTGGAGCGTGGAGCTCTTCTTCGCGTTCATGGTGATCCACCTGTGGGGCAAGTTCTGGATGGCCGCGTGGCGCGGCGACCGTGCCCTCACGTGGGTCACCGGCGTGGTGGCGTTCCTCGGGTCCATCGGCACGGCGTTCACCGGCTACCTGTCGCAGTCGAACTTCGACGCCCAGTGGATCAGCACCCAGGCCAAGGACGGCCTGAACTCGGTCGGCATCGGGGCGTGGTTCAACGTGCTGAACCCCGGCCAGATGCTGCTGTGGCACGTCGTGCTGCTGCCGTTCGTCCTCGGCGTCCTGGTGGTGCTGCACGTCGTCCTGGTCCGCCGCCACGGCGTCGTCCCGCCGCTCGACGCCGACGAGGAGTGAGCCGCCATGGCGACACCGACCCCCACCCCCGCCCCTCCACGCCGTTCCGGGCACCACGGCCCCACCCCCGACTCCCACTCGTTCCCGACCCGGGAGTACGACCTCGTCAAGGAGTTCGTCATCGCGCTCCTGGTGGTGGTGCTCCTGACCGTCGGCCTCGCCGCCGTGTTCTCCTCGCCGGACGAGAAGTCCATCACCATGCGGGACTGGGCCACCGCCGCGCCGGCGGACGTGGTGGCCACGGCCACCGGTGAGCTGGCCGGCACGACGACCAGCGCCACGTACGGGCCGCCGTACAACAGCGGCGCGACCGGTCAGGTGCTCGGCCCGCTCCCGCTGCAGCAGTGGGGCGGCGTGCGCCTCCCGGCCGACTCCGCCCGGGATCTGGTGCTGGCACCGTTGGCCGGTTCCGCCGGAGACCCCCGGCTGACAACGGCACTGGCCGTGTGGAACCGTGCCAGCGCGCAGCAGCGCACCGCATGGGCGACGGCGTACGGCGACGCCCTCGCCAAGGCCCCCGACGGCAACCCGGCCAAGGTGGCGGCGGGCGCCTACGGCCCCGTGCCGGTCCTGGCCGACGGCTTCCTCCGGCTCGCGCGCAGCGGTGGCCTGGAGGGAGCCCTCACCTCCTCCGGCAGCTTCTACGGCGGCGACGCGACCCGCTCGCTGCTGCTGCTGGCCGACGGCGCGTACCTCGAGGACCAGGCCCGCGCCCGCAACCTCGGTGGCGACCAGTGGGGCATGATGAACGAGACGGGCAACTACCCCGGGCAGCCGTGGATGTGGCTCTACACGTTCTGGTACCAGGTGCCGCCCTTCTCGACCTCGGACAACGCCGACGCGCTGGTGTGGGGCCTGATGATGGTGCTCAGCCTCGGCCTGGTCCTCCTCCCGTTCATCCCGGGCCTGCGCTCCATCCCGCGGTGGATCCCGGTGCACCGCCTCGTCTGGCGGGACTACTACCGACAGCACCCCCGCCGCTGACCGTGACGCGCCAGCCGCGCGCGGAGCGGGCCCTTGGTCCGTGGTGCGCAGCCCCCGTCGCCGAGAGGATCACCTCATGAGCCAATCCCGATCAGGTCGACAGGGCTCCGCCAGCCTGTTCCTGGCGACGACGGGTTGCCTGGTGACCGTTGACGAGCTGCTCGACAACGCCCACCTCGCAGAGATCGTCGCGGACGACGTCGCGTGGCGGATCGCGTTGGTGCAGTGGCAGTCCCGCCGCCCGCACCGTTGGCAGCCGCGGCGCCGGCAGGCGTGGCTGCTGGAGTACCAGGAGCTGAGCCGGGAGCGTGAGCGCATCGTGCACATCGCACGGTTCTACGGCGTCCCCGGCTGACCCGTCCACCGGGCCGCGCTAGGACCGCTCGTTCCGGGCGGGCCCTGCAGGACGCCCCACCCATCGATGCTGCAACCCGCGTGCGAGGACGGTCGGCATGAAAGCTCTCCTGGTGTACGAGTCGGTCTTCGGTAACACCGAGCAGGTCGCCCACGCCGTCGCCGAAGGGCTCTCGCGGCGGCTGCCCGTGCAGACCCTCGATGTGGGCAGCGCCCCGCTGACCCTCGGCTCGGACATCGGCCTCGTCGTGGTCGGCGGCCCGACCCACGTGTTCGGCCTCAGCCGCGCCGACACCCTCGTCGACACCCGCGCGGACACCCGCGCCGGCACCCATGCCGACGGCCGGGCCGCCGCCGCGGACGGGTCGAACGGGTCGGTGGTCACCCACGGGCGCGGGCTGAAGAGCTGGCTGGAGGGGCTGCACGTGGGCGCGTCCGGGGTCGCTGCCGCCGCGTTCGACACCAGGGTCAACCGGCCGCGGCTGCCCGGCTCCGCCGCCCGTGCCGCCGACCGGCAGATGCGCCGCCAGGGCATGCACCCGATCGTGCTTCCCCGCAGCTTTCACGTCCGCAGGACGACCGGCCCGCTGGCCGAAGGCGATTCCGAGCAGGCCCGTCAGTGGGGCGAGCAGGTGGCCGTCGAGCTGCTGCACGGGCTCGCGCGGGCACGGAGCTGAGCGCCCCCATGGCCGACCAGATCCCACCCGGCAGCGTGGTCGTGGGGGTCGACGGCTCGGAGTCCAGCGGCTGGGCCCTCCAGTGGGGGCTGCAGGAGTGCCGCCGCAGGAGCCTGCCCCTCGCCCTGGTGCACACCGGCGACCAGGAGGCGACGACCCAGGACGGGCACGGCAACCGCGTCCTCGAGGATGCCCTCGAGGACGCCCGGCGCGAGGGTCCGGACGTGCGGGTCACGGCCCACCACCGGGTGGGACACGCCGCCGGGATCCTGGTCCGGGCGTCCACGACGGCTGCCACCGTCGTGCTCGGCGCCGGCAGCGGCGCGGCGCGGGCGGTCCTGGGGTCGGTCTCACACCAGGTCGCCACGCACGGGCACGGCCCGGTGGTCGTCGTCCGGCACCGGGCGAGTGAGGACGGTGCCGGCGCGGGACAGATCGTGCTGGCCCTGGACGACTCCGAGTCCTCGACGCCGGCGATCGAGTACGCCTTCGCTGCAGCCTCCCGACAACGACTGGAGGTCATCGCGGTGCATGCCTGGTGGCGCGAGTACCTCGGTGGCGTCATGGCGCACTCCCCCTGGGAGGGCGACTGGTCCGAGGTGGCGCAGGAGCTGGAGCACCTGATGGAGCGGTTGCTGGCCGGATGGTGCGAGAAGTACCCGGACGTACCGGTGCACCGGCACCTCGTGCGCGGTCACGCGGTGCAGATGCTCGTGCAGGAGTCCGAGGGCGCCGGGCTGCTGGTCGTGGGCAGCCGCGGCCGTGGCGGCTTTCCGGGGCTCCTGCTGGGGTCGGTGAGCAACGGGGTGCTCCAGCACGCCGACTGCCCGGTGGCGGTCGTCCACCAGCGGCCCGCCGAAGAGCCCTGACACCCGGCCTTGACGCGGCAGCCTTGACACCGGGGCGCGACAAACCCGAAGGGTGGTGTAGCCGATCGCTCAGCCCCGGTCCGGTCGGTCGGTTCAGTCGCCGCTGTGCGTGCCCGGTGTGCTGTGCGTGCCCGGTGCGCCGTGGGTGGCGGCGAACACCGCGGCCTGCGTGCGACGCTCCATCCCGAGCTTGCCGAGGACCGACGTCACGTAGTTCTTGACCGTCTTCTCAGCCAGCGACATCATCTCGCCGATCTGGCGGTTGGTGAGACCGTCGGCGACGTGGTCGAGGATCCGGCGCTCTTGCGGCGTCAGCTGTTTCAGTCGAGGGTCGACGTCCTGGGGCTGGCTCCAGCGCTCCTTCAGACGCTCGGTGCGGGCGTGGTCCAGGAGGTCCTCCCCCGCGGCCACCCGCCGGATCGCGTCCACCAGCCCATTGCCCTTGATGTCCTTGAGCAGGTATCCCGAGGCGCCCGCGAGCACGGCCGTGGCCAGGGCGTTGTCGTCGTCGAACGAGGTGAGGATGAGGCCCTTGATGGTCGGGTCGACGGATCGGACCTCGCGGCAGACGTCGATGCCCGAGCCGTCGGGCAGCCGGGCGTCGAAGATGGCGACATCGGGCCGCAGCGCGGGGATCCGGCGTGCGGCCTGCTGGGCCAGCCCCGACTCGCCGATCACCTCGATGTCGTCCGTGGTCTGCAGCAGCTCACGCAGCCCGCGTCGGACGATCTCGTGGTCGTCCAGCAAGAACACCTTGATGGTCACTGGCCTCACCTCCCGTACATCGTCGCTCACTCGAAGCCCTTCGACGGGTCATGCCGCCGACACTCGCTGCGGACGCCCTCCGGCCCGCAGCTCAGGCGTCGCCCTTGGCGGCAGCTGCGGTCGGCGTCGCCCCTGGAGCAGCCGCCACCAGCGCCGGGGGCACGACCATCACGTCGCACGGCATGGCGTCGAGGACGCCGCGGCAGACCGACCCGGCGATCAGTCCGGCGAGCCGCCCCTCACCGCGGGTGCCGACGACCAACAGGTCATCGGGCAGGGCCCGTGTCACGAGTGCCTCGACCGCGGGCTCCTGGGTGACCACGAGCCGGCTGGCCAGTCCCGGCCGTCCGTTCAGCCCCGTGGCTGCACGCGCCGCCCGCCAGGCGTCCCGCAGCGTCTCGTCGTCGACCGCCGTCTGGCGGTGCACGGCGTGCACGGCCACGAGCTCGGCGCGCCGGACCACTGCCTCGGCGACGGCCACCGCGAGGACCGGGGCCGCACGGCCCAGGTCGTCGAGGCCGACGACGATGGCGGGATGCCGGTCCAGTGGCTCCTTGACCCGTGCGGCGCGGTCGTGCGGCATGAGGAACGGGCAGCCGAAGACGCGGGCGAGCTCAGCACTCGTCGAGCCGAGCGAGAACGCGAGCTGGCCACGGCCCCCGTGACCGCCGAGGACGAGCAGCCCTGCGCCACGGGCCAGCCCGGTCAGCTCCGGCGCGTCGTGTCCGGCCACCGCGACCACCTGCGTGGCGACCGACGGGTCGGTGTGGTGCGCGCGCCACTGACCACGCTTGGCGACAGCGAGCGCGGTCTGCATCGCCTCGGCCTCGTGCCTGGCCACCCAGGACAGCCGGTCCGGCTGCGAGCTGCGCCGGTCGGCGACGGCGAGCAGCACCAGGGACACACCGCGTCGAGCCGCCTCGTGCGTGGCTGCGACGACGGCGGTCTCGCTGTGCCAGGAGCCGTCACAGCCGACGAAGACCGGGCCGTCTGCCTGTGCGTTCACATCCACCGGAGTGCCCACCTCTCCCGCCGGGACCCGCTGCCGCCGGCACGTCCCACCCTCGCCGTCCCGCCCGACGACCCCACAGGGGCGAAGGTCCCCCGCGGGCCGAGTCACCCCGACGGCGGGTGTGCCAACGGTCCCCGGTGGCTGAAGCGGGCAGCACGCCGGTGCACCCGGTGGGTGCAGCCACGACGGCATACGACGGGGACGACCGCGGGACGCTCGGCGGAGAACAGCCGCTTGCCGACCTCGATCAGCGCCAGGTAGCACACCGTCATCAGCCCCACGACGAGCAGGAACGGCGCCGGCGGGACAGTGGAGCCGAGCAACGAGAACCACACCTGGAACCAGCCGCACCGGGGAGCAGCGGGGCCGCCGGTGCGGCTCGGGGACCGTTGTCTGAGAACGGTCTCCTTCGACGTGCGCCCGTTCAGGGAGCGTCGGCATGCTCGACCCGCCGGACCCCGGTCACCGCGGCGGCGAGGGAGGTCGACAGGTCCCGCTCTCGCGGTGTCCTGGCACCGCTGATCTCCACGACGCCGCCGGCCACGGTGGCCTGCCAGCCCGGCAGGCCGTCGCGGGCGAAGGCACGGCTGACGTCGTGCCGGATCTCCTCGTCAGGCCGGGTCAGGGCGCGCACGACGTCGCTGCGGCTCACGACACCGACGAGGCGCCCGTCGCGGACCACAGGCAGGCTCTTCCATGACTGCTGGGAGAAGGTGCGCGCCAGCTCGGCGACGTCGGTCTCCTCCCGGGCCGTGTGCGGGTGCGGGGTCATCACCTCGCCCACGGTGCGCGGCAGGTCAGCCCCGTGGCCGGCCGGCCGCAGGTGCGCCCTGGGATCCGGCTCCAGCGCGGTGCGCAGGACGTCAGCCTCGCTGATCACCCCGACGAGCCCTCCGTCGGCGTCCACCACCGGCAGGCTGGTGAGGTGGGCGCGTGCCAGCAGCATCATCGCCATCTGGGTGGACGCGTCCTCGCGGACGCTGTGGGCCGGGCTGGTCATGATCTCGCGCGCAAGCATCCGGTCTCCCTCCTGGAAACGGGCCGCGGCAGGCACAAGGGACCGCCGGCCACCGGCCGGCGCCCTGAGCGTGCCGGTGACCCGCGCCTCGTGTCAGGGCCGAAGGTCCCCGCCGCGCACGCCCTCATGCCCTTTCGCGCTCGGCACGCCACATCAGGCAGGTACCGCGGGGCTCCCGCCGACGCAGCTCGAACGTGCCCGACCTCGCGCTGGCCCGGGCGCCGAGGTTGACCAGCCCGCTACGGGCGCTGCCGGACTCGATGCCCACGCCGTCGTCGGTGATCTCCACCGACAGCTCCGGGCCGGCGACCACCTTCACGGACACCGCGCTGGCCTGGGCGTGCCGCGCCACGTTCGCCAGGCCCTCGCGCACCACAGCAATGACGTCCGCCTCGAGCGACGGCGACAGTCCGGTGAGCCGGCCCTGGATCACCAGCTCGGGGGCGAACCCGAGGGTCTCGGCGAAGGAGTCCACGAGGAACTCGACCTCGGAGCTCAGGTCGCCGGCCGGCAGCGGACGGTGCAGCTCGAAGATCGTGTGCCGGATGTCCTTGATGGCGCTGTCCAGGTCGTCGACCGCGTCGTCCAGCCGGACCCGCACGGTCGGGTGCTGCGCCAGCCGCGCGGCCGACTGCAGCGAGAGCCCGGTGGCGAAGAGGCGCTGGATGACGTGGTCATGCATGTCCCGGGCGATCCGGTCGCGGTCCTCCAGCAGCGCCATCCGGGAACGGTCCCGTTGCGCCCGGGCGGCAATCAGCGCCAGCCCCGCCTGCTGGGCGAAATCGGTCAACGGCGCCGTGACGTCCGTGGCGATCGGCTCCATGTCGGCCGTCCAGGCGAGCGCGAGCACGCCTAGGTTGCCGCTGCCGAGGGCGAGCGGCACCAGCGCGGTGGCGCCGTGCGGTGTCATGCCGCCCAGCCGGCGCACGTCAAGGGCCAGGGCGTGGCTGACCGGCTCGCCCTGCGGCGACACCAGCAGCAACGGCTGCCGGGCATCGCGGACGCTCTCCCACGAGGCGCCCTCCAGCTCCGTGCCCACGCTCACCTCCGGAGGCGGCTCGGCGGTGCTGGGGGTCGCGGTGGAGTAGACCGACCGCACGACCAGCCGGTCCGAGGGGTCGTACAGCGCCACGATCGTCGTCGCGGCACCGGTCAGCCGGCCCGCCTGGGCCGCCATGAGGTCCAGGGCGGCGTCCTCGTCCGCGCGCTCGAGCAGGGTCTGGGTCAACTCGCTGACCGCCTCGGACCATCGGCGCTGCTGCTGGCTACGGTCATAGAGACGGGCGTTGTCGATCGCGACGCCGGCCGCTGCGGCCAGCGCGACCAGCATGGCCTCGTCCTCGGCGGTGAACTCGTCGGCACCCTGCTTCTCGGCCATGTAGAGATTGCCGAAGACCTCGTCGCGGATCCGCACGGGAGTCCCGAGGAAGCTGTGCATCGGCGGGTGGTTGCCGGGAAAGCCGAAGCTGTCCTGGTGCTCACTGATGTCGCGCATGCGGCGCGATTGGGGGTCGCGGATCAGCAGGCCAAGGACGCCGTGCCCGCGCGGCAGGTCGCCGATCTGCGCCCGCGCCTCGTCGCTGACGCCACGGGTGATGAACTCCACCAGGTGCTCGCCCTCCGGAGCGAGGACGCCGAGCGCGCCGTACCTCGCGTCGACCAGGGTGCGAGCGGACTGCACGATTCTGCCGAGCACCTCCGACAGCTCCAGGTCCGCGCTGACGGCGACCACCGCGTCCAGCAGGGAGCCCAGGTGTTCCTGGGACCGGCGCGCCGCCGAGGCGCGCTCACGCAGCTCGTCGAGCAGGTCCTCAAGCTGGAGGCCGCTGGTGGCGGGCCAGGACTGCCCTGGCCCGGGATCTGCGGGTTGCCGCGTCATGGTGCCCATGCTAAGCACAACCACCTCCGCCGTCAGTGGCCCATCGGGGGGGTGAGGGGACCGGTCTCAGCCGGGCAGCCGGCGCAGCAGCGGCGGGTGGTCACGGGACCGCGGGGGGTCGAGACGGACCCGGGCGGCGGCCACCTGCGCGTGGTCACCGTCGAGGACGACGGGACGCAGCTCCACCTCGGCGACCTCCCCGAGATCGTGCACCAGCATCGACACGCGCACGAGGACGGCCGTGAGCGCCTCGAGGGCGGCGGCGGGCCACAGCACCGGGCCCGCCCGCCCGTGCGCCATCCGCACCTCCCGCACGAGGGCGGTCGCCTCTGCCCCGTCCAGCGGCGCGAGCGCCCACCGCGGCCAGCGGGCGTCGGGCAGGTCCTGTGGCCCCCCGTGGGCTCGCGTGCCGTCCCGCGGGTGGCGGCCGGTCTCCTCGGTCGGGACGAGTCCCACCACCGGTCCCCAGCCGGTGCCCCTGCCGCCCAGCACGGCCAGCGACGGGCCCTGGTGCAGCTGTGGCTGCAGGCCGAAGTCGTGGACGTCCTCGCCCAGCCGGTCGCGCAGCTCCCGCACGGCTGAGCGCACCTCCGCCGGCGACCGCAGCCGGGTCGCCACCGCCGCGGCCTGCGGGGGTGGCGCGCCGCCATGTCCGCCATGGCCGTACGCCGTGAGCACGACAGGGAACGAGAGCACCGCGGAGGCGTCCGCGGCCGTCTCGGGGCCGTCCGCCCCGACGGTCGGCACCACCTCGACGCCGTAGGCGCGCAGGACCTCGTCGGCGTCCCGGCGCGACAGCCAGCCTCCGGTGGGACGGTCCTGCATCGCCTCGGCGACCACCAGGCCGGCCAGGCGGTGCATCGCCGGGCGCGGGAGGTGGGTCGGCTGCCTCGACGCCGGGGAAGGCCGGAGCCAGCGCACCACGACGTGCGCCAGCGCGGTCACGGCCGCCTCGGGACCATCCGCGAAGGGGACGGTGCGCGCCGATCGGCCGGCGCCAAGAGGGTGTCCCGAGATGAACGTGATGCGTCGGAATTCCGCGGAGGCCTGCTCCAGCAGGGCCTGGATCGCCGCGGGGCCGAGGTGGAACCGCGGCTCGAGGAGCACCACCACGGCGTCGACCCCCGGGTCCTCCGCCAACGTCCCCAGGGCGAGCCGGAGCTGTTCGGGGCTCGCCGGCCTCGTGGCGTCGACGACACCGGTGACCGTGGCCGCTGCCGGCAGCAGCAGCCGCAGTCGCGCGTCCGTGTGCTGCGTGAGGTCGGGGGGTAGCAGGCCGCACTCGTTGCACCGTCGTCGCGCGCGCTCGCCCGCGTCGCGGACGTTGCCGAGGACCGCGACGCGCCGGCCCCGGGGCCCGGGTTGTCCGACCAGGAGGGCGGCCGTGTCCGCCAGCTCCTGCGGCGACCCGACCCGGGTCACGCCGGTGGCGCGGCACCACGCGTCGAGCCCGTCGCCGCCCACCGTGTCCCGGACGGCCCCGTCCCCGCCGAGGCCACCGTCCCCGTCGAGGCCGGCACCGGCGAGCAGGAGCACCGGCAGCGACGCAGCTCGCACGGCGCGGGTGAGCGCCGCGATGTCGGTGACGGCGTGCAGGCAGAGCGCCGCCACCGCGGTGCGGGGGTCGGCCTGCGCGCACGCCAGCAGGTCGCACGGCCCGACGTCGGCACCGAGCCCCGTGTCCACGAGGGTGGAGACGCCCATCCCCCGCGAGTGCAGCGCCGCGAGCACGGCCGCCGTGATGGGCGCCGAGTCGCTGACCAGCCCCACTGCGCCGGCGCGGCCCTGCCGGCGCAGCAGGGCCAGGTCCACGCCGGTGGCCGGGTCGGTGGTGACCAGACCGAGGCTGCCGGGCCCCAGCACCCGGATGCCGGCGTCCCGGCCGAGGCGGCGCAGCGCGGCGACGTCCGCCTCGGCAGCGGCGGCACCGGCGGTCCGGGCCGCACCGGACATCCGGGCCGCGGGCGGGGTGCCGAGCACGGCGAGGGCACCGGCCCCGGCAACCACGCAGCTGCGGGCGGCGGCCATCTCCTCGCCCGGCGCCACGGCAACCACCGCCAGGTCGGCGGGTCCCACCACAGCACCGGCGTCCTCCCGTGCCGGCGCGAGCGGCTGGCTCGGTCCGAACCGGTTGACCGCCCGCACCGTCCTCCCGGAGCCGGACCGGCGCAGGCGCCGCAGCAGCTGCTGGGCGACGTCGCTGCGGTGACCGGAGGAACCCAGCACGACCACCGACTTCGGCCGCAGCAGCCGCTCCATTGACGCCGCGGCAGCCGCGGCCTCCCTGACGGCCAGGGCCGCCTCGAGGGCGGGGGTCTCCTCCAGGTCCACGGTGACGCTCAGCGTGTCGCCGTCCCGCTCGGTCCGCAGCGGCAGGCCCAGGTCGTGGAAGACCTGGAGCATCTGGACGTTGCGGCACAGCACCAGCGCCACCAGCTCGTGCAGGCCCCGGGCCCGTGCTCGGGCGACCAGGTCCTCCAGCATCAGCGTGCCCAGGCCGTGCCCCTGGGACCCGTCGTCGATCACGAGGGCCACCTCGGCCGTCGACCCGCCCACCTCGTGGCTGGACCCCACGCCGACGACAGCCCCCTGGCGGACGGCGAGGACCGCGTCGAGCGTCCGCTCGGGGTCGCCCAGGCTCTCCACGTACTCCTCGCCGGCGACCTGGGACGCGGACAGGAACCGCTGGTACGCCGTACGGGCGGACAGGCGCACGAACAGCTCCCGGAGGGCGGGGAGGTCGTCCGGGCCGACCACGCGCACCTGCAGCACGGCGCCGTCGGCGGCGAGGACGTCGTACCCGGCCGGGACCTCCTGCATCCCGCCACCGTGGGCGGTCCGTGCGTTCCCGGTCAGGGCCAGAGGTCCCGGCACGGAGCAGGAGAGGAGCGCAGCGGGGACCAAGTGCCCTGTCGTCAGTCCCTCCAGGGAGGGACGCTGGGCTGCCACAGGGCGGTGGCGACGTACCGGCGTGCCGCGGGTTCGGCTGGAGGACAAGGGAGAACAACCATGAGCACCCTTCCCGGGAACAGCATCGTCGTCGCCGTCGACGGGTCTGCGTCCAGTGACGCGGCCCTTGACTGGGCGATCGACGAGGCGGGACGGCGCAAGCTGCCCCTGCACCTGCTGCACGCCTTCGGGGTGGACAACTCCATGATGCCGCGCCCGACCGTCTCCCCGGACGCGACGTCGGTGGACGACGAGCTGCTCGAGGCCGGCCTGGCGCGGGTGCGCAGTCTGGCCCCCTCGGTGCGGGTGACCGCCGAGGCGGACACCGGCTACCCGGCGCCCGCGCTCGTCGAGCTGTCCGGCACGGCCGACACCCTCGTCCTGGGGGCCCGGGGGCGCGGAGCGGTGCGCGGGGCGCTGCTGGGGTCGGTGTCGCTGCAGGTGGCGATGCACGCACGGTGCCCCGTCGTCGTGGTCCGCGAGCTGCCCCAGCCGGGCCCCTCCGTGCCGCGGGTGGTGGTGGGCATCGACGGCTCGGCGACCTCGGAGCGCGCCATCGAGTACGCCTTCGCGCAGGCCTCCCTGCGAGGGCTGGGCCTCACCGTCGTCCACGCCTGGTGGATGGAGTTCGTCGAGGGCGTCATCGCCACGACCTCGTCCGAGGAGCAGTGGGAGCGGATGGGCCAGGAGCAGCGGGCGCTGGTGTCGGAGTCCCTCGCCGGGTGGCGGGAGAAGTACCCGGACGTGGACGTGCGCCAGCACGTCGTCCGGTCGCTGCCGGCCGAGGCCCTCATCGGCGAGTCCGCCGGCGCCGAGCTGGTCGTCGTGGGCAGCCGCGGCCGCGGTGGCTTCCGCGGTCTGCTGCTCGGCTCGGTCAGCCACAGCGTGATGCAGCACGCCCACTGCCCGGTGGCCGTCGTCCGTCCCCGGCACGACCACGGCTGACACGAAGGAGAGCCCGATGACCGACACCAGCGGCGCCGACACGGTGGACCCGGCTGCCACGGATCGCCGGGGCCTACGGGTCCTGGGCTTCGAGGAGTGCCTCCAGCGGCTGCACGACGCCCCCGTGGGGCGGGTCGGCTTCCTGCGCGACGGGGAGGTCGCGATCCTGCCGGTGAACCACGTCGTGGACGGGATGGACGTCGCGTTCCGCACCAGCTGGGGGTCCAAGCTCCAGACCGCGGCCGACGCGGGGCGGGTGGCGTTCGAGGTGGACGGCCACGACACCGCCCTCGCGACCGGGTGGAGCGTCCTGGTCCACGGCAGCGCGATGATCGTCTACGAGGCGGAGGACCGGCAGCGCCTCGACGACCTCGCCACCAAACCGTGGGTCCCGTTGGACGCCAACACGTTCTGGGTCCGGATCCGCCCCGAGGAGATCACCGGCCGCGAGATCATCGAGTCCGGGCACCACTGACGAGGCGCCAGTGAGGAGCACGACCGAGGAGCACCCCCGAGGAGCGGGCACCCCAGACGCGAGGAGCGGGCTCCCCCGACGACCGGCGCACCGTCACGGGTGCGCCGGTCGTCCGCGCGGTCAGCTGCGGGTCAGGACGACCTTCAGGGCGCCGGTCTCACCGGCGCGCGAGAACACGTCGTACGCCTGGATGAACTCGGCCATGGGGAACCGGTGGGTGACGAACCGGCCGACGTCCACCTGGTGGCTCGTGACGAGCTTGAGCAGGGTCGGTGTCGAGAAGGTGTCGACCAGTCCCGTGGTGATCGTGACGTCCTTGATCCACAGGTCCTCCAGGTGCAGGGTGGCCGGCTCACCGTGGACGCCCACGTTGGCCACCCGCCCGCAGGGCCGCACCAGCGTCGTGCACTGCTCGAACGTCGCGGGGACGCCCACCGCCTCGATCGCGACGTCGGCCCCCAGGCCGTCGGTGAGGTGGCGCACGACGGCGAGCGCGTCCTCGCGCCCGGCGTGCACGACGGTGTCGGCGCCGAAGCGCTTGGCGGCCTCGAGCCGGGAGTCGGCCAGGTCCACCGCCACGATGTGGGCCGGGCTGAACAGCCGCGCGAGCATGATCGCCGACAGGCCGATCGGCCCGGCGCCCACCACCACGACCACGTCGCCGGGACGCACGGCGCCGTTGAGGACCCCGACCTCGTAGCCCGTCGGCCCGATGTCGGCCAGCATGAGCACCTCCTCGTCGCTGACACCGGCGGGCACCGGGTAGGTGGAGGTGTCCGCGAACGGCACCCGCACGTACTCGGCCTGCGTGCCGTCGATGAGGTGGCCCAGGATCCAGCCGCCACCGCCCAGGCACTGCCCGTACCGGCCCTCGCGGCAGAACCGGCACGAGCCGCAGGCGGTGATGCACGAGAGGAGGACATGGTCTCCGGCCTTGACGTTCTTGACCCCCGCCCCGACCTCCTCGACGGTGCCGACGGCCTCGTGGCCGAGGATCCGGCCGTCCGTCACCGCCGGCACGTCGCCCTTGAGGATGTGCAGGTCCGTCCCGCAGATCGTCACCGCGTCGACCCTGACGATCGCATCGGTGTCGGCGGAGACCACCGGGCGAGGCACCTCCTCCCAGGCCTTCTCCCCCGGACCGTGGTACACGACTGCACGCATCACATCCTCCTCGGAACGGCACCCTCGCGGTGCACCCTCGGGACGGTATGGCGGCGCCGCGACGACGGTCAGTGCCGAACGTCCCCGCCGCACGAGACGTGCCCGACCGGGACGTTCTACCCTGTGCGGGGGATGTGCACGGCGACGACCCTTCGGGCATGACCACACTCACGACCGAGCAGCTGACGGCCGGTCGCAAAGCGGCCGGTGAGGTGATCGCCGGGATCGTCAACGACGGGTCGGCGTTGCCCGTGGCCCGTGCCGCCGTCCACGAGGCGGTGACGCGCCACCGTGCCGTCCGCTTCGTGCAGGTCGTGAGCGCGGACCTCGACGCGGAGGCGCGCACCGAGGCGGACGCGGCGACGTTCCAGGCCGCGCTGACCGCCCTGCGCGGGCACCCGCGGCTGCGCTGCACCTTCGAGGTCGTCAGCGGCAGTCCCGGGCGCAAGCTCGTGGAACGCAGCCGGCGCGCGACCGTCCTCGTCATCGGCGACGACCGGCCCGAGTCGGGGACGTCCGTCGCGGCGTACTGCCAGCGGCACGCAGCCTGCTCGGTCCGGCTCGTCCCTACGGCGCCCTGACCACGTTCGGCCATTCCGGTGCGGCCGCCCCGTCGGCTGCTGTAGGAACGAACCGGCACCACCGGAGCGCAGCTCGTCTGCGCGCACACAGGAGGCGGGCATGAGCACATCCCGCTCGACCCACGACCCCAGCCGATCGCCCCGGGGCCGACCAGGGCTCATGCTGGCCCTCGCGACGGTGGGGTTTGCCATCGACTTCTGGGCCTGGGCGCTGCTCAGCCCGTTGGGGCCACGGTTCAAGGACGTGCTGGCCCTGTCGGGCTCCCAGCAGGCCCTGCTCGTCGCGGTGCCGGTGATCGTCGGCTCGCTCGGCCGGATCCCGGTGGGCGCCCTGACCGACCGGTTCGGTGGCCGGGTGATGTTCCCCGTGGTCTCCGCGGTGACCATCCTCCCGGTCCTGTTCCTCGGCCTGGCCGGGCAGCGGTCCCTTCCCGCCCTGCTCGTGGGCGGCTTCTTCCTGGGCATCGGCGGCACCGCCTTCGCGGTCGGTGTGCCGTTCGTCAGCGCGTGGTTCCCCCCTGAGCGGCGGGGCCTCGCGATCGGCATCTTCGGTGCCGGCATGGGTGGCACCGCGATCAGCGCGCTGACCACGGTCAGGCTCGTCAGGGCCGGCGGCTCGGCCACCCCCTTCCTCATCACGGCTGCGGCGTTGGGCGCCTACGCGCTCGTCGCCGCCATCGTGCTGCGCGATGCCCCCGGCCGCGCCGTGCCCACCGAGTCGCTGGTACGGCGCCTCGCCGCGGCAGCCCGGCTGCCGATCACCTGGCAGGCCTGTCTGCTGTACGCCGTGGCCTTCGGCGGCTATGTCGCCTTCTCCGTCTACCTCCCCGCCTACCTCCGGACCGCCTATGGCCTCGAGCAGGCCGACGCCGCCAACCGGATGGCCGGCTTCGTCGTGCTCGCGGTGCTCATGCGCCCGGTCGGTGGCTGGCTCTCCGACCGCGTGGGGCCCGTCCCGGTGCTCACGGGGTCCTTCACGACCGTGACCCTCGGTGCGGCGGTCCAGGCGTTCACCCCGCCGTTGATGCCGCTGGGCACCATCGCGTTCCTGGCCATGGCCGCAGCCCTCGGCGCCGGCAGCGGCGCGACGTTCGCGCTCCTGGCCCAGGTGGCACCGCCCGCCAAGGTCGGCTCGGTCACCGGCCTGGTGGGGGCCGCCGGTGGTCTCGGCGGTTTCGTCCCGCCGCTGGTGATGGGCTACGTGCACGGTCGCACGGGCTCCTACGGGAGCGGCCTGGCGCTGCTGGCCGTCGTGTCCGCCGCGACCCTGGTGCTGACCGTGACCGTCGTGCGCAGCGGTACCCGCCGCGATGCCGGCGGAGCGCCGTCCGCGGCCCAGCCGGCGCCGCGCACGCCGGAGGCGAGCACCGGCTGATGGGTGGGCACTGCGGCTGCCGGCAGATCGCCGTCCTCAACGAGGAGCAGCACGACCACCACCACGGGCACGGCCCGGCCGCGCCGCAGACGCACCCTCGGGAAGGACCCCTCGTTGACGAGCACCACACCACGGACCGGATCGGGCACACCCCAGCTGGACGACCCGCTGACCCAGGCGCTGGTGTCCACCCGCCGGTTCTTCACCCGCGCGGAGATCTCGGCCGACCAGCGCACGATGCACCGGTCCGGCGGTCGCGAGGCAGACGCGTTCTACCGGGACCGGTGGGCGCACGACAAGGTCGTCCGGTCCACCCACGGCGTCAACTGCACCGGCTCCTGCTCCTGGAAGGTCTACGTCAAGGACGGCATCATCACGTGGGAGTCCCAGCAGACGGACTACCCCTCGGTCGGCCCGGACCGCCCGGAGTACGAGCCCCGCGGCTGCCCCCGAGGTGCCGCCTTCTCCTGGTACACCTACTCCCCCACCCGGGTGCGCTACCCGTACGTGCGGGGCGTCCTCCTGGACATGTACCGCGAGGCCAAGGCGCGGCTGGGTGACCCGGTCCTGGCGTGGGCCGACGTGACCGGCGACCCCGAGCGGTCCCGTCGCTACAAGGCCGCCCGCGGCAAGGGTGGCCTCGTGCGGGCCAGCTGGGAGGAGGCCACCGAGATGGTCGCCGCCGCCCACGTGCACACCATCAAGCGCTGGGGCCCGGACCGGGTCGCCGGCTTCTCCCCGATCCCGGCGATGTCGATGGTCTCGCACGCCGCCGGAGCCCGGTTCGTGAACCTCATCGGCGGCTCGATGCTGAGCTTCTACGACTGGTACGCCGACCTGCCGGTCGCCTCGCCGCAGGTGTTCGGGGACCAGACCGACGTGCCGGAGTCGGGCGACTGGTGGGATGCCGGCTACCTCATCATGTGGGGCTCCAACCTGCCGGTCACCCGCACCCCCGACGCGCACTGGATGACCGAGGCGCGCTACCGCGGCCAGAAGGTCATCGCCGTCGCGCCCGACTACGCCGACAACGTCAAGTTCGCCGACGAGTGGCTGCCCGCCCGTCCCGGCACCGACGCCGCCCTGGCCATGGCCATGGGGCACGTCATCCTCACGGAGTTCTTCATCAAGCGGCAGGTGCCGTACTTCAGCGACTACGTCTCCCGCTACACGGACCTGCCGTTCCTGGTGCGCCTCGACCCCGCCCCTGCCGACCAGCACGGTTACGTGCCGGGCAAGTTCCTCACCGCGGAGGACCTCGACGGTGAGGTGGCCGCGAGCGAGAACGCCGCCTTCAAGACCGTGCTGCTCGATTCACGCTCAGGGGAGCCCGTGGTGCCCAACGGCTCGCTCGGGCACCGCTTCGGCGACGAGGGCGTCGGCCGGTGGAATCTCGACCTCGGCGACGTCGTGCCGCTGCTCAGCGCCGCCGGCGGCGAGGCCCCCGTCCCGGTGCACCTGCCCCGGTTCGACGAACCCTCAGGCGCCGCAGCGCTCCTCGAGCGTGGCGTGCCGGTCCGCCGGGTCAACGGCCACCTGGTCACCACCGTGTTCGACCTGCTGCTGGCGCAGTACGGCGTCGCCCGCGACGGGCTGCCCGGCGTCTGGCCCACCGGGTACGACGACGCGGACGAGCCCTACACCCCCGCCTGGCAGGAAGCGATCACCGGCGTCCCGGCCCAGGCGGCCGCACGCGTCGGTCGCGAGTTCGCGGCCAACGCGGAGGAGTCGCAGGGGCGCTCGATGATCATCATGGGAGCCGGGACCAACCACTGGTTCCACTCCGACACGATCTACCGCGCCTTCCTCACCCTGACCAACCTGACCGGCTGCCAGGGGGTCAACGGCGGCGGCTGGGCGCACTACGTGGGTCAGGAGAAGGTGCGTCCGCTCACCGGCTACACCCAGCTCGCGAACGCCCTGGACTGGGCCAGGCCGCCGCGCAACATGATCCAGACCGCCTACTGGTACCTCCACACCGACCAGTTCCGCTACGACGCCTTCGGTGCGGACACCCTGGCCTCCGCGACCGCCGGCGGTCAGCTGGCCGGCAGGACGACGGCCGATGTCATCGCGCAGTCCGCGCGCCTGGGCTGGATGCCGTCCTACCCGACGTTCGACCGCAACCCCCTGGACCTGGCCGACGACGCCCGGGCCGCGGGCCGGCCGGTCGGTGAGCATGTCGTCGACGAGCTGAGGTCCGGCAGGCTCCGCTTCGCCAGCGAGGACCCGGACGCGCCCGAGAACTTCCCCCGGGTCCTGTCCATCTGGCGGGCCAACCTGCTCGGGTCGTCCGCCAAGGGCAACGAGTACTTCCTCAAGCACCTGCTCGGCACCGACTCCTCGGTGCGGGCCACCGAGACCCCGGAGGCCCTGCGCCCGCGGGACGTGGTGTGGCACGAGGAGGCCCCGACCGGCAAGCTCGACCTGCTGCTCACGCTGGACTTCCGGATGACCAGCACCACCATCTTCTCCGACGTCGTCCTGCCGGCCGCGACGTGGTACGAGAAGCACGACCTCAACACCACCGACATGCATCCCTTCGTGCACTCGTTCAACCCCGCGATCAGCCCGCCGTGGCAGACCCGAACGGACTGGGACGCCTTCATGACCATCAGCCGGCGCTTCAGCGAGCTCGCCGCGACCCACCTCGGCGTGCGCCAGGACGTCGTCGCCGTCCCGCTGACGCACGACACCCCCGACGCGCTCGCCACTCCGCACGGCGTGGTCGCCGACTGGAAGGCCGGCGAGTGCGAGCCCGTGCCGGGCGTCACGATGCCCAGGTTCGTCGTCGTCGAGCGCGACTACGCCGCCACCGGGGCCAAGATGGCGGCGCTCGGGCCGCTGATGGACACGCTCGGCGCCACGACCAAGGGCGTGACCTTCGAGCTGGGCGAGGAGGTCGAACGCCTGCGCCACCTCAACGGCGTGGTGCGCGGTGGCGTCGCCGACGGCCGCCCGTCCCTGGCCCGCGACGTCGACGGCTGCCAGGCGATCCTCGCCCTGTCCGGCACCACCAACGGCCACCTCGCCACCCAGGGCTTCACCACGCTCGAGGCCCGCACCGGGGTCCGGCTGGCCGACCTCGCCGCCGAGCACGAGGGCAAAAGGATCACCTTCGCCGACACCCAGGGTGCGCCCGTGCCTGTCATCACCTCACCGGAGTGGTCGGGGTCCGAGTCCGGCGGGCGGCGCTACTCCCCGTTCACCATCAACGTCGAGCGGCTCAAGCCCTGGCACACCCTGACCGGGCGGATGCACTTCTACCTCGACCACGACTGGATGACCGAGCTCGGCGAGGGCCTGCCGGTCTACCGGCCACCGCTCAACATGCAGGCGCTGTTCGGGGAGCCGGCGATCGGCGACACCGGCGCGCTCGGGGTCACCGTTCGCTACCTGACGCCGCACAGCAAGTGGTCCATCCACTCCGAGTACCAGGACAACCTGTTCATGCTCTCCCTCTCCCGCGGCGGGCAGACCATCTGGATCAGCAAGGAGGACGCCGCCAAGGTCGGCATCGGCGACAACGACTGGGTGGAGGCGGTCAACCGCAACGGCGTGGTCGTCGCCCGGGCCATCGTCAGCCACCGGATGCCGGAGGGCACGGTCTACATGCACCACGCGCAAGACCGGCTGATCGACGTCCCGATCGCGGAGACGTCGGGCCGGCGCGGCGGCATCCACAACTCCCTCACCCGGCTGATGATCAAGCCCAGCCACCTGATCGGCGGCTACGCCCAGCTGTCGTACGCCTTCAACTACCTCGGCCCGACCGGCAACCAACGCGACGAGGTCACCGTCATCCGACGCCGCTCCCAGGAGGTCCAGTACTGATGCGTGTGATGGCCCAGATGGCGATGGTGATGAACCTCGACAAGTGCATCGGGTGCCACACCTGCTCGGTGACCTGCAAGCAGGCGTGGACCAACCGCGCCGGCACCGAGTACGTGTGGTTCAACAACGTGGAAACCCGCCCCGGACAGGGCTATCCGCGCCGCTACGAGGACCAGGAGACCTGGAAGGGCGGCTGGGCCCTGAACCGCCGGGGCAACCTCACCCTCAAGGGCGGCGGCCGGGTGAACAAGCTGCTGCACATCTTCTCCAACCCCAAGCTGCCCTCCATCCAGGACTACTACGAGCCGTGGACCTACGACTACAGCACGCTCACCGACGCGCCCGTGCAGGAGCACACGCCCGTGGCGCGCCCGAAGTCGCTGATCTCCGGCAACGACATGAAGATCACCTGGAGCGCCAACTGGGACGACGACCTCGGCGGGTCCATCGAGCACGGCGCCAAGGACGTCCTGCTCAAGAACATCGCCGACAAGGTGACGTTCGAGTTCCAGCAGACGTTCATGTTCTACCTGCCCCGCATCTGCGAGCACTGCCTCAACCCCTCCTGCGCGGCGTCGTGCCCGTCGGGGGCGATCTACAAGCGCGAGGAGGACGGCATCGTCCTGGTGGACCAGGACCGGTGCCGCGGATGGCGCATGTGCGTCTCGGGTTGCCCGTACAAGAAGGTCTACTTCAACCACCGGACCGGTAAGGCCGAGAAGTGCACGTTCTGCTTCCCCCGGGTCGAGGTGGGGCTGCCGACCGTGTGCGCGGAGACGTGCGTCGGCCGGCTGCGCTACATCGGCCTCATGCTGTACGACGCGGACCGGGTGCTGGAGGCCGCCTCGACGCCGGAGGACCACGACCTCTACGAGGCCCAGCGCAGCGTCTTCCTCGACCCCTTCGACCCCACCGTGATGCGGGAGGCGGAGCTGGCCGGCATACCGCGTGACTGGGTCCAGGCGGCGCAGCGCTCACCGGTGTGGGCGTTGGTCAACACGTTCAAGGTCGCCCTGCCGCTGCACCCGGAGTACCGCACCATGCCGATGGTCTGGTACATCCCGCCGCTGTCGCCCGTCGTCGACATCGTCCGCGACACCGGCCACGACGCCGAGGACGGCGGGACGCTCTTCGCCGCCATCGACGCCCTGCGCATCCCGGTGGAGTACCTCGCCGAGCTGTTCACCGCCGGTGACACCGCACCGGTGGACGCGGTCCTGCGCCGGCTGGCCGCCATGCGCGCCTACATGCGCGAGCTCACCATGAGCCGCCCGGCCGATGAGTCCCTCGCCGGGGCGGTTGGCATGACCGGCGCGCAGGTCGAGGACATGTACCGCCTGCTGGCCATCGCCAAGTACGACGAGCGCTACGTCATCCCCCCGGCGCACGCGGAGCAGGCGCACTCCCTGGAGGAGCTGGCCACCGAGTGCAGCCTGGACTACGCGGGCGGCCCGGGCGTCGGCGGTTCGGGCCCCTTCGGGGAGGGCTCCGGGGCACCCACCCCCATCGCGGTCGAGAACTTCCGGATGCTCCAGGACCGGCAGACCAGCGACACCACCGTGGACGTCAGCACCACCCGCGGCCGGGTCAACCTGCTGAACTGGGACGGCCGTGGCCGCCCCGACGGCCTGTTCCCCCGCGACGGCTCCCAGGTGACCGACGATCCGCCTGCCGACGCGGAGGAGGCACCCCGATGAGCCCGTCCCGCACCCGGCCTTCGCTCCCCGAGCGCCAGCTCCGGCTCGCCTGGCAGAGCGGCTCCCTGCTCCTCGGCTACCCCGACGAGGAGCTCCTCGCGCGCGTCCCGCTCCTGCGGGAGGCCGCCGACCAGCTGCCGCGACCGGTGGCCGTCCCCCTCGGCACGTTCCTCGACCACCTCGCGTCGACGCCCCTGCCGGTGGTGGCCGAGGCGTACGTCGCCACGTTCGACCACCAGAAGCGGTGCTGCCCCTACCTGACCTGGTTCGTGCACGGCGACACCCGCAACCGCGGGGTCGCCCTGCTGCGGTTCAAGAGCACCTACCGGGGCGCCGGCATGGAGCTGGACGACGGGGAGCTGCCGGACCACCTGGCCGTGCTGCTGGAGTTCGGCGCCACCGCGGACCCTGCGGCGGCGTGGGACCTGCTGCTGGAGCACCGCGCCGGGGTGGAGCTGTTGCGGCTGGCCCTGACCGACACCGGCTCACCGTGGTCCGACGTGGTCCGGGCGGTCTGCGCCACCCTGCCGCCCCTGGTGGGCGACGACCGCGAGGCCGTGGCGGCGCTCGTCGCCCAGGGGCCGCCGGTCGAGCAGGTGGGCCTGGCGCCGTTCGCGCCGCCGGAGTACATGCCTGAGCCCCGCCGCCCCGTGTCCCTCCCGCTGCCCACCTACGCTCCCTCCGCGAGAGGAACCCGCCCATGACCTCCGGCCGTGACACCTTCCTGTGGGTGGTGGTCCCGTACATCTGCCTGACGGTCTTCGTCGTCGGCCACCTGTGGCGCTACCGCTACGACAAGTTCGGCTGGACGACCCGGTCGTCCCAGCTGTACGAGAACCGCATGCTGCGCCTGGGCAGCCCGCTGTTCCACTTCGGCATCCTGTTCGTGCTGCTCGGCCACGTCATGGGCCTCGGTGTCCCGGCGTCGTGGACGTCTGCCGTCGGGGTCTCCGAGGGGCTGTACCACTTCATGGCCGTCAGCGTCGGCGCCGTCGCCGGCATCTGCACGGTCGTGGGCATGGCCATTCTCATCTACCGGCGCCGCACGGTCGGCCCGGTCTTCTCGGCCACCACCCGCATGGACAAGGCGATGTACGCCGTGCTGGCGACGGTGATCGTCCTGGGCCTGGTCAACACGGTGGTCGCCAACGTGTTCGGCCACTACGACTACCGCGCGGGGGTCTCGGTCTGGTTCCGCGGGATCTTCCGCTTCTCGCTGCACCCGGAGCTCATGGCGGCCGCGCCGATCGGGTTCCAGCTGCACGGGCTCGCCGCGTTCGCGTTGTTCGCCCTGTGGCCGTTCACCCGGCTCGTCCACGTCTTCAGCGCACCGCTGGGCTACCTCACCCGGCCGTACATCGTCTACCGCAGCCGCGACGACCAGCTCGGCAGCCGCACACCCCGGCGTGGCTGGGAGCGGGTCCAGTGAGCACCGGTCCCGGCCCGCAGGAGAGCCCCGCGGGCGTCGTGTCGCTGCCGGAGGTCACGACCGCGCTGCTGGAGCAGGCGCGCACGCACCACTCCCGCCGAGCCGCGCGGACGGTCGTCGCCGGAGCCACACTGCGGGCCACGGTGATGGCCCTGGCCGCCGGCGCCGACCTGGCTGAGCACGACCCGCCGCCGGCCGCGACCCTGCAAGTGCTCTGCGGGACGGTGCGCCTGCACGCGGGGCAACGGAGCTGGTCGCTGTCGGCCGGGGAGGTCATGGCCATCCCGCCCGAGCGGCACGGGGTGCACGCCGAGACCGACGCGGTCTTCCTGCTCACGGTCGCGCCCAGCAGTGGAGCGCGCTGTCCAGGGCGGCGGCGTGCGGCGACGGCATCAGGGCGCGGGCGGCCACGCGGAGGGCGACCCGGCGAGGGCGCCGGCGAGCTCGAGCGGGCCGTCGCCGCGGACGTGGGGACGTCGCGCAGGAAGAGCGGCACGGGCGACGCGGACGAGGACGAGGGGCAGCAGCAGTCGGCGGCCGGTGACGCGCGGGGTGCGGAGGTTGGTGACGAGGATGAACGCCAGCAACGCCGCGTTCAGGACGAGCTGTGAGGTGGACATGCGTTGTCTCCAGGGGGATTCGCTTGTGGGTGCCGGTTCCCGGGCGCGCCACGACGCTAGGCCCGGGCCTGTCGCCGGCACGTCGGCGCACGGGTGGAGTTCCGCGACCGCGGAGATGTCCACGCCGGGGTGGAGACCACGGCGCAGGGGCCGGCGCGATGCACGTCAGGGCGCGGTGAGGCCCTGGCGGAACGCGTAGGCGACCAGCTGGGCCCGGTCGCGCCTGCCGGTCTTGGCCAGCAGGTGGTTCACGTGGGTCTTGACCGTCGCCTCGGAGACGAACAAGAGAGGCGGCCACCTCGGCGTTGGACCGGCCGTCCAGCGATGAGCGTGAGCACCTCGACCTCACGCGGGGTGAGCCCGTCGGGCACCACCACGGACGGCGTCGGCAACCGGGCGGGCACGTCGGCAAAGCGGTCGCGACGCGGCCGAGCCGGAGGCCAGCGCCTCCAGCAGCCGGCGCTGCACCGACGGGTCGAGCTGCGCCTGTCCCGCGGCCACGGTCGTCAGCGCGTGCCGGATCTCCTCGGCGTGCGGCGTCCTTGGTGAGGAACCCGCGCGCCCCGCCCGCAGGGCCGCGAACACCCACTCGTCGTCGGCGTACGTGGTCAGGACGACCACCGGGCGCGGGCGCCTCGCGGTGGTCAGCGCGTCGGTGACCTCGACCCCGTTGCACCCCGGCATGTGCAGGTCCATGAGGACCACGTCGTCCGTGGACGACATCCGGCGCAGGCTCGTCCGTGACCGCGACGCCGACGACCTCGATCCGGCAGCAGGCCGAGCAGCATGGCCAGGCCGTCGCGGACGATCTTCTGGTCGTCCGCGACCAGCACCGCACCGGCTGGTCGCCAGGGTCGGTCAGCGCCACGTCGTCTCCTGTTCTGGTGGTGCGACACCGGCACCGGTGTCAGCCGCCCCCCGTCCGGCGCCGGGGCGTCCTGTCCTGGCGCGACGATGGCGACGGCCGCCGCCCAGGCGAGCAGCACCAGCGACAGGGCGAGCATGCCACCCAGCACGGGCGCCGTGCTGACGAACGCCAGCCGGCGACCGGGAGGCGCCTGCGTCGACCCTGGGCGGAGGGAGAGCCGGAGCCGTCTCCACCCAGGGGTGGAGACAGCCACACGGACCCCTGACACTTCGGGTGCGGATCTGGCACGGTGACGCCATGACCGCTCCCACCGACGCCGGCAGACGCCGCGGCGCGGGGTCACCGGCCGAGGGACCCTCTCCCTTCCGGCTGCTCGTGCCGCTGGGCCTGGCCGTGGTGGCCGTCGTGGTGCTCGAGGCCGCGCTGGGGCCGGTCGGCTTCGGCGCACCGGCCGCCCCCTGCTGATGGCGGTGGCCGCCGCCGTCTACGCCGGCACCGGCTACGGCTTCCTCGCCGGGCGCGCTCAGTGGCCGGCTGCCTCGATGGCGCTGCTGGCCGGAATGGCCACCTCGGCGCTGGTGATGCACGCACTGGATCCGGCCGGTCCGGTGATCGGCCTGTTCCTCGTCGCGGCCTTCGCCCCGTTGCGCCCGCCGCTGCCGGTGGCCACCGGCGATCCTCTGGTGGGCACCTGCTGTACAACGGGGTGCAGCTGGTGCTGGCCGAGGAGACGCTCCTGCTCACCATCGCGACGGACGCCGGAGTCGCCTTCTTCTTCCTGGTGGGCACGCTGCTGCGCCGGGAGCGCCAGCAGCGGGAGGCGCTGGCGACGTGATGGCCGAGCTGGAGGAGAGCCGGGCGGCAGAGCGGACCGCCGTGGCCGAGGCCGAGCGCGCCCGGCTGGCGCGCGACGTCCACGACGTGCTCGCCCACACGCTGTCCGGGCTGGCGCTGCAGCTCGAGGGCGCCACCCTCCTGGCGTCCACGACACCCACCGACCCGCGCCTCGTGGACGCCGTACGACGCGCCCACCGGCTGTCGCGCAGCGGGCTCACCGAGGCGCGCCGCGCTGTCGGTGCGCTGCGGGGCGTTCGGCCACCGGGTGTCGCCGACATCCCGGCCCTCGTCGAGGAGCACCGGCTGGCGAGCGCCGGGCCGGTGACCTTCTCGGTCGAGGGTGAGCCGGTGGAGCTGCCGCTCGAGTCCGGAACGGCGCTCTACCGTGCCGCCCAGGAGGCCCTGTCGAACGTCCGCAAGCACGCGGGCAACGCCGCCGTCGACCTGCACCTGGCCTGGCGCGGCGACGGCGTGGAGCTGACCGTCACGGACACCGGCGGACCGGCAGGCACCCGGCTGGGCGGCTCGGGCTACGGGCTGTCCGGCATGAGCGAGCGGGTGCGCGGCATCGGTGGCACGGTCACCGACCGGGGACCGCGGCCGGCGGCGGGTTCCGGGTCCACGTCGCCGTCCCGTACGCCGGCCGGTCCGCGACGGTCCTGACGGCGCCGACGTCCCCGTCGGCCTGACGGACGAAGCCGGCCGTGACCGCCGGAGCCGCCACACGGGGCCACCGCCGCCGCCATGGCCGCGGTGCCCCGCAGCGCCTTCCTGCCGCGGTCGCAGCGCCGCTTCGCGGCCGTCGACCTCGCGCTGCCGATCGGTGCGGGCCAGACGTGCTCGCAGCCCTCCACCGTCCGCACCATGCTCGACCAGCTCGACGTCCGTCCCGGTCACCACGTGCTGGACGTGGGTGCCGGCTCCGGCTGGACCACCGCCCTCCTGGCCCGGCTGGTCGGACCGGGCGGGACGGTGGTGGGCGTCGAGCTCGAGCCGTCACTGGCGCGGTGGGGCGCCACCAACGTCGCCGCCGCCGGCATGCCCTGGGCCCGCGTCGAGGTCGCGGAGCCGGGCCTGTTGGGCCGCGCCCAGGAGGCGCCGTACGACCGCATCCTCGTCTCGGCGGAGGCCGACACGGTGCCTGCGGAGCTCGAGCGACAGCTCGCCGACGGCGGGGTCATGGTCCTGCCCGTCCGCGGCCGGCTGCTGCGGCTGCGCGCCGGCGCGCCCGGAGCGCCACGGGAGGTCGAGCGGCTCGGGCCCTACCTCTTCGTGCCCCTGCGGTGACCGGCCGGATGACAGCCGGCCCGGGGTGGGGAAGGCTGGGGGCCCCGCACGACAGGAGTGAGCATGTTCAACAACCGGGCCCAAGGGGTCGAGGGCGTCGTCGAGGCCCTGAAGTCGCAGCACGAGCAGATCCGGACCGTCTTCTTCCACGTGATGGGAGCGCAGGGGCAGGCCAGGCAGCAGGCCTTCCTCGTCGCCCGGCAGCTGCTGGCGCTGCACGAGGTCATCGAGGAGGAGATCGTCCACCCGGCGGCCCGGGCGTCCCTCGTCAGTGGCCCGTCCATCGTCGCCGACCGGCACAAGGAGGAGGAGCGCGCGCTGGTCATGATCAGCGAGCTGGAGCAGTTCGACGTCGACTCCCACGAGTTCACGACGCGCTTTCGCACCCTGCAGCTGGCGGTGACCGCCCACGCCGAGGCCGAGGAGGCGGCCGAGTTCAGCACGCTCGCGCGGCGGACCGGCACCGACGACGCCGCCGACCTGCTCGCCCGCTTCCGGATGGCCCAGCGGATCGACGCCACCCGGCTGTCGGGCTCCTTCCACGCCATGATGGACGAGGTCCGCGACCAGCTGGAGCTGCTGGAGCGCGCCGGCTGACCGGCCCGGGCGGGTGCCCCGGGCTGGTGCCGCCCTTTCGTTGCTGTTCGGTGTCGGTGGCCACCCGGCTGCTGTGAACATCCTGTGGCTGCCGCTACCGTGTCGCCCATGACGGAAACCCCGAGCCCGCCCGCTCGCCGCCCGCTGGTCGTCCTCGACAAGGTCAACAAGCACTTCGGCGAGCTGCACGTCCTGCAGGACATCGACCTCACCATCGGTGAGGGCGAGGTGCTGGTGGTGATCGGCCCCTCGGGCTCGGGCAAGTCCACGCTGTGCCGGGCGATCAACCGCCTGGAGACGATCGACTCGGGCACCATCACCATGGACGGCACGCCGCTGCCGCGCGAGGGCAAGGACCTCGCCCACCTGCGCGCCGACGTCGGCATGGTCTTCCAGTCCTTCAACCTGTTCGCGCACAAGAGCATCCGCGACAACATCACGCTCGGGCCGGTCAAGGTGCGCGGTCTGGGCAAGGCCGACGCCGACCGCCTCGCGAACGAGCTGCTCGAGCGCGTCGGGGTGCAGGCGCAGGCCGACAAGTACCCCGCCCAGCTCTCCGGCGGCCAGCAGCAGCGCGTGGCGATCGCCCGGTCCCTGGCCATGAAGCCCAAGGTGATGCTCTTCGACGAGCCGACCTCGGCGCTCGACCCCGAGATGATCAACGAGGTCCTCGACGTCATGATCGGCCTGGCCAAGTCCGGCATGACGATGATCGTGGTCACCCACGAGATGGGCTTCGCCCGCAAGGCCGCCGACCGGGTGGTGTTCATGGCCGACGGCCAGATCGTCGAGCAGGCCACCCCCGAGGAGTTCTTCACCAACCCGCAGTCGCCGCGGGCGCAGGACTTCCTCGGCAAGATCCTCACCCACTGACGTCAGACGCCGCGCGGCGTACGCGCTTCGCAGCACCCCACCCAGGAGGACACCCAAGATGAAGCTTCGTCGAACGACCATCGCCGCCACCGCCGTCGTGGCCGCGGTCGGCCTTGCCGCCTGTGGCGGCAGCGGCGGCTCGAGCGGGGGCTCCGGAGGCGGCGCCTTCAAGATCGGCATCAAGTTCGACCAGCCCGGCATGGGCCTGAAGGAGGGCGCGAAGTACACCGGCTTCGACGTCGACGTCGCCACGCTACGTCGCCCACCAGCTCGGCCACAAGGACAGCGACATCCAGTTCGTCGAGGCGCCGACCCCTCAGCGCGAGACGCTGATCTCCACCGGCCAGGTCAACTACATCGTCGGCACCTACTCGATCACGCCGGAGCGCAAGCAGAAGGTCTCCTTCGCCGGCCCGTACTTCATCGCCGGCCAGGACCTGCTGGTCCGCGCGGACGAGACCGCCATCACCGGCCCCGACACCCTCACCGGCAAGAAGCTGTGCTCGGTCAAGGGCTCCACCTCCGCCGCCAAGGTCAAGGACAAGTACCCCGGGCGTGCAGCTGCAGGAGTACGACACCTACTCCAAGTGCGTCGAGGCGCTCAACGCCAAGGTCGTCGACGCCCTGACCACCGACAACACGATCCTCGCCGGCTACGCCAGCCAGCCGGCGTACAAGGGCAAGCTCAAGCTCGTCGGCAAGACGTTCTCCGAGGAGAACTACGGCATCGGCCTGAAGAAGGGCGACACCGCGCTGTGCACCAAGGTCACCGACGCGCTCAAGAAGATGATCGCCGACGGCTCGTGGCAGAACTTCGTGCAGACGAACCTCGGCCCGGCCGGCTTCAAGCCCGGCGCCGGCAACCCGCCCACGCCCGCACCCTGCTCCTGACCGACACCGCGTCGGTACGCCGCCCGCTTTCCCCGGGCGGGCGGCGTACCCGGTGTCCAACCGATCGAAAGGCAGCCGATGGCTGAGCTGTTCACCCAATTCGACATCCTCGGGGCCTTCCGGATGACGATCGTCCTGACGTTCTTCTCGGCCATCGGCGCCCTGGTCATCGGCACGGTGGTGGCCATCATGCGGGTCTCGCCGGTGCGGATCCTGCAGCTCCTCGGCACCAGCTACGTCAACGTCTTCCGCAACACCCCGCTGACGCTGATCGTGGCGTTCTGCAACATCGGCCTGTTCATCAACCTGGGCCTGCGCCTGGCCGACCCGAACTCCCCGACCTTCCTGGTCGACAACAACATCCGCCTGGCCGATCCTGGGCCTGTCGGTCTACCACGCCGCGTTCGTCTGCGAGTCGCTGCGCAGCGGCATCAACACCGTCCCCACGGGACAGGCCGAGGCCGCCCGCTCGATCGGGCTGACGTTCACCCAGACGCTGCGCCACGTCGTGATGCCGCAGGCGTTCCGGGGCGCCATCGCGCCGCTGGGCAACACGCTCATCGCCCTGACCAAGAACACGACGGTCGTCTCGGTCATCGGCGTGGCCGAGGCGTCCTACCTCATGGCCGACATGGTCGAGCAGCGACCGGACGTGCTCTACACGACGTTCGCGATCATCGCGCTCGGCTTCGTGATCCTCACCCTGCCCGTCGGGATCGTGGTCACGAGCCTGTCCCGGCGCCTGGCGGTGAAGCGATGAGCGAGCAGACCGTCCTGTTCGACGCGCCCGGCCCGAGGGCGCTCCGGCGCTACCGCATCGTCGCCGGCGCCGGTGGCGCGGTGTCGCTGCTCGTGCTCGCGTGGGTGCTGGTCAAGCTCGGCGAGAAGGGCAACCTCGCCGGCGCCAAGTGGTCGCCGTTCGCGCAACCGGTGACCTGGACCGAGTACATCGTCCCCGGCCTGATCGGCACCCTCAAGGCCGCGGCGATCTCGATCGTCCTCGCCGGCGTGCTCGGCCTGCTCCTCGGCGCCGGGCGGCTCTCGAACGTCGCGCCCGCTGCGCTGGGTGTGCTCGGTGGTCGTGGAGTTCTTCCGTGCCGTGCCGGTGCTGCTGATGATGCTGTTCACGTTCGCGCTGTACTCCACGAACAACGTGTTCCCGCCGTCGCAGCTCTCCCTGGCGGCGGTCGTCACCGCCCTGACGCTCTACAACGGCGCGGTCATCGCCGAGCTCGTGCGGGCCGGGGTCGGCGGCCTGCCCGCCGGCCAGCGCGAGGCGGGCCTGTCGGTGGGGCTCACCGAGGGCCAGACGCTGCGCGCGATCCTGCTCCCCCAGGCGCTGACGGCCATGCTGCCGGCCCTGGTCGGCCAGCTCGTCGTGGTGCTCAAGGACTCGGCCCTCGGCTACGTCATCACCTACGAGGAGCTGCTCAACAAGGCCAACCAGATCGGCACCAGCCAGCAGAACATCGTGCCCGCCTTCCTCGTCGTCGCCGTGATCTTCATCGTCATCAACTACGGCCTGACCAAGCTGGCCGGCCTGCTGGAGCGGCGGCTCAACCGCCGCGGCCGGACCGCCGGCGGCGCCGCGCCGGGTGCGCCCGGCCAGGAGCCGGTGGACCTGATGCGGATCAACACCGAGACCGGCTGACCGCTCCCTGGCGGGTCCGGGCTCTCCGAGGCCGTCCCCAGTCCGCCCGCGTGCGACGCCGCGCCGAGGCCGCTCCGCCCGCTCCGCCCGACTCCGGCGGCGAGCCCAGGCGGGTGCAGTCTCCTTGCGTCGCCGCCGGGGTGCGAGCTATGTTCGCTGGATGAACGTCCGTTCGCCATACGAACCGGAGAGATGATGGCCCGCCACCTGTCCCTGGCCGACGCGGTCGCCGAGCACGTCCACGACGGCGACACCATCGCCCTGGAGGGGTTCACCCACCTGATCCCCTTCGCCGCCGGGCACGAGATCATCCGCCAGGGCCGCCGCGACCTGACGCTGGTGCGGATGACCCCCGACGTCGTCTACGACCAGCTGATCGGAGCCGGCTGCGCCCGCAAGCTGGTCTTCAGCTGGGGCGGCAACCCCGGGGTGGGGTCGCTGCACCGCTTCCGTGAGGCGATCCAGGTCGGCTGGCCGGTGCCGCTGGAGATCGAGGAGCACAGCCACGCCGGGATGGCGGCGCGCTATGTCGCCGGCGCCAGCGGGCTGCCGTTCGCCGTCCTGCGCGGCTACACCGGCACCGACCTGCCCACGGTCACCGACACGATCCGCACCGTGGACTGCCCCTTCACCGGCGAGACGCTCGCCGCCGTCCCGGCGCTGAACCCCGACGTCACGATCATCCACGCCCAGCAGGCCGACCGGTCCGGCAACGTGTGCCTGTGGGGCATCACCGGCGTGCAGAAGGAGGCCGTGCTGGCGGCCAGCCGCTCGATCGTCACCGTCGAGGAGGTCGTGGACGAGCTGTCCCCGCCGTACGGCGCGGTGGTCCTGCCCGGCTGGGCGGTCACCGCCGTGGCCGAGGTCGCCCGGGGGCGCCGCCCCGTCCTACGCCGCGGGCTACTCCGTGCGCGACAACGACGCCTACCAGCGCTGGGACGCGGTCAGCCGCGACCGCGCCGCCTTCCAGCAGTGGCTGCGCGACACCGTGCACGGGCAGGAGGTGCCGGCATGAGCGGAAGCTCCCTCCGGAGGCGACAGGCGACAGGACCTGGACCGCCGACGAGATGATGACCGTCGAGGCCTCCCGGGCCCTGCACGGCGTCCCGTCCTGCTTCGTCGGCATCGGGCTGCCCTCGACCGCGGCCAACCTCGCCCGCACGACCCACTCCCCCGACCTCGTGCTGGTCTACGAGTCCGGCTGCCTGGGCAGCAAGCCCGGCTCCCTGCCGCTGTCGATCGGCGACGGCGTGCTCGCCGAGACCGCCACCTCGGTGGTGTCGGTCCCCGAGATCTTCAGCTACTGGCTGCAGCCGGGGCGCATCCAGGTCGGCTTCCTCGGCGCCGCCCAGATCGACCGCCGGGCCAACATCAACACCACGGTGATCGGGCCGTACGACGACCCCAAGGTCCGCCTGCCCGGCGCCGGCGGCGCACCGGAGATCGCCGCCTCCTGCGGTGAGGTGATCGTCGTGGTGCGCCACAGCCCGCGGGTGTTCGTCGAGCGGGTCGGCTTCGTCACCTCCGTGGGGTTCGGCGACGCCGCGGGCGACCGGCAGCGGTACGGTCTGCGGGGCAAGGGGCCCCAGCGGGTCATCACCGACCTGGGCGTGCTGCGACCCGACGAGAGCGGTGAGCTCATCCTGACCGCGCTGCACCCGGGCGTGACGGTGGAGCAGGTCAGGGCGGCCACGGGCTGGGCCCTGCAGGTCGCACCGGACCTCGGCACGACGCCGGCGCCCACCGAGCAGGAGCTGACGGTGCTGCGGCACCTCGAGACGACGAAGGGCCAGCGATGAGCGACGTGTGGGTGGTCGATGCGGTGCGGACCCCGATCGGCAGGTACGCCGGCGGGCTCAGCGGCATCCGGCCGGACGACCTGGCCGCGACGGTCGTGCGCGAGCTGGTGGCCAGGCACACCGCCGCCGGCTTCGACCCTGCCGACATCGACGACGTCCTGCTCGGCAACGCCAACGGCGCCGGCGAGGACAACCGCAACGTGGCCCGCATGGCCGGGCTGCTCGCCGGGCTGCCGACCAGCGTGCCCGGCGCCACCGTCAACCGGCTCTGCGGCTCCGGCATGGAGGCGGTCGATCCAGGGCTCCCGGGCGATCACCGCCGGCGACGCCAACGTGGTGCTCGCCGGTGGCGTCGAGTCGATGAGCCGTGCCCCGTGGGTCCTGCTGAAGCCGGCCAAGGGCTACCCCGCCGGCCCCGAGACCCTGCACTCGACCACGCTGGGGTGGCGGATGGTCAACCCGGCCATGCCCACGGAGTGGACCGTCGCCCTGGGCGAGAGCGCCGAGATGCTGGCCGACCAGTTCTCGATCAGCCGTGAGGAGCAGGACGCGTTCGCGGTCGAGTCGCACCAGCGCGCCGCGAAGGCGTGGGACAACGGCGTCCACGACACGCAGGTGGTCCTGGTCGAGGGCAGTGACCTCACCCGCGACGAGGGCATCCGGCCCGAGGCGAGCATGGAGTCACTCGCCCGCCTCAAGCCGGCGTTCCGCAAGGACGGCACGGTGACGGCCGGCAACGCCTCGCCGCTCAACGACGGCGCCGCCGCGCTGTTCCTCGCCGACGACGAGGGCCTCGCCCGCCTCGGCGGTCCTGCGCCGCTGGCCCGCGTCGTCTCCCGCGCCGCGGCGGGGGTGGACCCGCAGGTCTTCGGCATCGGCCCGGTCGAGGCCGCGAACCGGGCCCTGGCCCAGGCCGGCATCACCTGGGCCGACCTCGACGTCGTGGAGCTCAACGAGGCGTTCGCGTCCCAGTCGCTGGCCTGCCTGCGGTCCTGGCCCGAGCTCGACCCCTCCATCGTCAACGTCAACGGCGGCGCCATCGCGATCGGCCACCCGCTGGGCGCCAGCGGCGCCCGCGTCGTCGGCGCGCTCGCGCACGAGCTGCACCGCCGCGGCGGCGGCTGGGGCCTGGCCACCATCTGCATCGGCGTCGGCCAGGGCCTGGCCGTGGTCCTGCGAGCCTGAGGAGGGCTGCCCCATGAGCGAGCTGATCCTGCCCCGCTACCCGCTGGTCACCGACGTCCACCCGCCGATGGACTTCCCCGGCTACCGCAGCACCGCGCTGCGGCACCCGACGCAGCCGCTGCAGGTGCTGCCGCAGCGGCTGACCGAGGTGACCGGGCCGCTGCTCGGGGACGCCCTCGTCGGGCCGACCGACCACGACCTCACCGTGCAGCACGACGTCGAGCCGCTCGGGCAGCGGATCATCGTCAAGGGCCGGGTCCTCGACACCTCCGGGACGCCGCTGCCGCACACCCTGGTCGAGATCTGGCAGGCCAACGCCAGCGGCCGCTACCGGCACACCGGCGACAACTGGCCGGCGCCACTGGACCCCGGGTTCACCGGGGTGGGCCGGGCGATGACCGACGCCCAGGGACGCTACGAGTTCGTGACCGTCAAGCCGGGCGCCTACCCGTGGAAGAACCACGACAACGCGTGGCGCCCGGCCCACATCCACTTCTCGCTGTTCGGGCGGGCCTTCACCCAGCGCCTGGTCACCCAGATGTACTTCCCGGATGACCCGCTGTTCGGCCAGGACCCGATCTTCAACTCGGTGCGCGACCCCCGGGCCCGCGAGCGGATGATCGCCCGCTTCGACCTGTCCGCGACCCGCGCCGAGTGGGCCCTCGCGTTCGACTTCGACATCGTGCTGCGCGGCCCGCAGGCCAGCGTCTTCGAGGAGGAGGACGACGATGACGTCTGAGCCGCTGGGCGTGACCCCGTCCCAGACGGTCGGCCCCTACCTCCACATCGGGCTGACCTGGGAGGACGGGCACCTGGTGGTGCCCGAGGGCACGCCGGGAGCCGTGCGCATCGTCGGCACGCTGTACGACGGCACCGGCGCGGTCGTCCCCGACGGCATGATCGAGACCTGGCAGGCCGACCCCGACGGACGGTTCGACCACTCCGACGACCCGCGCGGCGCCTCCGCGGAGTGGGCGGAGCGCGGGTTCACCGGCTTCGGCCGCGCCAGCACCGTCGACGGCGGCTCCTACGAGATCGTCACGGTCAAGCCGGGGCCGCTGCCGTTCGGCGACGGCCGCCGGCAGGCGCCGCACCTGGACGTCTCGGTGTTCGCCCGCGGCATGCTCGACCGCACCGTGACCCGGCTGTACTTCCCCGACGAGCAGGAGGCCAACGCGGCAGACCCCGTGCTGTCCGGCGTCGACCCGGGGCGCCGGCACACGCTTGTGGCGGTGCCCGAGGACGACGGCTCCACGCTCCGCTTCGACATCCACCTCCAGGGCGAGCATGAGACCGTCTTCTTCGCGCTCTGAGCCCGAGGCTTCCTCCAGCCCGTACGGCGGGCTGCTGGGTGGGCTGCCCGGGGACCCGCCGGTCGACGCGGTCGTGGGCGACCGGTCCCTGGTGTCGGCCATGCTGCGCGCCGAGGCCGCCCTGGCTGCGGCCCAGGCCACGGTGGGCCTGGCCCCCGCCACGGCCGCGCGAGGTCATCGGCCAGGTCGCCGGCTCCCGCGACTACGACGCCGGCGAGCTGGGCGCCGCGGCAGCCGCGTCGGGCAACCCGGTCGTGCCGCTGGCGGCCTGGCTGACCCGGGACGTCGCCGCGCAGGACGAGGGCGCCGCCCGTTACGTGCACCGCGGCGCCACCAGCCAGGACATCCTGGACACCGCCCTGATGCTCGTGGCCGACGAGGCGGCCACCCGCACCCTGCACCTCCTGGACTGCTGCGCCTCGAGCCTCGTGCGCCTCGCGACTGGGCACGCGTCAACGCTCATGGCCGGCCGCACGCTGGGCCAGCTCGCGGCGCCCACGACGTTCGGGCTCACGGTGACCGGGTGGCTCACCGGCATCGACGCGGCCACGGCGCAGCTGCGCGCGAGCCGGTCGCGGCTCGCCGTCCAGCTCGGCGGCCCGGTCGGGACCGGTGTGGCGTGGAGCCCGCAGCTGCTCGAGCTGCTGGAGGCCTTCGCGGCCGCGACGGGGCTGCGGGCCGCCACCCCGTGGCACACGGACCGGAGCCGGGTCGTCGAGCTGGCGGCGGCGCTCGGGCAGGCCGTGACCGCGTGCGCGAAGATCGCCACCGATGTGGTGGCGTTGTCCCAGAACGAGATCGGCGAGCTGCGCGAGGGGGCGGCGCCCGGCCGCGGCGGGTCCTCGGCCATGCCGCACAAGCGGAACCCGGTGGTAGTCGGTGCTGATCCGGTCGGCGGCGGTGCGCGCCCCCGGGCTCGTCGCCACGGTGCTGTCGGCCGCGGTGCACGAGGGCCAGCGGGCGACCGGCGCCTGGCACGCCGAGTGGTCACCGCTGCGCGAGCTGCTGCACCTCGCGGGTGGCGCGACCGCCCTGACCGCCGACCTGCTCGAGGGGCTGGAGGTGCGCGAGCAGGCGATGGCCGACCGGGTCACCGGCGCCGGGTCGGTGATGTTCGCCGAGTCCGTGTCCCGCGCGCTCAGCGGGGCACTGGGCAGAGCCGCCGCGCAGGACGTCGTCGCGGCGGCCGCCCAGCGCCGCCGAGCAGACCGGCACGCCGTTCCGTGAGGTCCTGCGGGCCGACGACCGCGTCACCTCGCACCTGGACGCCGCCGCACTCGAGGCCTGCTTCGACCCGGGCCCCCACGTCCGCGGCCGCGGCGGGCCTGGTCGCCCTGACCCTCTCCCGCAGGACCCCACCGGAGGACCGATGACCATCGAGCTCGCCCACGACGTCCGAGGGGACGACGCCGCACCGGCGCTGGTCCTCGGCAGCTCCCTCGGCGCGACCCGAGCCATGTGGGACCCCCAGCTCGAGGCGCTGGCCGACCGGCTCCGGGTGGTGCGCTACGACCACCCCGGACACGGCATGTCGCCGGCTCCGGAGGCGGGGATGACGACTGGAGGACCTCGGGCAGTCCGTGCTCGAGCTGGCCGACCGCCTTGAGCTGCAACGGTTCTCGTACGCCGGACTGTCCCTCGGCGGCATGGTCGGCATGTGGCTGGCCATTCACGCGCCCGACCGGGTGGACCGCCTGGCGTTGCTGTGCACGAGCGCCTACCTGCCGCCGGCGTCGATGTGGCACGAGCGGGCCGCCGCGGTGCGCGCGGCCGGCACCTGTGCCGCCATCTCGCAGTCGGTGGTCGGGCGCTGGTTCACCCCGGGCTTCGCGGCGCGGCACCCGGACGTCGTCGCCTCGTTCGCCACCACGATGGACGAGGTCGACCCCGAGGGCTACGCCACCTGCTGTGAGGCCATCGCGGCGATGGACCAGCGCGAGCAGCTGGGCCGGATCACCGCTGCGACGCTGGTGATCGGCGGCGCCCAGGACCTGCCCACGCCCCCACAGGGACACGCCGACCTGATCGCGGAGGCGGTCCCGGGGGCGCTGCTGGTGACGCTCAGCCCCGCCGCCCACCTGGCCTCGGTGGAGCAGCCGCGCACGGTGACGGCGCTGCTGCTCGACCACGTCACCGCCCAGGACGAGGTGCGGCGGTGAGCGCGGGCCTGAGCGACGAGGAGCGGCACCGGCAGGGCATGCAGGTCCGCCGCGAGGTCCTCGGCGCCGCCCACGTCGACGCGGCCGTCGCCCGCCAGACCCCGTTCACCGAGCCGTTCCAGGACTTCATCACCCGCACCGCCTGGGGTGACGTCTGGACGCGGGACGGGCTCGACCGGCGTACGCGCTCGATGCTGACGCTGACCGCGTTGCTGGCCCTCGGGCACGAGGCCGAGCTGCGGCTGCACGTGCGCGCGGCGCTCACCAACGGCGTGACGCGCGAGGAGATCAGCGAGGTGTTCCTGCACACCGCCGTCTACGCCGGCGTCCCCGCCGCGAACTCGGCCTACGCGGCCGCGCAGGAGGTGTTCGCGGTCATCGACCAGGAGAGCAGGGCCGATGACTGAGGCGCCCGGGGACGCCGCCCCACGCAGCGCCGACTTCGTCCAGTCGCTGGAGCGCGGCCTCGCCGTCATCAAGGCCTTCGACGCCGACGACCGGGCGCTCACCCTGTCCGACGTCGCCCGCAAGACGGGGCTGACCCGTGCCGCCGCCCGGCGGTTCCTGCACACCCTCGCCGAGCTGGGCTACGTCCGCAGCGACGGCCGGTACTTCTCCCTGCGGCCCGCGGTCCTCGAGCTCGGCTATGCCTACCTGTCCGGGCTCTCGCTGCCCGAGGTCGCCCACCCCCACATGGAGGAGCTGACCGCCCGGCTGCACGAGTCGACCTCCATCTCGGTGCTGGACGACACCAGCGTCGTCTACGTGGCGCGGGTGGCGGCCAAGCGGATCATGACCGTCGGGATCTCGGTCGGCACCCGGTTCCCCGCGCACGCCACGTCGATGGGCCGCGTCCTGCTGGCGCACGCCCCCACCTCATGGCTGGAGACCTACCTCGAGAGCGCCGACCTGCAGCCGACCACCCCGCTGACCGTGACCGACCGGGACACGCTCCGGGCCGTCCTGGCCCAGGTCCGGCACGACGGCTACGCCGTGGTCGACCAGGAGCTCGAGCTCGGCCTGCGCTCCCTCGCCGTGCCGCTGCACGACCCGCGCGGCCACGTCGTGGCCGCCATGAACGTCTCCACCCACGTCAGCCGCGGCAGCACCGAGGACGTCGTCCGTGACCTGCTGCCGGCACTGCGCGAGACCGCGACGGCGATCGAGGCGGACCTGCGCGTCCGGTCCTGACCGCTCCTGACGCTCCTGAGCGGTCGCGTGCGCCTGGAGGTCAGCGCAGGGGCATGCCGGTGTAGTTCTCCGCGAGGCTCTGGGCCGCCGGCGGCGAAGAGGTCACGTAGCGCAGCTGCGACAGCTGGAGCTGGGCCTCGAACGGGTCGCCCGTGGGGTGCAGCATCGAGGTCATCCACCACGAGAAGTGGGTGGCGCGCCACACCCGTCGCAGGGCGGTCGCGGAGTAGGCGTCGGCCAGCTCGCTGCGGCCGTGCAGCAGCAGGGCGGTCAGCGCCTCGCACAGGACCGCGACGTCGGCGACCGCGAGGTTGAGGCCCTTGGCCCCGGTCGGCGGGACGATGTGCGCGGCGTCGCCGGCCAGGAACAGCCGCCCGTGGCGCATCGGCGCGCTCACGACGCTGCGCATCGGGGTGATCGACCGGTCGGTGATGGGCCCGGTCTGCAGCTGCCAGTCCTCGTACGCCAGGCGGTGCGACAGCTCGGACCAGATCCGGTCATCGGACCAGCCCTCGAGGCTCTCGTGCGGGTCGACCTGCAGGTAGAGCCGGCTCACGCTGGGCGAGCGCATGCTGTGCAGGGCGAATCCGTCCGGGTGCCAGGCGTAGATGAGCTCGTCGGTGGAGGGGGCGACGTCGGCCAGGATCCCCAGCCAGGCGAAGGGGTAGTCCCTGGCCCACGTCTGCTGCAGGTCGGCGGGCAGCATCCGGCGGCTCGGGCCGTGGAAGCCGTCACAGCCGGCGACCACATCGCACTCGAGCACCTGGGGCGAGCCGCCGCTGTCGGTGTAGGTGACCCGCGGCCGGTCGGTGTCGAGGTCGTGCAACGTCGTGTCGTCGATCTCGAACTCGACCGGCTGCCCGGCGGCGAGGCGGGCGTCGATGAGGTCCTTGACCACCTGGGTCTGCCCGTACGCCCAGACCGACCGGCCGCACAGGCCCGGGAAGTCAAGGCGGTCGCGGTGCCCGGGGTGCTGCAGGTAGATGCCGTCGTGGCGCAGGCCCTCCCGGTGCAGCCTCTCCCCCACGCCGGCCTCGGTGAGCAGGTCGACCGTGCCCTGCTCGAGGATGCCGGCGCGGATGCGGGCCTGCACGTAGTCGCGCGACCGGTTCTCCAGGACCACCGAGTCGATGCCGCGTACGGCGAGCAGCTGGGCGAGCAGCAGGCCCGCGGGCCCTGCTCCGATGATGCCGACCTGGGTGCGCATGGCCCGAGCCAACCGCCTGGTCGGTCGCCATGCGAGGACAGGCTTCCGCTCAGTGGAACTGCCGCAGGTGCCGGGTGATGCCGTGCGCGGCAACCTGCAGCGCAGGCACCAGCCGCACGAGGTCGCGCCGGATGCTCGGGACCACCACGCCCACCGCGGCCGCGACCGTCCCGTCGACGTCGCGGACCGGCACGGCCACGGAGCAGGCGCCCAGGGTCATCTCCTCCACGGTGCGGGCGTAGCCGCGACGTCGGACCTCGGTGAGCTCTTTGGCCATCCGCCCCGGCTGGACCACCGAGTGGCGCGTCTCGCGGGTCAGGGAGCCCAGCACCTGCCGGACGACGTCAGGCGGGGCGTGGGCGAGCAGGACCTTGCCCACGCCGGTGGTGTGCAACGGCAGGCGGCCACCGACGTGGCTGACCACCGGCACGGACGCGTTGCCCGAGAGCCGCTCCACGTAGAGCGCGCGGTTCCCCTCCCGGACCGCCAGGTGCACCGTGTCGCCGGTGGCGGCGTAGAGGTCCTGCAGGAACGGTGCGGCCACCTCCCGCAGCTCCCCCTGCACGGGGGCGAGGAGCCCGAGGGTCCACAGCCGGTGCCCCACCTCGTAGGCGCCGTCGTGGCGCCGCGCGAGCGCGCCCCACCCCACGAGGTCGGCGACCAGCCGGTGCGCGGTCGCCATCGGCAGCCCGGCACGGGCGGCGAGCTCCGTCAGCGTCATCCGCCGGTGTGCGGTGTCGAAGGCTCCGAGCAGGTCCAGCGCACGGGCGGTCACCGGCCGCCCGCTGTGAGATGCTCCGCCGGCCACGGCGCTCCTTCGCAAGGCTCCGGGCCGCCTGCCGGCCCGGCCGGTCCCGAGCCTAGGTGGTGCGGGCTTCGGGCTGCTGCGGCAGCCCGAACAGGGGGAACAGCGCGTCGGTGGACAGGAAGAACGTGAGCTCGACGATGCGGTCCCCGGAGGTCCGCAGGACCTGCAACGCCCACGGTTGGTGCGCTCCACCGGGCCCGCTCGGCTTGTACTGGGCGAACGCGGGCGAGCCGTTCGCGGCCGTGGGGACCAGCCAGGACCCGCGGCAGCCGGCCCCCTGACCGAGCCAGAACCGCAGGATGTCCTCGCGTCCGCGCAGCCACATGGTGAATGGCGGCATGGACTGGGTCGCGTCCTCGTGGAGCAAGACGGTGAGCGCGTCCATGTCGTAGCGCTCGAACGCATCGACGTAGCGCTCGAGCAGCGCCTGCTGCCGGTCGTCCAGGGCCTCCTCGCGCCGGCCGAGGTCAGCGGCCGCGAGGGTGGCCCGGGCGCGCTGCAGGGCGCTGTTGACCGACGCAACCGTCGTGTCCAGCAGCTCGGCCACCTCGCTGGCGCGCCAGCTCAGCACCTCGCGCAGGATCAGGACGGCCCGTTGGCGTGGGGGCAGGTGCTGCAGGGTGGCCACGAACGCCAGCCGCACCGAGTCGCGGGCCACGGCCACGTCGGCCGGGTCGGCGCCGGTGGGCAGGACGCTGCCGTCCGGGATCGGCTCGACCCAGGTGGCCTCCGGCAGCGTCGACCCCACCGGGTGGTCCGCGGACCGCGCGGGGCCGAGGTCCATCGGCCGGGCACGGCGCTGCCTGCCCTTGAGCATGTCGAAACAGACGTTGGTGGCGATGCGGTACAGCCAGGACCTCACCGCCGAGCGCCCCTCGAACCGGTCGAGGCCCCGCCAGGCACGCACGAGGGTGTCCTGGACGGCGTCCTCGGCCTCGAAGGCGGACCCGAGCATGCGGTAGCAGTAGGCGGTCAGCTCGACCCGGTGCCGCTCGAGGTCGTGCGGCCCCGCCGAGACGGGACCTGCGGTTGCCACATCGGTCATCGCGAACCTTTCTCTGCCGTCGCATGCGGGCTCCCCCGGCCCCGTCGCTCATCGTCGGTCCGGACCCCGACAACGACACCGCGGATAGCCGACCTGGTCAAGGGGCCACGGGCGCCGGACTGCAGCGGTCCCGCAGCCCCCGCACCATCGACGCGCGGTCGGCGGGTCGTCGTACGGCGACTCACCCCGAGGACATCAGGGGCGAGTGGGATGCGCGCTGGAGCTGCTCGACCAGCACCTTCTCCGAGCCGTCGTCCAGGCGGGTCAGGAGCAGCGGGACGTACAGCGCCCGCAGGCGAGCGAGGTAGACCCCGCAGACGGCGTGCAGCAGATAGAGCTCGCGGCGCAGGGCAGCACGGGCCGGCGGATCCAGCCGGCCCTCCTCGAGCCTGCGCGTCAGCGCGGTGGCGAAGCCGCGCAGGCGCAGCCGTTCGGCACCGAGTGCGTGCCCCACGTCGAGCCCACCGGGAAGGCCGGTCACGGCCGGGTCGAGCAGCGTCTCGTGGGCCTCGAGCAGGGGCAGCAGCGTGGTGGAGCAGAACCGGCACGCCGCACGCAGGCGGTCCAGCGCCTCGGCGTCGGGCGCGCTGCCGATGTCGTTGCCGAGCGCGCGCAGGGTCTCCATCGGGCGCACGAGCAGACGGCTCTGCGTGTCGAGGAAGTCCTCGATGTCGTCCATGAGGCACCGCCAGTGGGCAGTTGGGTCTCTTCCGGTCAGCATTCCACCGTTCGGGCGGGAAGGCATCAGGTTTGCCCGATCGACGTCCGTCCGGCTCAGGTGCACGGGCGGACGGTGCGACCGGACGCGTCCGATCGGCGGTTGGCACGCCGTTGTCTGCAGAGGATGCTGGGGAGCTGAGGGTTCTCCACGGAGGACGGGCAGGGTCGACATTTGACCTACACCCGCTGTCCGGAGGGCCTGATCTCGGCCACGGCGCTGTGCTGGCAGGACGCCTACTAACGGTCCCGGACGAGATCAACCGGCTCACAAGGAGATGCGGCGCTCTGCGGAAAGGTGGCTCCCCCGACTGGACTCGAACCAGTAACCTGCCGATTAACAGTCGGCTGCTCTGCCAATTGAGCTACAGGGGAATGCGGCGGGCGCAACTGTAGCAAAGGAACTGCGCCCCCAAGAAACCGGTGCCAGGTGGCTCCGGAGGCCGGTGCTGCCTGCGTCCGCGGGCACCGCCCGACGTCCCCGTCTGCGTGCCTCGGCGACCCCGGTGGAGTGCTCCCCCTCCGGCACGGGCCACTCCCCACGGCCCGACGGGCGGTTGCCGTGTCGCCCCCGGTCAGGCCCTCACCGCGGCGGCAGGCCCACCTGGTCACGCAGGTCCGCCAGCGCCGCCTCCACCTGGATCCGCACCTCGGGGTCGTCGGCCCGCACCCGTCGGGCCAGGACCGTCTGCGGGACCAGCTCGCGGGTGGCCAGGTCCTGGCGTATGGCGACGCGTCCCGTGCGCCGCTCGCCGAGCACCAGCCGGGTCGAGAGGACGACGCTGGCCTGCACCCGCTCGCGCACGGTCTCCGGCAGCAGCGTCTGCTGGCCCCGGAAGGTCCACTGCCCCGGACGGGTGCCGTCGGTCCAGGTGACCGTCAACGTCGCGGGCTCGGGCTGCCAGGAGCCGGCATCGACCAGGTGCCACGGCTTGCGCAGCGCCAGCTCGCCGGTCGTCGTGACGTAGCTGAGCGCCCAGGTGGACGCCACCAGGTGCCCACCGTGGTTGTCGTCCACGGCGAAGGCGAGCACCCGGTCACGGTGCGGCAGGTCGAGCGCGGACAGGACCTCCGACGGCAGCTGCGGCCGGGGGGCACCACGCGAGAGCAGTCCCATCAGCCCAGTGTCTCGCGCAGCGTGGCCAGCTCGCGCTGGAGGGTCTGCAGCTCGACGGCCAGCGCCCGCGCCGCGGCGGGGTCGCCGGAGTCCATCCGCCGCAGGGAGCTCATGGCGTCCCCGATGCGGCGGGTGAGCGACACCTCCCGGACCCGGATCAGCAGCTCGTTGATGTAGCGCGCGTCGGGCATGCCGGTCGCCGGGTCGACCCGTGCGGGCACGGGCGCCACCGCGAGCTCGCTGACCAGGGGACGGATCGTGGCGGCCGCCGCCTCGGCGACCTTGTCCGCCCACACGGCCGTCGTTGCGGCGGCCTGCAGCCCCCCGGCAGCTGCCACCGCGTCGTGGACGGCGCGGTGGGCCGGGGCCGAGAACGACGCCGGCTCGATGCTGTCGTAGAGCCCCTGGTCGACCGCCGACGGGAACTGCAGCACCGCCTGCAGCAGCTGTCGCTCGGCGAACACCACCGGGTCGCGCAGGTCCGGCCTCGGCATCGCGTCGGGCCGGGCGTGGGCCGCGCCCCCCTCACCCTCGACTGCCCCGTGGCTCCCGCGGCGGTCGCCGTCGTACGCGCTGGTGCGCCTGGCGCCCGGGGCACCCTGGCCGGCCCCGGACGTGCCTCCCGAGGTGGCGCGGCCCGCACGATGCACCTCGGTGGCCACCTGCTCCACCTCGAGGCCGAGCCACCCGGCCACGGTCCGGGTGTACTCCGGGCGCAGGCTGCGGTCGCGGATGCCGGCGATGATCGGCGCGGCTGCCCGCAGGGCCTGGACCCGGCCCTCGGCGGTGTCGAGGTCGAACCGGTTGATCGTGGTGCGCACGGCGAACTCGAACATCGGCACGGCGTCCTCGACGAGGGCGCGGACCGCCGCGTCCCCACCGGACAGGCGCAGGTCGCACGGGTCCTGGCCGGAGGCCTCGACCGCGACGAAGGACTGGGAGGCCCAGCGCTGGTCCTCGCCGAACGCGCGCATCGCGGCCTTCTGGCCGGCCGCGTCGCCGTCGAAGGTGAACACCACCTTGGCCGGTGCGGTGTCGCTCTCGTCGCGCATGATCCGGCGCAGCGTCTTGATGTGCTCGACCCCGAAGGCGGTGCCGCACGTGGCGACGGCCGTCTCGATGCCGGCGAGGTGGCACGCCATGACGTCGGTGTAGCCCTCGACCACGACCGCCTGCCGGTCACGCGAGATCGGCTTCTTGGCCAGGTCGAGGCCGTAGAGGACGCTGGCCTTCTTGTAGATCGGCGTCTCGGAGGTGTTGAGGTACTTGGCCTCGATCCGGTCGTCGTCGAAGAGGCGACGCGCGCCGAAGCCCACCACGTCGCCGGTGATGTCGCGGATCGGCCAGACCAGGCGCCCGCGGAACCGGTCGTAGAGGCCGCGCTGGCCCCGGCCGGACAGCCCGCCGGTGACGATCTCGTCGTCGCTGAAACCCTTGGAGCGCAGGTGGTCGGTCAGCGCCTCGCCGGGTCGGGGGGCGAAGCCGACGCCGAAGCGGGACGCCGCCGCACGGTCGAAGCCGCGCGCGCGCAGGAAGTCGCGGCCGGCCCGGGCCTCCGGCAGGTTGACCAGCGCGGCGGCGTAGAACTCGGCAGCCACCCGGTGGGCCTCGATGAGCCGCGAGCGGCGGCCCAGGCCCTCCTCGCGCGGGCCCGCCACCCTCCTCGTAGTGCAGCTCCATCCCGAGCTTGCCGGCGAGCCGCTCGACGGCCTCGGCGAAGGTGAGGTGGTCGATCTTCTGGAGGAAGGAGATGACGTCGCCGCCCTCACCGCAGCCGAAGCAGTGCCACGCACCGACGGCCGGGCGGACGTTGAAGGACGGGCTCTTCTCGTCGTGGAAGGGGCACAGGCCCTTCATCGATCCGGGTCCGGCCGAGCGCAGGGTCACGTGCTCGCGCACGACGTCCTCGATCGACGAGCGCTCCTTGACCAGGGCCACGTCGTCGGCCTTGATCCGACCCGCCACTCCGCCTCCTCAACTGGTTCCCGAGTCTAGGCGGTCACGGCGTCAGGTCCCGGACGACCTCCCCGGCGGGCACGCTGCGGGCGTCGTGGTGCCCGGTGCCGGCATACAGCGCCATGCCGTGGACGTCGCCGTCGGACGCCGCACGGGCACGCAGCCCTGCGGTGAGCTGGCCGACGACCGGGAACGCCGCGGGGGCAGCGTCGCCGAAGCGGTCGACGAACCTGTTGCGCAGGACCCGGGCCACGCGCCCGGTGAACGCGCGCGTGACGACGGTGCCCGGGAGCTCGCCGGAGACCAGCGCCTCGCGGTGGGCCGGCCGGGTGCCGGCCTCGGGGGTGCGCAGCAGGGCCGTGCCGACCTGTACGGCGGCTGCGCCGGCGTCGAGGACGGCGCGGACCTGCTGGCGGGTGGCCAGCCCGCCGGCCACCACCAGCGGGACGCTGACGTGCGGCCGCACGGCCGCGAGCAGCGCCGGGGCGTCGAGGTCGTTCGGGGTGGCGGCGACCGTGTGCGTGCCGCGGTGCCCCCCTGCGGTCGCCGCCTGCAGGCACACCGCGTCGGCGCCGACGCCCTGCGCCGCGACGGCCTCGTCCGCCGTGGTGGCGCTGACGAGCACGCGGGTGCCGACGCCGTGGAGCTGCTGGACCAGCGCCGCGGGCGGGCAGCCGAAGTGGAAGGACACCACCGCGACGGGATCGGACAGCAGCAGGGCCAGCTTGCCCTGCCAGTGGTCGGTGGCCTGCCAGTCCGGCGCGGGCAGCGTGAGCCCGGCCCGCTCGGCCTCGGGCCGGAGCAGCGCGGCGTAGCGCTCGACCTGCGGCGCGGCGTCCGCGGTCGTGTCCGTCGGCACGAACAGGTTGACCCCGAACGGTCGGCTCGTCAGCTCACGGGTGCGCGCGACCTGGTCCCTCAGCGCCTCCACGCCGAGGTAGGCGCCCGCCAGCTGGCCCAGGCCGCCGGCGGCGCAGACGGCCGCGGCCAGCGCGGGCGTCGAGGGGCCCCCGGCCATCGGCGCCCCGACGAACGGACGGTCCAGCCCCGGCAGGTCACTCATCGCCCGACCTCCTTGCCTGCCATGCTGCCCGCGTGGGCCGCCCACGCCCTGCACACCAGCCCGGCCATGTCAGCACCACTGCCGGTGCAGCAGCTGCGCCCGCGCGTCGGTCCACGAGGCGACCTGGTCGATGACCGCGCGCAGCCCCGCCGCGTCGCCGGTTGCCCCCTCGAAGTCGGAGCGGTAGAGCGGGTCGAGCCGCTCGTGCGGCTTGTCGAGCACGGCCTGCACCAGCTCGCGCACCACCTCGCGCTGGTCGGACATCACCAGCTGCCGCTCCGCCCCGGACATCACGAAGTGGGCGGCCACGGCCTTCAGGACCGCGCACTCGGCGCGGATGCCGGAGGGGATCACCAGGTCGGCGCGGTAGCGGGTCAGCGGCCCGGCGCCGTGCCGGGCCCGGGTGGCGTCCTCCACCGCTGCCAGCAGGTGGCCGATCAGCCGGCTGGTCATGTCCTTCAGCGCGGCCAGGTCGGCGCGGGAGCCGTCGTAGGACGTGGGGATGCTGCCGCTGGCAAGGAGCCGGTCATGCGCCGCGGCCAGCTCGGCGGCCTCGAGGTCCGGGGCGTAGAGGGCGGCGGCGACCGCGACCACGGCGTCGACCTCGGGCGCGGAGCGCAGGGCGCGCAGGTCGATCCGCCCGGAGGCGACACCGTCCTCGACATCGTGCACGGAGTAGGCGACGTCGTCGGCCCAGTCCATCACCTGTGCCTCGAGGCAGCGCCGCTGCGGGGTCTCCGGCGGCGCGCCCTGGCGCAGCCAGGCGAAGACCTCCGCGTCATCGGCGTAGACCCCGAACTTGGGGGTGGCGGCCTCGCCGCGGGCCCAGGGGTACTTGGTGCTGGCGTCCAGGCTGGCCCTGGTGAGGTTGAGGCCCGCGGGGCGGCCGTCGGCGTGCGTGCGCTTGGGCTCCAGGCGGGTCAGCAGGCGCAGCGTCTGCGCGTTGCCCTCGAAGCCGCCGATGTCGCGGGCGACCTCGGCCAGGGCCACCTCGCCGTTGTGGCCGAACGGCGGGTGCCCGAGGTCGTGGGCCAGGCAGGCGGTGTCGACGACGTCGGCATCGCAGCCGAGCGCGGCGCCGAACTCGCGCCCGATCTGGGCCACCTCGAGGGTGTGGGTGAGCCGGTTGCGGACGAAGTCGTCGCTGTCGGGTTGCACCACCTGGGTCTTGGCCGACAACCGGCGCAGCGAGGCCGAGTGGACGACGCGGGCGCGGTCACGGGCGAAGTCCGCGCGGTCGGCGCGCTTGAGCGCCGGGTCCTCGCGCACCCACCGCTCCCGGTCGGCGTCGACATAGCTGCTCACAACAGCGCACTGTATGCCGGGCCACCAGGGCTCGACAGGCCCGTGCTGTCGGCCACGGCGCGGCTCCTCAGCGTGAGGCGACGGTCTCGGGGGCCGGCTCGGCGGCAGCCGTGGCGGCTCGGCGGCAGTGGTGGCCGCTCGGCGGCAGCCGTGGTGGCCGGCTGGGCGGCAGCCGTGGTGGCCGGGCGCGGGTCGGCGACCTTGGCCGGGGCCATCTGGTACCTCGGCCGGGCGAAGCAGAGCACGGCGACCCAGCCCACCACCAGCACCGCGGCCGGCAGCAGCAGGGACTGGCCCATCGCCGTGCTGAACCCCTCGCGCAGCGCCACCGGCAGCAGCCCGCCACCACTGGGTGAGCCGGCGCCGCCGGCCGGCGCGCCGGGCAGGTCGGCGGCGAGGCGGGACTGCATCAGGACCGCGATGCCGGCGCTGCCGAGGACGGCCCCGATCTGACGGGTGGTGTTGTAGACCCCGGACCCGGCACCGGCCTCGGTCATCGGCAGGTTGCGCGTGGCGGTGGTGCTGATGGGAGCCCACATGAAGCCGTTGGCCACGCCGAGCAGCGCCACCGGCAGCAGGAGCTGCCAGATCGCCGCCCCGGGCGTGAGCACCATGGACAGCCAGACCAACGAGACGGGGAAGCAGAACAGCCCGACGCCGGCGATGTAGCGGGGGTGCACGCGGTCGACGAGCCTGCCCACCACGGGCGCCAGCCCACCGGAGATCACCGCCATCGGCACGAGCAGCAGGGCCGAGCGGGTCGGGCTGAGCCCGCGCACGTCCTGGGCGTAGAGCATGATCGGGAAGGTCATCGCCGTGATGGAGAACCCGACCGTGGTGATCGCGACGTTGGCCAGGGAGAAGTTGCGGTCGCGGAACAGCCGCAGCGGCAGGAGCGGCTCGGCGCGGTTGACCGCCTGCCAGACCAGGAACGCCGCGAGCACCACCAGCCCCGCGATGATCAGCGACCAGACCGAGAGGGCTCCGGTGATCGTGCCCCAGTCGTACTTCTGGCCCTCCTGGATGCCGAAGACCAGCAGGAACAGCCCTGCCGCGCTCAGCACCACGCCGGGCAGGTCGAACCGGTGGCTGTGGGTGGGCAGGGAGGGCACCAGCCGCCAGGCGAGGACCAGGCCGACGAGGCCGACCGGCACGTTGACGAAGAAGATCCACTCCCAGCCGGCGGCGTCGACGAGCACGCCGCCGAGGATGGGGCCGACCAGGGTGGCCACGCCGGCCACGGCGCCCCACAGCCCCATCGCCTGACCGCGCTTCTGCGCGGGGAAGATCCGCGTGATGACGGCCATGGTCTGCGGCGTCATCAACGCGGCGCCGAGGCCCTGGAAGACGCGGGCCAGGATGAGCTGCTCGATGTCGCCGGTCAGGCCGCACCACGCGGAGGCGACGGTGAACACGGCCAGGCCGACGAGGTAGACGTTGCGCGGGCCGAAGCGGTCGCCGAGCCGGCCGGTCACGAGCAGCGGCACGGCGTAGGCGAGGAGGTAGGCGCTGGTGACCCAGATGACGGTGTTGACGTCGGCGTGCAGCCCACGCATGATCGCCGGCGTCGCCACCGAGACGATCGTCGAGTCGACCAGGATCATGAAGAAGCCCAGGCAGAGCGCCCACAGCGCCGGCCACGGGCGGAAGTCGGGATGGCCCACGGGACGTTCGCGTGCGGCTACGGCGCGGTGTCGTCCGGCCATGGGTGCTCCTTGCTGCGGTGGCGGCCGGCCGGGTCGGACCGGCCGGGTCCTCGCCGCGGGTGGGTGCCCCGCGGCCTACGATCGGTGGCAACGCTACGGTCCGGGTCCGACAGGCCTGCGGATGGCCCGCCGGAACCTGTGCAGCCGCGGCGACCCGGGCGGCCCACCCGGACCGGGCGCCCCTCGACGAAGGAGCATCGATGACCCTCGTGACACCGCTGGTGCGCGTCGAGGAGCTGCAGGCGGCGCTGGCCGGCCCGGACGACCACCGTCCGACGCTGCTGGACGTGCGATGGGCCCTCGGCTCGACCTCGGGGGCCGCCGAGCACCTCGCCGCGCACATCCCCGGCGCCGCCTTCGTCGACCTCGACGACGCGCTGTCCGGGCCGGTGCTGCCGGACGGGCACGGCGGGCGCCACCCGGTGCCGGACACCGACCACTTCGCCCGGGCGATGCGCGCGGCCGGGGTGCGGACGGACCGCCCGGTGGTCTGCTACGACGCCGGCAGCTCCCTGGGCGCGAGCCGGGCGTGGTGGATGCTCACCTTCTTCGGGAAGCCGGACGTGCGCGTCCTCGACGGCGGCCTCACCGCGTGGCAGGAGGCCGGGCTGCCGACCGAGTCCGGGGAGGTGCACCCCGAGCCGGGAACGTTCGTGCCCCGCGCGGGCGGCCGCCGCCTGCTCGACGCCGACGGTGCCGCCGGCCACCCGCTGCTGCTGGACGCCAGGCCGGCCGACCGCTACCGGGGCGAGAACGAGACCATCGACCCCGTCGCCGGGCACATCCCCGGCGCCCGCAGCGCGCCGACGCTGGACAACCTGCGTCCTGACGGCCGGTTCCTGCCGCCGGCCGACCTGGCCGAGCGGATGGCCGCCGTCGGCGTGCGGCCCGGTGACGACGTGGCCGTCTACTGCGGCTCAGGGGTCCAGGCGGCGCACACCGCGCTGGCGCTGCAGGTGGCCGGCGTGACCGACGACGCCGCCGTCTACGTCGGCTCGTGGAGCGACTGGGTCAGCGACCGGACCCGTCCGGTCGAGCTGGGCTGAGCGCCGGGCCGAACCGCACCTCGTTGCGGGCCCGGGCCCGGGCCGCCTCGGTCGCACGGTCGCGCGGCGCGGCGGACGTCACCAGCTGCGCGAGCAGGGTCGCGGTCGCGGCCTCGACGGCGGCCACCGCCGCGTCCACGGCCGGGGCGTTCGCCGCCGACGGCTTGCTCGTGCCGCTGACCTTGCGGACGTACTGCAGCGCGGCGGCGTGGACCTCCTCGCGAGTGGCCGGTGGCTCGAAGTTGTGCAGGGTCCTGATGTTTCGGCACATGCCCCGAGCCTGCCACGAGGGGGCGCCGCCCGTCAGCCGCCCGAGACCGACAGCTCGGCCTGCGCGACCGAGGCCCGGGCGGCGGCGTTCAGCTCCTGGCTGTCCAGCCAGCCGTCCGGCAGGGCGACGGTGCGCGGCGACCCGGCCCGCCCGCGCTGGCCCTCGGCCGGCTCCCCCGGCCAGGGCTGGCTGAGGTCCAGGGTGGCGATCAGGTCGTCCAGCGAGGCCAGCGACTCCACCAGCGCGAGCTGGTGGCGGACGTGGTGGCCGGCCGGGAAGCCCTTGAGGTACCAGGCGATGTGCTTGCGGATGTCGCGGCAGGCCTTGAGCTCGCTGTCGTAGAACTCGGCGAGGTAGACGGTGTGCCGGCGCATCGTCGCCGCCACCTCCCCGAGCGTGGGCCGGACCCGCTCGGACGAGCCGGCGAAGGCCGCCGCGAGGTCGGTGAACAGCCACGGCCGGCCCAGGCAGCCGCGCCCGACGACCACACCGTCGCACCCGGTCCGGCGGACCATCTCGACGGCGTCCTCGGCCGACCAGATGTCACCGTTGCCGAGCACCGGGATCGAGGTGACCACCCGCTTCAGCGCCGTGATCGCCTCCCAGTCGGCGGTGCCGGAGTAGGACTGCGCCGCGGTCCGGGCGTGCAGCGCCACCGCCGCCACCCCCTCCCCCTCGGCGATCCGCCCGGCCTCGAGGAACGTCATGTGGTCGGAGTCGATGCCCTTGCGCATCTTGACCGTCACCGGCACGTCGTACGGCGCCGCCTCCCGCACCGCCGTGCCGACGATGGAGCGGAACAGCTCGGTCTTCCACGGCAGCGCCGCTCCCCCGCCCTTGCGGGTCACCTTGGGCACCGGGCAGCCGAAGTTGAGGTCGATGTGGTCGGCGCGGTCCTCGGTGACGAGCATCCGGACCGCGGCACCGACGGTGACCGGGTCGACGCCGTACAGCTGGATCGAGCGGGGGTTCTCCTGCGGGTCGTGCTGGATCAGGCGCATCGACTCCGGCGTGCGCTCCACCAGGGCACGCGAGGTGATCATCTCGCTGACGTACAGCGAGGTCCGGCCGCTCGCACCGGTCCGGTCGGCGCCCGCGGCGGCGCCGTACTCGCGGCAGAGCCGGCGGAAGGCGCGGTTGGTGATGCCGGCCATCGGCGCCAGCACCACGGGCGACTCGATGGTGTGACGGCCGATCTGGAGCGGGGGCAGCACTGGGGTCATGGTGACCCGATTGTCTCAGGCGCGGGCGCCGCGCCCGCATCCGGCGGTGCTCACAGCCAGCCGTTGGCGTCGGCGACCCGCACCGCCTCGGTGCGTGTCCGCGAGCCCGTCTTGCCGATCGCCGACGGACAGGTGGTTGCGCACGGTCCCCTCGGAGAGGAACAGCGCCGCCGCGATGGCCGCCACCGTGGCACCGTCGCGGGCGGAACGCAGCACCTCGGACTCCCGCACGGTCAGCGGCGACTCGCCACTGATGAGGCTGTCGGCGGCCAGGGCGGGGTCGACCACGCGCAGCCCGGAGTGGACCCGGCGCACCGCGTCGGCGAGCTGGCGGGCGGGCGTGTCCTTGACGACGAACCCGGCCGCACCGCACTGCAGCGCCCGCCGCAGGTAGCCCGGCCGCCCGAACGTCGTGACGATGAGCACCCGCACGTCCGGCAGCACCGCGTGCAGCGCCTCGGTGGCGGCGATCCCGTCCAGGCCCGGCATCTCGACGTCGAGCAGCGCCACGTCCGGCCGGTGCTCACGGGCGGCGTCCACGACCTCGTCGCCGCGGCCCACCTCGGCGACGACCTCGCAGGTCGCCCTCGAGCTCCAGCAGCGCCGCGAGCGCACCCCGCACCAGCGCCTGGTCGTCGGCCAGCAGCAGCCGGATGTCGTCATCAGAGCCTCTCCGTCACGATCGCCAGCGAGAAGCCTTGCGGCTCAACGGCTCTGGTGAGCAAGCGTCGCGCCCGACGGCGGTCGCGCGCTCACGCAGACCGGCCAGCCCGTGGCCGCCGTGGTCGTGCCGCACCGCCTCCGATGCGCGCTCCGGCGCCGTTGTCCAGCACCTCGACCCGCTCGGCCGTCAGGCGGACGGTGCACCGGGTGGCGCCGCTGTGCCGGATGACGTTCGTGACGCCCTCGCGCACCGCCCACGCGAAGACCTCCCGCATGTCGCTGGGCACGACCTCGGCGCTGCCGGGCAGGTCGGCCTCGATCCCCGCCGAGCGCAACGACTCCCGCGCCCTGGCCAGCTCGCCCGGCAGGGTGAGCTCGCGGAACCCCTCGACGGCGCGCCGGACGTCCATCAGCGCGTCGCGCGAGAGGCGCTCGAGGTCGGCCACCTCCGCGCGGGCCCGGGCGGGGTCGGCGTCCATCAGCCGCCCGGCCAGCTCCGCCTTGACGGTGATGACGGTCAGGGAGTGGCCCAGGATGTCGTGCAGGTCGCGCGCCATGCGGTTGCGCTCCTCCTCGACCGCGAGACGGGCGTTCTCCTCCCGGGCCAGGTGCAGGTCGATGTTGCGGTTCATCAGCTGGGTGATCCCCCAGGTGGCGAAGGCCGCCACGCAGATCGCGAACGAGAGGGTGAAGTCCGACTCCCACCCGTCGATGCCGGTCGCCAGCACCTCCGCGGTCACCGCGGTGAGCAGCGTGAGCACCGCCGCGACCCGGGTCGGCAGGAACATCACCCCCGCCACGGCGATGTAGACGCAGCTGCCCATGCCCGCCTCGCCCAGCGAGATGCACATCACCACGGCCAGTGCCACCAGGCCGACGCAGCACCGCCACCGCCAGGCCCGGTGGCCGCGCTCCCCCCGGCGGCGTGGCGTCTGCGACGGACCACCGCGAAACCCAGCACGTACAGTCGCGCCGAACAGCACGCGTCGCGGCCATGCCGACCCGTCCGCCGGCCGTGTCGCGTGCGCTCCACCCCGCCTCGAAGGGCTGGATCAGGAAGAACGAGCCAGACCGCGGCGAAGAGCACGCCGTAGCGGCCGGGCCGCCCGTCCCGGGAGGTCCAGCCGGCCGCAGCCTGTGCCGTCTCCTGCATGGGCACCATTGTCGACCGGTGGGACGGCGTGCCGGGCGGCCACCGCTCAGACGCGGGCGGTGTCCCGGCGGAACCGCCACACCGCGCCGCCGACGAACACGACCAGCCAGACGACCACGTTGGCGACCGGCCCGGCCGTGACGGCCTCACCCGTCAGCGGCGCGTGGACCAGGGCGTTGAGCCCGTAGAGCGGGGTGAACGACGCCACGGTCTGCAGCACCGGCGGCGAACTGCGACAACGGGACGAACAGGCCGCCGCCGAACGAGAACAGCATCAGCGCGAAGGAGAGGATCTGCATGACGTTCTCGGTCGGCAGCAGGTAGCCCATGAAGAGTCCGAACGCCGCGAAGAGCAGCGACCCCAGCCAGACCGCCAGGGCCGTGACCACCCACAGGGACGCCGGCATCGAGGGCCGGCCGGTGACCAGGCCCGCAACGTAGACCGACAGCACCGAGAGCCCACCGAGCACCAGCGCGGTGAGCATCTTGACCGCGACGTAGGCAAGGGGGTGCAGCGGGGTCAGCCGCAGCTGCCGGCTCCAGCCCTCGGCCCGCTCGATCGAGACCATGGCGCCCCCGGTGGTCGTGGCGAGGATCGCGCCGTACAGCGCCATGCTGATGAGGATGAACGCCGACACGTTGCCGTGTCCGGCCGTTCAGGGTGGCGTACTGGGCGTTCAGCCCGAAGATCAGGAAGAACACCACGGGCATCAGCACCGTGAAGAGCATCGTGCGGCGGTTGCGCAGCAGCCGGCGCACCTCCAGCCGCAGCAGGGTCGCGTTGAAGCCACCACGCGGCGGCACCCGCCGGGCGCCCAGGTCGAGCAAGCTCATCGCGGTCTCCCTTCGGCACCGTCGTCGCCGGTGAGGGCGATGAACGCGTCCTCGAGGCCGCGCGGGGTGATCTCGAGGTCGCGGGCGCCGGTGTGAGGTGAGCAGGTGACGGGCCACGGCGTCGGTGTCCCGGGAGTGGATCAGCACGGTGTCACCGCGCACCTCGACGCTGTCGACGCCCGGGACGGCCCGCAGCGCCGGCGACTGCTCGTCGGCGCCGGGCAGCGTGGCCCGCACGGTGCGGCCGGCGGACATCGCCTTGATCTCGGACGAGGTGCCGTCGGCCACGATCCGGCCCTGGCGGACCAGCACGATCGCGGTCGGCGTAGGCGTCGGCCTCCTCGAGGTAGTGCGTGGCGAAGAGCACCGTGCGCCCCCGAGCGGCGTCCTCGCGGATGGCTGCCCAGAAGTCCCGGCGGCCCTCGACGTCCATGCCGGTGGTCGGCTCGTCCAGGATGAGCAGCTCGGGGTCGGACAGCAGGGCCATGGCGAACCGGAGCCGCTGCTGCTCACCGCCCGAGCACTTCCCGACGCGCCGGCCCGCGATGCCGGTGATGCCGGCCCGCTCCAGCACCTCGGCGGCCGGGCGGCTGTCGGCGAACAGGCTCGCGGTCAGCTCCACCGTCTCGGCGACGGTGAGGTCCTTCAGCAGGCCGCCCGGACTGCATCACCGCCGAGACGAGCCCGCGCGCGATGGCATCGGCCGGCGGGCCAGTCCGTAGACCTCCACCTCGCCGCTGGTCGGCCGGGACAGGCCCAGGATGATGTCGATGGTCGAGGTCTTGCCGGCCCCGTTGGGTCCCAGGAAGGCCACGACCTCACCGGGGGCGATGGTGAGGTCGATCCCCCGCACCGCCTCCACGGCGCCGAAGCTCCGGTGCACCCCGCGCAGCCGGACGGCCGGGGGGATGTCCCCGCCCGGCCGTCCGGCACGCGCTCGTCTCTGCGCTCGTCACTGTCATGGGCCCATCGTGGCGTGGCCGACCGCCCCGCCGCCGCCGCTTTCGGTCACGGCGGCGCCGTGACATCCGTCAGCAGCCGAGCAGGCGCGCCGCGAGGTAGGCCTCGACCTGGTCCAGGGAGACGCGCTCCTGGCCCATCGAGTCGCGCTCGCGCACGGTGACGGCCTGGTCCTCCAGGGTGTCGAAGTCGACGGTGACGCAGAACGGCGTACCGATCTCGTCCTGGCGCCGGTAGCGGCGGCCGATGGCGCCCGCGTCGTCGAAGTCGACCATCCAGCTCTGCCGCAGGCGGGCCGCGAGCTCCTTGGCCTTCGGCGTGAGGTCGGCGTTGCGCGACAGCGGCAGCACGGCGACCTTGATCGGGGCGAGGCGCTTGTCCAGGCGCAGCACGACGCGCTTGTCGACGCCGCCCTTGGTGTTGGGCGCCTCGTCCTCGGTGTAGGCGTCGACGAGGAACGTCATCAGCGAGCGGGACAGCCCCGCCGCGGGCTCGATGACGTACGGCGTGTAGCGCTCACCGCTGGTCTGGTCGAGGTAGCTGAGGTCGGCGCCCGAGTGCTGGGCGTGCGTCTTGAGGTCGAAGTCGGTGCGGTTGGCGACGCCCTCGAGCTCGCCCCACTCGGAGCCGGTGAAGCCGAAGCGGTACTCGATGTCGACCGTGCGCGTCGAGTAGTGGGAGAGCTTCTCCTTCGGGTGCTCGAAGTGCCGCAGGTTCTCGGGCTTGATGCCGAGGTCGAGGTACCACTGGGTGCGCGCGTCGATCCAGTACTGGTGCCACTGCTCGTCCTCGCCCGGGGCGACGAAGAACTCCATCTCCATCTGCTCGAACTCGCGGGTGCGGAAGATGAAGTTGCCCGGGGTGATCTCGTTGCGGAAGCTCTTGCCGATCTGGGCGATGCCGAACGGCGGCTTCTTGCGCGCGGAGTTCAGGATGTTGGCGAAGTTGAGGAAGATGCCCTGGGCCGTCTCGGGCCGCAGGTAGTGCAGCCCCGACTCGTCCTCGACCACGCCGAGGTAGGTCTTGAGCATGCCGTTGAACTCGCGCGGCTCGGTCCACGCACCGCGGGTGCCGCAGTGCGGGCAGGCGATGTCGGCCAGGGCGACGCTGTCGGGGTCGGCGATGCCCTTCTTCTCGGCGTGGGTCTCCTGCAGGTGGTCGGCCCGGAAGCGCTTGTGGCAGCTCTGGCACTCGGTCAGCGGGTCGGTGAACGTCGCCAGGTGGCCCGATGCCTCCCAGGTGCGGGTCGGCAGGATCACCGAGGAGTCCAGCCCGACGATGTCGTCCCGCTGCTGGACCATCGACCTCCACCACTGGCGCTTGATGTTGTCCTTGAGCGCCACGCCGAGCGGGCCGTAGTCCCACGCGGACCGGGTGCCGCCGTAGATCTCGCCGCTCGGGAAGACAAAGCCCCTGCGCTTGCAGAGGCTGACGACGGTGTCGATGGTGGAGGTAGCAGCCATGGGCACAGGCTATCGGTGCCCGCGGGCGGGGATGACCGCCCGTACGCCGCTCGCGCTCCCCTCGCCTCCGGGGGCACCGGGGGCGCTCCCGTACCCTCGGAGCGTGCCGAACACCCTGCGCCAGTCCGTCGAGCGCGCCAGCCTGCCGCTGCTCTCCCGCCTCAGCGCGCTGCCCCGCCCCGTCCCGTTCGCGGCCATGCTGGCCCTGCTCGTGGTGGGCGCCCTGGTGGGAGGCCCGGTCGGCTTCGTGCTCATGGGCGTGGCCACGCTGTTCGTGGCCTGGCTGCTCTACCTCTCCTGGCCGCGGCTGACCGCCACCGAGCGGCTGATGCGCTGTGCCGTGGTGCTGCTGGCGGCCGCCCTCGCGGTCGTCCAGCTCTTCCCCCGACCGTGAGCCGATTTTGACAATCATTCTCAACTGAGACGACACTGCCGGTATGACGTCCTCCCGGCTCCCGTTCGCGCGCGTCGCCATCCCCCTGCTCGCCGCGTCCATCGGGCTGGGCTCGGCCGGCTGCGCCGCCGGCTCCCCGGGCCCGGGCACCGGCTCCGGCACGCTGGCCACGGTCGCGTCCTTCTACCCGCTGCAGCTCGCCACGGCCGAGATCGGTGGCGCCCACGTCAGCGTCCTGGGCCTCACCAAGCCCGGCGCCGAGCCGCACGACCTCGAGCTGACCCCGCGGGACGTCGGCGCCGTGAGCAAGGCGGCCGTGGTGGTCTACGAGAAGGGCCTGCAGCCGGCCGTCGACCAGGCGGTCGACCAGGAGGCGCCGGACCGTGCCCTGGACGTCTCCACCGCCGCAGACCTCGACCTGACCTTCACCCCGATCGAGTCCGGGCAGCAGCACGCCGACGCGGCCGGCAGCACCGACCCCCACTTCTGGCTGGACCCGGTGCGCTACTCCGCCGTGGCGCAGGCCGTCGCCGACCGGCTGACGCGCCTCGACCCGGCCCACCGGGCCGACTACGCCGCCAACGCCAAGGCCTTCCGGGCGAAGCTCGCGGCGCTGCACCGCGACCTGCGCAGGGGCCTGGCCCACTGCACCAGCACCTCGATCGTCACCAGCCACAACGCCTTCGGCTACCTCGCCCAGCGCTACGGGTTGACCCAGGTCGGCATCACCGGGCTCTCCCCGGAGGCCGAGCCGGAGCCGGCCAAGCTCGCCGAGGTCGCCCGGTACGTCCGGGCGCACCACGTCACCACCGTCTACGCCGAGACGCTGGTGAGCCCGGCGATCGCCGACACGGTGGCCAAGGAGACCGGCGCGACCGTGGCGACCCTCGACCCGATCGAGGGCCTGACCGGCTCCTCCGCCGGCCGGGACTACTTCGAGGTCATGCGCTCCAACCTCGCGACGCTGCGCGCCGGCCAGGGGTGCTCGTGAGCGACCGGGGCGGGAGCGCACCCGCCGTCCTCTCGCTGCGCTCGGCCGCCTTCGGCTACGACGACCGGCCGGCTGTCTCCGACGTGACCCTCGACGTGCGCCCCGGGGAGGTGGTGGCCCTGCTCGGGCCCAACGGCTCGGGCAAGTCGACCCTGGTCCGCGGCCTGCTCGGCCTGAACCACCACCTGGCCGGGCAGGTGTCGATGTTCGGCACGCCCATCGCCGACTTCTCCGACCACGCCCGGCTGGGCTACGTCCCGCAGCGGCACACCCTCTCGGCCTCGGTGCGCGCCACGGTGCAGGAGGTCGTGGCGATCGGTCGGCTGCCGCACCAGGGCTGGCTCGGGCGGCAGAACGGCCACGACCGGGCCGTCGTCGCGCAGGCGCTCGAGCTCGTCGGCCTCGAGGACCAGGCCTGCGCCGACGTCAGCACGCTCTCCGGTGGCCAGCAGCGGCGCGTGCTCATCGCCCGCGCGCTCGCGGCCGAGCCCGACGTCCTCATCATGGACGAGCCGACCGCCGGCGTGGACGCCGCCAGCCAGCAGGTGCTCTCCCGGGTGCTCGCCCGCCTCGCCGCCCGCGGCACGACGATGGTCATCGTCACGCACGAGCTCGCCGCGCTCGAGGACATCGTCACCCGCATCCTGCTGGTCAGCGGCGGCTCCCTGACCTTCGACGGCACGCCGGCGGACTTCGCCCGCGAGCAGAGCGCCTACGCCCTGGCCCACGACGGGCACCACCACGAGTCCGAGAACCGCGACCGTGCCGCCACGCGCACGCCGACGCCGGCCGCGGGACCGCTGGACCGGTCGGAGGACCACCATGCCTGAGCTGCTCACCTACGACTTCATGCAGCGCGCCCTGCTCGCCGCCCTGCTGGTCGGGCTCGCCGCCCCCATGGTCGGTGTGTTCCTCGTCCAGCGCCGGCTGTCCCTCATCGGCGACGGCATGGGGCACGTGGCCCTGGCCGGGGTCGCGGTGGGCGTGCTCACCGGAGCCGCCCCGGTGCTCACCGCGCTCGTGGCCGCCGTCGCGGCCGCGGTGCTGATCGAGGTCGTCCGCGCGCGGGGGCGCACCAGCGGGGACGTCGCGCTGGCGGTGCTGTTCTACGGCGGGATCGCCGCAGGCGTCGTGATCATCTCCCGCTCGACCAGCGGTACGCCGAGCAACCTCACGTCGTACCTCTTCGGTGCCATCACCACCACCAGCCGAGGCGACCTGTGGGTCTTCGCGGCGCTGGCCGTCGTCGTCGTCGGCACGACGTGGGCGCTGCGCCCGCGGCTGTTCGCGGTGGCCAACGACGAGGAGTACGCCCGGGCCACCGGGATGCGGGTCACCGCGCTCAACATCACGCTGGCGGTGCTGACCGCCGTGACCGTGGTCGTGGCGATGCGGGTGGTCGGCCTGCTGCTGATCAGCGCCCTGATGATCGTGCCCAACGCCGCGGCGCAGCTGCTCGCCGGCAGCTTCCGCTCGGCGATCCGGGTCGCTGTGCTCATCGGTGTGCTGTCCAGCGTGGGCGGCGTCGCCACCTCCTTCTACGCCGACACCCCGTCCGGGGGCACCATCGTCCTGATCGCGATCGGGGTGTTCCTGCTCAGCGCCGCCACCGCCGGGGTCCGCGGCCGCCTCCACGCCCGGCGCCACCGGGAGGCCGAGCGGCACGACCACGAGCACGGCAGCGGGTGCGGCCATCCCGCCGTCCAGCACGACGACCACCTCGACTACCTCCACGACGGGCACCGCCACGCCCCGCACGGGGGTCACTACGACGAGCACGAACCGTCCTCCCCCGACCCGCTGGCCCGCGCCTCCAGCGCCCGGGACCGCGCCGACGACGGGAGGCACTGACGATGGCCGAGCCGGCCCGCAGACCGACCCGGCAGCGCGCCGCGGTGCAGACGCTGCTCAGCGACACCGACGACTTCACCTCCGCCCAGGACCTGCACGCACGGCTGCGGGGTGCCGGGCAGACGGTCGGCCTGGCCACGGTCTACCGCACCCTGCAGGCCCTGGCCGCCGACGGCGAGGTCGACGTGCTGCGCACCGACGACGGCGAGGCGGTCTACCGCCGCTGCAGCACCGGGCACCACCACCACCTGGTCTGCCGCGCCTGCGGACGCACCGTGGAGGTCGAGGGGCCGGCGGTGGAGCACTGGGCCGACACGGTGAGCGCCGAGCACGGCTTCGTGGACGTCCGCCACACCCTGGAGATCGTCGGCACCTGCGCCGACTGCGCGGCTGCGGGTCGCTGAGCCGCGGTGTGCCGTCCCGGGCTCAGGCCCCCGGGCGCACCTGCTCCGTCAGCTCGGGGCTCCCACCGACCGCGTCGACCGCGCCACCGTAGCGGCGGTCGCGGGCGGCGTAGATCTCGATCGCCCGCCACAGGTCGCGGCGGTCGAAGTCGGGCCACAGCGTGTCGAGGAACACCATCTCGGCGTAGGCGGACTGCCACAGCAGGAAGTTGCTGGTGCGCTGCTCGCCCGAGGAGCGCACGAACAGGTCGACGTCGGGCATGTCGGGGTTGTCGAGGTAGCGGCCGATGGTGCGCTCGTCGATGGCCCCCGGCCGCAGCCGGCCGCGCGCCACCTCCTCGGCGATCCGGCGGGTGGCGTCGGCGATCTCGGCCCGGCCGCCGTAGTTGACGCACATCGTCAGGGTCAGCACGTCGTTGTGCCGGGTCAGCTCCTGGGCGACCTCGAGCTCCTTGATCACGCTGCGCCAGAGCCGCGGCCGCCGGCCGGCCCAGCGGACCCGCACGCCCCACTCGTTGAGGATGTCCCGCCGGCGGCGGATGACGTCGCGGTTGAAGCCCATGAGGAAGCGCACCTCATCGGGTGAGCGCTTCCAGTTCTCGGTCGAGAACGCGTAGGCCGACACGTGCCGGACGCCGACCTCGATGCAGCCGGCGACCACGTCGAGCAGGGAGGCCTCACCCGCCTCGTGGCCCTTGGTGCGCGGCAGCCCGCGGGCGTTGGCCCACCGGCCGTTGCCGTCCATGACGATGGCGACGTGCCGGGGCACCAGGTCGGCCGGCACGGCCGGCGGCCGCGCCCCCGACGGGTGCGGGAAGGGCGGCGTCGTCATACCCGCTCCACCAGGCGGAGGGACCGGACCCCGCGCTCGAGGTGCCACTGCAGGAAGGCGGTGACCAGGCCGCTGCCCTCGCGGCGGTGCTGCGGAGCGCTGGCGTCGGCGACCACCCAGTCGCCCGCGAGCAGGGAGGCCAGCAGCTCGAGGGTCTGCAGGGCCGGCGCGGCGGAGCCGGGGGTGCGGCAGGACGGGCAGACGGTGCCGCCGCTCGCGAGGTTGAACGCCTTGTGCGGCCCGGGCGCCCCGCACCGCGCGCAGTCGTGGAAGCTCGGCGCCCAGCCGGCGACCGCGAGGGAGCGCAGCAGGTAGGCGTCGAGCACCAGGCCGGTCTCGTGCTCGCCGCCGGCCAGCGAGCTCAGGCCCCCGGCCAGCAGCAGGAACTGCTGGACCGACGGCGCCCGCTCCTCGGTCAGCCGCTCGGCCGTCTCGAGCATCGCCGTCGCTGCGGTGTAGGCGACGTAGTCCCGGGCGATCGCGTCGCCGTACGGGGCGAGGGTCTCGGCCTGCGTCACCGTGTCGAGCGAGCGCCCTTCGTAGAGCTGGACGTCGACGACCATCGAGGGCTCGAGCCGCGCACCGAACCGTGAGCGGGTGCGCCGCACGCCCTTGGCGACCGCGCGCACCTTGCCGTGCTGACGGGTCAGCAGCGTCACGATGCGGTCGGCCTCGCCCAGCTTCTGGGTGCGCAGGACGATCGCCGCGTCGCGGTAGAGGGGCATGGGTCCAGTGTCCTACGCGCAGGCGACATCGCCGGTACGCCGTGCCGGGTCAGGCACGCGCGACCGCGGACACCGCGTCGGCCACGGGCGTGCCGCCGCCGGTCAGCTCGAGGACCCGGTGCACGGTGCCGGGCGCGTGCAGCAGCTCCGCCAGGACGGCCGCGACGTCGTCCCGGCTGACGTCGCCGTAGCCGATGGCCGGGCCGAGGTGCACCGTGCCGGTGCCGGGGTCGTCGGTGAGCGTGCCCGGGCGCAGGATGGTCCAGTCCAGTCCGCTGGCGGCGAGGTGGACGTCGGACGCGCGCTTGACGCGCACGTAGTTCTCGAAGGTGTCGGAGACCTGGCCGCCGCGGCCGGCGTCCATGAACACCGACACCAGGACGAACCGGCGCACCCCCGCGGCGGACGCGGCGTCGACCAGCCGGACCGCCGCCTCGCCGTCGATCGCGTTGGTCGCCTCGGGTCCGCCCCGGCCGCCGGCACCGGCGCTGAAGACCACGGCGTCGGCGCCGCGCAGGGCCCCGGCCAGCTGCCGCGGCGTGGCGGCGGCCAGGTCCAGCACCAGGGGCTCGACCCCGGACGCCTCCAGGTCCGGCGCCTGCTCCGCGGCGCGGACCAGCCCGACCGGCTGGTCCCCCCGCTGGGCGAGCAGGGTGCCGAGCCGCAGCCCGACCTTTCCATGGCCTCCGGCGATGACGGTCCTCATGGCTCCATCGTGCCGCATCGAACGCACGTTCGAAGAAGGGAGTACGCTGGCGCCATGACCGCTGCACTGCAGGGCTGCGCGCTCCAGGGATCGCTGTGGGACGTCGGCGAGGAGGCCGGTCTGCGCGGCCTCGGCGGGTCGGTGCGCCGCACCGTGCTCAGCCGCGGCGCCTGGCTGGACCTGCGGCCGGCCTGGGCGAACGGGTCCGACGCGCTGTTCGGCCGCCTGATGGACGTCGTCCCCTGGCACGGCGAGCGGAGGCAGATGTACGAGCGGGTCGTCGACGTCCCCCGGCTGCTCAGCTTCTACGGCGAGGGCGAGCCGCTGCCCGACCCACTGCTCGAGCAGGCCCGCGAGGACCTGTCAGGCCACTACGCCGGCGAGCTCGGCGAGCCGTTCGTCACCGCCGGGCTGTGCCTCTACCGCGACGGCCGGGACAGCGTCGCCTGGCACGGCGACACGATCGGCCGCAGCCGCACCGAGGACACGATGGTGGCGATCCTCTCGCTGGGGGCGCCCCGCCCGCTGCTGCTGCGCCCGCGCGGGGGCGGCGGCGAGACGCTGCGCCATCAGCTCGGCCACGGCGACCTCGTGGTGATGGGCGGCTCCTGCCAGCGCACGTGGGAGCACGCCATCCCCAAGACGGCCCGCCCGGTCGGCCCGCGGATCAGCGTCCAGTTCCGCACCCGCGGGGTCCGGTAGCCCAGTCCTCGGGGATCCCGGACTCGGAGCTCCCGCGGCCGGCACCCCAGGCGGACGGCGGCCTCCCAGCACGAAGGGCCGCCGTCCGCGAGGGGTCAGCCGCGCTCGGCGCGGTTGACCGCCGAGATGACCGCCTTGAACGAGGCGATGACGATGTTGGGGTCGAGCCCGACACCCCACAGCACCCGCTCGCCGACCGCGCACTCGACGTACGCCGCGGCGCGCGCGTCGCCACCGGCGGACAGCGCGTGCTCGGCGTAGTCCAGCACCCGCACGTCGACGTCCAGCGCGGCGAGCGCGGAGACGAAGGCCGCGATCGGGCCGTTGCCGGTGCCCTCGAGGACGACCTCCCGGCCCCGGTCGGTCAGGGTCACCGAGATCTGGTCCGCACCGTCGACGGTGCTGTCCGAGCGCATGCTCACCAGAGCGAAGCGGCCCCAGGGGGCCACGTCGTGGCCCGCGCCGTCCTGCGCCGGGAGGTACTCGTCGGCGAAGCGCGACCACAGCGCGGCGGGCGAGACCTCCCCGCCCTCGGAGTCGGCGCCGGCCTGCACGACACCGCTGAACTCGATCTGCAGGCGCCGCGGCAGGTCCAGCTGGTGCTCGCTCTTGAGGATGTAGGCCACGCCACCCTTGCCGGACTGGCTGTTGACGCGCACGACGGCCTCGTAGGAGCGGCCGAGGTCGTGCGGGTCGATCGGCAGATAGGGCACCGCCCACAGCAGGTCGTCGACCTGCTTGCCGTCCGCCGCGGCGTCGACGGCCATCGCCTCGAAGCCCTTCTTGATCGCGTCCTGGTGCGAGCCGGAGAAGGCGGTGAAGACCAGGTCGCCGCCGTACGGGTGCCGCTCGTGCACGGGCAGCTGGGTGCAGTACTCGACCGTGCGGCGGATCTCGTCGATGTCGGAGAAGTCGATCTCGGGGTCGATGCCCTGGCTGAAGAGGTTCATGCCCAGGGTGACCAGGCAGACGTTGCCGGTGCGCTCGCCGTTGCCGAACAGGCAGCCCTCGATCCGGTCCGCGCCGGCGAGGTAGCCCAGCTCGGCGGCGGCCACCCCGGTGCCGCGGTCGTTGTGCGGGTGCAGCGAGAGCACCACGGACTCGCGACGGCTGAGGTGGCGTGACATCCACTCGATCGAGTCGGCGTAGACGTTGGGCGTGGCCATCTCGACGGTGGCCGGCAGGTTGATGATCACCGGGTGGTCGGGCCGGGCGTCGAAGACCTCCAGCACCTCGTTGCAGATCCGCGCCGCGAACTCCAGCTCGGTGCCTGTGTAGGACTCCGGGGAGTACTCGTAGTAGACCGCCGTCTCGGGGATCGTCTCCTCCAGCTTGCGGCACAGCCGGGCGCCCTGCAGCGCGATGTCGACGATGCCGTCCTGGTCGAGGCCGAAGACGACCCGCCGCTGCAGCACGGACGTGGAGTTGTACAGGTGCACGATGGCCTGCTTCGCGCCACGGATCGCGTCGTACGTGCGCTCGATCAGGTGGTCGCGGGCCTGGGTCAGGACCTGGATGGTGACGTCGTCGGGGATGTGGCCGCCCTCGATGAGCTGGCGGACGAAGTCGTAGTCGGTCTGGCTGGCCGAGGGGAACCCGACCTCGATCTCCTTGTAGCCCATGCGCACCAGCAGCTCGAACATCCGCATCTTGCGCTCGGGGTTCATCGGGTCGATCAGCGCCTGGTTGCCGTCGCGCAGGTCGACCGCGCACCAGCGCGGCGCCTTCTCCATGCGCCTGGTGGGCCAGGTGCGGTCGGGCAGCTCGACGGCGAGCTGCTCGTGGTACGGCTGGTACTTCCCGGTCGGCATGCCGGAGGTCTGCTGGGGATGGATCATGGTCTCGCCTTCACGTCCTCGGTGCGTGCGGTGTGGCCTGGCAACGCGGACTCCGCGACGAGGGGCGGCCGGTTCTTACAGGGCCCCGCCGCGGCGGCGAAGGAGGAGCAGGCCTCCGGGAGCGCTACGCACAGTCCCAAAGTATGCCGTGACCTCGCGGGCGTCCACCACGCGGGCGCCGGTCCCGGATGCTGGACAGCACGGAGGCAGGAACGGGGGGCGGATGTCGGTGCCCGGGTGCACCGTAGGAGCCCCACCACGCAGAGCAGGGGACGACCATGACGAGCACCGCCCGCCCACACTCCTGCACCATCCTGCCGCCGTACCTGCTGGAGCGGGTGCGCCGGCAGGGGGACCCCCGCGCCGCCGCCGCCGCGGAGCACACGCTCGCGCTCGACGGCCGCGTGCGGTCCCGCCGCGAGCTGCCTGCCGCCAGGCGCGGCGGGGACGGCGCCGGCACGCCCACCCCCGGCGGCTTCGTGCCCCTGGCCCTGCAGGAGAAGGTGCAGCAGCGCCCGGCCCCACCCGCGGCGGGTCCCGCGCCGGCGCCGCACCGCGCGATCCACGATGCCGCGCACACCACGACGCTGCCGGGCACCCTCGTGCGACCGGAGGGCGGCGCCCCCACCGCCGACCAGTCCGTCACCGACGCCTACGACCACCTCGGTGCCACGTGGCAGCTGTATCGACAGGCCTACCAGCGGGACTCCCTCGACGGTCGCGGCCTGCCGCTCGTCGCGTCCGTGCACTACGACGTCGATTACGACAACGCCTTCTGGGACGGCACCCAGATGGTCTTCGGCGACGGGGACGGCGTCTACTTCAACCGGTTCACCGACAGCGTCGACGTCGTCGGCCACGAGCTCACCCACGGCGTCATGCAGTACACCGCCGGCCTCACCTACGTCGGGCAGTCCGGCGCCCTGAACGAGTCCGTCTCCGACGTGTTCGGGTCGCTCGTCAAGCAGATGCACCTGGGCCAGGCCGCCCAGGACGCCGACTGGCTCATCGGCGACCGGATCTTCACCAGCAAGGTCCGCGGCGTCGCGCTGCGCTCGATGAAGGCGCCCGGCACCGCGTACGACGACCCGGTGCTCGGCAAGGATCCGCAGCCGGCCGACATGGACGGCTACGTCGACCTGCCGCACGACGACCAGCACGACAGCGGCGGCGTGCACACCAACTCAGGGATCCCCAACCGCGCCTTCTACCTGACCGCCACCGCGCTCGGCGGCAACGCCTGGGAGGCCGCGGGCCAGGTCTGGTACGACGTCCTCACCCGCCCCGGGCTCGCCAAGGACGTCGGGTTCGCGGGCTTCGCGGCCGCGACCGTCGAGGCCGCGGCGGCGCGGTTCGGGGCCGGCGGCAGTGCGGCCGAGGCGGTCCGGCAGGCGTGGGTCACGGTCAAGGTGCTGGCTTGACCCCCGGTCCCCCGCAGTGGCCGTCCCGGGTCAGAAGCCGAGGCGCTGCAGCTGCTTGGGGTCGCGCTGCCAGTCCTTGGCGACCTTGACGTGCAGGTCGAGGTGGATCCGCTGGCCGAGCAGGGCCTCGATCCCCCGGCGCGCGTTGGTGCCGACCTCGCGCAGCCGCGAGCCGCCGCGGCCGATGATGATGGCCTTCTGGCTCGGGCGCTCGACGAACACGTGCACCCGCACGTCCAGCAGCGGGTCGTCGTCGGGCCGGCCCGCACGGGGCACCATCTCGTCGACGACGACCGCCAGGCTGTGCGGCAGCTCGTCGCGCACCCCCTCCAGCGCCGCCTCGCGCACGAGCTCGGCGATCATGACCGCCTCGGGCTCGTCGGTCAGCACGTCGTCGGGATACAGCTTCGGCGACAGCGGCAGGTACGACGACAGCACGCCCGAGACCTCCTGGACCTGGTCGCCGCGGGTCGCCGAGCACGGGACGATGGCGTCCCAGGACCCGAGCTGGTCGATGGCGATGAGGTGCTCGGCCAGCCGGGCCCGGTCCACCCGGTCCGACTTGGTCGCGAGCGCCACCACCGGGCGGCGGCTGGCCCGCTGCAGCTCGGCCAGCTCGCGGGCGATGTAGGTGTCACCGGGGCCGATCTTCTGGTCCGAGGGCAGGCAGAAGCCGATGACGTCGACCCCCAGCAGCGTCTCGCGGACCAGGTCGTTGAGCCGCTGCCCGAGCAGGGTGCGCGGCTTGTGCAGGCCGGGGGTGTCCACCAGGATCAGCTGCGCCGAGGGCGAGGTCGCGATCCCGCGGATGGTGTGCCGGGTGGTCTGGGGCTTGCTGGAGGTGATGGCGACCTTGTGCCCCACCAGCGCGTTGGTCAGCGTGGACTTGCCGGCGTTGGGCCGTCCGACGAGGCAGGCGAACCCTGCCCGGAACTCGGCGTTCACGACGCCTCCTCGCGGTGGTGGGGGTGGGACATGTCCTCAGGTGCCATGGGCGCCAGCGTGGCCCCGGAGGGGTGGTCGCCCCCGGGATGGCCGGCGGGGTGCAGGCGGCGGACGATCACGGTGGCGATCCGGTGGCGGCGACCGGCCATCCGCTCGGCCGTCAGCCGCAGGCCGGCGACCTCGCCCGCCGACCCCGGGATGGGGACGAGCCCGATCGTCTTGCCGAGCAGGCCGCCGACGGTGTCGACCTCCTCCTCCTCGATGGTGACACCGAACAGCTCGGCGAGGTCGTCGACATGCATCGTCGCGGGCACCCGGGTGGTGCCGTCCGCGAGCTGCTCGACACCGGGCGGCTCGCGGTCGTACTCGTCGGCGATCTCGCCGACGATCTCCTCCAGGATGTCCTCGATGGTGACCAGGCCGGCCGTGCCGCCGTACTCGTCGATGACCACGGCGAAGTGGAACTGGCCGCGCTGCATCTCGCGCAGCAGGTCATCGATCGGCTTGCTCTCGGGGATGTGGTTGACCGGCCGCATCGCGTGCAGGACGTGCACCGTCGCCGAGCCGGCGTCGGCGTTGACGCGGCGGGTGACGTCCTTGAAGTAGAGCAGGCCGAGCACGTCGTCCGGGCCGTCGCCGACGACCGGGATGCGGGAGAAGCCCGAGCGCAGGAACAGCGACATCGCCCTGCCTGAGGGTCTTGTCCGCGTCGATGGTGACCATGTCGGTGCGCGGGACCATGACCTCACGCACGACCGTGTCACCGAGCTCGAAGACCGAGTGGATCATCTGCCGCTCACCGGCCTCGATCAGCGCGGTCTCCCCCGCGAGGTCGACCAGGTCGCGCAGCTCGGCCTCGGAGTCGAACGGCCCGTCGCGGTAGCCCTCGCCCGGCGTCACGGCGTTGCCCAGGGCGACGAGCAGCCGCGCCACCGGCCCGAGGACGCGCCGCAGCCAGACCAGGACCGGGGCCGCGAGCAGCGCGATGCGGTCGGCGTGCTGGCGGCCGAGGGTGCGCGGGGACACCCCGACCAGGACGAAGGACAGCACCGCCATGACGCCGATGCTGACCAGCAGCGTCTGCCAGAAGCCGTCGACGAGGGCGACGGCGGCCAGGGTGATCAGCACCGCGGCGGCCGCCTCGGCGACCACCCGGACGAACGCGGCGACCGAGAGGTACGCCGCGCTGTCGCCGGCGATGCGCAGCAGGGCGGTCGCGCCGCGGCCACCCTCCTCGACCAGCTCGGCCGCGCGGTGGCGCGACATCCGGCTCAGGGAGGACTCGGCGGCGGCGAGCAGGAACGCGACGAGCAGGCTGACGAGGGCGGCGAGGAGCAGTTGGGTGGTCATCTCGGCGGCGCGGCGTCAGCGGGCCGGGCGGTTGCGCCCGGCCAGGAAGGTGAGCAGCAGGGTGCGCTGCAGCTCGAACATCTCGCGCTCCTCCTCCGGCTCGGCGTGGTCGTAGCCGAGCAGGTGCAGGATGCCGTGCGTGGTGAGCAGCAGCAGCTCCTCCTCGGTGGCGTGGCCGGCCTCAGCCGCCTGGCGGGCCGCGACGCTCGGGCACAGCACGATGTCGCCGAGCACGCCCTCCTCGGGCTCCTGGCCGTCCCGGCCGGGACGCAGCTCGTCCATCGGGAAGCTCATCACGTCGGTGGGACCAGGCAGGTCCATCCACTGCACGTGGAGCACCTCCATCGCCGCCTCGTCCACCAGCTTGAGGCACAGGTCGGCGCCGGGGTGGACCTTCATCTCCTCCAGCACGTAACGGGAGCAGGCCACGAGCTCCATCTCGTCGAGCACCGTGTCGGTCTCGTTAAGAACCTCGATGCTCACGAGCCGTCCTCACCGCCTTGGCGCCCATCCGCTGGCGACCGCCGCGGTCGCCCTGGTGGTTGCTCTCGTCCCAGCGGCCGTAGGCGTCGACGATGGCCCCCACCAGGCGGTGGCGGACGACGTCCTGCGAGGTCAGCTCGGCGAAGTACACGTCGTCGACACCCTCGAGGATGTCCTGGACCACGCGCAGCCCGGACTGGGTGCCGCCGGGCAGGTCGACCTGGGTGACGTCGCCGGTGACCACGATCTTGGAGCCGAAGCCCAGCCGGGTGAGGAACATCTTCATCTGCTCGGGCGAGGTGTTCTGGGCCTCGTCCAGGATGATGAAGGCGTCGTTGAGGGTGCGCCCCCGCATGTAGGCCAGCGGGGCGACCTCGATCGTGCCGGCCGCCATCAGCCGCGGGATCGAGTCGGGGTCCATCATGTCGTGCAGGGCGTCGTACAGCGGGCGCAGGTAGGGGTCGATCTTGTCGCTCAGCGTGCCGGGCAGGAAGCCCAGCCGCTCGCCGGCCTCGACCGCCGGCCGGGTGAGGATGATCCGGCTGACCTGCTTGGCCTGCAGCGCCGCGACGGCCTTGGCCATCGCGAGGTAGGTCTTGCCGGTGCCGGCGGGGCCGATCCCGAAGACGATGGTGTGCTTGTCGATCGCGTCGACGTAGTGCTTCTGGTTCAGCGTCTTGGGTCGGATGGTGCGGCCGCGGTTGGAGACGATGTTCATCGTCAGGACGTCGGCCGGGCGCTCCTTGGTCTGCTCGCGCAGCATCCGCACCGAGCGCTCGACGGCGTCGCGGTTCAGCGGCTGGCCGGTGGCGATGACGACCAGGAGCTCGTCGACCAGGCGCTCGACCAGGGCGATGTCGGCACTGGACCCGGCGAGGTGGAACTCGTTGCCCCGCACGTGGACGTCGAGCTGGGGAAAGGCGTGCTCGATGGTGCGGAGGATCTCGTCGCGGGGGCCGAGCAGGGTGACCATGGGCACCTCGGACGGAACGACGATCGTCTGCGTCGGCACCTCCGGCTGGTCCTGGGAGATCTGGGGTTCGCGTGGGTCTTCAGTCATGTCCTCCTCAGTCTACGGGGCGCTCACGCCATCGGCGACGTCATGGCCTTGCCGCCGAGCACGTGGACGTGCGCGTGGAAGACGGTCTGGCCGGCATCCGGCCCGGTGTTGACGACCAGCCGGTAACCCTGGTCCAGCCCCTCGGACCGGGCCACGTCGGCGGCGGCGAGCAGCACGTCGGCCAGGACGCGGGGGTCCTCCCGCGCCGTGTCGGCCACGGTCGGCCGGTGCTGCTTGGGGACGACCAGCACGTGCACCGGAGCGTGCGGGGCGATGTCGCGGAAGGCCAGCGTGGTCCCCGTCTCGTGGACGACCTCGGCCGGGAGCTCGCGCGCCACGATCCGGCAGAACAGGCAGTCGGTCTCCCTCATGAAAACAGCGTAGCGGCGTGTCAACCGGATCGCGCCGTCGCGCGTGTTTGCTGCGTGAGAACGTTGAGCGTGGTCGAACCGGGCGCCGGCAGCGCAGCACCCCGCTGGGCGGCCGACGAGGCCCTGACCCAGCTGTACGCCGCGCACTGGGACTCCCTGGTGCGGCTGTCCTGGCTGCTGGTGCGCGACCAGCACGTGGCCGAGGAGTCGGTCCAGGACGCGTTCGTGGCCATGCACGCCCGCTGGTCGCAGCTGCGCGAGCCCGAGAGCGCGCTGGCCTACCTGCGACGCGCGGTCGTCAACACCTCACGCTCGGTCCTGCGCCACCGCGGCGTCGAGCACCGCTACCTGGTCTCGGAGACGACCGCGCGCACCGCGCACGGCGTGACCACCGAGCCCAGCGCCGAGGAGCGCGCCCTCATCCGCGCCACCGGCGACCGGATGATCCGGGCGCTCGGCCGCCTCCCCCGCCGCCAGCGCGAGGTCCTCACGCTGCGCTACTACGCCGACCTCAGCGAGGCCCAGATCGCCGACGCGCTCGGCATCTCGGCCGGCTCGGTCAAGGCCCACGCCTCCCGCGGCCTCACTGCCCTGCGACACGATGGAGAGATCACCTCATGAACGACGACCACCAGCCCGACCAGAGCGACCTCGAGCGCCGGCTGCGCCGGGCCCTGCACGACGACGCGTCCTCCATCACCCCCTCGGACCGACGCCGGGCCATCCAGGCGCTGGCCGGCGAGGGCATGACGTCGGCGGGCCGCTCCCGCTGGCTGACGCCGGTGGCCAGCGCCGCCGCCGTCGCCGTGGTCGCCACGCTGGCATGGGGGGCCACCGGCGTCCTGCGCCGCCCCGACGGCGACCGGACCGCCGCCGTGGCTGCGGCGACCACGCCCGACCCGACCGTGAGCGCCACGCGGGACGCGTCGGCCTCCGCGCCGGACCCCTCCGCGTCCGCGCCGGACGCGCCGGCGGTCCAGGCGCCGGCGCCCTCCCCCACCTTCTCGGCGCCGTCGGCGTTCCCGGTCCCCTCCAGCCCGTCGCCCTCCCTCCCGATCGCCTCCGGCACGCCGACCGCCACCGGGACGTCGTCCGCTGCCCAGGTCGCGGGGGCCGTCGCGACACTTCCGGTCTACCTCGTCGGCGCGGTGGGCAACGAGGGCAGCGGCCTGCGCTACGGGCTGTTCCGCCAGTTCGTCAGCGCCACCGTGCCCGGGGACGCCACGGCCGCGCAGAAGGCCCAGGTCGCGCTCTCGGCCGCCCTGGAGTCGCGGACCGGTGGTGGGGCGTCGCCGTACCTGCGTCCGTGGGCGGGCACGACGGTGGAGCACGTCACGCTGTCCGACCAGCTGGTGACCATCGGGCTCAGCGGCGGTGGCGCCGCCGGCGTGCCGGCCGAGCAGTCCCGGCTGGCCGTGCAGCAGCTGGTCTGGACCGCGACCGCCGCCGTCGGCAGCGCCGGCCTGCCGGTCCGCTTCGAGGTGGCCGACGGGTCGACCGCCCTGTTCGGCACCTACCCGACCGACTCGACCTACTCCCGTCCGGCCGCGGACGCGACCTACCAGGACCTGGCCCCGATCTGGGTGGAGGGCCCCGCCACCGGGACGACCGTCCCCGCCGACCGGACGGTCGTGGCCAGCGGCACGGCGTCGGTCTTCGAGGCGAACGTGCAGTGGCGGCTGACCCGCTCGGGTGCCGAGGTGACCAAGGGGTTCACCACCGCCAGCACCGGCGCCCCGGGGCGCGGCACGTGGACGGTCGACCTCGGCCGGCTCCCCGCCGGGACCTACACGTTCACCGCGTTCGCCCGCAGCGCCGAGGACGGCCGGGTGCAGGCCAGCGACGAGAGCACCTTCACCGTCCGCTGACGCCCTCGGGCACGGTCTGCAGCCATTGACCGAACGTGCCCGTGCCGCGCAGGCCGCCGTCCCCCGGCAGCAGCGACCGGCGCAGGCCCGGCGGCAGCGGCAGCCCCACCACCCGCACGTGCGCCCCGCGTCGGGCCGCGACCCGGCGCACCAGCTCGGGCAGCCGCTCGACCCGCGGGCCGGCCAGGTCGGCGGCCCGACCGACCGGCTGGCCCTCGGCGAGGGCGACCAGGTGCGCCGCGACCTCGTGGACGTCGACCGGCTGCACCCGCACCCCGGGCACGACCAGCAGCCGGCGCCCCCCGGAGCGCTCCAGGGTCTGCAGGGCGAAGTCGTGGAACTGCGTGGCCCGGGCCACCGTGTGCCCCACCCCTGCCGCCGCCGCCCGCGTGGCCAGGCACCGCTCCTGGTCGACCTTGGCCCGGTAGTAGCCGAGCCGTGAGCGGTCCACCCCCACGATCGAGAGCAGGACGTGGTGGCGCACCCCCGCCCGGCCGCCGGCCGCGACGAGGTGGGTGGTGCCGGCCGTGAAGAAGGCGGCGGCGCGCCGGTGGGATGCCGTCGCGGTGTTGCTGACGTCGACCACCGCCTCGACGCCTTCCAGCGCCTCGGTCAGACCGGCGCCCGTGACCAGGTCGCCCCGCACGAGCACCGCCCCGTCACTATGTGCAGCCGCCGGTCCGTCCGTGCGATGCGTCAGCACCCGGACCTCATGGCCCCGCTGCACCGCCTCCTGCACCACAGCGCGGCCGGCCGTGCCGGTGCCTCCAGCCACGAGCAGCCGCATGGGACCCTTCCTCTCGCGTCGGTGCCGGGAGCCGCCACGCTAGCGACCTGGGCACCCGCGCGTCAGCGGCTCCGGGAGTCCCAGGTGGCCACGAGGCGGTCGAGCGCCGCGTCCAGCTCCTCGTCGACGACCTGGCGGGCGGGGTCCTCGTCGTACCAGTCGAGGATCTCCCGGGCTCCCTGCTCGAACGGGATCCGCGCCTCGAACGCGGGGACGAGGCCGCGCAGCTTGCTGTTGTCGAAGACCATCGAGTGCGCCTTGTCGCCGAGCAGCCCCGCGCCCCAGCCGGGGTCGCCGGCCGCGATCGCGTCGGAGGGCACGTGGACGATCTGCGCCTCGACCCCGGCCGCGGCGGCGAGCGCGTGCGTGACCTGGTCCCACGTCAGCACGTCGTCGGAGGTGATGTGGAACGCCTCGCCGAGGGTGCGCGGGTGCCCCAGCAGCGGGACGAAGCCGCGGGCGAAGTCCTCGTGGTGGGTCAGCGTCCACAGCGAGGTGCCGTCACCGTGCACGACCACCGGCTTGCCCTGGCGCATCCGGTGGATGGCGGTCCACCCGGCGTCGAGCGGGATCGCGGTGCGGTCGTAGGTGTGGGACGGCCGCACGATCGTCATCGGCAGGCCCCGCTCGCGGTACGCCGCGACGAGCAGGTCCTCGCAGGCGATCTTGTCGCGGGAGTACTGCCAGTACGGGTTGCGCAGCGGCGTCGACTCCGTCACGGGCAGCCGCGCCGGCGGGGTCTGGTAGGCCGAGGCCGAGCTGATGAAGACGTACTGGCCGCAGCGGCCCTCGAGCAGGTCGAGGCTGGCGCGCACGTGGTCCGGGGTGAAGGCCAGCCAGTCGACGACGGCGTCGAACTCGAGGTCGCCGAGCGCCTCGCGGGCCGCTGCGGCATCCCGGATGTCGGCGCGCAGCACCCGGACTCCTTCGGGCAGCGGTCGGTCCTTGCTGACGCCGCGGTTCAGGACGGTCAGGTCGAGGCCACGTTCGACCGCCAGGCGTGAGCACGCCGAGCTGATGATGCCGCTGCCGCCGATGAAGAGGACTCTCTGGGGACGCATGGCAGGACCTTACTGGGTGTGTCCCATTTCACGGCGCCGCCCGTGAAGGTGGCACGAACGATGAATTGCACACCTCTGGATTGGCAGCCACTGGTTCTGGCCCGACCACGGCTGACTCAACAGCCCCGATCTTGTGAGCGTCCGTTAGCGGCAGCGTGTCGAGTGGGCTGTGCGGCCACCACGCAGTCACAGTGGTCGCGCGCTTCGGCGCGGACACCAGGCTCGACCCGGTGCCGACGAGCCGGTACCTCTACAGCGGCTGAAATGCATTGACGTCGATGTCGAGGAGCGGGTCCCCTGTTCGACGTACCTGCGGGAGAGCAACTCCCCCATCAATGGGAAGGACTGATCGAGATGCCGCGATTCATGGGATTCGTGCGGATGGAAGAGGGTATCGGCGCGCCGCCGCAGGCGCTGTTCGATGCCATGGACACCTACATCGGTGAGCAGGCCGCCAAGGGCGTCTTCCTCGACGGCGGCGGACTGTTCGGCACCGAGGACGCGGTCAACTTCGTGGTCCGCAAGGGCGAGACGTCCCGCGTCGACGGGCCGTATGCGGAGGCCAAGGAGGTTGTCGGCGGGTTCGCCATTCTGCAGTACGACACGCTCGAGGAGGCCATCGCCGCCCAGGAGGAGTTCGCCGACCTGCACGCGAAGTACTGGCCCGAGTGCTCCATGGTCGCCACCCTGCGCCAGATCTCCGAAGAACCGCCAGCGGCGGCCGACGCCTGACCCGGGCCTGACCAAGGGCTTGACGGGGCTCGGACGCCCGCCCGACGGGCGGGGGTCCGGCCTCTAGGCTGCGTTACGTGCCAGCCGAGCGAGCAACTGCCGAGGCGATAACCACCGCGTGGCGGGCCGAGTCGGCGCGGCTCGTCGGCGCCCTCACCCGCATGACGCGCGATGTCGAGCTCGCCGAGGACCTCGTGCAGGACGCGCTTCTGGCCGCGCTCGACCAGTGGCCGACGTCGGGCGTGCCCGCCAATCCCGCGGCCTGGCTGATGACGACGGCCAAGCGCCGCGGCATCGACCACTTCCGGCGTGCCGACACCCTTCGCCGCAAGACCGAGGAGCTCGGGCATGCCCATACCCGAGGAGGGGAGGAGCAGATGCCCGACCTCGACGCCCAGGTCGACTACATCGAGGACGACGTCCTGCGGCTCATCTTCCTGTCCTGCCACCCCTCACTGACGCCGGAGTCCAGGGCAGCGCTCACCCTGCGCCTGGTGGGCGGCCTGACGACCAGCGAGATCGCCCGCGGCTTCCTGGCTACGGAATCTGCCATGGGCCAGCGGATCTCCCGCGCGAAGAAGACTCTTTCCGAGGCGTCCGCAGACTTCGAGCTACCGACGGGCGCGGATCGGGACAAACGTCTCGACGACGTGATGGCCGTGATCTACCTGATCTTCAGTGAGGGATACGCCGCCGCTGCTGGCGAGCACTGGATGCGGCCGGATCTGGTGAACGAGGGCATGCGGCTGGCCAGGATGCTGGCCGCCCTCGCCCCCGACGAGCCGGAGGCGCTGGGACTCCAGGCGCTCCTGGAGATCCAGGGCTCCCGGATCAGCGCACGGCTGGACGAGCGCGGTGCACCGGTGCTCCTGGAGGCGCAAGACCGGACGCGCTGGGACCGGCTGCTGATCCGGCGCGGGCTGGCTGCGCTCCAGCGGGCCGAGCTGCTCGCAGCGCGCGGGAAGCCGGTCGGGAAGTACTTCCTGCAGGCGTCGATCGCCGCGCAACACGCCCGCGCCGGGCGGGCAGAGGACACCGACTGGCGCCAGATCGCGATGCTGTACGACGTCCTCGCCGAGGCAGCGCCGGGACCGATCGTCGAGGTCAACCGTGCGGTCGCGCACGGCCGGGCGTTCGGCCCGGGCGCCGGGCTGCGCGTGCTCGAGGTCCTCGACGCAAACGCCCTCGGCGACTCGCCACTGGCGCCAAGCGTGCGCGGCGACCTGCTCGAGCGGGCCGGCCTGCACTCCGAGGCAGCCGCGGCCTTCACCGAAGCGGCGGGGCGCACCCGGAACGAGGGAGAGCGCACGGTGCTACAGCGGCGAGCCGCAGAGAATCTGGCTCGCGTGTCGAGATCCGACTGAACTGCTCGACGCCTGTTGTGAGTCCCCGACAAGGGAGTGCTGCACGACCACAGTGACAGCCGCCCCCCCACGCGCGTTTCGTCACCTCCGCCGACGGCACCACGATCGCGTACGACGTGACCGGGACCGGACTGGCCGTCGTGGTGGTCGCGCGCGCTGTGCCAGCGCAGGATGGGCACCGCCCGCGCGGTGGCGGCTCCTGGCTCGCCGGCCACGCACTCGATTCCCCCCTCGGCCCGACCGGCCCAGCCACCATCGGCATCGTCATGGTCGCCCTCGGACTGGCGCCCCTGCTCGTCCTCGCCACGACCCGCCCCACCGGGGTCGACGACGTCGCGGCGCCACGGGGAAGACCTCCTGCTCGGGTAGCCAGGGCGCCGCGTACTCGCGCCGCCTGGCGCCGCCGCCGACGACACGACCGTCATGCTCAACCGCTGCCAGGGCCTCGCTCGAGGGGACCTGGTAAGCGCCCTCATCTGTAGCCGCTGTCCGCAGTCATGGCTCCCTTCTGTGTCAACCGGTGGCTGCGAGGGCGGTCGTAGTCTTGGTGGCGGCGGGTCCGGGAAGTGGCTTGTCCGAAGTGCCGGTGTGGGGTTGTGGGCCGGCCGCGCTGGAGTCAGAGTCGTCACCCCGTTGCCCTCCCGGGCCCGTCACACTTGCGGAAGCGAGGTCGGCGAGCATGGTCCGGAAGACGATGTCGGACAGGCGCCGTTTGAGGCAGCGCATGGCTTCCATCGAGCTCTTTCCCGAGGCCTTCCTCCGGTCGTAGTACTCCCGCCCTTCGGTGGGCGTTCTGAGCTGCACGATGGCCATCGTGTGCAGCACCCGGTTGATCTGACGGTTGCCTGCCCTGGACAGCCGGTGGCGCGACGACATCGCCGGAGGACGCCTCGATCGGTGCGCTGCCGTTCCAGGACGCGAAGTGGTTCCGATTCGGGAAACGGGTGATGTCCCCGACCTCGACCAGCAGCCGCGCGGCCCCGGTCGGGCCGATGCCGTGCAGCCCCAACAGCGATGTTCCGGTCGCAGCCAGCAGAGCCCGAAGCTCCTTGTCGGCGTCCTTGCTGCGCCGGTAGATCCGCTGCAGGTCCGTGACCAGCTCGGCCGCGACCCGTTTGCGGGTCTTGCCCCCGAGGTCACGCGGGCGCACCCCAGCCAGGATGGTCTTTGCCTGCGCCGCGGACAAGAACAGCTTCGCTCCGCCGGGCACGAGTTCCAGCAGCAGAGCGTGCAGTTGGGCGATCTTGCGGGTGTGCTCCTCACCCAGGGAGCGGCGCCGGTCCACCAGCAGCCGCAGCACCGTCAGCTGCTCGTCGGCCACGACCGGGCGCAGCCCCGCCATCCGGGTCCCGACCAGCGCGACGGAGTGCGCGTCGGTCGCGTCGGTCTTGCGGCCCTGCCCGGTGGCGAACACCCGCGCCCGCGCGGACAGCTTCGGTGGCACGTCCACGACCCGCTCGCCATCGGCCAGGAGCCGGTTCGCGATGTGCCGGCCGATCCCGTTGCAGCCCTCGATCGCCCACACCCGATCCGGCCACCGGCGCGCGTACTCCAGCAGCTCGGCGTACCCATCGCGGTCCGTGGTGAACCGGCCACCGCCGACGATCGCCTCGTCGGCGTCCATGACCTCGATGGTGACCGATCGCTTGTGCGGGTCCATCCCGATCACCACCGGCCCCGCGTTACCGTCGACCTTGCTCATGCTGTCCTCCGACCTCGAACCTGACTGGGCTGTCGAGCGGGGAGGGCAACGCTACTTCGAGCAGAGCAAACCCTTCTTGAGCCTCTCCCGGCCCTTGCGGTGCCCGGGCTGCGCATGCCATGTGAGAGCCACGACCCGAAGGAAGAGCAGCCGAAATGAGAGCGACAAACCCGGACACCTAGACCGAGCCTTGGCCAGACCCGATCCTGAGGTCAATGAAACAAGTAGCCGATGTGCGGCATGCCTGGCACACTTCGGTCGTGTCCTGCTGGGTCATGCCATCGCTACTTCGGTTGAGGTGTGCGCAGTGGCGGCGATGGCGAGTGCGGTGAGTGCCAGCACCACCATGACGAGGGGGGCAAGGCCGCTGGCGGCGCTGATGACGAGGCGCCGAGGACGCGGCGCCGAAGATGGCGAGATTGAACGCGACGCCGAGCATGCTGTTCGCGACGTCGGCGTTCGGTCCGGCTGCGTCGGCGATCGCTGTCTGCAGCAGGGTGGCTGCGCCTCCGTAGCCGACGCCCCAGAGGACGATCGCTGCCAGGACGGCGGGGCTGGAACCGTGGCCGAGCCCGAGGACCCCGCCGGCGATCACGAACAGCGTGATGCTCCCCAGCGTGAGCTGTCGTAGGGCGCCGTCGATCAGGGCCGCCGTGATGGTGAGCCCGAAGAGGGTTGCGGTGCCGAACGTGACGAGGGCGAGGCCGACGGGCGGCTGGGTCCCGCTGTCGTGCAAGTAGGGCGCGAGGTAATGAGCAGTCCACGGCAGTGGGAGTCCTCAGAACCGACGGCCTCCGGTGCCGGTGCCGGTGCTCGGGGTTGTCGTCGCGGACCGCCAAGCGCAGCTGGTCGGCGCACCGGGAGAACGACACCTCGAGCGGCGTGCTCGCGTGGACCACGGTGTTGGTGACCGGCTCGCTCAGGTAACGGTGGCCGGGACCGTCCGTATCGGCCACGCCGGCCGCCCTGCGCCGTGCCCAGCCCTAGGCCCTGCAAGCTGCGGAGACGCAACACCACACCAGCCGTGGAGCAGATCTGGTCGGCGGCGCCTTCTTCGCTGCTAACGGGTCGCCGAGCCGGGCGCCATCCCGGATGGGGCCTCCGCTTGGAGCCCGCGCACCGAGCTGCTCGCCTGACGGCTTGGTGGGTGCAAGGATGGGCAGGTGGCGCCGACCCTGGCCCAGGGGATGGCGGCCGTGGAGGTTTCGCCGCGAACTCCGCGGCCGGTGCGGCGTCTGGACCTGCTGGCGGCGCTGAGTGCGGCCGTGGCGGCCTGCGCCCTTTACGTCGCGGCGCTGTTCGTCACCACGTTGCCGCCGCCCGGGCTATCGGTGGTGCTGTTCGCGGCCGCCCCGCTGTGCGCGTGCTTCGCGCTGCCGGTTCTGCAGGTCCGGGCCAAGGCCGAGGACGTGCCGGCGCTGAGCTGGGTGGCGGGCGGGCTGCTGGTCGCCGTGGTCGCCATGACGCTGCAGCTGATCTCGTTCGTGGCGGTCAGCCCCGCCGGCGGGCCGCTGGGCACCGACAGCCAGAGCAACGCCGGGCTGTACCTGCTGTTCCATCTGGCGTTCGCCGGCGCCGCGGCCGCGGGCGCGCTCGGTGTCGGCCCGCGCTGGCGGGCCCCGCTCGTGACCGCCGGCGTCGTGCTGGCTCTGCTGGTAGCCGTCAACGCGATCCCGCTGCCGTACCTGCTGCGCCCCGACGGCTCATACACCTCCCTTCTGGTCGCCGTGGAAGTCGCGTGCGCCGGGATCATCGCCGCGTGCACGGTCGGGTGGATCTGGCGGACCGGGCTGGAGCCGCAACCGCTGCGCGGCTGGGTCGCGGTGGCATTGTCGCTGTCGACGTACGACGTGGTGCTCAACGCGGTCGGGCACATCCGCTTCAGCCCGGTGTGGTGGGCCAGCCTGTCGCTTCGCGGAGCGACGTACGCCGTGCTGGCCGGCGGGGCGGTGTGGACGATCCTGGCGAAGCTGGCCGACCTGGAGTCCTACACCGGCGCAGAGCTGGACCGGCGCGAGGGTCAGCTGCTGGCGTCGGTGACCTCGACCCGCCGCCTGCTGGTCTGCGCCCAGGACCTGGCCGAGGCGCTGACACCCGCGGACGTGGCCCGAACCCTGAGCACGGACGCCGCCGCCGCCGCCGCCGCGGCCCATGCCGCAGTGATCACTGCCCATCTCGGCGACCGGCTGCGCGTGGTAGGCGCCTACGGGTACGACGCGGCCCTGACCGAGCGGACCGAGCAGGTCGCGTGGGACGCCCCGATGCCGTCAGCGCGGGCCCTGCTGACCGGGCAGTCGATCTTCCTCAGCGGACCGGAGCAGGTACAGGACCAGTTCCCCGCGGCCGAGCAGGTGCTCGGCGTGCGGGTCCGATCCGTCGCGGCGCTGCCGATCCTGGTCCGCGGCGAGCCCATCGCCGCCCTGGTGGTCTGGGACGGCAAAGCCCGCGGCTGGTCCCCGATGCAGCGGGAGGTCCTGACCGGGTTGGCCGCCCAGGGCGGACAGGCCCTGGACCGGGCCCAGGCGTACCAGGACCAGGCCACCGCCGCCACCACGCTGCAGGAGTCGCTCCTGCCGTCCCGGCTGCCCAGCCGGCCCGACCTGCAGCTGGCCACCCGGTACGTCCCCGGAGAGCGGGGGCTGCGCGTGGGCGGCGACTGGTACGACTGCATCGAGGTCGGGGATCACCTCGTGGCGCTGGTCGTCGGCGACGTGATGGGCAAGGGCCTGCACGCCGCGGCAGTGATGGGACAGCTGCGCACCACCTTGCGCACGCTGACCAGGATCGACCCCGCACCAGCGGCGGTGCTGACCGCGATGAACCGGGCCACCCAGGATCTGGCCGTGGACGAGATCGCCACCGTGGTTTACGTGCTGCTGGATCTGTCCACCGGGCACGCCCGGGTCGCCCGAGCCGGGCACCTGCCACCGCTGCTGGCCCACGCTGACGGCCAGGTCAGCGCCGTGTACGCCGGCGGATCACCGCCGCTGGGGGTGCCCGACGGCCACCGCGGCGAGGCACACCTGGTCATCGCGCCCGGCAGCGTCCTGGTGCTCTACAGCGACGGCATGGTCGAGGACCGACAGACCGGCCTCGAACCGGGCCTGAGCCGGCTGACGGGGTCGGTGCAGTGGCTGGTCCACCAGCACGGGGCGGACGTGGGCGCCCTGGCCGCGGCGCTGCTGCCTCACGCGAAGGACCTCAGCCGCGAGGACGACGCCACCCTGCTGCTGGCCCGCCGCCCGGACTGACCGGGCGGACGCCCGTGACAGCAGCCGCGGCGCGCAGCAGCGCGGCCCAGCTGCCCTTCGCAGCAGCGGAAGCGCAAACGTGGACTGGTGTACCGCAGTCCGGGGGTCGGCGACCGGTCCTGGCGTGTTCCAGCAACCCGGCGCGCCGAGGCGTGCTCCGTCATACGGTGACGGCAGGGGTGTCGCTCTTGGGGCCGGGCCGACCCGGGGTGCGCCGGCGCCCGGGGCGCCGGTCGGCCGCCGCAGAGGTGGAGGGTGAATGTTCGACCAACCGCTGTTCCTCAGGACGCTGTCACGCTTCACCGCGGCGCTCCCCTCGGAGTACGACCTGGAGCAGGTCCTGATCGAGCTGGCTGAGAGCGCCACAGGCAACTTGGGCCTGGCAGGCAGCCGGGTCACTCTGCTGCAAGACGACGGCCGGTTGAGCTTCATGACCGCGGTCGGCTCGCCGTACGCCGAGATGGAACGGCTCGAGGAACACCACCAGCTGGGGCCGTGCCGGGATGCCGTCGACACGGGCCAGCTCGTCGCCGTGACCGACGTGCGGCAGGAGAACGGCCGGTGGGAGGAATACGTCCAATCCGTTAGGCGCCTGGGCGTCGCGGCAGTCGCCTAAATACCGATGCGCCTAGAGCACCGGGTCGTCGGCGTGCTGGACCTTAAGGTGACGGGCCACGCGACCGGGGCCAGGAGGAGCTGGATGTGGCCACGGTGCTGGCTGACGTCGCCACCGGTTACATCGTCAACGCCTCGAAGGTCGAGCAGTTGGAGCAGCTCAACGGCCAGCTGCAGCAGGCCCTCAGCTCACGGGTGCTGCTCGAGCAGGCCAAGGGGATCATCGCCGAGCACCACGGGATCACGGTTGACGAGGCCTTCAGCGGCATGCGCGAGTGCACCCGAGACCACAACATCGGCCTGCGGGCGGTGGCCCAGGCGGTCGTGGAGGACGGCCCGAGAATGTGACGGAGCCCTCCGAGAGAGGCACCCCTCCGAAGAGCGTCAGTTCAACGAGGGCCGGATATGCGGACGCCCGTAACGTACGGATCTGCCGCCGTTCGGGCGGAACGTGCGGGGACAGAAGCACGTCCAATACGCGGCACGGGGCTGAGGACTTGCTCAGTTGCCGTGATCGGACGGGGTCGGGAGCGTCGATATGACCGCGCAGCTGGGACGGCTACGTCCGGGCTTGACCTTCGCCATTGGGATCCTGGTAGCGACGCTGACGCTTGGGTGGCCCGTGGCCAGCCGCATTCTGGATGCCTCGCTGGTGGATGGGCCGGTTACAGGAGCCACGCTGATCTGGCACCCCGGGGTGAACAGCGGCGGCGCCGAGGTTCGTAGTAGCGCGAATGAGGCGGACGCCGGCAGTCTCGCGGACCTGATCAACAAGACCAGCCCGTCCCCGAGTGGATCCGTCAACTGCCCAGCCGACTACGGCTCAGAGGTCCAGGTCACGTTCCGTAGGGAGGGCGATCGCGACCAGCCAGTCGCGATCGCACTAACCGGATGCGCTGGTCCCACGGGCCGGATGATGAGCGAGCCGCTCCAGGGCAACTTGAGGCGCCTGGCGCCACCGGGGTTCTGGCCTGAACGCCTTCAATAGCGACCGCACAACGTCCGCATCTGCCGCGCAGAGGACGTTCGTCCGACCCTGCGGCTGGTCGCTGACAACCTCCGGCACTTCACGCTGTCCTCGAGTCGTGCTGCTGGGGTCGTGCGCAAACTCCGTTGCGCCGGATTCACACCCCATGGTGAGGTGCCCACGTGCCCGAACCTGAAGCTGACGACGTCCTTGTCATAGCGGCGGTTCCCGGTCGAACCAATGTGTACGTGCACTTGGACGTGGTCTACGCGACGCGAGATGGTCTCGACCTGCACCTGCAGATCATTCAGCCCAGTGGCGACGCGGCGATGCAGGGCTGGGAGGCCGCGTTCGCAGCTCGCTACCCGTGCATCGCGTTCGTCCAGGGATCGGGGTGGCGCGAGCAGGCACTCGGCTCCGCGATGGCCCACCTGTGCCGGTTTGCTGAACGCGGCTATGTCGTCGCAATCGTGCAGTACCGCTCCTCATCGCTCGCCGCTCACCCGGCCCAGGTACACGACGCCAAGGCCGCCGTGAGGTGGCTGCGGCAGCACGCCGACATCTATGGCATCGACCCGGAGCGCATCACCATCGCCGGCGACAGCTCCGGGGGGCACACTGCTTTGCTCGTCCACGCCACTGACGGTTCATCGGAGCTGGACGAGCACCCCCAGGACGAGGCCCTGAACCTCCACAGCGCGATCGCGTTCTACGCCCCGACCGACCTGAGGCTCATGGACCGTGACGATGCCGTTCGCGACCTCCTGGGCGGTAGACGCCCCAGCGAAGACCCCGCTGCGGCGCTGGCTGCCAACCCTGGACAGTACCTCCACCAGCGGCAGCGGGGACCGGTGCTGTTGGTGCACGGCACTCAGGACGAAGTCGTCCCGCACGAGCACAGCCTCGCCTACGCGCGTGCTCTTCGCGGCGTAGGCCACCAAGCGGACCTTGTCCTCGTTGAGGGTGGCCGGCACGGGATCTGGCCCTCACTGTTCAGCACCGAACTGGCCGACATCGTGGACGACTTCCTGACAAGGTAGGCCGCCGGCGCGCGCCCCGACGCACGCTCATGCCGCGAGCTGTGAAGCGCGACCATGCCGTCGACTGGACGTTGGCGTCGAGTGCTGGTTCGGCTCGGAGGTCTGGACCGACCACGCGCGTTGTGTGCGAAACAAGCCCCGAGCGGGTGGTGTCGTCAACGCGCGCTAACGGGCGGGAAGCGAGCTACCGCTGGATCAGACTCGGCTGGTGACAGGCGCGCGTGAGGCACGGACACCAGGTCGGCCGGCGAGCCGGAGGTGCTGCGGGCGTCGTTGATCTAGGCGTCCGGGATGGCGTTGTAGCGGCGTCGTTCATGAAGCGCGACCCTGGGCTGGTCGGCGAGGTCGGGGTCGTAGGGGACGTTGTCGACATAGTGCCGAGCCGGGGCCTGCCCACTGGTGTCCACCGGCTGTTGCCCCCGGACGTGGCGCGGAGGGACGATGGGACGTTGGCAGCGAAGCCACGAGAACGAAACCCGATCGGATGGGATGTCCCCTCATCGGTCGTGTCTGCAGGGATGGGCGCAGCAACGCCGCTGACGTCGGCAAAGGAGGTCGCCATGACGACTTGGCTCTTGGTGTTGGTGCCGATCACCGCGCTGCTGATCTGGGCATGGCTCCTGGACCGCAAGGGCAGCAAGCTCGCGGACTTGGGATCCGATCACCCCGCCGATCCGGCCGCGCGCAGAGCAGCGGTACACCCCGAGCATGAAGATCCAGGCTACGGGGGCGGCGGTGCGCCCTGAGTGAAGCGGCCGATCCGTGTCCGGCGTTGCTCCGGCGCATGAGGGGTGGGCACGCTTCGGCGCCCACGGCGCCGCGACTGCCCCACCGACGGGGGGAGACCAAGCACACGGAAAGGAAGCGGTCATGGTGTGGATCTTCGTAGTGGTCATGGTCCTGGCGGCTGTCGCCGGGGCGTGGCACCGTGGCTGGTTCCCTGCCGCGCGGGCACCCGACCCCGAGCAGTCGCCTCTCGGAGACCCAGCGGCGGGTCGCCTGACGGACCCGGCCGAGGTCCGGAACAACGACACAAGGCGCCACCCCGGCGGCTTCCCCGGCGTCTGACCGGTGTGGTCGCATTTCCCCGCGCGCGAATGTGGGGCGACCCCGGTCGATCCTCCGAGCAGCGGCGCAACCGGTCGAGCGGCGGTTTCACGGGCCCCGGCGGCACCAACCGGCCAGTGACGGTGAGCCCGTTCGGGCGTAGCGTGAACGGTGTGGGAGACGGCCGGTAAGGCGAAGCGTTGGCGTTGCCCATCTGCGCGACCACCTCCGACGCCTCCCGCTCCCCGTCAAGGAGCACGACATGTTCGGATTCTGGTTCTGGATCCTCACGCCCCTGGTCCTGATCCTGGTCGTCGCGTTCGTCTACGACCGCCGGCACGAGGGAGTCCACATCAACCCCCAGGAGGACTCCCACGAGCGCCTACCAGGGCCAGGCGGCGACGCCTTGGGCGGGCTCTAAGCACGCCTGTAACCTTCCCGAGCGTGCGACCCGCTCACCTGCGACGCCTGGTGGCCTGGCAAAGCACTCAACCGGCGCGGTGAGGGTCAGCGAGCACGGACCTGCCCCTGCCACGGGAGATGCGGCCCCAGACCCATTCGACATGAGACCCCACTCAAGGGCATGAGGCCATCACGGTCGCTCATGCGTCACCGAAGACGTGGAGCCTGATGGCCTTGGCGTGCTTCCATGTGAACTCGCAGAACGAGCGCGCTAAGCATTCACGCGTCTGCCGCGGAAAGGTGCCTCGGCGGATCTGTCGCGATCCGCGCGCATCGACATTTCGCACAGTGAGCGCGCTTCCTGCGGCGGTGGGTTGCCCACCCCACGGACGGGAGCCCGTGTTGGTCGACGAACTAGCCGGCCTCGGTGCTTACCGTCACGTCGTTCCCCACGGCGACAGACCCCGGCGCGGTTACATCGCACCAGACTCCGAACCTCGCCCCGTGGTGGCGAGCCAGTGTGCGGAACACGTCTCGGTCGACTTGGAGGCCGGGCTGCTCACGGGTCACCATCGTGCAGCGGATGCATCCCTCCAACGGGCTGAGAACCGTCGACCCGGCCCGCACCATCTGCCCGACCCAGGCGTCCTCGACCCACCCGTCGCCGTTCTTCTCGATGTCGGCGCTCACGAGGACGTTGGGCCGGAAGCGTCGAGGCTCCCAGGCCCCGGCGGGGTGCAGCGCGGCCGCCGTGCGCAGCGAGGCCGTGGTCAGCACCAGCAGCGCGGCGGCGTCGACATACCGGCTGTCGGGCATCGTCCACTCGATGGCCTGGCTCGTGTCGTCGGTGGCGTCCTCGAAGTACTCGGCCCGCCCGGGAGCCTCCACGACCGCGGTCACCAACGCCACCGGGCTCCCCAGCCACTCGGACAGCAGCCGGTCCGTCCTCGGCCCGGGCCCCTCGGCTATCCGGCCATCGGGCAACGTGATCACCGGCTGTGCGTCTCGGTAGGACGCGGCCGCGTGCAGCAGCTCCGGACGCCGCCGCGCGGTCAGGATCCGGCCCGTGCGTCCGTCACGGACACCCCACCGGCGGTCGCCCTCGAGCCCGTCCCGTTCGACGACTGCCGCGTCGAGGGCCTCGCCTTGCAGCGACTTCACCGGGTAGCGCCAGATCCCGACGATCTCCATGGTCACACCTCCTCCAGTCCTGCTGGACCAAGCATGCAGCCCAACAGCCTCGTCGACCAGAAGGTGCGACGTTCCGCGTCACGACCTGACGTCTCGCGCCAAGCCCCTGTGGGTGACAGCACCGCTCTCCCCGAGGAAGAACCATGCCGAGTGCATCACGTGCTACGGATCTACGGGCCGTCCCTCGGGTCTGTCACGCCAGATCCTGGAGCAGTCGGCGGCGCGCGCTGACGGGCCCAGCCGGGGATGCCGGGAATGCCACCCAGATGAGGGCGTTGCCGCGGAATACCCCCTGGGGGTATATTCATAGAACTCGACAAGGAGGAAGTCATGCGTGGACACGGCACACACCAGGCGATGACCGGCTCCGCGCTGACCCGGACCGCGATCTCGGCGACCCTGCACTGCCTGACCGGGTGCGCGATCGGCGAGGTCCTCGGCATGGCGCTGGCAACCTGGTGGGGATGGGGCAACCTGGCCTCGATCGTTCTGTCGATCGTCCTGGCCTTCTTCTTCGGCTACTCCCTCGCGATGCGCCCAGTCGTGCGCGCCGGCCTGGGCTTCCGAGCCGCGCTGGGCGTTGCCTTGGCTGCGGACACCGTCTCGATCACGGTGATGGAGCTTGTCGACAACGCCTTCATCCTGGCGGTGCCCGGCGCCCTGGACGCCGGCCTGGCCGATGCACTGTTCTGGGGATCGCTGATCGCGTCCCTCGTCGTGGCATTCGTCGTCACAGTCCCGGTGAACCGGGCACTCATCGCCCGGGGCAAGGGCCACGCCGTGGCCCACGCTTACCACCACTGAACGGCAAAACGCCCTGGTGGCCACGGCGTCACGCGGCATGCTGGCTTCCTCAAAGCCAACGCACTGACATGCTGCGTCGAGCGCATACGAATTGGCCGTGGAGAGTGAACTCCCGAGCCGCCGAGTTGGGCAGGGAATGTCACGGGGCGAGCCCTAGGTGGCCCTTTACATCCTTTACCGAGGGGGCGTAGTGGCTTCGGTTCATGATGCGCATGTCCCGCAGGCGGGTCAGTTCCAGTAGTGGTGTCAGCTCGCCGTCCGTGATCGTTGTCGAACCGTAGAGGTACAGGCGTTCCAGGTGCAGCAGGCCCGCGATCGGCCCAAGACTTTCGACGCTGCCGCCCTCACTGACATCGAGCTCCCGGAGCGCGGTCAGCCCGCTCAGGTCTGCCAGCGAGGTGACGCGGCGACACGACGCCAGGTCGAGTTCGGTCAGCACCGGTGAGCCGGTGCGGGCCAGTGCCGTGGTGTCCTCGAGCGGAGCGAGGTTGATCCCGAGGTGGGCCAGCTGGGGCAGGGCCTCGATGCCATCGAGGGAGCGAATGGCGGGACGGTCTTTCATCCGCAACGACCGCAACGACGTGAGGTGAGCCAGCGGGGCCAGATCACGGCCGGCGTAGGCGCCCAGGTACAGGTCCTCGACGCCCGTGGCGTCGGCGATGGTGCCGATGACCTGCGCCCAGGAGCAGGACAACGCCCGAAGCCGAGGTAACGCTGCAAGCTCGATGCGGGTCATCGACCCGGCCTGGACCCGGAACTCTTCCAGCGAGTCGGACAGGTCATGGACAGGGGACAGATCCCTGATCGTTCGAGCCAGGACATCGAGGCGACGCAGGGGCAGGCCCCGGATGAACTCCAGATCATGGCCGACGAACCCGCGGGCGTAGTTGGCGATCAGGCCGTCAGCACCGGAGGCCATGAAGGCCTCGCCCGTTCGTCGTGTCCACGCGCCTCGCAGGTCGAAGTCCAGGCGGCCAGCATGATCCGGCACCACGACAAATCCCTGATCCATGTCGGCATCATGCCGCAGCAGGGACCTACATCCGGACACCAGCGTGAGGTGTTCAGCGTCAAGGGGTGGGCGGGTGCCCGTGTCCTGTCGTCGGTCCCTGCAAAGGGGTTATCGAGCTGGGCTCGGCAGCGTGTGATCGGGTTGTGTCGACGACGGGACGGGGCGGCCTGCGATGTCCGACGAGATACCGCAAGGGTTCTCGATGCCGCGGAAGGCTCGCCCCGCGCCAGCCTGACGTGCTGATCCGCGAATGGGGTTATGCCGCAGCCACTTCCAGGGGTCGGGTGCCGTGGGCGGCGACGGCCGGGTTCCACGCGTGTTGGTGGATGATCACGGGGTGGAGCTGGCGCAGGATCGCGCCGGCGACGGCGGTCTGGGCCTGGGTGAGCTTGTTGGTCTCCCGGGTGGTCAGGTGCCGGTAGCGGGCGACGTAAACCCGGTTGGTCAGTAGGCATCCCCACACCGCGCGCCAGGCGGCGACCCGCAGCCTGGGACGCCCGGCGCCGGTCGGGCAGGCCCGGCCGGTAAAGGTGCCCGACATCCGTTCCCGCGGCACGAGGCCGGCGTGTCTGACCACCGCCCGGGCGGAGGTGCACCGGGTCAGGTCGCCGGTCTTGGCCAGGATCGTCGCGGCCCCGACCGATGACAGCCCGTCGATGCTGCAGGCCAGCTCGGTCAGGTGCAGCTCCTCCAGGACGGCGACCATGCGGGCCTCGGTGTCGGCCAGCTCGGCCTTGGCGTGGTCACAGTCGTCGATGACCGAAGCGATGCGTTCGAACGCGGCCGGCCGGTGCGCGCTCACCCCGGCCGGGTCAGTCTAGGCTGCGAACAGCCTGCGCACGATCCGCAGGCAGGGCCGGACCTTGCCGCGGCGGGTCACCTCGCGGCGCACGGCGTGCTCGAACCGGGCCGCGCCAAGGCGTCGGGTGCGAGCCAGGTCGCCGCCGTCGCGGTCGACGGCCACGCTCATCGCGGCGACCCGCGAGCACCGGAGCACGCACCCAGAACTGCACCGGTATCGGCGGAGAGTCCCGGGTCACAGTCGCCTTGGACCGTCCGCTGCCCGCCCAGACCGTCACCGTCCAGGTGTGCGTGAAGGAGACCTGCCGCAGTCTGGTCGCCAACGGATCAAAGGCCCCGAGCCGCGTGTCATCGTGCCGCACCCTGCACTCACGTCCTAGCGAGAGGTACCCGTCACGATCTGGGTCGCAGGCGACGACGGCAAGGTCTTGCTGCCTTCGGTGACCACAACAGTTGCTCCTACCTGACAACAGCCCAACGCGCCCCGCTGTGACACGGTCTTTTACGGCGCCGCGGTCACGGTCTCGCCGACCCCGTGACTGAGTCCACCCCTGCGGACATAATCGGCCCATGCCCTCAGGTCGGCGCTTGTCGAACCACGTCAGCTGGTCCAGCACACCAGTGCCATGGTGGCGTCGGGCCGCGCGGATGATGCCGACAGTCCTCGGGGCAGTGCTGGAGCTCACGGCTGCCGGCGGGGGCTCGCTGGGGGGCGGAGGCGAAGCGCTCGACCCGCGGATGGGCTCCGATGCGGACGAATCACTCGGGCATGTCACGGTCGCAGGCGTGGGCGGCGGGATGCCGGCGGCGTATCCGTCACCCCAGGTCGTCACCATCTACGCAGATCGCGCCACGATCACGCCTGGGCTTCACCAGTTGACCTTGCCGTTGACGTTCCTGCGTGTCACGAACGCCGGCCCGGCTGGACTCCGTTGGTCGCGTCGCAAGGCGGCTGACACCACGTGGGTGGTCGAAACCGAAGGCACAGACGTTGCCCTGACCTTCCGTGGTCGCTGGCTGCTCCTGGCGCAGCTTGGCTCGCTCGGTGGATGGCCCGAGCCGATCTGAGTCCGACGTAGGCTCTCGCCGCGTGGCGCGCCCACAAGCCCCCGCCAAGGTGGGCGGTCGTCCACGTGCCGAGGGCATTGACAGGTCAGGCGATGCACGTGGCGGTGCGCGGACTACAGACGGACTACCCATTCGCCGTAGAACAGGCCCAGTCCGGCAAGGATGCAGATGCCCGCGACGATCCAGAAGCGGATGACGATAGTGATCTCGGGCCAGCCGACGAGTTCGAAGTGGTGGTGGATGGGCGCGATCCGGAAGACGCGCTTCCCGGTTAGCCGGAAGCTGGCGACCTGGATGATGACGGACAGGGTGACGAGGACGAAGAGTCCGCCCAGGATGCCGAGGAGCAGCTCGGTCCGGGTGAGGATGGCCAAACCGGCCAGCGCCGCCCCCAGGCTGAGCGACCCCGTATCCCCCATGATGATCTGGGCCGGGGAGGCGTTCCACCAGAGGAAGCCGAAGCAGGCCCCGGCGACGGCAGCCGACACCATGGCGAGGTCGAGTGCGTCGGCCACCGGGTAGCAGCTGGGTCCCGGCGACACGGCACAGCCCTCGTTGTGCTGCCAGAGGCTGATCATCGTGTACGCCCCGAAGACCATGGCGGAGGCGCCGGTGGCCAGGCCGTCCAGGCCGTCGGTGATGTTGACCCCGTTCGAAGCGCCGGTGATGAGGAGGTTGGCCCACAGGAGGAACAGCACTGCGCCCAGGGCCGGTCCGGCGAAGGCCAGGTCCAGGCCCGTGTCCCTTACGAACGAGATCGCGGTCGATGCCGGTGCGCGGCCCGCCCCGTCGGTGGTCCACAGCGCGAGGGCGGCGAAGGCTACGGTCACCAGCGCCTGCCCCGCGAGCTTCTGCCGGGAGGTCAGGCCGAGGTTGCGCTCCTCGCGGATCTTTGTGTAGTCGTCGAGGCACCCGATCAGCCCGAGACCGACGAGCAGGAAGAGCACGAGGAGGGCGCTGACGGTGATCCGGCCGGTGGTCACCCGGGCCAGGTCTGCGGCGTGCAGGGCGAGCACGGTCGCGTGCGAGCCCACGTAGCCAAGAAGTACTGCACCGATGATCACGGCCCCACCCATGGTCGGCTTGCCGCGCTTGACGTGATGCAGGGCGAGGTCGTCGTGGATTGGCTGGCCGTAGCCGCGTCTGACGAGGAATCGGATGAGCAACGGAGTTCCGAGTAGCGCCACAACCATGGCGATGCCACCGGCGAGCATCACGTTGACCATTTACTCTCCTGGGTGGGATGTTCGGGGCATCGGGAGGGGCCGCTCATGGCGCTCTCCTACGAACGGTCCCGGCTCGGCGTCAGAACGAACCCTGCCCCGTCAGGAATTCACACCGTGGTGCACCGACCATGCAAGGTAGCCGCTCCTTCGGGCCCTCCTGGGAGACCACGCCGATGGAGCCCATCTGCCGCCCCCCAAGACCGGCCATAACTAGCTGCCGCCCCACCCTCAGACCGCGGGAGCCGGAGCATCGTGCCACCTTCGCCCAACGTCCGCACAAGCCGCAGACATCCTGCGCTGCGGCTCTCCCGGGATCTGCTGCGACCCGAGCCGTCATGCCCATGACAGAGCATCTGGGCTGACGCCCCAGGGCCGGTTCCGTGCTGGGCGACTCGTTAGGGTGGTCATTCCGAATCGGAGGGAGCATCCGCATGACCGCCGCCGCAACCGCACAGCACATCCCCGGCGTGGGCACCGTGTACCTCGCGGTGAGCAATCAGGACCGTGCGCTCGCGTTCTACCGCGACATGCTCGGCTTCGAGGTGCGCACGGACACCGAGTTCGGTGAGGGCTTCCGCTGGGTCGAGGTGGCTCCAGCCGGTGCGTACACGGTGATCGCCCTCGTGCCGCCGATGCGCGAGGAGGACCCGCAGCCTGGTGGCAATGCGCCGTTTGGCTTCGACACGCCCAACCTTGAGGCAGCGATGGCCGAGTTCAGGTCGCGCGGCGTCAAGTTCGAGGACGTGATGGGCGGCGAAGGTCCCGTGCCGCCGATGGCGTACTTCCGCGACCCCGACGGCAATCGCATACTGCTGGTCGAGGAGGCCAAGCGTTGACAGCCGCCAGCACCTGACGTTCCGGAAGGCTCCACCGTGCGAGCGCCGCAACGAGCGCGTGCTCGCCGACAGCGCGCCGCCCGGCCGCGCACGGATCGCCGGCCAACCCATGAACCGATGGACGTCCGGACCTGGACGCAGGCCTCAGAAGACCGACGGCGGCCAGCGATGCCTGCGCCACTCGTCCCATGTCGCAAATCCATCGGGTGGGTCGTCAATGGGTTCACTGCCGTCGAGTTCACCTGGCGTTGGGATGTTCATGTTGGCAGCCCACTTGGCGAGTTCCTCGTCGGACATGGGCCAGGTTGTGTTCGGCGCTCCGGCTTGGCGCAGATCACGTCGTCTCCGCTGCTCGGCTGGGGTGAGTTCGAAGTAGCGCAGCTCCACCATCGCGCCGAGGTCTGCTGCTGCCTGTCGCAGAGCAGAGCGCTCGTCTCGACCCCAGAGGCCGTAGTCGATCACGACGTTGTTGCCGAGTTCGAGGGCGCGCAGCCCGATCTGGATGAGCCGTCCTTCGATCACGTCCTGGGCCGATGGCGGATTCTCGTGCCCGTAGAGCGCCTTCACCCATTCGTCCTTCGTCAGACGAAGTGCCTTCTGCTCGATCTCGATGCGCCGGGCAGCAGTGGTCTTCCCGGTGCATGGGAGACCCACGGTCAAGAACAGCGTGGGTTGCCTCATCATCTCCCCCTCACCGAGTGCACGCCTCATCATTGCTGACATTCGCTCATGCCGCTGTCCCCGGTCATGGCTCCCTTCTGTGTCAACCGGTGGCTGCGAGGGCGGTCGTAGTCTTGGTGGCGGCGGGTCCGGGAAGTGGCTTGTCCGAAGTGCCGGTGTGGGGTTGTGGGCCGGCCGCGCTGGAGTCAGAGTCGTCACCCCGTTGCCCTCCCGGGCCCGTCACACTTGCGGAAGCGAGGTCGGCGAGCATGGTCCGGAAGACGATGTCGGACAGGCGCCGTTTGAGGCAGCGCATGGCTTCCATCGAGCTCTTTCCCGAGGCCTTCCTCCGGTCGTAGTACTCCCGCCCTTCGGTGGGCGTTCTGAGCTGCACGATGGCCATCGTGTGCAGCACCCGGTTGATCTGACGGTTGCCTGCCCTGGACAGCCGGTGGCGCACGACATCGCCGGAGGACGCCTCGATCGGTGCGCTGCCGTTCCAGGACGCGAAGTGGTTCCGATTCGGGAAACGGGTGATGTCCCCGACCTCGACCAGCAGCCGCGCGGCCCCGGTCGGGCCGATGCCGTGCAGCCCCAACAGCGATGTTCCGGTCGCAGCCAGCAGAGCCCGAAGCTCCTTGTCGGCGTCCTTGCTGCGCCGGTAGATCCGCTGCAGGTCCGTGACCAGCTCGGCCGCGACCCGCTTGCGGGTCTTGCCCCCGAGGTCACGCGGGCGCACCCCAGCCAGGATGGTCTTTGCCTGCGCCGCAGACAAGAACAGCTTCGCTCCGCCGGGCACGAGTTCCAGCAGCAGAGCGTGCAGTTGGGCGATCTTGCGGGTGTGCTCCTCACCCAGGGAGCGGCGCCGGTCCACCAGCAGCCGCAGCACCGTCAGCTGCTCGTCGGCCACGACCGGGCGCAGCCCCGCCATCCGGGTCCCGACCAGCGCGACGGAGTGCGCGTCGGTCGCGTCGGTCTTGCGGCCCTGCCCGGTGGCGAACACCCGCGCCCGCGCGGACAGCTTCGGTGGCACGTCCACGACCCGCTCGCCATCGGCCAGGAGCCGGTTCGCGATGTGCCGGCCGATCCCGTTGCAGCCCTCGATCGCCCACACCCGATCCGGCCACCGGCGCGCGTACTCCAGCAGCTCGGCGTACCCATCGCGGTCCGTGGTGAACCGGCCACCGCCGACGATCGCCTCGTCGGCGTCCATGACCTCGATGGTGACCGATCGCTTGTGCGGGTCCATCCCGATCACCACCGGCCCCGCGTTACCGTCGACCTTGCTCATGCTGTCCTCCGACCTCGAACCTGACTGGGCTGTCGAGCGGGGAGGGCAACGCTACTTCGAGCAGAGCAAACCCTTCTTGAGCCTCTCCCGGCCCTTGCGGTGCCCGGGCTGCGCATGCCATGTGAGAGCCACGACCCGAAGGAAGAGCAGCCGAAATGAGAGCGACAAACCCGGACACCTAGACCGAGCCTTGGCCAGACCCGATCCTGAGGTCAATGAAACAAGTAGCCGATGACCGACTGCCTAGACAGGGACCAGGGGCGTGCGGGGTGTATCAGGAAGGGTCACCGTGATCGGCTGGCCTGGCACGACCTCGCCGCCGCGTTCCACGACTGCCATCACTCCGGCCCTGCGAATGACCGGTCCGGTCGCGCACTCCGGCGAGGCGGTCGACGGGGCCGGCTCGCCGGTCGGCGTCCCGTCCATGCGGGACAGCACGACCTTGAGCAGCCCGGGCTGAAAGGTGTTGATCTGGGCGCAGGGGTTGCGCAGGCCTGTGAGTCGCACGACGGGACCGCCGAGATCGAGCAGGGTCCCGGTCGGCAACCCGAGCAGGTCGAGGTCGGCGGTCAGGACGTTCTCACCGAGATCGCCCGGCCCCAACTCGAAGCCCATGGCCCGGGCGTCGTCGAAGACCTCGGCGTGGAGGAGGTGCACCTGGCGCAGGTTGGGCTGGCTCGGGTCGCGACGCACGCGCGACCGATGCTGCACCAAAGTCCCGGCGTGGGCATCGCCGAGCACACCGAGCCCGGCCACGAGGGTGATCGACTCGGCCGGCACCTTGCTGAACCGGTGGGTCGAGTCACGACTGACGGCAACGACTCGGGGTGCGGGCATACGGTCATCCTCTCGCGTCGCCCGGCGCAAAGCATGCGACGAGCTCGTTCGTCGATCGACCAGGGCACCCCGTCGACCGACCGCCCAGACACCGAGCGCGGCGAGGCTGGCTGCGGCGCCGGCGAGGGTGACGGCTCGCCAGCCGCCGGCTGCCCAGAGCACGGAGGCGGCGGCGGACCCGACGGCGCCGCCGAGGAAGTTGCCGGTGACGAAGGCGGTGTTCAACCGGCTGCGGGCCTCGTGGGACAGGGCGAGCACCCGTGCCTGGTTGAGGATGTTGACGCCTTGCACCGCGACGTCGAGGACGACGACCGCGACCAGGATCAGGAGCACGGAGTGGCGGGCGACCATCGCGACGAGGAAGGCCAGGAGGACCAGCGCCCATCCGATGCCGGTGGCCGGCATCGACCAGCCGCGGTCGTGGAGACGGCCGACACGTTGGGCGGCGAGGGCACCGGCCAGCCCGGCGAGGCCGAAGAGCCCGATGGTGGAGACCGAGTCGGAGAACGGCGGGCCGCTGAGCAGGAACGTCAGCGCGGTCCAGAACATCGTGAAGCTGCCGAAAGCGGTGGCTCCCAGCACCAGGGTCCAGCGCACGGTCCGTTCCCGCACCACGACGGCGCCCACAGAGGCGAGCAGCGTGCGGTAGCGGATCCGGGCCTTCGGAGCGAGCGACGGGATGGCACGGTACAGCGCCGCCGCGAGCACGACATCGATCACCGCCGCGGCCACGAAGATCGCGCGCCAGCCGGCGGCATCGGCGACCAGACCGCTGATCGTCCGGGACACCAGGATGCCGATGAGGATCCCCGACACCACGGTGCCCACGACCCGGCCCCGGTCGGAGTCGCCGGCGAGGTCGCCGGCCAGCGGGGTCAGGATCTGGCCGGAGACGGTGCTGAACCCCAGCAGGGTGACCGCGACGTACAGGATGCCGAGTGAGGGGGCCACGGCGCACGCCAGGAGCGCGACGGTCCCGAGCAGCATCATCGCGGGGATCAGGCGACGGCGGTCCAGGACGTCACCGAGCGGCACGACGAGCAGGATGCCGGCCGCGTAGCCCAGCTGGGTCGCGGTGATCAGCCATCCAGCGCTGGCGACGGAGGCATGCAGGTCGCCGGCGATGAAGTCGAGCAGCGGTTGGGCCCAGTACAGGTTGCCGACCGCCGCTCCACCGGCGACGGCGAACAACAACGTCAGGAGGCGGGTCATCATCGCGGGGCGGTGCGACGAGGGCAAGGCGGTCACGGGCGCACCGGGCAGCGGCGTACGGGCGCGACGACCGTGCACGCGCCGGGGTGCTCCCGGCGGGCGGCGCCGGGAGCACGGAGGACAGTGCCTCGCATCAGGTGGTCCTTCCGTAAGGGGGCGTTGCCGGCTGAGACGTCGGGGCGGCGCCTGCCGTGGTGTCGATAGCCAGGCCGGCTCATCGCGATGTCGCGCGCGAAGCTCCAGGGAAGCTCCGGCACTCGCCGGCTCACCGTCTGTGGTGAGCCGGCGAGTGCAGCTCCGCAACGCGTTTCGGTGCCGTTGAGGTCGCTCAGCGCGACGGTCAGCGGCAGGAGCGAGCCGTCTGCGCCTGGAGGCGGCGGTGGGACAGCGTCACGCGCCGTACTCTTCGTCGGACACGTGGTCGAGCCAGGTCACGACCTGCCCCTGGTCGTCGGCCTCCTGGATGGCGACGTGGGCCATGAAGCGGTCCGAGGTCGCGCCGTGCCAGTGCTCCTCGTTCGGCTCGATGTAGATGACGTCACCGGGACGGATCTCCTGGGTGTCACCGCCGCGGCGCGCGACGTAGCCGACGCCGTCGGTGACGTAGAGCGTCTGGCCCTTGGGGTGGGAGTGCCAGGCAGTGCGGGCGCCGGGTGTGAACCGCACGTGGGCGCACCCGACAGCTGACTGCTCGTCAGGGTTGCGGATGCCGTCGATGTAGACGGCGCCGGTGAACCAGTCCTGGGGGCCGACACCGGTCTGGCCACCACTCTTCGTGTACTTCATGATGCTGTCCTCCTGTTGATCGTTCTTGTTGGGGAGTCGGGGATCGAGCTACGCCGGCGGCGACAGCAGGGCGCCGTGATGCACGGCCATGTCCTCGGTGAGCAGCTCGGCTATCTGCTCGCCGAAGAGCTGCTGCACGGCGGGCTGCTGCTGATGCGCAGCGAGGTCAGCCGGTGAGCGCCACGTCTCGAACAGCACCAGGGAGCCGTCCGCCTCTTCGTAGAGGTCGTAGGCGAGGCAGCCTGGTTCCGCCCGGGTCGGCCTCACCAGCGCCATCAGCGAGTCACGCAGCGTCTGGGCTCTGTCTGGCTCGGGCCGCATCAGGCAGAACACCGTGACGCTCTGCTCGGTCGCACGGCGTGTCGTCATGAGAGCTCGCTGACCTTCACCAGGGCCTTGATCGCCCGCCGCTCGTCCATGGCGGCGTAGGCCTCGGCGATGTGGTCCAGGTCGGTGGTCAGGTCGAAGACCTTTCCGGGGTTGATGTCGCCGGCGAGGACGGCCTTGAGCAGCTCGGGCTGATAGTGGCGAGCGGGAGCCGGGCCACCGCGCATGCCGACGTTGCGATAGAACGTGCCCTCGGCGTCGACGACGGCGTCGTGGGGGACGCCGACACGTCCGACGATGGCGCCGGCCTTGGCGACCGAGAAGGCGGTCTCCGTCGACTCCTTGGTGCCGACGCACTCCAGCACGGCGTCGGCGCCGTAGCCGCCGGTGAGGTCCTGCAGCTGCTTGACGGCGTCCTCACCACGGACGGTGATGATGTCGGTCGCGCCCCACTCGCGAGCCAGCTCGTGCCGGGACTCGGTCGTGCTCCCGAGCACGATGATGCGCTCGGCGCCGAGCATCTTGGCCGACAGGACACCTGACAGCCCGACCGCGCCGTCGCCGACCACGGCGACGGTGTCACCGGCCTTGACCTCAGCGCTGACCGCTGCGTGGTAGCCGGTGCACATCACGTCGGTCAGGGCGAGCAGCGAGGCCATCGTCTCGTCGGAGAAGTCCGACCCGGGGACCTTGACCAGCGTGCCGTCGGCCTGCGGCACCCGGACGTACTCGGCCTGGCCGCCGTCGCCGTCGCCGCCCTGGCCGAAGAAGCCACCGTGCACGCAGGCGGTGTGGAAGCCGGCCTGGCAGTTCCTGCACGTCCGTCGCTCCAGGAGAACGGCGAGATGACGAAGTCACCGACGGCGACGTCGCTGACCCCGCTGCCGATCTCGTCGACCACCCCGATGAACTCGTGCCCCACGCCGACCGTGGGGCAGGTCCGAGATGCCGCGGTAGAACCACAGGTCCGAGCCGCAGACACAGGCGAGCACGACGCGCACGATGGCGTCGGTCGGCTCGTGCGATGGCGGGCTTGGGCCGGTCCTCGACCATGATGCTGCCCCTGCCCTTGAAGATCGCTGTCTTCATCGTGTGCTCCTTGCTCGATGGTCGTTGTGAGAGTCGGAGACCGACCGTCAGGGGGATGTCAGGCCTGCGCGTCGATGGTTCGGCGTCAGGCAGCACGTAGCAGTACGTAGTGGGAGTCAGCGCTGCGGGAGGCGGACGCTGGCGAGGGGTGGGGGGGATCAGGCCACCGCGGCCGCCCTGCACCAGAGCTGTCGCGCAGGCCCGTCGATGAAGTTCGCGCTGTTGGCGAGGAATGCACCCAACATGGCCAGGCGCACCTGGCCATCGCGCCACCGATCTGCCGGCTGGTGTTGAAGACGCCGCTGGCGATGCCGGTTCGCTGCGTCGGTACGTGGTTCAGCAGCACCGCCGTCATCGGCGGCATGGTGAGCGGACCACCGAGGCCGACGAGCACCATCAGCGCCGACAACACCCAGAGCGGCGTTGCTGCGGGCGTCAGCGCCAGTGCGCCGAGACCCACTGCCATGGCCAGCAGGCCGAGGCAGATCGGGAGCCGGGTGCCGACGCGCTCAACGATCCGCGCGGAGAACGGAGTGAGCGCGAGACCGATCAGCATCATCGGCAGGAACGTGACACCTGTGTCGAATGAGCTCAGGCCGCGCACGCCCTGGAGGTAGAGGCTGAAGACGAAAGGCAGACCGGAGCAGCCACTGATGAAGGCGAAGCCGGTGCCCAGAGCGATGCGGAAGGTCCGCGACCCGAACATGTCCAGCGGCACCATCGGGTGCTTTCCCCGGAGCCTGTGTCACCACGAAGAGCGTTCCGCTGAGCGCCGTGCCCGCGAGCGAGATGAGCACGCGCGTCGCGGTGAGACCCGCCGAACCCGCCTCGATGGCAGCGAAGGCCAGTGTCGCCATCGCCGTCACTGCAGTG
>CAVRTM010000003.1:0-163699 GCA_963724015.1 uncultured Actinomycetota bacterium
TGCCGCCGGTGATGCGGTAGACGTCGAAGACGCCGTCGATCTTGCGCACGGCCTTGATGACGTGGTCGAGGTGACCGGGGTCGCCCATCTCGAAGGTGAACTTGGAGATCGCCACGCGGTCGCGCGAGGTCGCCACGCTCGCCGACAGGATGTTGACGTGGTGGTCGGACAGGATCCGGGTGACGTCGGAGAGCAGGCGGTTGCGGTCCAGCGCCTCGACCTGCAGCTGGACGAGGAACACGCTGGCCGCCGACGGCGCCCACTCGACGTCGATCAGCCGGTCGGGCTGGCTGAGCAGCGACTCGGCGTTGGTGCAGTCGGCGCGGTGCACCGAGACGCCGCTGCCGCGGGTGACGAAGCCGATGATCGGGTCGCCCGGCACCGGCGTGCAGCAGCGCGCCAGCTTGACCCACACGTCGGCGGTGCCCGACGACGACGACGCCCGGGTCGCCGCTGCGGCGGCGCATCGCCCGGGTCGGGGCTGGTCGCCTCGGCCAGGTCCTCGCTGGCGCCCTCCTCGCCGCCCATCGACTCGACCAGGCGGCCCACGACGTGCTGGGCGGACACGTGGCCCTCGCCCACCGCCGCGTAGAGCGCGGAGATGTCGGCGTAGCGCAGCTCGCCGGCCAGGTTGGTCAGCGTCTCGTGGGTCATCAGGCGCTGCAGCGGCAGGCCCTGCTTGCGCATCGCCTTGGCGATGGCGTCCTTGCCGGAGTCGATGGCCTCCTCGCGGCGCTCCTTGGAGAACCACTGGCGGATCTTGTTGCGGGCCCGCGGGCTCTTGACGAACGTCAGCCAGTCGCGCGACGGCCCGGCGCCGTCGGCCTTGGAGGTCAGCACCTCGACGACGTCGCCGTTCTCCAGCGTGCTCTCCAGCGGCACCAGCCGGCCGTTGACCCGCCCGCCGATGCAGTGGTGCCCGACCTCGGTGTGCACGGCGTAGGCGAAGTCGACCGGGGTCGACCCGGCGGGCAGGGCGATGACCGAGCCCTTGGGGGTGAAGACGTAGACCTCGCGGGCGTTGATCTCGAACCGCAGCGAGTCGAGGAACTCCCCCGGGTCGGAGGTCTCCCGCTGCCAGTCCAGCAGCTGGCGCAGCCACGCCATGTCGTTGACCGGGTCCGTCGCCGTCGCGGCCGGCCGCCCGCCTCGGCGCCCGCGCTGCCGTTCTCCTTGTACTTCCAGTGCGCGGCGACGCCGTACTCGGCCCGGCGGTGCATCGTGTGCGTGCGGATCTGGATCTCGACCGGCTTGCCCTCGGGGCCGATCACCGTGGTGTGCAGCGACTGGTACATGTTGAACTTCGGCATCGCGATGTAGTCCTTGAACCGCCCGGGCACGGGGTTCCACCGCGCGTGCAGCGCGCCGAGGACGGCGTAGCAGTCGCGGACCGAGTCCACCAGCACCCGCACCGCGACGAGGTCGTAGATCTCCTCGAAGTCGCGGCCGCGGACGATCATCTTCTGGTAGACGGAGTAGTAGTGCTTGGGCCGGCCGGTGACCGTGGCCTTGATCTGGGCCGCCGCCAGGTCGGACTTGACCTGCCTCGCGGACGCCGGCGAGGTACTCCTCGCGGGCCGGGGCGCGGTCGGCGACCAGGCGCACGATCTCGTCGTACACCTTGGGGTAGAGCGTCGCGAAGGACAGGTCCTCCAGCTCCCACTTGATGGTGTTCATGCCGAGGCGGTGGGCCAGCGGCGCGTAGATCTCGAGCGTCTCGCGGGCCTTGCGCTGGGCCGACTCCCGGGAGACGTAGCGCCACGTGCGGGCGTTGTGCAGCCGGTCGGCCAGCTTGATGACCAGGACCCGGATGTCGCGGGCCATGGCCACGACCATCTTGCGCACCGTCTCGGCCTGGGCCGCGTCGCCGTAGGTGACCTTGTCCAGCTTGGTGACCCCGTCGACGAGCATCGCGACCTCCTCACCGAAGTCGCGGGTGAGCGTCGGTCAGGCTGTACGGCGTGTCCTCGACCGTGTCGTGCAGCAGCGCCGCGGCCAGCGTCGGCCGGGGTCATGCCGAGCTCGGCGAGGATCGTGGTGACGGCGAGCGGGTGGGTGATGTAGGGGTCGCCGCTCTTGCGCATCTGGCCCGTCGTGGGCGCGCTCGGCCACGGCGTAGGCGCGCTCGATGACCGACAGGTCGGCCTTGGGGTGCGTGGCCCGCACGCGAGCGCAGCAGCGGCTCCAGGACGGGGTTGACGTCGGTGCGGGGACCGCCGAAGCGGGCCAGCCGCGCCCGGACGCGCGAGGCCGTGGCGATCGGCCGCGTCGGCTCCTCCGGCGGAGCCGACGGCACCGACCCGGCGGTGGTGCCGGCAGCCACGTCCTCGCTCATGGCACCAGTCTAGGCGGGGTCAGAGGGTGACGATCGTGTGGACCTCGCGTGCGGCGAGCCGCTCGCGCCCGTGCAGGAAGCCCAGCTCGGCCACGGCCTCGAACGCGACCACCGTGGCACCCGCCCGCTCGAGCAGGTCGCACGTCGCGACGGCCGTGCCGCCGGTGGCCAGGATGTCGTCCACGACCAGGACGCGGGCGCCGGCGACGAACGCGTCGGCGTGCACCTCGATGGTCGCGGTGCCGTACTCCAGCTCGTAGTCCACGTGCAGGACCTCACCGGGCAGCTTGCCGGCCTTGCGGACCGGGACGAAGCCGGTGCCGAGCTCGTAGGCCACGGCCGCGCCGAGGATGAAGCCGCGGGCCTCGATGCCGACGACGAGGTCGACGCTGCCGGCGCGGCGGGTCGCGATGTCCTGCACCACGGCCCGCAGGGCGGCGCCGTCGCTGAGCAGGGGCGTGAAGTCCTTGAACGACACCCCGGGCTCGGGGAAGTCGGGGATGTCACGCAACCGGCTGGCGACCAGCTGCCCGATCGTCGCGGTCGTCTGGGTCTGCTCTGTCATCGGGGCTGCTGCCGCCTAACGCTTGGACTTCGGAGGACGCTTGGGCTGGTTGCGCGGGCCGGTCTGCGCGTAGGGGTGGACCGGGCGGGACAGCGCCGTGGCGCCGCCGGCCGCACGCCCCCTGTGCACGGTGTGCTGGGGGGTGTCCTGGACCTCGCCGCCGGTGGCCCCGGCCGCCGCGGGGACCGGCGCCTCCTGGACGCCGCGGCCCCGGGTCGCCTGGTACCGCTCGGCCCGCTTCTTCAGCTGCTGCATCGCCGGCTCACGCTCGCGCAGGTCGGCCAGCAGCGGGGTGGCGATGAAGATCGAGGAGTAGGTGCCGGCCGCGATGCCGACGAACAGCGCGAGGCTGAGGTCGAGCAGCGTGCCCGGGCCGAGGACGGTGAAGCCGACGACGAGGATCGCGGCCACCGGCAGCAGCGCCACGACCGAGGTGTTGATCGAGCGCACCAGGGTCTGGTTCACCGCCAGGTTGGCGGCCTGGGAGTAGGACATGCGCCCGTTGGCCACGGCTTCGGTGGTGTTCTCGCGCACCTTGTCGAACACGACGACGGTGTCGTAGAGGGAGTAGCCGAGGATCGTGAGGAACCCGATGACCGAGGCCGGGGTGATCTCGAAACCGGCGAGGGCGTAGATGCCGACGGTGATGACCAGGTCGTGCAGCAGCGCGACCAGGGCGGCCGCGGACATCTTCCAGGTGCGGAAGTACGCCGCCAGCACCAGCGAGACCAGGACCAGGAAGACCACGAGCGCGTTGCGCGCCTTGTCGCTGACCGAGGACCCCCACGACGCCCCGACGAACGAGGAGGTGATCGAGTCGGCCGGGACACCGAAGGCCTTGGCCAGCTTGCCCTTGCCGGCCTCGGTCTGGACGGCGGTGAGCTTCTCGGTCTGCACGCGGATGGTGTTGCCGCCCAGCTTGGTCACGACGACGTCAGCGCCGTTCGCCTCCGCGCTGAGGGCCTGCCGGCCGGTCTGGTCGAAGCCCTCGAGGTGGCTGACCCCGGGGACCCGGAACTCCGAGCCGCCGCGGAACTCCAGCCCGAAGTTGAGGCCGCGGCCGAAGATGCCGACCAGCGCCAGGACGATGATGCCCGCCGAGATGGCGTACCAGACCCGCTGGCGGCCGACGAAGTCGATCGAGCGCTTGCCGGTGTAGAGGTCGTTGCCGAACGCTGGCGAAACGGCTCATGAGGCGTGGCCTCCCTCTGCCGCGGCGCGCTGCGCGGCGATCGTGACCCGGCCCCGGCCGGCGTACCGCGGCAGCGTCGTCCCCAGGTGCTCGGGGTCGAAACCGGACCACTTGTGGCCCTCACCGAAGAACTTCGTGGTGGCGAGGATCGTCACCAGGGGGTGGGTGAAGAGGATGACGACCACGATGTCGATGATCGTGGTGAGCATCAGGGTGAAGGCGAAGCCGCGCACGTTGCTCGCCGCCAGGGCGTAGAGCACCGCCGCCGCCAGCAGGTTGACCCCGTCGGCGATCAGGATGGTGCGCCGGGCGCGCTTCCAGCCCGTCTCGACCGCCGTCCGCAGCGGGCGGCCCTCGCGGACCTCGTCGCGGACGCGCTCGAAGTAGACGATGAACGAGTCGGCCGTGATGCCGATCGAGACGATCAGGCCCGTGACACCGGCCATGGTCAGCCGGAAGCCGTGCGACCAGCCGAGGAGGCGTGACCGCGGCGTAGGTGATCACCGACGCCACCAGCAGCGAGGCGACCGTGACCAGGCCCAGGGCGCGGTACTGGATCAGGGAGTAGAGCACGACCAGCAGCAGGCCGATCGCGCCGGCGATGAGGCCCTTCTGCAGCTGGTCGGTGCCGAGCTGGGGGCTGATGTCGTCCTGCGTCTGCAGTGAGAACGACAGCGGCAGCGCACCGAACTTGATCTGGTCGGCCAGCAGGCGGGCGCTCTCGGCGCTGAAGTTGCCGGTGATGCTCGCCGAGCCGTTGGTGATGGCGGCGTTGGTCTGCGGGGCGGAGATGACCTGGTTGTCCAGGACGATCGCGAACTGGTTCTGCGGCGGCTGCAGGCCCACGAGGCGGGTGGTGACGTCGCCGAACTCCTTGCTGCCCTTGCCGTTGAAGGACAGCCGGATCTCATAGCCACCGGTGGGGGCGCCCTGCTGGTTGAGCTCGGCGCCGGAGGCGGCGTCCTTGACGTCCTGGCCCTCCACCTCGGCCGGTCCGAGGACGTACTTGCTGGTGCCGTCGACCGAGCAGGTCACCATCACCTTGTCGGGGTCGTCGACGATGGCCTGCACCTGCGCGGGCTTGGTGCAGTCCAGGCTGGTGAGCTGCTTCTCGATGGCGGGGGTGATCTGCGCCAGGTCACTGGCGGTGCCCTTGGCCGCGTCGGTGGCCGGCGCGGTCGGGGCCGGCACCGGCGCGGTGGGGACCGGGGCGGTGGGGACCGGCGCGGGCGCGCTGGTCGCCGTGGCGGCGGGGGTGGCCTTGGTGGACGCGGCGGCCTTGGCCGGGGCCGGGACCGTGGGGCTCGGGGTGGCGGCTGCCGGCGCACGCAGCGCCTCGGGGAAGCCGGAGCCGGCCGAGGTGGACGCCGGGCTGGACGGCTTGACGGTCGCCTTCGCCGGGGTCGTCGCCTTGGCGGACGGGGTCGCGGTGGCCTTGCCGGAGGGGGTCGCGGTGGGCTTGCCCGACGGCGTGGCGCTGGGGGTCGCGCTGGGGGTGGGGGCCGGCGCGGCGTTCGGCGTCTCGACGAGGACCGGCCGGAAGCGCAGCTGGGAGGACTTGCTGAGGGAGTCCACGGTGCTCTGCGGCGGCTTGCCGGGCAACGAGATGACGATGTTGCGGCCACCCTGCGTGGCCACCTCGGCCTCGGCCACACCGCTGCCGTCCACACGCTGGCGGATGATGTCGACGGCCTTGTCGATCTGGCCCTGGTTGATCGCGCGGTTGCCGACGACCTTGGGCTCGAGGATGAGCTGGGTGCCGCCCTCGAGGTCCAGGCCGAGCTTGGGGGTCAGCTGCGCCTCACCCCAGGTGTGCACGGAGGCGAGCAGGCCGTAGAGCCCTGCGACGATGACGAACAAGGCGGCCAGCACACGCAGCGGCCGGCGGTTCCGGGGGTTCAGAGGCACAGGTGGTCCTACTCGGCGGGGTTCATGGGCGAGGTGGACGGGCCGTCCTCGGGGCCGGCCAGCGGCGTGGCCGTCGGCGCCGGTCCGGCCAGGGCACGCCGGTCGAACCGGATGGTCACCCCGGGGCTGACCTCGAGGGTGGCGATCCGCTCGTCCAGGGCCACGATGCGCCCCAGCAGCCCGGACGTCGTCGTGACCTCGTCACCGACGCTGACGCTGCGCTGGACCGCTTGGGCCTCACGCTGACGACGACGCTGCGTCATGAACATGAAGACGATCAGCAGGACCGGCAGAGCGAAGATCAGCAGGTTGCCGAGACCGGCGCCTTGGGGCATGAGTTGGGTTCCTCGTCCGTGGGTACGTTGTGCCTGTCAGTCTGCGCCCGCCCGGGAGCACCGGAGGACGCAGGGGCGGCGGCCGCAGCCGCGACGCCCGGGCGAGTCTAGGTGTGCCACACCACAGCAACCAACGAGACCCGTCGTGACGGGGCCGGTCCGCGATGCAATCGTGACCTTCGGCTCACCCGCCGAATCGTCCGTCACCCTCTCCCAACGGCAGCGCGGCCTGGGAGGTTCCGGCCACCGGCGAGGGCGGGGTCAGGCCCAGGTGCTCCCACGCCAGCGGCGCGGCGGCCCGTCCGCGCGGCGTGCGGATCATGAAGCCCTCGCGCACCAGGAACGGCTCGGCGACGGTCTCGACGGTGTCGGACTCCTCGCCGACCGCCACGGCCAGCGTGCTCAGCCCGACCGGCCCACCACCGAACCGGCGGCACAGCGCCTCCAGGACGGCACGGTCGAGACGGTCCAGGCCACGGTCGTCGACGTCGAAGAGGGCCAGCGCGACGTGCGCCGCCTCCTCGTCCACGACTCCGCGGCCGTGCACCTGGGCCCAGTCGCGCACGCGGCGCAGCAGCCGGTTGGCGATGCGGGGTGTGCCCCGTGACCGTCGGGCGATCTCGGTGATGCCCGCGTCGTCGGTGTCGACCCGGAGCAGCCCGGCCGAGCGCTTGACGATGGTGACGAGGTCCTCGGTGGCGTAGAAGTCGAGGTGGCCGGTGAAGCCGAACCGGTCGCGCAGCGGCGCGGGCAGGAGCCCGGCCCGGGTCGTGGCACCCACGACGGTGAACGGCTCGAGCGCCAGGGGGATGGCGGTGGCGCCGGGGCCCTTGCCGACGATGACGTCGACCCGGAAGTCCTCCATCGCCAGGTAGAGCATCTCCTCGGCCGGCCGGGCCATCCGGTGGATCTCGTCGAGGAACAGCACCTCGCCCTTGCCGAGGGAGGACAGGATCGAGGCGAGGTCGCCGGCGTGCTGGATGGCCGGGCCGCTGGTGATCCGGATCGGCTGCTCCAGCTCTGCGGCGACGATCATGGCCAGCGTCGTCTTGCCCAGGCCGGGCGGCCCGGACAGCAGGATGTGGTCCGGTGGCGCGTCGCGGCGCCGGGCCGCCTCGAGCACCAGCTGCAGCTGGTCGCGCACGCGGCCCTGGCCGGGGAACTCGCTCAGGCGCTTGGGTCGCAGCGCCGCCTCGACCAGGCGCTCGTCGTCGTCCCCGCCGGGGTCGACGATGCGCGCCGTGGCGTCCAGGGAGTCGTCGGCGTAGGTGCCGTCGAGGTCGCTCACCGGCCCAGCTCCCGGAGCGCGGCCCGCAGCAGCCCGGAGACGTCACTGCCATCACCGGCACCGGGAGCCACCACCTCCACGGCGTCGTCGGCCTGCTTGACCGACCAGCCGAGCCCGACGAGCGCGTCGCGCACCTGCCCGCGCCACGGGGCCACCGCCGGCGCGGTGGGCGTCGCCGCGCCGACCGCCGCACCGCTGGGCAGGCCGATCTTGTCGCGCAGCTCGAGCACGATCCGCTCGGCGCCCTTCTTGCCGATGCCGGGCACCTTGGTGAGGGCGGCGAGGTCGCCGGTGCTCACGGCCTGGCGCAGGACGTCGGGGGCGTGCACGGCCAGCATGGCCAGCGCCAGCCGCGGCCCGACGCCGGAGACGGTCTGCACCTGCTCGAAGACGACCTTGCTCGTCGTCGTCGGCGAAGCCGTAGAGCGTGAGCGACTCCTCGCGCACGACCATGGTCGTGGCCAGGCGGGCCTCGGCGCCGCGGCGCAGGCCGGCGGCCGTGCCGGGGGTGGTGTGCACCAGCAGGCCCACTCCCCCGACCTCGAGCACGGCCGAGTCGAGGCCGACCGAGAGGACGACTCCCCTGACGGAGGCGATCATCGCGCGGCCACCGCGGCCCGCTGGGCAGCGACCGCCCGCTGCAGGCGGTCCTGGGCCCCACCGCGCCATACGTGGCAGATGGCGAGGGCCAGGGCGTCGGCGGCGTCGGCAGGGCGCGGAGCGACCGCCAGGCCGAGGATGCGGGTGACCATCGCGGTGACCTGGGCCTTGTCGGCGCGGCCGTTGCCGGTCACCGCCGCCTTGACCTCGGTCGGGGTGTGCATGGCCAGCGGCAGACCGAGCCGCGCGGCGGCCAGCATCGGGACGGCGGAGGCCTGTGCGGTGCCCATGATCCCCTTGATGTTGGCCTTGGCGAAGACGCGCTCGACCGCGACCGCGTCGGGCGTGTGCTGGGCCAGCCACAGGTCGATCTCGGCCTGCAGGGCCAGCAGTCGCAGCTCGGGCGCGTCGGTCTGCGGGGTGCGGACCACCCCGACGGCGATCATCCGCAGCGGCTGGCCGAGCCCGCCCTCGACGATGCCGAGACCGCATCGGGTCAGTCCGGGGTCGACACCCAGCACGCGCACGGGCGCCACCTCTTTCGTCGTTGCACCTGCCGTCGGCCCGAACAGGTGTTCGGCTCCACGCTACACAGCGGCGACCGGTCCGGCCGACAGGCCACGCCGCACGACGTGCGGACGCTGTCGCTCCGGTCCTCGTCGTGGTCGCAGCGCGTCGCCTCAGTCCTCGTCGTCGTCCAGCTCGGCGAGGACGTCGTCGCTGACGTCGCCGTTGGCCCAGACGTTCTGCACGTCGTCGCTGTCCTCGAGGGCGTCGATGACGCGGAACATCTTGCGCGCGCCGTCGGCGTCGAGCTCCACCTGCAGGGTGGGCACGAACGAGGCCTCGGCCGAGTCGTAGTCGATGCCCGCGGCCTGCACCGCCGTGCGGACGGCCACGAAGTCACCGGCGTCGCTGATGATCTCGAAGGAGTCGCCGAGGTCGTTGACCTCCTCGGCGCCGGCGTCCAGGACGACCTCGAGCAGGTCGTCCTCGGTGAGGGAGCCCTTGGGCACGGTCACGACGCCCTTGCGGGTGAAGACGTAGGACACGCTGCCGGGGTCGGCGAGCTGGCCGCCGTTGCGCGACAGGGCGGTGCGGACCTCGGCCGCCGCGCGGTTGCGGTTGTCGGTGAGGCACTCGATGAGGACCGCGACACCGCCGGGCGCGTAGCCCTCGTAGGTGATGGTCTGCCAGTCGGCGCCACCGGCCTCGGCGCCGCTGCCGCGCTTGACCGCCCGGTCGATGTTGTCGTTGGGGACCGAGGTCTTCTTGGCCTTCTGGATCGCGTCGAACAGCGTCGGGTTGCCCGCCGGGTCACCGCCGCCGGTGCGCGCCGCCACCTCGATGTTCTTGATCAGCTTGGCGAACAGCTTGCCCCGCTTGGCGTCGATCGCAGCCTTCTTGTGCTTGGTCGTCGCCCATTTGGAGTGCCCGCTCATGATGGTCCGCTTCCTCTGTTCTCAGGTCCAAGATCCCGGCGATCCTACCGAGTCCGCAGCAGCCGGGTCAGCCGCGGGCCGCACGCACCATGGAGGTGAAGTACTCGTGCACGCGCCGGTCGCCCGTCACCTCGGGGTGGAACGACGTCGCGAGCAGGTTGCCCTGGCGGATCGCGACGACCTTGCCCGCCGCCGGTCCGCTCTCCACCGTGCCGAGGACGTCGACGCCGGCACCGGTCTCCTCCACCCACGGGGCACGGATGAACACGGCGCGGAAGAGCTCGTCTCCCGAGAGCGTGCCGGTCTCCGCTGCGATGGCCGGCATGTGCAGGTCCTCCTCGAAGGAGTCCACCTGACGGCCGAAGGCGTTGCGCCGCACCGTGATGTCCAGGCCGCCGAGGGTCTGCTGGTCGGGCCGTGCGTCGGCGATGCGGTCGGCCAGCATGATCATCCCCGCGCACGAGCCGTACGCCGGCATGCCGTCCGCGAGCCGCTTGCGCAGCGGCTCCTGCAGGTCGAAGGCGCGCACCAGCTTGTCCATCGTGGTCGACTCCCCGCCGGGGATCACGAGCGCCTCGACGTCGTCGAGCTCGCGCGGGCGACGGACACTGGTGGCGCGGGCGCCCAGGCGCTCGAGCACCCGCAGGTGCTCCCGGACGTCGCCCTGGACGGCCAGGACGCCGATGCTGACGGGGTGTTCACTCACTCCCCCAGCCTAGGTCGTGCCTCCGGGCGCTAGTTTCAGGGGCATGCCAGCCCCCGACGACCTTGCCGCCCGCGCCGCGCAGCTCGACGCCGACACCCCCCTCGCCGCCTCGCGGGCGCGGTTCGTGCTCCCCGACGGCGTCATCTACCTCGACGGCAACTCCCTGGGCGCGCTGCCCGCGGCGGTGCCGGACGCGGTCGCCCGTGTCATCGCCACCGAGTGGGGCCAGCGGCTCATCCGGTCCTGGAACGAGGCGGACTGGTGGGGCGCCCCCGAGCGGGTCGGCGACGTCATCGGCACCCTGGTGGGCGCCGCGCCGGGGCAGGTCGTGGTCACCGACTCCACCTCGGTCAACCTGTTCAAGGTGTTCGTCGCGGCCGCGCGGATGCGCCCCGGCCGGCGCGTCGTCGTGACCGACGGCGGGTCCTTCCCCACCGACCTCTACGTCCTCGCCTCGGTGGCGCGCCTGCTCGACCTGGAGGTCGTCAACGTCGCCTCCGAGGAGGCGCTGGAGGCGATCGCCGCGCACGCGGACCGGCTCGCGCTGGTCGCGTTCGGCCAGGTGGACTACCGCACCGGCGAGCTGTGGGACGTGCCCGGGATCACCCGCGCCGTCCACGACGCCGGCGCCCTGATGTGCTGGGACCTGTGCCACTCGGCCGGTGCGGTGCCGGTCGGCCTGGACGAGCACGGGGTCGACTTCGCCGTCGGCTGCGGCTACAAGTACCTCAACGGCGGGCCGGGCGCACCGGCCTTCGTCTACGTCGCCTCCCGCCACCAGGCGGACTTCGACCAGCCGCTGACCGGCTGGCAGGGCCACGGCACGCCGTTCGCGATGAGCCCGGACTTCGAGGCGGCAGAGGGCATCTCGCGGGCCCGGGTCGGCACCGCTCCCCTGCTCTCGCTGCTCGGGCTGGAAGCCGCGCTCACGGCGTACGACGGGCTGGACATCCAGGACGTGCGCGCGCAGTCGCTGTCCCTGACCCGGTTCTTCCTCGAGTGCCTCGGCGCCCTCGGCGTCGACCTGCCGGTGGCGACGCCGCTGCAGGACGCGCGCCGCGGGTCCCAGGTCTCACTGCGTCACCCCGATGCGTACGCCGTCGTGCAGGCACTGATCGAGCGCGGGGTCATCGGGGACTTCCGTGAGCCCGACCTGGTGCGGCTGGGGTTCGCCCCGCTCTACGTCACCCACGCCGACGCGCTCGGCGCCGCGCGGCACCTGTCGGCCGTCCTGGAGGGCAGGGAGCACGAGCAGCCGCGGTTCAGCACCCGCGCAGCGGTCACCTGACCGGCGCTGCTCCCACCGGCGAACGGCCCCGGTCCCGGGGCGGGACAGGGGCCGTCGGCCGCGCGGGGGGCTTACCAGCCGCGCTCGGCCAGGCGGTGCGGCTCGGGGATCTCGTCGACGTTGATGCCGACCATGGCCTCGCCCAGCCCGCGGGAGACCTTGGCGATGACGTCGGGGTCGTCGTAGAAGGTCGTGGCCTTGACGATCGCCTCGGCGCGCTGGGCCGGGTTGCCGGACTTGAAGATGCCGGAGCCGACGAAGACGCCCTCGGCGCCGAGCTGCATCATCATCGCGGCGTCGGCCGGGGTGGCGATGCCACCGGCGGTGAAGAGCACGACGGGCAGCTTGCCGGCCGCCGCGACCTCCTTGACCAGCTCGTACGGCGCCTGCAGCTCCTTGGCCGCGACGTAGAGCTCGTCATCGCTCATCGAGGACAGGCGGCGGATCTCGCCGCCGATCTTGCGCATGTGCATGGTGGCGTTGGAGACGTCACCGGTGCCGGCCTCGCCCTTGGAGCGGATCATGGCCGCGCCCTCGGTGATCCGGCGCAGCGCCTCGCCGAGGTGGGTGGCGCCGCAGACGAAGGGGACGGTGAACTTCCACTTGTCGATGTGGTTGGCGTAGTCGGCCGGGGTCAGGACCTCGGACTCGTCGATGTAGTCGACCCCGAGGCTCTGCAGGACCTGCGCCTCGACGAAGTGGCCGATGCGGGCCTTGGCCATCACCGGGATCGAGACGGCGTCGATGATGCCCTGCACCATGTCGGGGTCGCTCATCCGGGACACGCCGCCCTGCGCGCGGATGTCGGCGGGCACCCGCTCGAGCGCCATCACGGCGACGGCGCCGGCGTCCTCGGCGATCTTGGCCTGCTCGGCGGTGACGACGTCCATGATGACGCCGCCCTTGAGCATCTCGGCCATGCCGCGCTTGACGCGCGAGGTGCCGGTGGTGGGAGCGCTGGTCGGGTTTTCCTGGGCAGACACGGGTTTTGCCTCTTTCGCGGGGGTATGGCGATGCTGGTCCGGCAGCCGCGCCGGGAGGGGTAGCCGCACCTGATTCTAGTCGCTCACGCCAGGCGCTCCAGCACGGCCAGCTCGTCGTCGATCTCGAACGTGCGCGGCATCTCGGCGTGGCCGGCCAGGCGGAACCAGCGCACGACCCGCTTGCGGCGGACGCGGCGCACGTCGGTGACCGCGTCGTTGTGGAAGCGGCGGGCCAGCTGGACCCGGTGGTTGGCCTCCAGGACCCGGCGCAGGGCGACCGCCCCGAGGCCATCCTCGTCCTCGCCGCGCAGGGACGCCAGGACCTGCGGGCCGAGCGCCAGCTGCAGGACGTCGGTGAGGTTGCTCTCGACCGCCTCCCGGCCGGCGTGGTGCTCGTCGCCGGCCTCCAGCGACTCCGAGGCGGCGCCGGCGAGCAGCAGCGAGCTGGCGGGGTCGAGCAGCCCCGCGTTGGCCAGCTCGAGGGTGGCTTCGGCCCGTCGTACGAGCTGGGCGTCCAGGGCACTGAGCGCCCCCTCGACCCGTGCGTGGATGCGGTCCAGGCGCGCGGCGGTGTAGGAGAGGTACCAGGCGATGAGGGCGGCGAGGGCGAGGGACAGGGCGGCCCAGCCCATGGCGTCCTTCACGACCCGGCCGCCGTGCGGCCGCTGCGCACCAGGCGGTGCCAGACGGAGGTGGGCTCGGCCGCGGTGCGCACGTGCGGCGCCCCACTGGTGACGGTCTCGTAGACCGCCATCACCTGCTCGGCCACCACCGACCAGTCGAACCGGTCGGCGTGCCGACGCCCCCGGGCGGCCAGCTCGGCCCGGCCGACCGGGTCGCGCAGGAGGGCGATGACGTGCTGGGCGAGGTCGTCCGCGTCCTCGCTGCGGAACATCTGCCCGGCCGTGCCGCCGTCCAGGACGCGCGAGAAGGCCGGCAGGTCGCTGGCCAGCACGGGAGCGCAGGCGCTCATCGCCTCGACCAGCACGATGCCGAAGCTCTCGCCGCCGGTGTGCGGGGCGACGTAGAGGTCGACCGAGGCGAGCAGCGCGGCCTTGTCCTCGCTCGCTGACCCCACCGAGGAACTCGCAGGCGGCCGACACCTCGGGGGCCATCCGCGACCGCGCCGTCTCCTCGTCACCATGGCCGACGACCAGCACGCGCACGCCCGGGAAGGCCGCCACGACCTGCGGCAGCGCGCGGGACAGGACCGGCAGCCCCTTGCGGGGCTCGTCGATCCGGCCCAGGAACGCGATCGTCGGCGCCTGCGGCGTCCCCAGCCACTGCGCCCGCGGCACCGCGGAGGCGAACCGGTCGACGAAGACGCCGTTGGGGATGACGACGGCGTCGCCGCCGACGTGGGTCGTGACGGTGCGCCGGGCGTCCTCGGAGACGGCGATGCGGCCGTTGATCTTCTCCAGCCCCGGGCGCAGCAGCGGGTAGGCGGCCTGCATGACCCGCGAGCGCAGGTTGGCGGTGTGGAACGTGGCGACGACCGGCCCCTCCGCCGCCCACAGCGCCAGCAGCGACACGCTCGGCGTCGAGGGCTCGTGCAGGTGCAGGACGTCGAACCGGCCCCGGTCGATCCAGCGGCCGACGCGGGCGGCGGTCAGCGGACCGAAGGTGAGGCGGGCCACGGAGCCGTTGTAGCGGACGGGGATGGCCCGGCCGGCGGCCACGACGTAGTCCGGCAGCGGGGTGTCGTCGTCGGCGGGCGCGAGCACGCTCACCTCGTGGCCCCCGGCGATGAGGTACTCGGCCAGGTCCCGCACGTGGAACTGGACCCCTCCGGGGACGTCGAAGGAGTAGGGGCAGACCATGCCGATCCTCATGTGCCTGCCCGGTCCGTCGACAGCGCGGCGCCGGCCGGGGCCGTGTCGTCGAGGTCCTCGACGAAGACCCGCTGCATCATGTGCCAGTCCTGCGTGTGCTCCCGGATGGTGCCGCTGAGGACGTCGGCGCAGGCCTGGGTCATCTGCTGGACCTTGTCGCGCGTGGCCCCGGCCGCCGGCACCGGCACCCGGTCGTGGAAGCGGATGACGACCCGGTGGCGGCGGCCGCCGCGCAGCCCCGTGGCCGGCTCGTAGAACACGGACACGGGGTGCAGCGCGGCCCCGGTGGCCACCGCGAGCGCCGCGGGGCCGACCGCCATCCGCGCGGGCATCCCGCACAGGTCCACCTCGACACCGCCCCGGGTCAGGTCGCGGTCGGCCAGCAGCGCCACGAAGGCGCCACGGCGCAGGGCGCCCAGCAGCTCACGGAAGACGTCGTTGCCGCCGGTCAGGGGGATGATCCGGATGCCCAGGGACTCGCGGAAGGCCAGGAACTGCTCGAACAGCTCCTCGGGGCGCAGCCGCTCGGCCACGGTCGTCACCGGCGCGAGCTGGGTGGTGGACCAGGCGCCGCCGGTGTCCCAGTTGCCCAGGTGGCCGAGGAACATGATGGCGCCCCGCCCGGTCGCCAGCTGCTCGCGCACCGGGCCGTCGCCCTCGGTGCGGATCGTCTCCACCAGCTCCGGCAGGCCCACGTCGGGCAGACGGAACGCGTCGCACCAGTACCGCAGGTAGGAGCGCATGCCCTCGCGCACCAGGGCGTCGAGCGCGGCCGGGCCCAGCTCGGGGCGGACGCGGGCGTAGTTGCTGCGCAGCCGCTGGACGCTCGGGCCGCCCCGGCGCCAGGAGAGGTCGGCGATGAGGTCGAAGGCGCGGTAGGCGACGGGGCCGGGCACCCGTCGTACGACGAACCAGCCGGCGCGGTAGGCGGCGAGCGCGGCGCGCTCGGCGAGCGCGCTCACACCGCCCCGAGGGCCTGGCGCCGCACGACGAGCATGCGCTGGACCACGGTCACGAGGCTGGCCGCCGCCAGCAGCCACAGCACCACGGTGAGCAGGATCTCGGGCACACCGAGACCGACGAGGCCGGTGGCCGCCAGCACCGCGACGAGCCGGTCGGCCCGCTCGGCGATGCCGACGTTGGCCGTCATCCCGAGCCCCTCGGCGCGGGCCTTGGCGTAGCTGACGACGCTGCCGAGGATGAGGCAGGCCAGGGCCAGCCCGGCCATGGACAGCTGGCCGCCGCGGCCGGCGTAGTAGAGCACCAGCCCGCCGAAGATCGCGCTGTCGCCGACCCGGTCGAGGGTGGAGTCCAGGTAGGCCCCCCAGCTGCTCGAGCGGCCCGACATCCGGGCCATCACCCCGTCGACGGTGTCGGAGAAGACGAAGACCGTGATGACGATCGTGCCCCAGAAGAACTCGTGCCGGGGGTAGAAGGCCAGGGCTCCGAAGCACACACCGACGGTCCCGACGATCGTCACGATGTCGGGACTGATGCCGAGCTTGAGGAGCAGCCGGGCGACGGGGGTGAAGAGCTTGGTGAAGAAGGCTCGCGCGAATCGGTTCAGCATGGTGGGGCCAGACTACTGACCGCGCTTCCGGGGTTGTGTCGGCGCGCGGGACCGGCCATCGTGTCGTCATGAGCGCCAAGGCAGCGTCCTCGGTCCCCGTCCCCGTCGCGACCCGGCCGGAGGAGCTGCGCAACGTCGTGCTCGTCGGCCACAGCGGCGCCGGCAAGACCACCCTCTTCGAGCACCTGCTCGCCGCCGCGGTGCCGGACTACCGGCCCCGGCCGCCGGGCGACGAGCGCTCCATCCAGATGTCCGTGGCGTCCGTGGCGACCGGCGGGGTGGTGCTCAACCTCATCGACACCCCCGGCTACCCCGACTTCGTCGGCGAGCTGCGCGCCGGGCTGCGGGCCGCGGACGCCGCCCTGTTCGTGGTCTCGGCCTCCGACGACGTCGACGCCGCGACCCGCGCCCTGTGGCAGGAGTGCGCCGCTCTCGGCACGCCACGGGCCGTCGCGGTGACCAAGCTCGACGTGGCGCGGGCCGACATCGAGGGCACGGTGGGGCTGTGCCAGGAGGCGTTCGGCGAGGGGGTGATGCCGCTCTACCTCCCGGTCCGCTCCGGCGCCGCCGTGACGGGCAACCTGGGGCTGCTGACCCGCCAGGTCTACGCCTGCGCCGACGGTGAGCGGGTGCTCACCCCCTCCGGGCCCGAGCACGAGGCGCTGCTGGAGACCCACCGCGGCGCCCTGATCGAGGCGATCATCCAGGAGTCCGAGGACGACACGTTGCTCGACCGCTACCTCGGCGGCGAGGAGGTCGACGTCGACACGGTCATCGCCGACCTGCTGACCGCGGTCTGCCGCGGCTCCTTCTACCCCGTCGTGCCGGTCTCCACCGAGTCCGGCGTGGGGCTCGGCGAGCTGCTGCACCTGTTCGCCGCGGCCTTCCCCCCGCCGACGGTCCGTCCGCTGCCGACCGCGATGACCCCGGCCGGGCGCGCGCTCCCCCCGCTGCAGTGCGACCCGGACGCGCCCCTGGTCGCGGAGGTGGTGCGCACGACCAACGACGCGTACGTCGGGCGGGTCAGCCTCGTGCGCGTGTTCAGCGGCACGATGCGGCCCGACTCTGTGGTGCACGTGTCCGGCCACCTCGCGGGCTTCGCCGGGCACGACGTCGAGGGGCACGGCGACCACGACGAGGACGAGCGGATCGGGCTGCTGTCCTCACCCCTCGGGGACGCGCTGCGGCCCAAGCCGGAGGCGCTCGCCGGCGACCTGTGCGTGGTCGCCAAGCTCTCCCGCGCGGAGACCACGGACACCCTCAGCAGCAAGGACTCCCCCGCCGTCGTCGAGCCGTGGGTGCTGCCCGACCCGCTGCTGCCCGTCGCGATCCACGCCGTGACCAAGTCCGATGAGGACAAGCTCGCCGGCGCGCTGCAGCGGCTGGTGGCCGAGGACCCGACGATGCGGCTGGAGCACAACGCCGAGACCCACCAGGTCGTGCTCTGGACGATGGGGCAGGCCCACGTCGACGTGCTGCTCGAGCGGCTGCGCGAGCGCTACGCCGTCACGGTCGAGCCCGAGCCGCTGCGGGTGCCGTTGCGCGAGGCGTTCGTCGCTCCCGCCACCGGCCACGGCCGCCACGTCAAGCAGAGCGGCGGCCACGGCCAGTACGCCGTGTGCGACCTCACCGTGGAGCCCCTGCCGCGCGGCGGGGGCTTTGAGTTCGTCGACAAGGTCGTCGGCGGCTCGGTGCCGCGGCAGTTCATCCCCAGCGTGGAGAAGGGGGTGCGCGCCCAGCTCGAGCGGGGCTGCCTCGCCGGCTTCCCCATGGTCGACCTCAAGGTGACGTTGACCGATGGGAAGGCTCACTCGGTCGACAGCAGCGACATGGCGTTCCAGACCGCCGGCGCCCTGGCGCTGCGCGATGCCACCTCGCCCACGACCGTCACCCTGCTCGAGCCGGTGGACGCGGTGCGGGTGGTGGTGGACGACGACCACGTCGGCCCCGTGATGACCGACCTGCAGACCCGCCGCGGCCGCGTGCTCGGCACCGAGCCGGACGGCACCGGCTGGACCACCATCAGCGCGGAGGTGCCCGAGAGCGAGATCGTCCGCTACGCCATCGACCTGCGCTCGGTCTCCCACGGCACGGCCACGTTCACCCGCGAGCGGATCGGCTATGAGGAGATGCCGGCGCACCTGGCCAAGGCCCACGTGCCGGACTGACCCCGCAGGCCTCGACGCGCTGGATGCCCCGGCTCGTGGCCGGACCGGGCGCGGGCACGTGCGCTCAGTCGCGTGGCCAGGCCTCGACGAGGCGGCGGCGCACGTCCTCCAGCAGCATCGGCAGCGCCTTCGTCTGGGCGATGACCGGCAGGAAGTTGGAGTCGCCACCCCAGCGCGGGACGACGTGCTGGTGCAGGTGCGCCTTGACGCCGGCGCCGGCGACGGCGCCCTGGTTCATGCCGATGTTGTAGCCGGCCGGAGCCGAGGACCCCTCCAGGGCCGCGATCGCCGCCTTGGTCAGCGCGGTGAACTCCTGCGTCTCCTCGTCGGTGAGCTCGACGTAGAGCGAGACGTGGCGGTAGGGGCAGACGAGCACGTGGCCGGGGTTGTACGGGAAGAGGTTCATCACGACGTAGCAGAGCGCGCCGCGGTGGACCACCAGGCCCTCGGCGTCGTCCTTGGTCGGTGCGGCGCAGAACGGGCAGCCGTCGCCGGCGTGGTCGGTGGGGCGCTCGCCGTTGATGTAGGCCATCCGGTGCGGCGTCCAGAGCCGCTCGAAGCCGTCGGTGACCCCGGCGAACTCCTCGGCCGGGGTCGTGTCGGCCGCCGCGGGCGCAGCGGACACCGGCTCGTGCACCTCGTGCGTCATGCCCGAGATCCTATGCACGCGTGCCGGGCCGCGGGGCTGCCCGTCGTCGCGGTCTTCCACCGTCCGTACCGGGTCGGCCGTCATCCGGGCCGGAGGGCCACCACGGCGGCAGGCGTCAGACCTGCACGCGCGCCTCGACCGCCGCGACGATCTCGGCCATCGCCTCGTCGACGGGCACGCCGTTCTTCTGCGACCCGTCGCGGTAGCGGAACGACACCGCACCGGCCGCCCGGTCGTCCTCGCCGGCGATGAGCACGAACGGCACCTTGGACTTGCTCGCGTTGCGGATCTTCTTGGGGAACCGGTCGTCCGAGGCGTCCAGCTCGACCCGGATCCCCTTCTGCCGCAGCCGGTCCAGCACGCCCTGGAGGTAGTCGTCGTACTCCTCCGCGACCGGGATGCCGAGGACCTGCACCGGCGAGAGCCACGGCCGGGAACGCCCCGGCGTAGTGCTCGACGAGCACGCCGAGGAACCGCTCGATGGACCCGAACTTGGCCGAGTGGATCATCACCGGGCGCTGCCGCGAGCCGTCGGAGGCCTGGAACTCCAGGCCGAACCGCTCGGGCTGGTTGAAGTCGTACTGGATCGTCGACATCTGCCAGGTGCGCCCGATCGCGTCGCGGGTCTGCACCGAGATCTTCGGCCCGTAGAATGCCGCGCCACCGGGGTCGGGCACGAGCTCGAGGCCGGAGGCCAGCGCGGTCTCCTCCAGGATGCGCGTCGCCGACTCCCAGTCCTCGTCGCTGCCGATGAACTTGTCGGAGGTCTCGTCCCGGGTGGACAGCTCGAGGTAGAAGTCGTCGAGGCCGAAGTCACGCAGCAGCCCCAGGACGAAGTCGAGCAGCTTGCTGATCTCGCCGGGCGCCTGCTCGGGGGTGCAGTAGGTGTGCGAGTCGTCCTGGGTCATGCCGCGGACGCGGGTCAGGCCATGGACGACACCGGACCGCTCGTAGCGGTAGACCGACCCGAACTCGAACAGCCGCAGCGGCAGCTCGCGGTAGGACCGTCCGCGCGAGCTGTAGATGAGGTTGTGCATCGGGCAGTTCATCGCCTTCAGGCGGTACTCCGACCCCTCCAGCTCCATCGGCGGGAACATCGTGTCGGCGTAGTAGGGCAGGTGCCCCGAGGTGTGGAACAGCCCGTCCTTGCTGATGTGCGGGGTGTTGACGAAGTCGAAGCCCTCGTCGATGTGCCGCTGCCGGACGTAGCCCTCCATCTCGCGGCGGATGATCCCGCCCTTGGGGTGGAACACCGCCATCCCCGAGCCGATCTCGTCGGGGAAGGAGAACAGGTCGAGCTCGGCGCCGAGCTTGCGGTGGTCGCGGCGCTCGGCCTCGGCCAGCCGCTCGAGGTAGGCCTTGAGCTCGTCCTTGGACGGCCACGCGGTGCCGTAGACGCGCTGGAGCTGGGGGTTCTTCTCCGAGCCCCGCCAGTACGCCGCCGCCGAGCGCATCAGCTTGAACGCGTTGCCCAGCAGCTTGGTGCTCGGCACGTGCGGGCCCCGGCACAGGTCGCGCCAGGCCAGCTCGCCGTCCCGCCTGAGGTTGTCGTAGATGGTCAGCTCGCCCTCGCCGACCTCCGCGGACGCGCCCTCGGCCGCCTCGGCGGCGCCGCCCTTGAGCCCGATCAGCTCCAGCTTGTACGGCTCGTCGGCCAGCTCGGCGCGGGCGTCCTCGTCGGAGACCACCCGGCGGGAGAAGGTCTGGCCCTCGTTGATGATCCGCTGCATGACCTTCTCGAGCTTCTTCAGGTCATCAGGGGTGAACGGGTCCTCGACGTCGAAGTCGTAGTAGAAGCCGTCGCGGATCGGCGGCCCGATGCCGAGCCTGGCCTTGGGGTTGACCTCCTGCACCGCCTGGGCCAGCACGTGCGCGGCGGAGTGCCGCAGGACGGCCAGGCCCTCGGCGGACCCGACGGTCACCGGCTCGACGACGTCGCCGTCGGCGAGGACGTGGGCCAGGTCGCGCAGCTGGTCGTTCACGCGGGCGACGACGACGGCCTTGTCGTCGGCGAACAGGTCAGCGGCCGTCGTGTCCGCCGCGACCGATCGCTCGCTTCCGGCGACGGACACGGTGAGAAGGGAAGACACGAGGACTCCTTGCGACGAACGCGGGTATGCCGCCCGGCCGGGCGGCGTGGGTCGGTCACCCTCGCAGGCGACCTGAGCCGATGCTATCGGGCGCTTCGCGGCGCTCGCGCGGCAGTTACGGCCGGGACACCGGGTCGCCGACCGAGACCACGCCGGGCGTCTGCACGGTGGCGTAGACCCCGGGGCAGCCGGAGGGGATCGTCGTGACGGCCAGCCGCACCGACCCGGTCAGCAGCACCGAGCCGACCGCCGCCTCGAGCTCCTCCGGCGACAGGCTGACCACGAGGTTGGCCCGGACCGACTCCAGGTCGGGCTGCGCGCTGCTGACGAGGTGCACCGGGGACTTCTTGCGCCGGTCCCCCGCCAGCCCCTCGGCCCCGACCTCGACCGTGTGCAGGCTCCGCCCCGGCTCGCCGCTGACGGGAAAGATCCGGATGCCGGTGACCTCGTGACCGTGGGACTCCATGCGCCCGAGGATGTCACGGGCGCACGAACGGCCCGCGACCTCGCCCGAGGTCGTGGGCCGTTCGCCGGCTCACCGGGTCAGCTGCGCCCGGCGGACGCCAGCTCGGGGTAGTAGTCCCGGGGGCGGCCGTCGCGCCCGCGCAGCGCCCGGAGCTTGCCGGTGGGGAACTCGATGACCCGGTAGCTGATGGCGCCGACGAGGATCGAGGCGGCGAGGACGACGAGGACCGACCACGGCAGCGCGGCGGCCGACCGGCTGGTCAGCCCGAGATGGCCGAGCAGCATCATGACCGGCTCGTGCCACATGTACGTGCTGTAGCTGATCAGGCCGGCCAGCGTCAGCGGGCGCCAGGAGAGCCAGCGGGACCAGCGCTGGCCCCGCTCTCCCAGCACCGTGCTGGCGAGCAGCAGCATCCAGCCCACGGCCGCGATGTCGTGGTAGGCGACCTGGCCGTACGTACCGGGGCGGTTCAACGCCGTGGCTCCCAGCACGATGCCCAGGGCCGCCACGCGCAGGACGCCGGGCCAGACACCTCGGAACAGCGGCTCAGAGCGGCGCGCCGCGGCGATGACCGCGAGCGCCATACCGACCGCGAACGCGCTGAAGCGTGACTGCGGGCCGAAGTAGACCGGCCAGTGGTCGTAGCTGATGTGGAGGGCGAGGAAGGCGACCGCGTTCCACACCACCGGTATGGCGAACAGCGCGACGCAGCCGGCCAGCAGCGCGGTGACCCGCTGGCGCCGGGAGGGCAGGCGACGGCAGAGCCGCACCGCGGCGGGGCCGAGGAGGACCAGCAGGGCGTAGAAGAAGATCTCCAGCGACATCGACCACGTCGGCCCGAGCGTGTAGAAGATCCGCTGCTGGTCGAAGATCTGGGTGAACGTCAGGTGCTCGACCAGGTCCACCCAGTCGGCGTGCAGTGTCGGGTTGCGCACGGCCCACACCACGACCACGCCCACCCAGTAGAGCGGCAGGATGCGGACGGCGCGCCGGAACAGAAAGGTCCCGGCCGACTGGGCGTCCTCGCCATCGATCGCCGAGCGGGCGTAGGACAGCGTCAGCAGGAACGCCGACATGGCGAACAGCACGTCGACGACCTCGAACCGGGTCAGCAGCGACTGCACCGGGTTGGTGGTCGTGTGGACGAGCGTGTACTGGCAGACGTGGAACGCCACGATCGACAGGGCGGCGAGGCCCCGGTAGCCCTCCAGCTCGCGGGCGCGGGCACGCCGGGGGCTCGCCCCGGAGGCGCCGGGGCGGGTGTGCTCCGGCGCGCCGGCGCCGGACGGCGTCGCCGTGACGGCGGGGGCGCTGTCGGTGTGGACGCTCATGCGCTCACCTCGTTCGGGGTCTCGGTGGTGCGGGGGGTGACGTTCCACTGGGCCTCCCCCAGGAGCTCCTTGACCTGGGCGACGCGGGCGATGATGTTCTTCCACTCCGTGTAGACGATCGAGGACACCAGCAGGTAGCTCCAGAACCACCGGCTGTGCCGGCGGACCTCCGGGACCGCGAGGCGCTTGGCGAACAGCGTCTGCGCCGGGCCGACGGCGAGCGTGAACAGCGTGGACAGCAGCAGTGCCGGCACCGCCCAGCGCAGGTGCCCGACGCCGCCGTCGCGGTAGGCGGTGTAGCCGAGCACCGGCAGGATCTGCAGCGACAGCCAGGGGTAGACCTCGCGCCAGCCGAGCAGGAAGCCCATGCCGGCCTTCTGGCGCAGGGTCAGGTTCGGTGAGCGCCAGGTGCTCCAGAGATGCTTGCGCGAGACCTGGAACCACCCCTGCGCCCACCGGGTGCGCTGCTTCCACAGTGCGCCGGCGGTGGTCGGCGCCAGCTCGCGGGAGATCAGCGCCGGGTCGGAGGCGATCCTCGCGCCGGCCGAGAGCACCCGCAGGGTGGAGTCGATGTCCTCGGTCAGCATCGAGCCGTGCATCCGGGTCCGGGCCAGCAGGTCCGTGCGCCAGTAGCCGTTGGACCCGCCGAACAGGCCGAAGCCGTGCAGCGCGGCACGCCCCGGGTGGCTGACGGCGTAGATCGCCTCGAACTCGACCGCGACGGTCTGCGCCACCAGGGACGCCTCACCGTTGCGGATCACGCAGTGGCCCTGGACGACGTCGTACCCGCCCGACAGCCAGCGCCACGCGCGCGTGAACGCGGACGGGTCCGGGTGGTGGTCGGCGTCGAACATCCCGACGAACTCGCCGCGGACGTGGCTCATGGCGGCGTTGACGTTCTGGGCCTTCGAGCTGCTGCCCTCGACCTTCAGCGGCACGACCCGCGGGTCCGTCCGCGCGACCGCCCGGAGGTCGTCCTCGACGCTCATCGGGACCGGGGTGTTGTACGCCACGATGATCTGCAGGTCGCCGGGGTAGTCCACGGCACGGAAGGACTCGACGGTCTCCAGGATCGTCGCCGCCTCGTTCGGCAGGTACGCCGCGATCACCGCGGTCGCGGTCGGGTACGGCGCCGAGGGCTCGTCCGGCGGCCGCAGCGGGTCCAGGGCCAGGAAGCCCTCGACCCAGATCGCCGCGCCGGTGAGGAGCAGCGCGGCCAGGACGCACCAGTACGCCAGACCGGTCACGTCGATGCCGACCGCCCCGAGGGCGGCGTACACCGCCAGCGGCACGCCGATCCCCAGGACGAAAGTGGCCAGGATCTGCGCCGGAAGCTTCAGCCGGCGCAGCAGCGCGGCCGCGCGGACACCGGCGGCGCTGGGGCGCGCCGTCGTGACCTGGCGATCCAGGTCGGCGCTCCACCGCACCGGCAGCAGGTCGAGGTGGCCGGAGGCGGCGGCCAGCGCCGTCTGGGCCCGCTCGTACAGCTGGTCCCCGCTCTGGGCCCCGGTGAAGTCGGCCCAGGCGGTGATCGGGGTGACCCGCACCGACTCGCCGTTGACGGTGAAGCGCGTCGCGGCGACCTTCGCGGCCAGCACGGCCAGCCGCTGCTCGACATCCGCGCCGCGCGTCTCCGGCAGCAGCACCAGCAGGTGCCCCTGGCTGTCGCGGCCGAGCCGCTCCAGCGGCACCGGGTCGTCGCGCAGCAGGTCCGCCAGCTGCTCTGCCAGCTGGACCGGGACGCCGGACCCGAACCGCGCCACGAGCGCGGGACGCTCCTGGAGCCGGACCACCCCGAGGGCGCCGGGGCGTCCGACCCGCTGGGCGCGTGCCAGCTCGCGGTCGGCCTCGTCCAGCAGCGTCTCCTCCTCCAGCAGGCCGGTGCGCAGGTCCCGGCTCAGCAGGTCCGCCGGGACCGGCGGGCGGGAGGTCTTGGCGCTGACGCGGGCGACGAGCTCGGCCGGCGACAGCGGACGCGCCACGCAGTCGTCGGCGCCGAGGCGCAGGCCGGTGAGGATGTCGGCGTCCCGGTCGGTGAGCAGGATGACCGGCACGGCCTGCCCGGCCGGCACGGACCGCAGCCGGCGCAGCAGCTCGAAGCCGTCGGTCCCGTCGGCCGGGACGTCCGCGATGACGACGTCGGGGCGCAGGTGCGTCAGCACCTGCAGGGCTGGTTCGCCGGAGGGGGCCTCGCTGACGCTGAACCCGGCCTCCTCGAGCGCGGGGCGGGCCACGTCGACGAAGGCCTGGTCGTCATCAACGAGCAGGACGGTGGATCGGGTCCGCGGCGGCGCGGATGCGGTGTCTGGTGCGGTGGTACTCAGGGTGGTTCTCCCTCGTTGAGCAAGCTGATGCGGGCCGTGCCGCCTTGGCGGGCAGGCGCCGGTCGTTGGTTCGTGGCGTGCCATGCTGGACGCGATGGAGCACCCACCCGTCCGCGACAGGGGGCGCGGCGCCCGCGTGCAGGCGCCCTCGCCCCGGCTCTTCGCCGGGGCGCTGTTGGTGGTGGTCCTGATGATCGCCGTCACGGCCTGTGTCGGACGTCATGGCTCGGTGGCCACGCCGTCACCCACCCGGTCCACGTCAACGGCCCGAGCGCGGGAGGCCCGCGTGTGGGTGACCACGGCCGACGGTCGGTCGACTCTGACCGAACGGCCCGCCGCCGTGCTTCATGCCGGCTCAGCGCCGGGGACGGACGAGGTGCTGTCCGTCAAGAGTCGTAGACACTACCACCCGTTCTGGGGGGTAGGCGCGTCGATGACCGAGGCGTCCGCCACGTTGGTCAGCGGCCTGGCACCGGCAGCCCAGGACGAGCTGATGGCCACCTTGTTCGGTCGCGCCGACGGCGCGGGCCTGTCGATCCTGCGCCAGCCGCTCGCCGCCAACGACTTCTCCCCCTCGAACCGCTCCTACGACCCGGCGCCGGAGGGACAGCCCGACCCCGGGCTCCGCCACTTCTCGCTGGGCGGGGACACGCGCGTCGTCCTGCCGCTGGTCCGCCGGGCCCAGCAGCTGAACCGCTCGCTGACGGTGGTGGTCAGCCCGTGGTCCGCGCCGGCGTGGATGAAGACCAGCGGCACGCTCGTCGGTGGCACCCTGCGCCCCGACATGGGCAGCGTCTACGCCCGCTACCTGGTGCGGACCCTGCAGGCGTACCGCGACGCCGGCGTCCACGTACGGGCGATGACGCTCCAGAACGAGCCGTCGTTCTCCCCACCGGGCTACCCCGGGATGACCTTGACCGTGAGCCAGCAGCGGCAGCTGCTCGACACGCACCTGGCCCCCGCGCTCGCAGCCGCCGGTCTCGCACCGGCGGTGTGGGCCCTGGACGACAACTACGACCGGGCGGCTGACGCGGCCGCCCTGGTCGCGGACCCGGCCACCCGGTCCCACCTGGCGGGCGTCGCGTTCCACTGCTACCGCGGCGACCCCTCCTCCATGCGCCGGTTCTCCGACAGCCACCCCGACGTGCCCGTCGCGATCAGCGAGTGCACCAGCGGCCACTGGGAGAACAGCTTCAGCACCGCCCTCGCCTGGGATGTGCGCAACCTGCTCATCAGCGGCATCCGCGACGGCGCCACCTGGGTGACCAAGTGGAACCTCGCGCTCGACCCCTCCGGCGGCCCGACCAACGGGGGCTGCGGCGACTGCCGCGGGCTCGTCACGATCGACCCGGGAACCGGCCAGGTCACCAGGCACGCCGGCTACTGGGCGCTGGCCCACCTCGGGCGGTTCGTCACCCCGGGCGCGGACGTCATCGCCTCCACCACCCATCTCGGCGGGATCGAGACCGTCGCCTTCGTCAACCCCGACGGCTCCCACGTGCTGCTGGCGACGAACGCGGGTTCCGGTCCGGCCCGGTTCACGGTGCAGGCCGATGACCGCTGGTTCCGGTCCTCGCTGCCGGCCGGAGCGGTCGCCACCTTCACCTGGTAGCGACGCCCAGGTTCGGTCAAGGCCCTGCGACGGCGCAGACCCAGGCGTCATGATCAGCAGACGTACGACGAGTCACCTGCGGTCGAACACGACACACTGACGGTTTTCCCACCCGCCGTCGGAAAGGGACACCGCCCATGCGCTCCTGGCGTCACACCACCGTGGTCTTCCTGCTCGGGTCGGCACTGGCCGCCACCGCCGCGGCGTGGACCGCGGGCCCCGCACCGGCCGCGTCCGCGGCACCCGCGGTGACCTGGACGGTGACCACCGGCGACCAGAGGCAGCTGGCTGCGGCCCAGCCGACGGTGACGTTCGGCCCGGTCCAGCCAACGGACTACGCCTGGAGCGCGATCTCCGTCGATGACACCCGCCGGTTCCAGAGGGTGCAGGGCATGGGGGCCGCGCTGACCGAGTCCAGCGCGGTCCTTCTCGACCGGCTCCCGGCCACCGACCGGGCCAGGGTGCTCCAGCAGCTGTTCAGCCCGGTCACCGGAGCCGGCATCAGCGTCCTGCGGGTGCCGCTCGGAGCGAGCGACTTCTCGCTGTCGGACTACACCTTCGACGACATGCCGTGGGGGCGGACCGACCCGACCCTGGCTGGCTTCAGCATCGACCGGGACCGGTCGCACCTCCTGCCGATCATCGTCGCGGCCCGCAGGATCAACCCGGCCCTGACGGTCGTGGCCACGCCGTGGTCCGCGCCGGCCTGGATGAAGACCAACGTGAACACCCACGGGGGACAGCTCGCGCCGGCGTTCGAGGACGCCTACGCCCGGTACCTGACCCGTGCCGTGCCGAGTACCGCGCCGCCGGTGCTCCGGTGGCCGCGCTGACCGTGGTCAACGAGCCGAAGGCATCCCCGGGCTACTCCCCCTCGATGACGATGAGCCCCGACCAGCAGGCCCGGTTTGTCGGTGCGTCGCTGCGGCCCAGGCTCGACGCGGCCGGACTCGGCTCGGTGGCCGTCCTGGGGTACGACCACAACTGGGACGACACGGCGTACCCGAAGGCGCTGCTGACCGGCCCGTACGCCGGCGCGTTCGCCGGCGCGGCGTTCCACTGCTACGCCGGGGACGAGTCGGCCCAGGCCGCAGTCGCCGCGGCCGCACCGGGCAAGCAGATGTGGACCACCGAGTGCAGCGGCGGCGCCTGGTCTCCGGACTTCCAGACCAACCTGCGCTGGAACGCCCGGCACATGCTCGTCGGCGCGTTCCGCAACCAGTCGAGCGCGTCGCTGTGGTTCAACCTCGCGCTCGACCCGGCCGGCGGCCCGACCAACGGCGGCTGCACCGACTGCCGCGGCGTGCTGACCATCGACCCGACCACCGGCACGGTCACCCGCAACGTCGAGTACTGGCTGCTCGCCCAGTTCGGCCGGGACGTCAGGCCCGGCGCGGTGCGGGTCGACTCCACGGCGTCGAACCCGACCGGCGTGCAGTCGGTGGCCTTCGTCAACGCTGACGGCTCGCACGCCCTGGTGCTGTACAACGAGGGTGGCTCCGCCCAGCCGGTCACGGTCCGGTGGGCCGGCAAGGTCGCGCCGGTACGGGTGCCGTCCGGGGCCGTCGCCACCCTGCGCTGGTGAGGGCGGCGGCGTGGCAGGGGGCCGACCCGGGCACTGGACGACGACGAATCGCGCGCGAGTTCGGCGATGGAGCCGGGCCAGCTCAGCAGCAACTGGATGGGACGCACCGGGCCGGCGGCCGGCCGGTGGCCACGCCCAGGTGGGCCAGGCCGTCGCCGGGCACCACGGGCCGGAGCGGCGTCAGTCCGGCGCGTCCTGCAGGGACGCCGCGGCGGGGTCCAATACCCGCGTGAGGAACTGTCGGGTGCGCTCGTGCGCCGGCGCTCCGATGACCTGCGCGGGCGGGCCGTCCTCGACGACCACCCCACCGTCCATGAACACCACCCGGTCCGCGACCTCACGGGCAAAGCTCATCTCGTGCGTGACCACCATCATCGTCATGCCCTCCTGGGCGAGGGCACGCATGACCGCGAGGACGTCGCCGACCAGCTCGGGGTCCAGCGCCGAGGTCGGTTCGTCGAAGAGCATCACCGCGGGATCCATCGCGAGGGCACGGGCGATGGCGGCGCGCTGTTGCTGGCCGCCCGACAGCTGCGCGGGGTAGGCGTCGACCTTGTCCGCGAGGCCCACCCGCTCGAGGTTCGCCCGCGCCACCCGTGCCGCCTCGGCCGCCCCCGTCCCGAGCACCCGGCGCTGGGGCAGGGTGACGTTGGCGAGGACGGTGAGGTGGCCGAAGAGGTTGAACTGCTGGAACACCATCCCGATCCGCCGCCGAGCAGCATCGATGTCGCAGTCGGGGTCCGTCAGCTCGATGCCCCCGACCGTGACGGTCCCCGCGGTGGGCTCCTCGAGCAGGTTGATGCACCGCAGCAGGGTCGACTTGCCCGACCCGCTCGGCCCGATGACGCAGACCACCTGGCCCTTGCGGATCTCGAGGTCGATCCCACGCAGCACCTCCAGGGTGCCGAAGCTCTTGTGCAGCCCGGAGACGGCGACCTCGACCGGGGCGCCCGTCCTGTTCCCCCCGCCCACCGTGGACGTCATCGGGACCGCGCTCCCCTGCGCTCCAGCCACCGGGCGGTGTAGCCGAGCGGCACGGTGAGCAGCAGGTAGCACAAACCGCTGACCAGGATGGGCGTCGAGTTGGCCGTCTCGCTGGCCAGGTTGCGCCCGAAAGCGGTGAGCTCACGCTCGCTCAGGGTGACGCCGAGGAACAGCACCAGCGAGGAGTCCTTGAACAGCAGCACGAACTCGTTGGCCATCGGAGGGATGACGATGCGAAAGGCCTGGGGGATGACGATCGAGCGCATGGCGCGTCCGTGACTGAACCCGAGCGACCGAGCTGCCTCGAGCTGCCCGCGGGGAACCGCCTGGATGCCGGCCCGGATCGTCTCGGCCATGTACGCCGCCGCCACCAGTCCCAGGGCCAGTGCCACCTTTCCGGTGGTGCCCCCCGGGACCTGGAACCCAGGGAACGCCAGCGGGACGGCGACGCCGATCAGGATGAAGACGATGAGGGCCGGTAACCCGCGGAACAGCTCGATGTACAGCGTGGAGGCCCACCGGTAGGGGGTGACCGAGGACAGCCGCATCAGCGCTATCACCACACCCGTCACCAGCCCGAAGGCGAAGCCTGCGACGGTGTAGACCACCGTGTTGCGCAGCGCCACCGTGATGATCTCCGGGAACAGCTGGCCGGCGAGGTCGGCCTGCAGGAACTGGTTGTGCAGCTGCCCCCAGTTCGCGTTGGCGGCGATGACCGCGACGACGAGCACGAACAGGACGTACTGGACGGCCCGGGAGTAGCGCCGGCGCCGCCGCGGGGAGAGGGCCACGGGCGGCTACCTGCTCGTCATGGTGCCGCTGGGGGTCGTGCTCGCCGGGTTAGCGGTGGACTTCGGCAGGTACGGGCCGATCCACTTCTCGTAGCTGGTCTTGTAGGAGCCGTCGGCCTTGGACTCCTTGATCGCAGCGTTGAGGGCCTCCAGCACCTTGGTGTTGCCCTTGCGGACCATGATGCCGTACTGCTCGTGGGTGTCGAGGTTGTCCTTGACCTCGAACGCGGCCGCGAGCGCCGGCTGCTTGAGCCACCCGGCGACCACGGGGTAGTCGGTGATCACGGCGTCCACCTGGCCGGTTCGCAGACCGTTCAGCAGGGCGTCGCTGGACTCGAAGGATGTGGGGTCGAGTCCCTTGCTGGCGGCGTACTCCTCCCCCGTCGTCTGTGTCTGCACGCCGATCTTCTTGCCCTTCGCGCCCGCCAGGTTCGGGATGTCGCTGCCCTTGCGCACCAGGAGCGCCTGCGTCGCGTCGAAGTAGGGATCCGAGAAGTCGACGTTCTTCTTCCGCGCGGCGGTGATCGTGATGCCCGCTGCCGCGACGTCGCACTGCCCGGTGTTGAGGAACGCGCCCGTCTTGAAGTTCTCGAACGGGGTGTCAAGGAACGCCTGCTTGGCCCCCAGCTTCTTGGCCGCCTTGTCGACGATGTCGACGTCGAACCCGACGACCTTCCCGTTCTGCTCGAACTGGAACGGCGGGTACGGCAGGTGGGTGCAGGTGGTCAGCACCCCCGCCTTGGCGAGCCCCGAGGTGCTGGAGGCGCCGGCGGAGGACCCGGAGCCGCCCGAGCCGCCGCACGCGGCCAGCAGGCACCCGGCGGCCACCAGGGGAGGAAGGACCATCAGGCGGCAAGCCATCATGGACTCAGGCTAGCCAGCGGTGCGGACTCGCGCATCAGGACGACTTCGCGGTGGAGACCCGTCGGGGCTTGGGGGAAGGACTGGTGGACGTAAAGGGACTCGAACCCCTGACCTCTCGCGTGTGAAGCGAGCGCTCTAACCAACTGAGCTATACGTCCAGGCGACGCCCGGCGGACCGGGCAACGGACACGAAGAATAGCCGGTCCTGCCCCGTCGACCTAATGCGGGCTAGCCGTCCAGCCCGGGCAGCCGGACCAGCCAGGCCGTGGCCTGGTCGGGCATCAGGCCGGGGATCCCGCTGACGAGGAACAGCAGGTAGAACACCGCGGCGACCAGGACCGCCGTGCCGAGCCCGACCAGGCCCTTGACCCACCAGGGACGCGGCTTGAGCCACTCGCTCCACATCCGCAGGCGTTCGCGGGCGAAGTGCAGCAGACGCTGCGCCCACTCGAACTCCGACGCCCACACCGCGAGGCCGACGAAGACGATCACCCAGCCGGGACCGGGCAACGGCACGAGCGCCAGGCCGCCCACGACGATCAGCAGGCCGACGAGGCCAACCACGACGCGGTAGATGCGGTAGGACGCGGGCTTGGCGCGGATCCTGCGCCGCCAGGCCCAGTCGTCGTCCTCCGCGTCGCGGGTCACCCGTGTCTCGCACTCGCCGGTGGTGCCGTTCATGGCCCGAGTCTCCCACGGGTCCGCAGGGTCACGGGTCGGTCCGCTCCCGGGCCATGCGGGCGAAGACCTCGCCCGCGCGGGCGGTGACGGGCCCCGGTGCCGGTAGCGGCCGGTCGTCGACCGCGGAGATCGGCAGCACGTCCTTGGTGGAGCTCGTGAGGAACACCTCGTCGGCCGTCTCGAGCACCGACAGCGGCAGTGTCTGCTCGCGCACGGGCAGCCCCTCGGCGCGGCACCACTCGACCGTCAGCTCGCGGGTGATGCCGGCCAGGCAGCCCGAGTCCAGCGGCGGTGTGAGCAGCTCGCCGTCCACGACCACGAAGATGTTGGATCCGGTGCCCTCACAGAGCTCGCCGCGGGTGTTGGCGAAGATCGCCTCGATTCCGCCACGGTCCTTGGCGTGGGCGAGGGCCACCACGTTCTCGGCGTACGACGTCGTCTTCAGCCCCGCGGTCGCGCTGCGCTCGTTGCGGGTCCACGGGACCACGACGACCTTCGCGTGCGCCGGCGGCAGCGGCTGGGGACCGGCGGTCACGATGTAGGTGAGGGAGGAGCCGCTGCGATCGGAGCCCAGCGGCCCGGCGCCGCCGGTGACGCTGTACCGCAGCCGGCCGAACGGGATCGGCGTGCCGGACAGGACGGCCGCGATCCCCTCGGCGATGAAGGCGTGGTCGGCGCCCGGCAGCCCGAGCCCGGCCAGCGAGCGGTCCAGCCGGCGGGCGTGGCGGGTCAGGGCGAAGCCCCGCCCGTCCACCACCTTGCAGGTCTCGAACACCCCGTCGCCCACCGTCACCCCGTGGTCCAGCGCGGCGATCGCCGGCTGCCCCGCCTCGACCATGGCGCCGTCGACCCAGACCCGTACGTCGTCGTTCATACCCTGACCCTGCCAGATGCCAGTCCGACCAGCCGCGCCGCCTTCAGCTCGGTCTCGGCCCACTCCTGACCCGGGTCCGAGCCCCACGTGATGCCGGCGCCCGTGCCGAAGCGCAGCCAGCGGCTCCCTTCCGGGTCACGGTCGGCCCAGAAGGTGCGGATGCCCACGGCGAGGCTGGCCTCCCCCGTGTCCGCGTCGACCCAGCCGACGGCGCCGCAGTACGGCCCGCGGGGCGCCGTCTCGAGGTCGGCGATGGCGCGCAGGGCCGAGGACTTGGGCGCCCCGGACACCGAGCCGGGCGGCAACGTGGCGCCCGCGAGCTCGGTCCAGCGCACGCCCGGCCGCAGCCGCCCCGACACCGTCGTCACCAGGTGGACCAGCCCGGGGTGCTCCTCGGCGGCGCACAGGGCGTCGACACCGACGGTGCCCGGGCGGCACACGCGGGCCAGGTCGTTGCGGACCAGGTCGGCGATCATGACGTTCTCGGCGTAGTCCTTGGGCAGCATCGCCGCCAGGTCCTCGGCCGTCCCCTTGATCGGGCGCGACTGCACGAGGTCGCCCCGGCGGCCCAGGAACAGCTCGGGCGAGGCGCTGACCACCTCCAGGCCGGCCTCCGGCACGTCCACCAGGCAGGCGTACGGCGCGGGGTTGCCCTCCGTGAGGACGTCGTACAGGCCGCGCAGGTCGGCGGACTCCGGCAGCCGGTGGCTCAGGATGCGGCAGAGGTTGACCTGGTAGACCTCGCCGGCCGCGATCCGGCGACGGATGTCCACCACGCCTGCGCGGTAAGCCTGTTCGTCCAGCGAGCTGTGCCAGGCCGAGTCCAGCTCGGGCCAGGCGGCGCCCGGGCGCGGCCAGGCGGGCGGGCGCACCCCAGCGGCGGGAAGCCGCACGACGTCGGCGAACCGCACGCAGGTGACCGCGCCCTCGAACGTGACCACGACCGCCCAGAACCCACCCCGGTCCAGGCCGTCGAGGTCGCAGCGGACCTCCTGGACGCCGGACGCGACGGCACCGGGAAAACAGGCTCGGGCCACGCGCGGATCCTAGCGAACCGGGAGGAACCGGGGAGGGGTCAGCCGGCCACGGACGCCGGCGCGAGAGCTGCCGGCGTCGCTGCTGCCGCCGGCCGGGGGCGCCGCGAAGACGCTGACCGGTCCGCGCACGCTGAGCGCCACGACGGCGCCCGGCTCGGGCGCGTCCTCGCCGACCATGCGGGCCGTCACCTGCTCACCGGTGCCGGCCAGCTGCAGCCGCACCGCGCAGTCGTGGCCGAAGTAGCTGACCTCCTGCACGGTGGCCGTGGGGCCGGGCGCGCCGGGCACGAGCGGTACGGCGCCGGGCGCCGCGTCCGCGCTGGTCCCCGGGGCGGCCGGCGTGAGCACGATCTGCTCCGGCCGGACCAGCACCTCGACCGGTCCCTGCGCGACGCCGCCGGCCACGCGAAGCGCGCCGAGGGCACTGGTCGCACCGACCCCGGAGACGACGGCCGGCAGCACGACGGCGCCGCCGACGAACCGCGCGACGTCCAGGTCGGCCGGCGCGTCGTACACCTGCTTGGGGGTGCCCACCTGGGCCAGCCGGCCGTCGCGCATGACGGCCACCTGGTCGGCGAGGGACAGGGCCTCACCCTGGTCGTGGGTGACCAGGATGCCGGTGGCGCTGGCGGCGCGCAGGGCGTCGGCGACCGCGCGTCCGGTGCCCTCGCGCAGCCCGGCGTCCAGCGAGGCGAACGGCTCGTCCAGGAGCACCACGGAGGGCGAGGGCGCGAGGGCCCGGGCCAGGGCGACCCGCTGCTGCTGGCCGCCGGAGAGCTCGTGCGGCAGCCGGGTGCTCACCGCGAACGGCAGCCCCACCAGGTCGAGCAGCTCCGCGACGCGGGTGCCCTGGCGGCGCGCGCCACGCGGCATGCCGAAGGTGATGTTGCCGGCGACGTCCAGGTGCGGGAACAGGGCGCCCTCCTGCGGCACGTAGCCGACGCGGCGCCGCTGCGGCGGCACGGAGCGGCCCGGCCGGAACACCTCCTGGTCGCCGAACGCGATCGTGCCGGCGTCCGGGTCGAGGAAGCCCGCGATGAGGCGCAGCAGGGTGGTCTTGCCGCAGCCGGACGGCCCGAGGATGGCGGTCAGCTCGCGCGCGGGCACGTCGAGGTCGACGCCGTGCAGCACGGTGGTGGCCCCGAAGGACTTGGTGACACCACGCAGCGTCAGGGCGGTCATGAAGTGGTCGACCTCCGGGCCTCGCGGGTGAGCAGGAACGTCGCCGGCAGCGAGATCAGCACGATCAGCGCGGCGTAGGGCGCAGCCGCACCATAGGCGATGCTGGTGCTGTTGCTCCAGAACTGGGTGGCCAGCGTCTGCGTCCCGATGGGGGCGAGGAGCAGCGTCGCGGTCAGCTCGGTGGTCACGGCGAGGAAGACCAGTGCGGCCCCGGCGCCCAGGCCGGGCGCGATCAGCGGCAGGGTGACCCGCCGGAACGTGGCGACCGGGCCGGCGCCCAGGGCGTGGGCCACGTCGTCGAGCACGGGCGGCGCCTGCCCCATGGCGGCGCGCAGGCTCACCATCGCCCGCGGCAGGAACATGATGGCGTAGGCCGCGAACAGCATGACGATGGTCTGGTAGACCGCCGGCACGAGCCGCAGGGACACGGTCACCAGGGCCAGCGCGACGACGATGCCGGGCAGGGCGTTGCTGAAGTAGGTGCTGCGCTCGGTCAGGGTGGCGAACCCGCTGCGGTGGCGGATGGACAGCCACGCGACCGGCAGGGCGAGCACCAGGGTGAGGGCGGCGCCGACCAGGCCGAGGCCGACCGTGGACACGGTGGTGCTGACCAGCTCGCCGACGGGGAACGCGGTGGAGGTGCCGACCAGCAGCCAGTGGACCAGGCTGCCCATCGGGACGCCGAGGGCCAGGCCCACGAGCAGGACGAGGGCAGCCAGCACCGGTACGGCGGACAGGCCGAGGGGTCTGCGGGGCAGGCTGCGTGCGACACCGCCGCCGACCCGGGCGTAGCGGTGGTGGCCGCGGACCCGCATCTCGAGCAGCAGCAGGACCAGGCAGCAGAGCACGAGCACGCTGGCCAGCATGGTGGCCGCGGGGCCGTTGAAGGAGGAGCGGTACTGGTCGTAGATCGCGGTCGTGAAGGTGTCGAAGCGCAGCAGCTGCAGAGCGCCGAACTCGGCGAGCAGGTGCAGCCCGACCAGCAGCGCGCCGCCATACATCGCCGGGCGCAGCTGCGGCAGTGTCACCCGCGTGAAGGTGCGCCAGGGGCCGTGGCCGAGGCTGAGCGCGGTCTCCTCCAGCGCCGGGTCCAGTCCCCGCAGCGCGGCGGCGACCGGCAGGTAGACCAGCGGGTAGTACGACAGCGTCACGATGAGCAGGGCGCCGCCGAAGCCCTCGACGCGCGAGGTCAGCGACACCCAGCCGAAGCTGTTGACGAACGCCGGCACGGCCAGCGGCGCCACGAGCAGGATGTTCCAGACCCGCCGTCCGGGCAGGGTGGTGCGCTCGACCACCCAGGCGGCGCCGGTGCCGATGACGATGCTGACCGCCATGCAGCCGACCACGAGCCGGCCGGTGTTGGACAGCAGCTCGACGACCCGCGGACGCGCCACCAGGGCCCACGCCTGGTCCCAGCCGATGCTGACGGTGTAGACCACCACGAACAGCAGCGGCACCAGGGCGAGGAGGGCGACGAGCCCGGACAGCACGCCGAGCACGGGCGGGAGGCCGCCGCGCGACCTCCGCACCCGTGGCCGGCGTACGGCAGACAGCGCGCTCAGAGCAGACCTGCCTGCTGCATCAGCTCGACGACCTTGCTGCCGTTGAGGCTCGAGAGCTCCACGGTGGGGGGCTCGAGCTCGCTGAGCGGCTTCAGGGCCTTGTTGGCCGCCGCGCCCTTGCCGATGGGGTACTCCATGGCTGCGCTGGCCGCGAGGATCTTCTGGCCCTGCGCACCGTTGAGAAACTTCACCAGCTCCTGGGCCTGCTTCTGGTGCTTGCTGGTGGCCAGGACGCCGGCGCCGGATACGGACAGGAACGCGCCCGCGTCCTTGTTGCCGAAGAAGTGCAGCGCGGTGTTGTTGCTGTTCTCGCCGGACTCGGCCTGGTCCTTGTACCAGTAGTAGTGGTAGATCACGCCCGCCTGGATCTCGCCGTTGTTGACCGCCTGCATCACGGCGTTGTTCCCACGGTAGACCTTGGCGTTGGCCTTCAGACCCTTGAGCCACTCCGCGGCCCGGGCCTCACCCTCGACCGCCACCACCGCGCTGACGATGGCCTGGAAGTCGGCCCCGGCAGAGGCGATGCCGACCTTGCCCTTCCACTCCGGCTTGGCCAGGTCGAGGATCGTCGCGGGCAGCTGAGCCGGCTTGAGCTGGGTCTTGTTGTACGCCAGGACGGTCGAGCGGGCCGCGAAGCCGACCCAGTTGCCGTCCTTCGGCGCGAACTGCGCTGGCACCTGCGCGAGCGTGGCGGGGTCGACCTTGGTGAAGGCCTTGGCGCCGTCCACCAGCGTCATCGCCGGGGAGTTCTCCGTGACGAACACGTCCGCGGGTGAGGCCTTGCCCTCCTGCACGATCTGGTTGGCCAGCTCGAAGTCGTCACCGTTGCGCATGTTGACCTTGATGCCGGTCTGCTTGGTGAAGCCGGCCACCATCAGCTTCATCAGGTCCTCGTGCTGGGCGTTGTACAGCGTCAGCGTGCCGGCGTCGCCCCCCGAGCCGGCCTGGCTGCTGCTGCCGGAGCCGGAGCCGCAGGCCGAGAGGGCCAGCAGGGTCGTGAGGCCACCGGCCACGAGGCTGGCGGAGCGTCCACGGATGCGCACGTCGGTCGTCCTTCTCTGTCAGGTGATTAGGGCAGCCTTACCTTACGCAGAGTCAGGGTCGACTTGGCAAGCCGGGCACCGGCGGTTGCGGGGCGACTCAGGCACCCGGGGTGGCCGCCTGAGCCGGACGCTGGGCCGACGTCACCGACCGCGCGACCACCCGCTGGACGGCCCGCACCAGCCGGTCGACGTCCGTGGCGTCGGTGTACGGCGCGATGCCCGCCCGGACCGCGCCGGCGGCCCCCAGACCCATCCAGCGGGCGGCCTCGAGGGCGTAGAACGAGCCGGCCGGCGCGTTGACCCCTTCCTCCGCCAGGACCTCGCTGACGGCCGCCGGGTCGTGGCCGGGCACCGTGAACAGGACGGTCGGTGTGCGCACGGCGGCGCGGCCGTGCAGCACGACGCCATCGATGTCCGCGAGGCGCGACTCGAGCTCCAGGCGCAGCGCGTCCTCGTAGTCCTCCACGACCTTCATCGAGGCGAGGACGCGCTCGCGCCGGCTGCCCGTCGCCTCGGTCGAGAGCCCCGCGATGAAGTCGACGGCCGCGGTCGTGCCGGCCATCAGCTCGAACGGCAGTGTCCCGAGCTCGAACCGGTCGGGCACGGTGTCACTGGACGGCAGGAGCTTGTCCGGCTGCAGCGACTCCAGCAGCTCCGGCCGCGCGGTCAGGACCCCGCAGTGCGGTCCGAAGAACTTGTACGGCGAGCAGACCAGGAAGTCGGCGCCGAGGGCAGCCTGGTCCACGGCGGCGTGGGGTACGAGGTGCACCGCGTCGACGAAGAACAGGGCGTCCCGGTCGTGCACGAGCCGGGCGATCGCGGGCAGGTCCGGTCGGGTACCCAGCAGGTTCGACGCGCCCGTGACGGCGACGAGGCGGGTCCGCGGGGACAGCTCGGCCGCCACGTCCTCCGGCCGCAGGTCACCGGTCTCGCGGTCGAACCCGACCCAGCGCACAGTCGCCCCGACGGCCTCGGCCGCCTGCACCCACGGCCGGATGTCGGCGTCGTGGTCCAGCCGGGTGACGACGACCTCATCACCGGGCGCCCACGTCTTCGCCAGCGTCCGGGCCAGGTCGTAGGTCAGGGCGGTCATGCTCCGTCCGAAGACCACTCCGTGGGGGTCGGCGCCCACCAGGTCGGCCATGGCCGCCCTGGCCTCGAGCACGACGCGGTCGGCGCGGCGGGAGGCGGCGCTGACGTGGCCGCGGTTGGAGATGTCGGACAGCAAGGTGGCGGCGACCGCCTTCCCGACCACCGTGGGCACCTGCGAGCCACCCGGGCCGTCGAAGTGGGCGGCGCCGGCCTTCAGCGCCGGGAACTGCGCCCGGACGGACTCGACGTCAAAACTCATGGTGGGGCCTCTCCTCGGGACGGCTGCGGACCGCGGGCTGCGTTCTGTGGCTTGCCTTCTCTGGTCTGGCGCGAGACTACGATCACCGCCCGGGCGGAGGACCTTCGCCCCTGCCCGGGCGCACGGGCAGGCGCGACCGTGACGGCATGACTGCTGCCGAGCACGACACCGCCACCGCCACCGACGGCCCCCGCGAGGCGCTGAGCCCGAAGCCAGTGGTCGTGGGCTACGACGGCTCCCCCTCGGCCTCGGCGGCAGTCGACTGGGCCACGGCCGCCGCGGTCCAGCGGCACACCAGCCTGCAGGTGCTCACCGCCGTGGACTACTCCACGGTGCCGGTGTGGCCGGGCGCCAGCAGCGAGTACCTGCGGGACGTCGCGACGGACCAGGCCCGCGGGGTGGCTGAAGAGGGGGTTTCACGCGCGCTGTCCGTCAGCGCGGGCGTGCGGGCGGTCAGCGTCCCCGCCGCCGGCGGCGCGGCCGGCGCCATGGTGGAGGCGTCCCGGCAGGCGAGCCTGCTGGTGCTGGGCCGCGCCGAGCACGGCGCCTTCACGTCGGCGCTCCTCGGCGCGAGGTCCCTGACGGTCATCGCCCACGCCTGCTGCCCGGTGGTGCTCGTGCCGACGGGACCGGTCCTGACGCCGGGCCCCGGCCGGCCCGTCGTAATCGGTGTGGACGGGTCGCCGGCGGCCACCGCCGCGCTCGGCTTCGCGGCCGAGTTCGCGGACGCCTGGGAGGCGCCGCTCTCGGTGCTGTCGGTCTGGCAGGTGCCCTCCAGCGAGACGTGGGCCAGGGCCTACTGGGACGCCGCCCAGCAGGACAGCGGCCTGCACTCGGCCAAGCGCGAGCGCACCGAGCAGATCGTCCGCGAGGCGGTCAGCCTCGTGCAGGCCGCCCACCCCGACCTCGAGGTCACCGGCGCCGCGGTCGAGGGCCGGGCGGGTCAGACGCTGGCCGCGGCGTCGGCCGACGCGGGAGTCGTCGTGGTCGGCTCTCGCGGGCACGGCGGCTTCACCGGCATGCTGCTGGGGTCGGTCAGCCATGCCGTGCTCCACGCGGCTCGCGGCCCGGTTGCGGTGATCCAGCCCAAGCCCTGACCCCGGCGACGCGAGGGCGTCGACGCCGACCGCCGCACCGTAGCTCGCGGCATCCGAGCCGGTATCCGGTCTGCTCCCCTTCGCCGTCAGTGAGCCCTCACGGGGTCGTCGGCAGCACGTGCGTCTGACCGGTGCTGCTGTCCACCAGCGCGACCCGGGTCGCCCGGACCGTCAGGGGCAGGACGTCGCTGACTGACTGGGCGACCACGGACAGGGCAGCCCCGTTGGCGCGCGGCGACAGGGAGCAGTGCGGCACCCAGCGTCCGGGCTCGTAGTGGTGGTGCACCACGGCCCCGGTCCGCGCGAGCGCCGTGGACACCGCCTCCTGGCGCGCGACGACCGCCGCGGGCAGGGACGGCGCGAGGCAGGCACGCCCCCGGGGAAACGCCACCATCCCCTGGAAGGTCACCGGGAACGGGCCGCCGTCGGGCAGCAGCGCGAGCGCGTCCTGGACGGCCTGCAGGTCCCAGCGCAGCAGGACGGCGTACGACAGGTGCGGGTGGTGGCGACCGTGCGTGTGGGTGGCCAGCGACGGCACGCCGTGCGCCTCCAGCCGGGACCAGAGGGCACGCACCGCGTGCTCACCCCGGTGGTCCAGCAGCAGACAGACCGACAGTGCCATGAGTCCAGAATGTCAGCCCCGGCTCCTGGCCGGCACGTGCTGACGCAGGGTCGCTGGTGCAGGTGACCGGTCAACGGTCGGCCTACAGGTCGCACAGCGGGGCGATCTCGGCTCCGTGGTGCAGCACCTCGCGGTTGACGTCGGCGTACGGGTGCGTCGGGAGACGCTGGGCAAGCAGCGGTGCGGGACGTACTGTGCCAGGCAGTCGGGGGCTGTCCGAATGTGCCTGTGACAGCGCGTTTTCGGCGTTCCGCGCAGGTGAGCACCAAGCCGGTCGCGGGGCCGCCTCCGGCTCGCTCCGCCCTCCACCACTGACGGGAGCCGACGATGGGGAACTGGTCCGACAGGATGGACGGTCGTGGCGGCGGCGCAACGACGGCGCTGGACGAAGCGACTCCCCGCCGGCAGCGGGTCCTGGGCGTCGACGCCGCACGCGGCCTCGCCCTGCTGGGCATGTTCGCCGTCCACGTCACCGAGACCTTGCGCAGCGACAGCACGCCCAGCCACACGCATCAGCTCGTCGCCGGACACGCACTGGCGACCTTCGTCCTCCTCGCCGGCGTCAGTCTCGCCTTCACCACCGGTGGCAGACCGGCTGCGCGGAGCGCACGCTGGCCCGACGCAGGAACCGCCGCCGCACTGGCGATGCGGGGCCTGCTCATCGGAGTGCTCGGCCTGGTCCTCAACCTCACGGACCCACCGGCGGACGTGATCCTGCCGTACTACGGGGCGATGTTCGTCCTGGCCATCCCCTTGGTCCGCCTTGCCTCACGGACGCTGACCGTGCTGAGCGCGGTCCTCGTGGTGGTGGCGCCGATGGTGGTCCTCGGGTCGTTCGGCCTCGACCTGCCGGACGGCGAGCCCACACTCACGTCGCTGCTCCACCCCTTCACCGTCATCGCTCCCCTGCTGGTGAGCGGTTCCTACCCGGTGGTGGAGTACATGGCGTTCCTGTGCGCCGGGGTCGTTCTCGGCCGGCTGGACCTCTCCTCCCTGCGCGTTGCCGCCCGGATCGCCGGCGGCGGCGCGGCGCTGGCGCTCGCGGCCTGGCTCGTCTCCGGCGTGCTGCTGCTGCGGCTCGGCGGACTGGCCGGCCTGCACGAGGCAGCACCCCCCGGCCTGACCGCGGAGCAGGCCCGCAACGTGATCCTGTGGGATCCCGACGCCACGCAGACGTGGTGGTGGCTGGCTGAACGCGCGCCGTACACCGTGACGCCGCTGCGGATGCTGCACGACCTCGGAGTCGCCATGGCGGTGCTCGGCTGCTGTCTCGTGCTGGCACGGATCCTGCGGCGTCCGCGGCTGTTGTGGCCCCTCGTCGCCGCCGGCAGCATGACCCTGACCCTGTACACCGCGCACATCCTCGTGCTCGCCTCAGGGCTCCTGGAGGACCACCCGGTGCTGCTGTTCGTCGGCATGACCCTCGGCGCCCTGGGCTTCGCCGCCATCTGGAGGCAGGGGAAGGCCCAGGGCCCGTTGGAGCAGCAGGTCTCGCGCGCCTGCCGGTGGGCCCGTGAACGGGCGGAGCGCGGCCCGTCCCGCGACAGTAAAAAAGCGGCATTTTAGCCAAAACATCCGCCAATCAAGACAACTCATGCATGCCGCCACCGGCGGACATCAGGGCTCACTCCGGGCGGATGAGGGCGCTTTTCGGGAGGGCAACGTGCGCCGTATGCGGTAGACGGCTGGTCGGTGAGCCGTTGACCCTTGGAGGGCAAACATCCAGGACTGACCACCTGAGGCAATCGCGCTGACTGCCGCGAGGAGAGTACGTGTCTGTTTTCGCCCTCTGGGGTGCCACATCCGTCACCCACCGTCGGGGCCTCCACACGCAGCGCCACATCGCGGCACCATCACGTCCCCTGCCTGGACGCCATCCCCGCACCAGTTGCTCCAGCACGGAGCCGCAGCCGAGTGCTCCGCCACAGCTGAGGAGGCCGACGTGACGGTGATCTCCGAGCCTCAGGGCTTCAACGAGGACGACCTCTACGTTGACCTGCGGTCCATCTTCGGACACTCGCTCTTCCTCAAGTGCGAGGGCTTCAACTTCGCCGGCTCGATCAAGCTCAAGGCCGCGACCGAGATGGTGGAGGCCGCCGAGCGGGACGGCGACCTGCGGCCCGGTTCGGTGCTCATCGAGTCCTCGTCCGGAAACCTGGGCGTCGCCCTCAGCATGATCGCGGCGAGCAAGGGCTACGGCTTCCTCTGCGTGACCGACTCGCGCTGCAACCTCTCGGCCAGACGGCTGATGGAGGCGCTGGGAAGCCGCGTTCACATCATCGCCGAGCCGGACCCGGTCGACGGCCTCCTCGGCGCGCGGATCAACTACGTCCGCGCGCTGTGCGCCTCGGACGACCGGTACGTCTGGCTGGACCAGTACACCAACGCCGGCAACGCGGGTGCGCACTACCAGCGGACGGGGCCCGAGATCGCCCGCGCCTTCCCGAGCTGGACGTGCTCTTCGTCGGGGCCGGCACCACCGGCACGCTGATGGGCTGTGCGCGCTACTTCAGCGAGTGGCACCGCCCCGTGCGCGTGGTCGCCGTGGATGCGGTCGGTTCGGTGACGTTCGGCGGACCGCCGAGCCGCCGGATGATTCCCGGCCTCGGGACCAGCGTGCGCCCGGCCATGCTCGATGAGTCCCTCGTGGACGAGGTCGTCATGGTGGAGGAGGTCGACACGATCCGGGCCTGCCACCGTCTGGCCCGGCGCGGCTTCCTGTTCGGCGGTTCCAGCGGCACGGTCGTGAGTGGTGCCATGAGCTGGCTGGCCCAGCACGACGGCCAGGACCTCACCGCGGTGGCCATCGCCCCGGACTTCGGCGAGCGCTACCTCGACACCATCTACCAGACCAACTGGCTGCAGGACCTGTACGGCGAGGACGTGCTCAGCTCCGTCGGAGGGGACGACGTCCTGCCGGACGACCTGAGCAGCAGCCCCGACACGGTCGCCGGCACGCTCGTGCCATGACCCCACGGCCATGTCTCCAGATCGCGGATTGCTGGTTCAAGGAGCCCCTGTAGTGAAGAAATCTGTGGAACCGCTGATGGCGGACCGCACTCCCTCCTCCCTCCCCGAGGGCCGGTACGCCGGCCTCGCCCACCAGCACGGAAGCCGTCCTCGCCGAGGTGCTGGCCGGCCTCATGCACGTGGAGCCCGTGTCGGTCGACAGCAACTTCTTCGAGGACCTCGGTGCCGACTCGATGGTCATGGCCCAGTTCTGCGCCCGGGTGCGGAAGCGCCCGGACCTGCCGTCGGTGTCGATGAAGGACATCTACCAGCACCCCACCATCGCAGGCCTGGCCACAGCCCTCGCGCCGGCTCCAGCGTCGGCCCCCGCGCGGCCCCTCCACCGCACCTGTGGAGGCATGCTGGCGCGAGATCCTGGCCGACATGCTGCACGTGGAGTCGTGTCCGCTCGACAGCAACTTCTTCGAGGACCTCGGAGCCGACTCCATGGTCATGGCGCAGTTCTGCGCCCGGGTCCGGAAGCGCCCCGATCTGCCGTCGCTGTCGATGAAGGACATCTACCAGCACCCCACCATCGCAGGCCTGGCCACGGCCCTTGCGTCTGCTCCAGCGTCGGCCCCGCGCGCGCCCGCGGTCGACACCGCACCCGTGGAGTCGGAGTCCGGTCGCGAGCCATCGGACACCGCGCTGGCCGAGCGGCCGACACGGACGAGCTCACGGCAGTACGTCGTCTGCGGGGTGCTGCAGCTGCTGATCTTCGTCGCCTACTCCTACCTCGGCGCGTTCATCACGTCCGAGGGCTTCAACTGGATCTCCGGCACAACCGACGCCCTGGGCATCTACCTGCGCTCGGTCGTCTTCGGCGGCCTGAGCTTCCTCGTGCTGTGCTCGCTGCCCGTCGTGGCGAAGTGGGTGCTGATCGGCCGGTGGAAGCCCACCGAGATCCCCGTGTGGACCTTGGCCTACGTCCGGTTCTGGATCGTCAAGACGCTGGTCAGGTCCAACCCGCTGGTCCTGCTCATGGGCGGCTCCCCGCTGTACACGCTCTACCTGAGGGCGCTCGGCGCCAAGGTGGGGCGAGGCGTGGCGATCTTCACCCGCTCGGTTCCCGTATGCACCGACCTGCTGACCATCGGCGACAACACGGTGATCCGCAAGGAGGCCGTCATCAACGGCTACCGGGCCCAGGCCGGCGTGATCCGGACGGGCACCGTCACGATCGGCCACGACGTCTTCGTCGGCGAGAAGACGGTCCTTGACATCGACACCTCCTTGGGCGACGGGGCCCAGCTGGGCCATGCCTCCTCCCTGCACCCCGGCCAGGGGGTGCCCGACGGCGAGCGGTGGCACGGCTCTCCCGCGGAGAGGGCACGTGGACTACCGGACGGTCGAGCCGGCGCGGCTCAGTACCGTGCGAAGGGTGGTCTACGCAACCCAGCAGCTGCTGATGCTGTTGCTGGTCTGGCTGCCGCTGGGGCTCGGGGGCCTGACCTTCATCCTCACCAAGGTGCCGCGCCTCGGTGAGATCATGGACCCCGGCACGTTGGCTGCCGCGAGCCCCACGTTCTACCGCGATGTTCTGGTTGCCTCACTCGTGGTCTTCTTCGGCGTCCCTGCTGGTTGGCCTTGCCTTCATCGCCTCGGTGCCCGCGTCTGCTGGCGCGGGCCGTCAAGCCGGACAGGGTGTACCGCCTGTACAGCTTCCCCTACTCAGTCCACCGGGTGGTCGCCCGTACGACCAACTCGAAGTTCTTCACGTACCTGTTCGGTGACAGCTCGTACATCGTCGGCTACCTGCGCTGGATCGGTTACGACATGCGCCGCCCCATTCAGCAGACGGGATCGAACTTCGGCACGATGGTGACGCATGAGAGCCCGTACCTGAGCTCCATCGGCAGCGGGACCATGGTGGCCGACGGGTTGTCGCTCATGAATGCCGAGTTCTCCAGCACGTCCTTTCGTGTGTCCCGGGTGACGGTCGGGTCGCACAACTTCCTCGGGGAACACCATCGCCTACCCGGCGCAGGCGAGGACCGGCGACAACTGCCTCCTTGCGACGAAGGTCATGATCCCGATCGACGGCCCGGTTCGCGAGAACGTCGGTCTGCTCGGGTCACCGAGCTTCGAGATCCCGAGGTCAGTGCAGCGCGACAGTGCCCTCGACCCCGCCGGGCGGGGTGAGCTGCGACGCCTCCTCAAGGCGAAGAACCGCTACAACGTGCGGACCATGGGGCTGGCCCTGCTGGTGCGTTGGCTTCACTTCTTTGCCATCACGCTGCTGGCCATGGTGGCGGCGGACGTGTACCGGCAGTTCGGTGCAGCGGCCATCGCTGGCCGACGTCTTCCTCACCACGCTGATCACGATGGCGTACTTCGTGTTCGTCGAGCGTGCCATCGTCCGGTTCGGCGCTTGCGGCCGCAGTACTGCTCGATCTACGACCCGTACTTCTGGTGGCACGAGCGCTTCTGGAAGCTCGTCATCCCCCCTTCGACAGGATGCTCGTCGGCACGCCTTCAAGAACATCGTCTCGCGCCTGCTGGGGGTCCGGATGGGCAAGAGGGTGTTCGACGACGGCTGTGCCATCGTGGAGAGGACCCTCACGACCGTCGGTGACGAGTGCACGCTGAACGCCGGCAGCACGATCCAGTGTCACTCGCAGGAGGACGGCACCTTCAAGTCCGACTACAGCACGATCGGCAACGGCTGCACGCTCGGGGCGGGCGCGCTCGTCCACTACGGCGTGACGATGGGCGATGGGTCGGTCCTCGCCGCCGACGCCTTCCTCATGAAGGGCGAGGAGGTGCCCGCGCAGGCCCACTGGGGCGGCAACCCGCGCCAGGGAGATGCCCGACCTCAGCGGCCACCGGCCGGTCGCCCGCGATGACAGCGTCGATGGTGACCGCGCCGACGACGCGGCTCGGGGCGCCGTGCCGGCGCGGCCGCCGCTTGGTGGGGACGACTCAGGGAGGGACGCGTTGATGCAGATGCTCAGCAGAGGCCGGTCGGGAGTTCTGGCGCGGTGTGCTCGTCGCGGCAGGGGCGACGACGCTTCCCCGGTGGACTCTCGATCCCGTGGGGGCGAGGCCACCCACGAGGCGACCGTTCCCGATGACCTGACGGCGGCCCTGCACCGACTCGCGAGCACCCTGGCGTGCCGCTCAGCGCGGTGCTGCTCACCGCGCACGCCAAGGTCGTTGCCGTCCTGTCCGGGAGACGACGAGGTGACGACGGGTTATGTTGCCGCTGAGGGTGCCTCACCGTTGCCATGCCCCTTGGCCGTCGAGCGCGGCACCTGGCTCGTCGCTGCTGCTGGCATCGCACCGGGCTGAGTCGAGATCTGCTGATGCATCAGGACTTCCCGGTCGATGGTCTGCGCCGTGAGCTCGCGCTGCCCGGGCCCTCCTTCGAGACGGTCTTTGATCCCCACGGTGACGGCGGCGGCCTCGCCGCCGACACGGGTCCTGCGGGTCGGGTTCGCCCACCACGGGGGACGCCTGGCCATGCGGCTGCGTCACCGCACCGACGTGCTCGACGGCGACTGTGCCGCGCGGATCGCGGGCTACCACCTCGCCGCCCTCGCGCTGCTAGCGGCCGAGCCCGACGCCGAGCACGCCCGGCAGAGCCTGCTCTCGGCCGCGGAGGTCCACCACCAGCTGGAGGGGCTCGCCGGGCGCCGCCGCGACCTGCCGGACCGGCGCTTCCACGAGCTGTTCGAGGAGCAGGTGCGACTGCACCCCGACACCGTCGCGGCGGTGCACGGCGACCGCCAGTGGACCTACCGGGAGCTCAACGCCCGCGCGAACCGGCTGGGGCGTGCCCTGCTTGCCCGGGGCCTGGACCTGAGGGCGTGGTCGCGGTCGTGACGGAGCGCAACCTGGACTGGATGGCCGCAGTCCTCGCCGTGTTCAAGGCGGGCGGTGCGTACCTCCCGATCGAGCCGCACTTCCCGGCCGACCGCATCGCGACCACGCTCTCCCGCGCCGGATGCACGCTCGTGGTCACGGAGTTCGGCAGCACCACGACGCTGGACAAGGCTCTCGACGCCCTGCCGGACGTGCAGACCCTGCTGGCCGACGCGGCGTACGAGGAGGACGACCAGGACGTCCGAGGCGGACCTCGGGGTTGCCGTCTCCCCTGGCCAGCTCGCCTACATCTACTTCACGTCCGGTTCCACGGGTGAGCCCAAGGGGGCCATGTGCGAGCACGCGGGCCTGCTCAACCACCTGTACGCCAAGATCGACGACCTGCAGATCGCCGAGGGTCAGGTGGTCGCCCAGATCGCCCGCAGTGCTTCGACATCTCGCTGTGGCAGCTCGTGTCCGGGCTCGTTGTCGGGGGCCGCACCCTGCTGATCGAGCAGGAGGTGGTCCTGGACGTCGAACGGTTCGTGGACAAGGTCGTCGACGGCAGGGTCGCCGTGCTGCAGGTCGTGCCGTCCTACCTCGAAGCCGTGGTGACCTACCTGGAGCAGCACCCGCGCGAGCTGCCGAACCTGCGGTGCGTGTCGGTCACCGGCGAGGCGCTGAAGAAGGAGCTCGCGCAGCGGTGGTTCGCGACCGTGCCCGGCAGCCGGCTGGTCAACGCGTACGGCTTGACCGAGACCTCGGACGACACCAACCACGAGGTCATGGACCGCGTCCCGACGGCGACCGGGTCCCGCTCGGCCCTCCGGTCGCCAACGTGCGCGTGTATGTCGTCGACGAGCACCTGCAGCCGGTGCCGCTCGGCGCCCCGGGCGAGATCGTCTTCTCCGGGGTCTGTGTCGGCCGGGGGTACGTCAACGACCCCGAGCGCACCAGCTTGGCCTTCCTGCCCGACCCGCACCGCGAGGGCGAGCGGCTCTACCGCAGCGGCGACCACGGGCGCTGGCTGCCGGACGGCAAGCTGGAGTTCCTCGGCCGACGGGACACGCAGGTCAAGATCTCCGGTTTCCGCATCGAGATCGGCGAGATCGAGAACACCCTGCTGCGCGTGCCCGGTGTGCGCGACGGCGCGGTGGTCGTGGCGGAGGGGCCGCCCAGAGCAAGCACCTGGTCGGGCTTCTACGCCGGTCCACGACAGCTGGAGGTGACGGCCCTGCGGGACCGGCTCGGCGCCTCGCTTCCGGCGTACATGGTCCCGTCGGTCATCCACTGGCGCGAGAGCCTGCCGCTCACCGCCAACGGCAAGATCGACCGCAAGGCGCTGTCCGCCCTCGCCGGGGAGCTCGAGGCCGTCGAGGACGACTACGCGCCCCGGCACGCCGACCGAGCGGCGGATGGCCGCGGCGTGGGCCGGCGTGCTCGGCATCCCGCAGGACCAGATCGGCGGCTGGACCACTTCTTCGACCGTGGTGGCACGTCGTGGGCCGCGGTGAAGCTGGCGATCGCCCTGGACCGCGCGGTGTCCCTGAAGGACGTCACGCGCAACCCGGTGCTGGCCGACCTGGCCGACGTGCTCGATGGCCGCTCGGAACGGCGTCCAGGGCTGCTGCAGTGCCTGGTTGAGCCGTCCGAGGGGCAGGTCGGTCGCGTTGGTCTGCTTTCCCTATGCCGGCGGCAACGCGGTGAACTTCCAACCGCTGGCGGGGGCGCTGCGGGGCAGCGGCCTGGCGGTCTTCGCCGTCGAGCTGCCGGGCCACGACGTGGCTGCCCGGAGCGAGCCGTTCGCGCCGATGGCCCACGTCGTCGGGCAGGTGGCCGACGAGGTCGCCGGGCGCGGGCTGACGCGCGTCCTGCTCTGGGGCCACTCCTCGGGTGCTGCGTTCGCCATGGAGACGGCGAGACGGCTGACGGAGCGTGGGGTGGACGTGCAGCACGTGCTGCTCGGGGCGCAGCTGCCCGGGACGCCGGACGACCGGCGTGCCGCCATCGCGGCGCTGTCCGGGCAGAGCAACGCCGAGATCGCTGCGTTCCTCACCCGCGACGGTGGCTACACCGGGCTCGGGACGCTCGATGCGGACCGCGCCGACCATGCCGGCGCCGCGTACCGGCACGACTGCGTGTCCGCGCACCACTACCTCGCCGACGCGCTGGAGGCACCCCCGCCACGCGGCTGTCCGTGCCGGTCACCGTGGTGGTGGCAGCCGACGACCCCAGTACGGCGGGATATCCAGCCGCCACCGTGAGTGGCAGCACCTTGCCGAGCGCGTCGACCTGCACGAGCTCGCCGACGGTGGTCACTACTTCCTGCGCACCCGACCGACCGGAGCAGCGCACGCGGTCCTGCGATGCGGCTGGGCTGCTCCGTCCTTCACGAGTCGAAACTGAAAGGAACCGTCATGTCCTTCTCTTCCTCGACGTCATTTCTGGACGTCGACCTGCAACCGGGCAGACCGCCGATCCTGCACGTCGGGCCCGTCAACGAGGCGTCCGCGTGGGTGGACGAGCACCGGGATGCTCTCCGTGCGGTCGTCGCCGAGCACGGCTCGGTCCTGGTGCGCGGCCTCGGGCTGCTCGACGTCGCCGGCACCGCTGCCGTCTTCCAACGCCTCGGGACCACGCTGATGGCTGACAAGGAGGCGTTCGCGTCCCGGCAGGCCTATCCCGATGGCGTGTACTCCTCGTCCAAGTGGCCCGCGACCCAGCCGATGTGCATGCACCACGAGCTGAGCTACCGCCTCGAGTTCCCCGGCCTGATGCTGTTCGCCTGTCTCACCGCTCCGACCTCCGGAGGCGCGACCGCGGTGGCGGACGCCCGGACCGTGCTCGATGCGCTGCCCGCCGAGCTCGTCCAGCGCTTCGAGCGCGAAGGCTGGATGCTCACCCGCACCTACAACGACGAGATCGGTGCGTCGTTCGCGGAGGCATTCGGCACCGATGACCGTGGTGCTGTCGAGAGCTACTGCCGCGCCAACGCGATCGACTTCGAGTGGCAGCCGGACGGGGCCCTGCGCACCCGCCAGCGCCGCAGCGCGGTGGTGCGCCACCCGGTCGGCGGCCAGCGCTGCTGGTTCAACCAGGTCGCGTTCCTCAACGAGTGGACCATCGCCGCGGAGGTGCGGGAGTACCTCGTCGACGTCTACGGCGAGGATGGACTGCCGTTCAACACCCGCTTCGGCGGCGGCGACCCGATCGGCGAGGACGTCGTCCAGCTGCTCAACGAGGTGTACCAGGCCAACACGGCACGGGAGCCATGGCAGGCAGGTGACCTGATGATGGTGGACAACATCCGCAGCGCGCACAGCCGCGAGGCGTACGAGGGGCCGCGCGAGGTGCTCGTCGCGATGGCCGACCCGGTGCAGACTCGCCGACTGCTCACCAACCGTCGAGGTGGCGGGCGATGACCAGCTCCGCTCCGGGACAACCGATCCGCCATCTCGAACGACGCCGTCCGCGCAGCTCGGCGTGCCCCCGTTCGCGGTCATCTCCGGCGGCCAGGTCCAGCACGCGTTGCAGGGCAAGGAGAAGAAGATCGTCGACCTGGTCGAGGAGACGTACCGGGTCCATGGCGCCGGCGACTCGGTGAACCCGCCGTCGTACTTCCTGCGCTTCCCGGACCGTCCGTCGTCCCGGATCATCGCGCTGCCCGCGTCCATCGGTGGTGCTGCGCGGGTCGACGGCCTGAAGTGGATCTCCAGCTTCCCGGAGAACGTGGAGGCCGGCGTCCCGAGGGCCTCCGCCGTGCTGATTCTCAACGACCACGACACCGGCTATCCGTTCGCCTGCCTGGAGAGCTCGATCATCAGCGCCACCAGGACCGCTGCGTCCGCGGCACTGGCGGCCGACTGGCTCAGCCGTGGCCGGCGGCGTCCGACCCGTGTCGGCTTCATCGGCGTCGGGGCTGATCGCCCGCTACATCCAGACCTTCCTTGCCGGCACCGGCTGGTCGTTCGACGAGATCGGCGTGCACGACCTCTCCTCCCAGAGCGCGGCCGGCTTCCGCGGGTACCTCGAGCAGTCGGACACCGCCAGCCGGATCACCATGCACGACAGCGCGGAGCAGCTGATCCGTTCCAGCGACCTCGTGGTCTTCGCGACGGTCGCCGGCCGGCCACACATCAGCGACCCGTCGTGGTTCGAGCACCACCCGCTGGTGTTGCACGTGTCGCTGCGTGACCTCGCCCCCGAGATCCTGCTGGGGTCGACCAACGTCGTCGACGACGTCGAGCACTGCCTGAAGGCCGACACCTCACCGCATCTGGCCGAACAGCTCACCGGCAACCGGGACTTCCTGCTCGGCACGTTGGACGACGTGATGGCGGGGCGGGTGACGGTGCCGACCGACGGCACGGTGGTGTTCTCGCCCTTCGGCCTCGGGTGCTCGACCTCGCCGTGGGCAAGTACGTGTACGACGAGGTCGTCCGCGCCGGCGGGCTCCAGGTCGTCGAAGACTTCTTCCACGAGCGCGTCGATACGGCTGGGCAGTGAGCGGTTCGAAGGTGTGGGCCGCCAACAGAGGGTCGCTCAACATTCACTGAGGGCACGAGCCAACGCGGTCGGCCGGCGTGGACGCCACCCACGCGCTCCCCTCGTGTCGGCGGCCAGGTCGGAGCCTGGGTCGTGCGGCCGCGGCTGTCGCGGCGACTGCGTCCGCGCGGCGTCGTACCAGCTCGACAGCGTCCACTTCCCCCACCGGTCCGGGTGCGCGCTCAGGTCCGTGGTCGCGAAGTCGTCGAGCTCGATCGCGCCGACCTTCACCAGTGCCTCCTTGCGGGTCCACCAGTGCAGGAAGGCGACTCCCGGCGCCGCCGCGGCATCCACGAGTGCCGCCTCTCCCGCCGAAGAGCGACGCGAAGGTCGCCTGGACGTCCTGCCGGTGGTCGACGCGTTCGAGGTCAAGGCCGACCGGGCCGAACGCGGCGATGGCTCCGACCCGCCCCGCGCTGTGGGACCAGCTGGTGAACACCGGCGGCGGTCCGGACGGTGACGGCCCGGGACGGTGACCTGCGGCGCCCCGTGGTCGACGCCACCGCAGACCGCGCAGGACTGCGTCAGCCCGACCGCCGCGACGTCCACGCCAAGCAGCTCGGCCACGACCTGTCGGGCGAGCAGGTGTGCAGCGATGAAGTCACGGCGGTCGTCCTCACGCCGAAACCGTTGTGCGCGTTGACGTTCGGCAGTACTGAGCAGGTCGGACGACGGTGCGCCGCCGCGCATCCACTCAGCGGTGGTGAGAACTCGCACGAGCTGCAGGAGGTCGGTGCAGCCATGGTGTCCCACTAGCGGCACAGCCCCACCTGCCCGGGCGTTATCGGCCCGCGTCCGGTCTGCTCGGCCGCCGCGGCCGGGCTGCGCCCACTGTTCGACCGCCCGCCGAGCCGGGCGTGCGGGCCGACCGAGGGTTGGCGGCCAGCACGGCCCACACCACCTTGCCCCCGTCGCTGGTCGGCAGGACCCCCCAGGACTCGGACACGGCCGCGACGAGCATCAGACCGCGATGGCTGATGCGCGCCGGGTCCACGCCCCATCAGCTGGGCGTTGGTGCGGTTGGCGTCGCGCACCGAGATCCGCAGCTGCGCGCCGCAACGGGCGACCGTCACGAGGAGGTCGCTGTCGGCGTACTGCATGGCGTGCGTCACGAGCTCGCTCACCACGAGCGTCGCCCCACCGATCTGGGGGCCACACCCCCAGTCCAGCAACGTCCGCGCCACGAGGTCACGGGCGGCGCGCGCCGACCGGGCTACCGGAGGCAGGGACGCCTGTACGACGGTCGCGCGGGGCCGGCGCGCGAGGCGGGCCAGGACCTGCCGGCGCCGCTCGGCGATCACGAGATAGCGGCTGTCCGGGTGCCGCGCGATCCCCTCACGCAGCCGCACGGTCGGACAGACCATCCCGACCGGGGTACCGGGCCACTGGCGCACCTCCGAGCCGACGGAGGCCAGCAGGGCCGTCGACTCGGAGTCGGGCGGCCCTGTCGCCTCGGACAGGTCGCAGACCACGGCGCTGACGTCGTCGGCCAGGGTGTCCAGCAGGGCCCGGTGCGCCACCTCCGCAACGTCCTCCAGAGGGCCCGACACGGCAACGAGGCCCGTGTTCTGCAGGCGGTCCAGACGGACCGAGCCAGTGGCGCCCCCGCTCGGCTGACCGGCGGTCGACGGACCGGGCACCTCGTTCGCAGCCACTCTCAGACCCTTCCGGCCGCACATGCTGGGACCGCCGGCCAGCCGGGGTCTCGAGCTGGGCCCGCACGTGGAACGATACGCCGAACGGCGACTCCCAGATAGGGCTTTCAGTGCAGGGACAGCACGTCGACAGCACCGGAGACGATGTCGTGGGCGAGGTCGGTCAGCCGGCGGTTGCGGCGGCGGCAGCCCGCCCGCAGGAGCGCGAAGGCCTGGTCGACATCGAGGGTCAGGCGCCCCGCGACGATGCCGGTCGCCCGCTCGATGGCGACCCTGCTGGTCAGCGCCTGCTCCAGCTGCTCGGTCAGCCGGGTGCGGTCCCGGGTGAGCCGGTCCTGCACGATGCTGATCGTCGCGATGTCGGTGAAGGCCTGGGCCAGGTGCAGCTGGTCGTCGGTCAGGACGGTCGGGCTCGGTGCCGAAGAGGTTCATCGCTCCCAGCACCTCACCGCGCAGGCGCATCGGGAAGGACTGCACCGAGGAGTAGCCCGCCGCCACCGCCCGCGGGCGAACCGCGGCCACCGCTCGTCGGCGGTGGTCAGGTCGGACTCCGTGACCTGCTCGCCGCTGCGGTAGCAGTCCAGGCACGGTCCCTCGTCGTGCTGCAGCTGGAACAGCTCCAGCAGACGCGCGGCCTGGCCGGACGAGGCGGTCACGCGCAGCGAGCCCTCGCGTCCGCCAGCAGGAGGCCGGCGGCCTGGACGTCCAGGAGCTCGACACAGCGGGTGGTGAGGACGTGCAGCAGGTCGATCACGTCGAACGGGTCGACCAGCGTGTCGGCCAGCATCACGAAAGTGTCCGTCACCCTCCGGTCGGCGATGTCCATGTCGGCAATCTACGGCGCGGACCTCTCCTGCGGAACCTCTATGGTGGCCTCGTCACCAACCCTCAGTGCGCGGGCTCGACCCCCGTACGTCGAGCGGACGGCCACGACCCGCGGGGGTCAGGGGTCATCGAGGCCGCGGCCCAGCAGCCGCAGGCCCTCGCGGGCCCGCTCGGCCCCCGCGGCGTCGACGCGTTCCACGGCGAAGCCCATGTGGATGACCACCCACTCCCCCGGGCGCGGGCGGGTCGCCCTCCAGCAGACCGATGTTCACCCGGCGGCGGGCGCCCTCCACCTCCACGAGCGCCAGCTGGTCACCGTAGCCGCTCACCATCTCCACGACCTGACCGGGGATCCCGAGGCACATGGCTAGCCTACCGGCCCGGCCGGCATGCCCTCGTCCGGCCGGGCCAGCAGGGCGCGCACCGCCTCCACCGCCGCCGGGACGGCCGCGGCGACGACCGGGCTCAACCCGATCCGCTCCTGCACGTCAGCGACCTGCACGCCAACCAGCGTCGTGGGCGGGAGCCGGCCACCGAGCGCGCCGAGGGCCGAGAGGACGGCCGCCGGGTCCATGCCATGGGCGTCCAGCTCGCCGTGCGCGACGTCGTCCGGGCCGACCTCCAGGACCTGCAGCTGCCCGGGGGCGCCCCGGTCCGGAAGCGAGTCCACCAGCACGAGCCGGTCCCAGCCGTCCAGCAGGTCGTAGGCCAGGTGCATGCCGCGGATCCCGTAGTCGACCACGCGCGCCCCGGGCGGTGGATCCTGCTCGGACAGCCGCCGGACGACGTCGCAGCCGAAACCGTCGTCGCCGAGGAAGATGTTGCCGATCCCCGCGACGAGCGTCCGCTCAGCCATCGCTGGCGCGGTCCTCGCCCCGGCACACCGGGCGTGTCGGGCCACGCCTCGCGGCGGTCGTCGTACGGGGGCAGCACCTGCTCGTCGTCGGACGTCATGGACGGTCTCCTTGTCGGGCGTGCTTCACGCCGGCGGCTAGTCGCCGGTCGGCAGGTGCGGGGAGTCCTCGTGCTGTGGCTCCTGCGGGTCGATGCCCGTGTCGCTGTCCGCACCGGACGTCCCGGCGGGTCGGTCGACCGGGCCGCCGGCGGGCTCCGGGGAACCTTCGTCGCGCGAGCCGGGGGCGCCGCGCTCCTCCTGCGGCTCCTCGCTCAGGTGCTCGGACGGGCTGTCGCTCATGGCATCTCCTTGCTGGCCGTCACATGCTCCGGATCTTGAGGTAGCGCTTGATGTCGGGGATGGACTGTACGGCGACCACGACCGCTGCGGCGGCCGCGGCGCAGGCCAGTGCCGTCGTGGTGATTCCGATGAACCTCATGACGGGGTCTCCCTTCTGGTGTCCGGCCGGGCTGCGGTGGCGCCGAGCGGCTCCAGCTCCTCCGGGCCGAAGTACAGGTAGCGGCCGTACCACTCGTGCAGGTCGGCCGCCGGGTCGTCCACGAGCACCACACCGATGTGGGTGGCGCCGTCGACGTCGAAGTGCACGCCGGTGACGCGCCCGGTCTGCCCGGCGAGGAAGAGGTCCTGGGCGTCGGCCCGGCGGCTCGGCCGCAGCAGCACCAGGCTTCCCCGGCACACGCGGGTGCCCGCGATCGTCACCGCGTCGGTCCCGGGGTCGACGGCCGCATCCCGCTCGGGGTCCCACCACGGCACGTCCGCCTCGTCGCCGGTCGCTGTCTCCGCCGCCGCCGAGGTGGCCGCGGGAGGGACCCGTCGGGCCCAGCGGGTCGTACATCAGCCCGTGCAGCCGCGCCATGTCCTGCGCCGAGAGCTGCTCGGTGCGGTCGAGGACCTGGGCGGCCCGCGGGTCGGTGGCCCGTGCCTCCGCCTTCTCCTCATCGGTCAGGGTGAGGATCCGCAGGGTCAGGATCTCGTCGATCTCGGTGGAGTCGAACAGCGAGCCGGGACTCTGCGCCGCCAGCGCCGGGTGGTCCTCGAGGATGATCGGCGACACCAGCGCGACGCCGTCCTCTCCGGCAGGACCGGCGAGCACGGGCCAGCACCGGTGCTGCCGGCAGTCCCTGGCGGCGGTCTCCAGGTCGGCCGGTGGGTCGGCCATCGAGACGAACGCACCGCCCGTGCAGCCGAGCAGCAGGTGGGCGCCGAGGAACGACCGCCGCGTGGCCGCCACCGCCGCCATCGCCCGGCCCTCCGCCGTTGCCAGGCCCCCGACGTTGCCCCGATCGCCGCCGTTGTCCCGATGGCCGCCGTTGCCCCGGCCGCCTCGTTCGCCGCGTCCCCCGGGTCGGCCGCGTTCGCGACGACGATCCGCAGCCGCGACACCCCGGCGACCCCCGCCACGGGGAAGGACGTCACCTCCACCGACGCGACCAGGGGCCACCGTCGCCGGATGAGGCGACCGGCGGTCACGCCGTCGGCGTCCACCAGGTCGGTGACCTCCTCGCCCCCGTCGACGGCGACCGCGCACCGCACGACTGCGCCCGCTCGTCCGCAGACGCGCGGTCGTCACCGGCACCTCGTGCTCGACCGCCTCGTCCCAGGACAGCCAGCGCTGCCCGTCGACGCGCAGATCTGCCACCGGCACGAATCCGCCTGAGCCGTCGGCCTGTTCGACCAGTCGCGCCTGCAGCTGCAGAAAGCGCAGCGTCACGGTGACCTCGGCACCGGCTCCGTGTCGCAGCAGCAGCTCGGCGCCCATCTCAGGACTCCTCGCCCACCCCTGCCGCGGCGGCCCCCGGCGGTCCGAGGACGCCGAACTGCCACCGCGACTGGTTCTTGCCGGCACTCGCCCGGTAGGGGTACAGCAGGTACCCCTCGTACAGCACGGCATCGGCGACCTGGCGTGCGCTGTCCATCGCGGCCGTCCGGGGCGTTCTGCCACCTGCTGTCCGGGACGTCATACGACCCACTCCCCCACGGCGGCCAGCAGGTCGGCCATCGCGTCGTCGTCGGTCGTGTGCCCGCGCGACGCCTTGTACGCCGCGAACCTCGCCAGCGTCTCGTGGTCCAGCCGCAACCACCCCGCTCCGGGAAAGTGCTGCGCCATCAGCTCCCGCCAGGCGCGGACCGGGAGCTCGAAGCGGACCTCGCGGTCCCACGGCACCTGCTCCACGCCGAATCCCGTTGACCCGCGCGTGAACACCGTTCCGCTGAAGAGCAGCACCACCGGGATGCTGCCGTCCCGCAGCGCGTGCAGGTAGCGGGAGGCGGCCACCTCGAAGTCGTAGGTGCAGGGCAGGGACAGCTCGGCGTCCGTCGAGCCGGTGAAGCCCTGCACCAGGGCGGTGCACTGCATCCACAGGAACGGCCGCAGCGTGCTGGCCCACCGCTCGCGCGAGCCGAAGAGGTCGGTCAGGCCGGCGGCCTCGGCATCGGAGTAGGGACGGCGCTGCGGCTCCAGCCGCACCTGGGCGCGCAGCGCGATCGCGTGCACAGCCTCCGTGCCGGCGTCCTCGATGTGCAGGTGCGCGGTGAAGGTCGGCGACGCGGCATACAGCTCGGGGACGATGTCGAGCAGGGAGAACGTGAGGTCACTCATCGCGGCCCCCTGCCCACGGTCGCGACCGGGCGTCGACCGAGCGGAACCACGTCTCGACGCGCGCCCTCGCGTCCTGGCCCCCGTCGAACCCCCGCCAGACCTGGCGCAGCAGCCCGACCAGCCCGTAGCAGGCGTCGATCGGCACGAGGTATGCCTCACCCATCGCCCGCTCGCCCCCGGGTGCCCGCACGATCAGCGCCTCGGTGTCGGGCAGCAGCGTGTCGAGCTGCGGGTTGTCGGCCGTCACGGACTCCCATGCCCCGAGCGGCAGCTCGGACTCCGTGGCGCCGGCGGGGCCGGGGTAGAACGCCACGGTCCGGCTGGACACGGAGCTGGCGAAGAAGAAGGCCAGCCCGACGGGGATGTCCAGCGCCGCCCACTGTGCCGCGCCGAGGCGGAAGCCCGCGAACGACAGGTAGCGCTCGGGCACGGCGCGGTAGCGCTGCCGCGCCCCTTCGCTGCTGAACAGCAGGTAGCAGCCGCGGCAGGTGCACAGCAGGGCGCGGCTGTCGAGGTGGACCACGTGCGGGTGGCTGTCGCCTATGGGCTCGGCGCACATCTCGCACCGCTCGCCGTCGTACGACGCGGGGCGGCTGCGCGCGATCCTGCGCAACGTGGAGACCGGCACCGGTGCGCTCACCGCGCCACCGCCGGCTCCGGCAGGTCCGGCTCGTGCACGTCTCGGCCCGGGCACGTCCCGCTCGGGCACGTCTGGCTCGGCGGGCAGCGCGACGGACAGCACGCCGTCCCGGACGAGCAGGGGGAACGGCTGCAGGTGCGCCCCATCGGCGTCGATCGCCGCGCCGGCCCGCCGGACGTCGTAGTGGGTGCGGCACCGGGGGCAGGTCAGCACGCCGGACCCGACCGGCTGACCGGCCCAGCGCTCCAGCCGCGCCCCTGCCATGGTCGACGCGCACCCGGCGCACCGGTCGGCGAACGCGAACACGTCGCCGCCGATCCGGCAGGCGAGCAGCTCGACGCCGCCGATGGTGAACCCGCCGACCTCCCCCGCGACGAGCGCACCGATCTCCGGCACGGCGGCCCACCGGCCGGCGCGCGGCTGCCCGGCTGCGTCGGTGACGAGCCGTGTCCGCAGAGCGGAGACCGGGATCACCGGTGACGCCGACGCCCTGGCCACGACGGCGCCCACCACCTCGATCGAGCGGATCTCCGGAGCCGCGGCGCGGACGGCCGACTCCACGGCCAGCTCCAGCGTGGACGAGGACGACGCGCAGCCGTCACAGCTGCCGGTCAGCCGCAGCCGGACGACACCCTCCGCGGAGACGTCGACGAGCTCCACGTCGCCGCCGTGCGTGCCCAGGTAGGGGCGGACGGACTCCAGCGCCTCCTCCACCCTGTCCCTGACCCCGTGGGGGTGCAGGCCATGCACCAGCAGCAGGCTCGCGACCAGGTCGTCGGAGACCAGCGCGTCCTGCAGGCGCGGGGTCAGCACCTCGGCATCGTCGAGGATCCGCAGGATCCGCTCCAGCCCGGCGCCGTACAGCGACGTCACCTGTCGCACGAGCTCCTCGGAACGCTCCCGCGACACGGTGCCGGCTGCGGCACTGGCGTCGAGCAGCTCCTCGATCCGCTCCCCGGCCCGCCTCAGCGCGTCGGGCGGGACGTCAGCGGGATCGTCGGTGCCGGCGCGCATCATCGTTCAGTCGCCGGTCAACGACTGGGTGGGCGAGTGCAGCAGCTCCAGGTTCTTGCCGCCGCCGAGGTACATGTGGACACCACACGGCAGGCACGGGTCGAAGCTGCGCACGGTGCGCATGATGTCGATGCCCTTGAAGTGCTCGCGGTCGTTCTCCTCGAAGATCGGCTGTCCCTGCACCGCGTCCTCGTACGGGCCCGGTGTGCCGAAGGAGTCGCGCGGGCTGGCGTTCCACGGCGTCGGCGGGTAGGGGTGGTAGTTGGCGATCTTGCCGTCGCGGATCACCATGTGGTGGGACAGCACCCCACGGACGGCCTCGGTGAAGCCGCAGCCGATCGCCTCGTCCGGCACGTCGAACGGCTCCCACGTCTTGGTGTGGCCGGCACGGATCTCCACCAGCGCCTTCTCGGCGAAGTGCAGTGCCGCCGCTGCGGCGTAGGCCTGGAAGTAGGTTCGGGCGCGGTTGCGCTCCAGGGTGTTGCTCCACCGGGGCACGTGCCACTCCAGGCTGACCGGACCCTTCAGGGCGGTCTTCGGCAGGTTGATCTGGACGCTGGAGCCGGTGGCCTTGAGGTAGCCGACGTCCACCAGCCCCGCCAGCGCCGTCGACCACAGGCGCGCCAGCGGCCCGCCGCCGGTGTCCAGCGCGAGGTTGTCCTGGCCGTCGAACCAGCGCGGCGACATCACCCAGCTGTACTTCTCGTCGAGGTCGCGCTTCTGCGGGCGGGGGTTGGTGTGCTGGTTCCAGGGGTGGCGCCGGTCCACCAGGTTGCCCAGCGGGTCGTGGCTCACGAACGTCTCCTGGCCCTCCCAGTCCTCGTAGTAGGACGAGCCGAGCAGGATCCGGATGCCGAGGTTGATCTTCACCAGGTCGGTCGTGACGAGCGTGCCGTCGACGACGACCCCTGGGGTCACGAACATCTTGCGACCCCAGTCGGTCATGTCCTGGTAGGAGAAGTTGCAGTACTCCGGGTCCTGGAAGGAGCCCCAGCAGCCGAGCAGCGTACGACGCAGGCCCACCTGCTCGTAGCCCGGCAGCGCCTCGTAGAAGAAGTCGAACAGGTCGTCGTGCATCGGCACGACCTTCTTCATGAACTCCACGTAGCGCATCAGCCGGCTGAGGTAGTCGGTCATCAGCTGCACCGTAGCGACCGTGCCGACGCCGCCGGGGTAGAGCGTGGAGGGGTGGACGTGACGACCCTCCATGAGGCAGAACATCTCCCGCGTCATCCGGCTGACCTGCAGCGCCTCGCGGTAGAACTCGCCGGTGAACGGGTTGAGTGCCCGCATGATGTCGGCGATGGTGCGGTATCCGTGGTCACCACCGTGGGGAGCCTGGGTGTTCTCGGCCTTGGCCAGCACCCCGGGGTTGGTCTCCTTGACCATGCGTTCGCAGTAGTCGACGCCGACGAGGTTCTCCTGGAAGATGTTGTGGTCGAACATGTACTCGGCGGCCTCGCCGAGGTTGACGATCCACTCCCCCAGGTGAGGCGGCTTCACGCCGTACGCCATGTTCTGGGCGTAGCAGGAGCACGTCGCGTGGTTGTCACCGCAGATGCCGCAGATGCGGCTGGTGATGAAGTGGGCGTCGCGAGGGTCCTTGCCCTTCATGAAGATCGAGTAACCACGGAAGATCGAGGACGTGCTGTGGCACTCGACCACCTCGCGGTTGTCGAAGTCGATCTTGGTGTAGATCCCCAGACTGCCGACGATGCGGGTGATCGGGTCCCACGCCATGTCGACGAGGTTGCGCTGCTCGGGCGGCCCCCCGGCAGGCTGCCGGCTTCGGGATCGTCGACGTCATGTCGCTGCCTCTCTGACCTGCGTTGGTGCCGCCGGCGGCCCGGTGAGCGAGCCGACGCGCAGCGGGGTGGGTTGGTGCGGCTACCAGGTGCGCGTGGCGCCGGTGGTGAGCGTCCGGCCGGGGGTCCGCCAGTGCGGTTCCTGGTCCAGCGTGCGTTCGGTGACCTTGCGCAGGGTGCGGATCGCGCTGCCGTAGAGCCCGACCACGTTGGTGGAGAGCTTGCCGCCGGGCGGCTCGTCCATGAACGGCATGAACTTGTCCGGGAACCCGGGCATCGTGCAGCCGATGCAGATGCCGCCGACGTTGGGACAGCCGCCGACACCGTTGATCCAGCCCCGTTTCGGGACGTTGCACTTCACCACCGGACCCCAGCACCCCAGCTTGACGATGCACTTGGGGCTGCCGTACTCGGTGGCGAAGTCGCCCTGCTCGTAGTAGCCGGCACGGTCGCACCCCTCGTGCACCGTGCGCCCGAACAGCCACGTGGGACGCAGGGCCTCGTCCAGGGGGATCATCGGCGCCTGGTCGGTGGCCATGTACAGCAGGTAGGTCAAGGTCTCGGACAGGTTGTCCGGCTGGACGGGGCAGCCCGGCACGCAGACCACGGGTACGCCGGCCTTGGACCGCCAGTCCCAGCCCAGGTAGTCCGGCACCCCCATCGCGCCGGTCGGGTTGCCGGCCATGGCGTGGATGCCGCCGTAGGTGGCGCAGGTGCCAGCGGCCACGACGACGGTGGCCTTGGGGGCGAGACGGTCGAGCCACTCGCTGGTCGTGACCGGCTGGTTGGTCGCCGGGTCGTTGCCGAACCCGCACCAGTAACCCTCGTCGTGCAGCTTCTCGTTCGGGATCGAACCCTCGACCACCAGCACGAACGGCTCGAGCTCCCCACGGTCGGCCTTGAAGAACCACTCCAGGAAGTCGTCGGCGCCACCGTTGGGACCGCACTCGAAGTCGATCAGCGGCCAGTGGACCGCGACCTGCGGCAACCCGGGGAGGGCGCCGAGCGCGATCTCCTCGATGCTGGGCTGGGTGGCCGCCGTCAGCGACACGGAGTCGCCGTCGCAGCTGAGCCCGGCATTGATCCAGAGCACGTGGATCAGCGTCTGCTCGGCCTGTGTTGCGGCAGCTGATGGCATGGAAGGCCGCTTTCCGGGGCGGTCGCCACGAGCCCCTGGCCACCGGAGCCGTCCCTCGGCCCACCTGCGTGACCTGTTTCCGTGTCTACACCTCGGTCTTCGGCAGTGTCAACGCCCGTCGATCGGGGGGATCGGATGCGACTGTGCCGTAACCCATTCGGTCCACTCCCGCACCCCGTCACCTGCGGTGACGGACATCGGCAGCACCTCCAGCGCCGGCTTGGCGGCACGCGCGTTGGCGGTGCATCGCGCCACGCTGAAGTCGACATAGGGCAGCAGGTCGGTCTTGTTGACGATGAGCAGGTCGGCCCCGGAGAACATGTGGGGGTACTTCAGCGGCTTGTCGTCGCCTTCGGTGACCGAGATGACCACGACCCGGGCCGTCTCGCCCAGGTCGAACAACGCGGGGCAGACCAGGTTCCCGACGTTCTCGACGAACACGATGCTGTCGTCCACGGGATCGAGCGCCTCGAGCCCCCGGCGCAGCATGTCGGCGTCGAGGTGGCACCCGGCGCCGGTGTTGATCTGCACCACCGGCACACCGGTGGACCGGATGCGCTCGGCGTCGAGGTGGGTCTCCTGGTCACCCTCGATGACCGCCACCGGCCGCGCGCCCCGGAGCTCGCCGATGGTGCGTTGCAGCAACGTGGTCTTGCCCGACCCCGGCGAGCTCATCATGTTGAGCGCGACGATCCGTCGGTCGGCGAGCCAGCGCCGGTTGGCCTGCGCCAGCGCGTCGTTGCGGTCCAGGATGTGGCGTTCGATCTCGATGGTGCGGCGGTGGTCCGGCGGCTCCACCGGGGCGGCCGGAGCCCCGTGCGCGCGACCGGGCTCCCCGTGCGGCCAGGGGTGGGGATGAGCATGAGCGGCGGCGTCACCGCCGGCGTGGCCGTGGACCACGCTCACCCTGGTCGCCGGCCGGGTCGTCACAGCCACACGTCCCACACATGGTTCAGGCCACCTCCACCGAGCCGATCGCGAGCTCCCTGCCGGTCAGGACGTCGACGTCCGCGCTGCCGCACGGGCACAGCAGGATCAGGTCGGGCAGGCCGAACGTCGACCCGCACCGCCGGCAGCGTGCACTGCCCTCGGGCTCCTCGATGTCCAGGGTCGCCCCCTCCAGCGGCGTGCCCTCGGTCACGAGGTCGAAGCAGAAGCGCAGCGCCTCCGGCACGACCCCGGACAGGCGCCCGACCCGCAGCCTGACCTCGAGCACCCGCTGCTCGCCCGTGTGCTCCACGACGGTGTCCACGACGCTCTGGGTGACGGCCAGCTCGTGCATCCTCACCCGCCTCCCGCAGGACTGCCCGGTCCGCCCACCCTAGGGGCCGGAGGCGAGCCCCACCAGAGCCGCAGCTGGGGTGCCTTCCCAGCACGCGAGCACCCGTCTGGGGGAACGTGGCGGCGTGCGCGGCACGGGTCTCGCCGCCTCCGCAGAGTCCGCGGCGGGAACGACGAAGGCGCGCCCCGGAGCTCCGGGGCGCGCCCGAAAACGTGCACACAGCGCGCCGGCCGGTGGCGTCCGCCGGCCGTGGGTCAGGCGTCTGTCGGCCGCCCGTCAGCGGCGACCCGCGCTGGAGCGCCCACGACGGGTGGTGAAGGAGGAGGCGGCCCGCAGCCCGGAGGAGACCGGGTTGGGGCCGCGACGGCCCTCGATCGCCTCACCCAGCTTGCGTGCGCCCACCCCCAGGACGGGCAGCATCACCGTCATCAGCACCCACCGACGGAGCCGGCCGGACAAGAACACCCACATCGTCTGCTCCTTCTCGTTGCTGGTGCCCGGCTCGTGCCTCCGGGCAGGGGCGGTATGCCCCCGATCGCGTCGATCAAACGCGGCCGCGACGCCGGCCCCCGCGAGGAGACCGGCGTCGCGGCGAGATCTGGCGCGCTACAGGCCGAGCTTTCCCGCGATCCCGCCGCCGGCGCCGCCGAGCAGCTCGGCCGGGTTGATGCCCAGCTTGCCCAGCAGGTCGGCGTGCTGGTCGGTGTCGACCTGGTCGGGCAGCTCGGACTGGGCCTGGTCGGCCTTGCCCTGGTCGCCACGGCTCTTGAGGAACTCGATGATCTGCTGCTTGTCGATCTGCATCAGCGTCTCTCCTTGCGCGTCCGTCGTGCGTGGTCCCGTGCCGGTGCGTCGGTGCCCCGGCAGGGTTCGCGGTCATGTCCGCGGTGCTACGGGTGCCGGTTACCCCGACCCGCTCCAGGGCATGCGGGGCACGCGGTGCCCGCACCCACCCCGACCGCGTCCGGTGCCGTGCGCCGGCTACCCGGCGCCCACCAGGATGACGTGCAGCGTGCGTGGACCGTGGACCCCCTCGACCCGGTCCAGCTCGATGTCACTGGTCGCGCTCGGTCCGCTGACCCACGTCTGCGGCCGACCGGGGTCCAGCACGCTGACGGCGGAGGGGACGTCGGCCACCACCTGGGCCGCCCGCACGACGCAGACGTGCAGGTCCGGCACCAGCGTCAGCGCGCGCCGACCCTGGCCGGGGCCGTGGTCCAGCACGATCGTCCCGGTCGCGGCGATGCCCACGGCAGCGGTCGAGACGATGGCCGCCACGCGGTCCAGGGCCGCGGGCGTCAGCCCGGTGTCCTCCACCCGGTGGATGTCGTCCGGCTCGCCGGCGCCCAGCCACTCCGGCGGGAAGCCGTCGGGGACGAGCACGCTCGCCGCCCCGGACAGGGCCAGCGCGATGGCCCCGGGAACCTCGCCCGGAGTGCAGCGGACCACCGTCGCGCGGTAGTCCTCCACCCGCTCGGCGAAGAGGTCGACGAGCTCGGCGTGCAGGCCGTGCTCGACGCGCGTGCGGGCCGGCAGCGGGGTCTCCTCCTGCGTCCGGTCCGCCCGGTCCACGTCCGCCAGGGCGTGCCGGACCCGGGCGAGCACCTCGTCGCGGGCGCTCACCGGCTCGTCCCGGCGTCGTCGCGGCGGCCGCCGTCCGTGCGCGCCCACCAGGCGCGGAAGGACTCCCTGGGCGGCGAGGGCAGGTCGCGGGCGTCGGTCCAGAGGGCACCGGGCCACGGCAGCCGGCCGATCGCCGTACGACCGCCGGGCAGGGACCGGCGGCTCAGCGTCGACACGAGCCTGCTGGACAGCCCGGCGGCGCGCTCGGCCAGTGCGGTACGGCGCGCGTCGCCGAGCACCCATGACGCGCCTCGCATCGCGAGGTCCTGGCCCTTGGGCCGGCCGTCGCGGTGGGCGTCGACGACCTTGCCGCGCAGGTGCACCAGCACCTCGGGGATGTCGATCCGCACCGGGCACACCTCGAAGCAGGCGCCGCACAGGCTCGAGGCGTAGGGCAGGGAGTCGGTCTGCTCGTCCACGCCCACGCCCTTGAGCAGGGGGTTGAGGATCGCGCCGATCGGGCCCGGGTAGACCGAGCCGTAGGCGTGGCCGCCGGTGCGCTCGTAGACCGGGCAGACGTTCAGGCAGGCCGAGCAGCGGATGCAGCGCAGCGCCTGGCGGCCCACCTCGTCGGCCAGGACGTTGGTCCGGCCGTTGTCCAGCAGCACGACGTGCATCTCCTGCGGCCCGTCGCCGGGGGTGACCCCTGACCACATCGAGGTGTAGGGGTTCATCCGCTCCCCCGTGCTCGAGCGCGGCAGCAGCTGGAGGAAGACGTCGAGGTCCTGCCAGGTCGGCACGAGCTTCTCGATGCCGACGACGCTGATCAGCACCTCCGGCAGGGTCAGGCACATCCGCCCGTTGCCCTCGCTCTCGACGACCACGAGGGTGCCCGTCTCGGCGACCGCGAAGTTGGCGCCGGAGATGGCGACCTTGGCGCGAAGGAACTTCTCGCGCAGGTGCAGCCGGGCCGCGGCGGCGAGCTCCTTGGGCTCGTCGGTCAGTCCCTCCGGGGCGGGACGTCCGGCCGCGGCCATCCGGGTCCGGAAGATCTCGCGGACCTCGGAGCGGTTGCGGTGGATCGCCGGCACGAGGATGTGGCTGGGCAGGTCGTCCCCGAGCTGGACGATCAGCTCGGCGAGGTCGGTCTCCCACGCGGCGATGCCGTGCGCGGCGAGCGCCTCGTTGAGGTTGATCTCCTGGGTGGCCATGGACTTGACCTTGACCACCTCGTCCACGCCGTGGCTCGTGGCGATGCGCGCGACGACGGCGCAGGCCTCCTCGGCGTCGCGGGCCCAGTGGACGGTCACCCCGCGGGCCTGCAGCGCGGCCTCGAGCTGGAGCAGGTGCTCGTCCAGCCGGCGCAGGGTGCGGTCCTTGATCTCGGCGCCGGCGACGCGCAGCTCCTCCCAGTCGTCGACCTCGGCGACGACGGCGGCGCGCTTGGCGCGGATCGTGCCGGTCGCGTGCGCGAGGTTCTGCCGCAGCTGGGTGTTGCCGAGCGCGGCGCGGGCCGCCTCGGGAAAGGCGGGCATCCCGACGAACGTGGCACTCATGACTGCTCCTGTCCCGGTGCCGGCAACCTGGACCGGTCCGTGCTCTCGGGGCTGCGCACCGCCGCCGCGGCACCGGTGGTGTCGCGGCCCGCGGGCAGCCGGGACTCCTGCGCGCTCTCGGTGGAGGCCAGCACCTCGGCCAGGTGCATCACCCGCACGCCGGCGCGCTGTCGGGACAGGATGCCGCCGACGTGCATCAGGCACGAGCTGTCCCCGGCGACCATCACCTCGGCGCCGGTGTCGAGCACGTGGCGCGCCTTGTCGGCCCCCATGGCCACCGACGTGTCGGGGTTCTTCACCGCGAAGGTGCCCCCGAAGCCGCAGCACTGCTCGGCCGCCGGCAGCTCCACCAGGCGGATCCCCCGGACCGCGCGGAGCAGCCGCGTCGGGCGGTCGCCCACGCCGAGCATCCGCAGCGAGTGGCAGGTCGGGTGGTAGGTCACCTTGTGCGGGAAGTAGGCGCCCACGTCCTCCACGCCGAGCACGTCCACGAGGAACTCGCTCAGCTCGTGGACGACCGCAGAGGTGCGGGCCGCGCCGTCGACCAGCGCGGCATCCCCGGACCTGCGGGCCACGAGCGCGTGCTGGTGGCGCACCGACCCGACGCACGAGCCGGACGGGGCGATGATCGCGTCGTAGCCGGCGAAGGCGTCGACGAAGCCGCGCACGACCGGCACCGCCTCGTCCAGGTAGCCGGTGTTGACCATCGGCTGGCCGCAGCACGTCTGCGCGTTGGGGAACTCGACGTCCACGCCGAGGCGGCGCAGCAGTCGCACCACGGCCTGCCCGACCTCCGGGAACATCGCGTCGTTGACACAGGTCACCATCAGCGCGACTTTCATGCGGCCTCCTCGATCGCCCTGCCGTCCGCGGCCGAACCGGCGGTGCGGCGCTATCATGAATCGTTTCACCGACGCGTCGGTGGGGAAACCCACCGCCCGCCACGTCAAGAACCCTCCCCACCGTAGGTGACCGAACGAAGGAGCGCTGCCCTGACCGCGTCGGTGAGCATCAAGGAGGTCGCCACGGCGGCCGGCGTGTCGGTGGGCACGGTCTCCAACGTGCTGAACAAGCCGCACCTGGTCGCGGAGACGACCCGCGACCGCGTGCAGGCGGCCATCGCCGAGCTCGGCTTCGTCCGCAACGAGTCGGCCCGCCACCTGCGCTCCGGCGCGAGCCGCGCGGTCGGCCTCGTCGTCATCGACGCGGCCAACCCGTTCTTCTCCGACGTGGCCCGCGGCGTCGAGGACACCGTGCAGGCGGCCGGTGGCGTGGTCCTGCTCGGCAACAGCGCCGGGGACAGCGACCGGGAGCACCGCTACCTCGAGCTGTTCGAGCAGCAGCGTGTCCGGGGCGTCCTGATCGCACCCACCGGCGACGCGGTGCCGCCGCTGGACTCCCTGGCCCGTCGCGGGATCCCGGTGGTGTTCCTGGACCGCTACCCCGAGGGCGCCGACTGCTCGAGCGTCAGCGTCGACGACGTCGCGGGTGGCTGCCTGGCGGTCCGCCACCTGCTCGAGCGCGGCCACCGGGCGGTCGCGTTCGTCGGTGGGCCGTCCACGCTGCGGCAGGTGCGCGACCGGCGCCAGGGTGCCGAGGAGACGATCGCGACCGCGCCGGGCGCCACGCTGCTCGCGGTCTCCACCCCGGCGCTGACGATTGCCGCAGGGCGCCAGGCCGGTGAGGAGCTGGCAGCCCTGCCGGACGCCCAGCGCCCGACGGCGGTGTTCGCCGCCAACGACCTCGTGGCCCTCGGCGTCCTCGCCGGTCTCACCGACCAGGGCCTGCGCGTGCCCGAGGACGTGGCGATCGTGGGTTACGACGACATCGAGTTCGCCGCCGCCGCGGCGGTGCCGCTGTCGTCCGTGCGACAGCCCCGGGCCGAGCTCGGCCGGCGCGGGGCCGAGCTGCTGTTCGAGGAGATCCGCCGGCGTGAGGCCGGCCTGCCCCGGCAGCGCACCGAGGTGCGCTTCGACTGCGAGCTCGTCGTACGCCGCTCGTCCGCGCTGTCCGTGTGAGATCAGGGGGGCGGCCGGCTCCCCGGTGGACGTCAGGGCCGGCGGGCCGCGGCCAGCAGCCCGGCCATGTGCTCCCGGGCGTGCCGCGCGAGGTCCTCGCCGTCGTCCCAGAGGTTGCGCCAGATCGCGAGGTCGCGGGTGAGCGTCGCGGACAGCACGGCCGAGGAGAACGACTCGAACGTGATCGGGCCGGTGTAGCCGACGTCGGCCAGGGCGTGGAAGAAGCCGGTGAGGTCGAGGTGGCCGGAGCCGAGGTAGCCACGGTGGTTCTCGCCGATGTGCACGTAGCCGAGCCGGTCGCCGACCTCGTGGACGGGGCGCACGAGGTCGTCCTCCTCGATGTTCATGTGGTAGCTGTCGAGGTGGATGAGGACGTTGTCCTCGCCGATGTCGTCGGCCAGCGCCAGGGCGTCGTGGGCCGTGTTGACCACGTTGGTCTCGTAGCGGTTGCAGATCTCCAGCCCGAGCGACATGCCGTGCCCCGCGGCCTCCTTGGCGAGGTCGCGCAGCACGCTGACGACGTTGCCGCGGCCGGTGGCCGTCAGCGGTGCGGCGTACTTGCCCAGGGCGCTGTACAGGGCACCCGTGAGGATGGCGCCACCCAGGGCATGGGTGGTGGCCAGCGAGTCGTGCAGCAGCACCTCGCCCCGCGCGACGACGTCCGGGTCGTCGCTGGAGATATCCGCGTCGAAGGCGAGGCCGCGGGAGCACGCGACCTGCAGGCCCGCCGCCGCGAGCTGCTGCCGCGCCGCCGGGGCGTCGAGGTCGGTGGCGTCGTGCAGGGACAGCTCGAGCAGGTCGAATCCGGCCTGGCGGGTCTGGGCGATGGCGCGCTCGACCGACGCCGGTGAGGTGTCGCCCACGAACACCAGGGCGTGCACGCCCAACGGGTTCGGGGTAGCGGAGGTGTTCATGAGTGGTCCTCTCGTCGGTCTCTCAGTGCTCGATGCGGGGGTGCAGCCGGCGCTCGGCGTCGTCCCAGGCGGAGGAAGAGCCGCAGGGCTCATGACGCCGGACCGGCTGGGTGCGGCGGACCAGCGCCCGCAGGCCGGCCAGGTCGGTCGGCACGGCGCCCGCCGCACGCGCCTGCACCAGGACGTTGCCGAGCGCGGCCGCCTCCACCGGGCCGGCCTCGACCGGCAGGCCGCAGGCGTCGGCGGTCAGCTGGCACAGCAGCTCGTTGCGGGCACCGCCGCCGACCAGGTGCACGACGTCGACGGACCGGCCGGCCAGCTGCTGCGCGGCGCGGACGGTGCTGCGGTAGGCCAGCGCCAGGCTGTCGAGGATGCACCTCACCGTCTCCGCCGGGGTCCGCGGCGGGGGCTGCCCCGTCCGCCGGCAGGCGTCGGCGATCCTGGCGGGCATGTCGCCCGGGTGCAGCAGGGTCGGGTCGTCGGGGTCGATGAGGAACGTCCTCGGCGGCACGGCCGCCGCCTCGTGGAGCAGCCGCTCCAGCGGCAGCGGGGTGCCGCCCTCCTCCCACGTACGCAGGGACTCCTGGACCAGCCACAGGCCCATGACGTTGCGCAGGTAGCGGACCGTGCCGTCGACGCCCAGCTCGTTGGTGAAGTTGGCCCGCCTGCTGGCCTCCGTGAGCACCGGCTGGTCGAGCTCGAGACCCACGAGCGACCAGGTGCCGCAGGAGATGTAGGCGAAGTGCTCCGACTTCGCGGGCACCCCGACGACCGCTGAGGCGGTGTCGTGCGAGCCGACGGCCCACACCGGGACCGGGGTGGGCGCGGGGATGTGGTGGACGTCGGAGAGCAGGGTGCCGACCCGGGTGCCCGGCTCACAGAGCTCGGGCAGCAGGGCGAGGTCCACGCCCAGCTCCTCGCAGGTGTCGGTCGACCAGCGCCGGGTGCGGATGTCGAGCAGGCCGGTCGTGGAGGCGTTCGTGAGCTCGCCGGCGCGGTGGCCGGTCAGCCAGAAGGTGACCAGGTCGGGGATGAGGAGCAGGTGGGCGGCGACGCGCAGCGCGGCCGTTCCCCGTGCCGACGTGAGCTGGTAGATCGTGTTGATCGGCAGCAGCTGCAGGCCGGTCCGCTGGTAGAGCACGTCGGCGCCGATCTGCTCGACGACCTTGTCCATCACCCCGTCGGTGCGCCGGTCCCGGTAGTGGACGGGGTTGCCGAGCAGCTGCCCGTGCGCGTCGAGCAGCCCGTAGTCGACCGCCCAGGCGTCCACGCCGACGCCGTGCAGTGTCCCCACCGAGCGGGCCGCCGCCCGGATGCCGTCCACCGCACCGGCATACAGCGCGAGCACGTCCCAGTGCAGCGTCCCGGCCACCTCGACCGGACGGTTGGCGAAGCGGTGGACCTCGGTGAGGTCCAGCACGTCCGCCCCCGCGTGGCCCAGCATGACGCGGCCGCTGGAGGCACCCAGGTCCACCGCCACGACGTCGGCAGGTCCCAGCATGGGCGTCCTACCTCAGGAAGGCTGCAGCGACACCGGCATCCACCGGGATGTGCAGCCCCGTCGTCTGGGAGAGGTCGCCGGAGGTGAGCGCGAACACCGCGTTCGCGACGTGTTCGGGCAGCACCTCGCGTCCGAGGAGCGTGCGCTTGGCGTAGTAGGCCCCCAGCTCCTCCTCGGGCACGCCGTAGACCGCAGCGCGCTGGGCGCCCCAGCCCCCGGCGAAGATGCCGGACCCGCGCACCACGCCGTCGGGGTTGATCCCGTTGACCCTGATGCCGTCGGGGCCCAGCTCGGCGGCGAGGAGACGCACCTGGTGCGCCTGGTCGGCCTTCGCCGCGCCGTACGCCACGTTGTTGGGGCCGGCGAACAGGGAGTTCTTGCTCGAGATGTAGACGATGTCCCCGCCGATCCCCTGGGCGCGCATCAGTCGGGCGGCCTCGCGGGAGACCAGGAACGAGCCCTTGGCCATGACGTCGTGCTGCAGGTCCCAGTCGTGCTCGGTGGTCTCGAGCAGCGGCTTGGAGATGGACAGCCCGGCGTTGTTGACCACCAGGTCCACTCCGCCGAACGCCAGTGCGGCGCCGGCCATCGCTGCGGCGACCGCCTCTGCGTCGGTGACGTCGGCGGTCAGGGCCACGGCGACGTCCGGGCCGCCGATCTCGGCGGCCACCGTCCCGGCCGACGCGCCGTCGCGGTCGGCGACGACCACGCAGGCGCCCTCGGCGGCGAGCCGATGGGCGATGGCGCGACCGATGCCGGACCCGGCACCGGTGACGAGGGCGACGCGGGTGGCCAGCGGCTTCGGCGCTGGCATCCGCTGGAGCTTCTGCTCCTCCAGCAGCCAGTACTCGATGCGGAACTTCTCCTGCTCGTCGATCGGCGCGTAGGTCGACACGGCCTCCGCGCCCCGCATGACGTTGATCGCGTTGACGTAGAACTCCCCCGCCACGCGGGCGGTCTGCTTGTTCCTGCCGAAGCTGAACATCCCGACCCCCGGGACGAGCACGACCGCCGGGTCGGCGCCTCGCATGGCCGGTGTGGTCCCGTCCGCATGACGCTCGTAGTAGGCGGCGTAGTCGGCGCGGTAGGCCTCGTGCAGCTCCTTGAGCCGGGCGACCGTCTCGTCCAGCGGCGCGCTCGGCGGCAGGTCGAGCACCATCGGCCGAACCTTGGTGCGCAGGAAGTGGTCGGGGCACGAGGTGCCGAGCGCGGCCAGCCGCGGGTGCTGGTCGCGGGACAGGAACTCGAGCACCACGTCGGTGTCGGTGAAGTGGCCGACCTGCCGCTGGTCGGTGGAGGCCAGGCCACGGATGACCGGCGCCAGGGCCGCTGCGCGGGCGCGCCGCACGTCGTCCGGCAGCGCGCCGTACCCGGGCAGCGTTGCCCCGAAAGGCTCCTCACGCCCGCGCGCGTCGAGGAACTGCTGCGCGGTGCCGATGATCTCCAGTGAGTGCGCCTCGCACTCCTCGCTCGTCGCGCCCCAGGCCGTGATGCCGTGGCCACCGAGGACGACACCGATCGCCTCGGGGTGGTCGCGGTGGACCCGGGCGATGTCGAGTCCCAGCTGGAACCCCGGGCGCCGCCACGGCACCCACAGCACCGCGTCGCCGAAGCACTCCTTGGTCAGGGCCTCTCCGTCGGCAGCGGTCGCGAGGGCGATCCCGGCGTCGGGGTGGAGGTGGTCCACGTGCGGTGCGCCGACCAGACCGTGCATCGCCGTGTCGATCGAGGGCGCGGCGCCCCCGCGGCCGTGGAGGCAGTAGTCGAAGGCCGCGACCATCTCGTCCTCGCGCTCCACCCCGGGGTAGACGTCGACAAGGGCCCGCAGGCGGTCGAGCCGCAGCACCGCGAGGCCCTGCGGGGTGAGGGTGCCGAGGTCGCCGCCGGAGCCCTTGACCCAGAGCAGCTCGACCGGCGAGCCCGTCACCGGGTCGGTGGTCTCGCCCTTGGCCGAGGTGTTGCCACCGGCGTAGTTGGTGTTGCGGGGGTCGGCGCCGAGGCGGTTGCTGCGGGAGACGAGCTCCCGCACCCGGGGGTGGTCCTCGTACTGGGTCATGGATGTCAGTCCCTGGCTGGTCGGTGGGCAGGAGGGGTCTCAGGCGCCCCAGCCGGCCTGCTGGCCGGTGGCGCGCTCGGTGCGGACACGCTCGAAGTAGCCCGAGCGGTGGTAGGCCGCCACGGGGTCGGGGTCCAGGCCCGCCTCCGTGCGGACCTCCGCCAGCAGCGGGCGGACGTCGGTGTTGTAGGCGTCCATGAGCGCGGCGTTGGCCGCCAGGACGTCCCCCTCGCGCTGGGCGGCCGCCAGGGCCTCCGTGTCCACGATCAGCGCCTTGGCAGTGGCTTCCTGGACGTTCATCACCGACCGGATCACGGCGGGGATCTTGGCCTCGATGTTGTGGCACTGGTCGAGCATGTAGGTGATCCCCGACGCCGGCGAGAGCGCGTCGGCCTGCACCAGCTCGTGCAGGATCCGGAACAGCTGGAACGGGTCCGCAGCGCCGACCATGAGGTCGTCATCGGCGTAGAAGCGGGAGTTGAAGTCGAACGCCCCCAGGCGGCCGGCGCGCAGCAGGAACGCGACGATGAACTCGATGTTGGTCCCGGGGGCGTGGTGGCCGGTGTCGATCACCACCTGCGCCCTGGGTCCGAGCTCGAGGCAGTGGGCGTACGACGTGCCCCAGTCCGGCACGTCCGTGGCGTAGAAGGCGGGCTCGAAGAGCTTGTACTCCAACACGATCCGCTGGTCGTTCGAGATCCGGTCGTAGACCTCCCGCAGCGCCTCTGCCAGCCGGTCCTGGCGCGCCCGGAGGCTGTCCTGGCCGGGGTAGTTGGTGCCGTCGGCGAACCAGAGCTTCAGGTCGCGCGACCCGGTGGCGTCCATGACGTCGACGCACTCCAGCAGGTGGTCGATCGCCTTGCGGCGTACGGCGGGGTCGGGGTTGCACACGCTGCCCAGCCGGTAGTCGTTGTCCTGGAAGACGTTGGCGTTGATGGTGCCGAGGGCCACGCCCTGCTCGGTGGCGTACTTGGCCAGGGCGCCGAAGTCGTCCACCTGGTCCCACGGGATGTGCAGCGCGACCGTGGGGGCGACGCCGGTCAGTCGGTGCACCATGGCCGCGTCGTCGATCTTCTCCTGCGGGGTGCGGGGCACGCCCTCCTGCGGGAAGACCTTGAACCGGGTGCCGGAGTTGCCGTAGCCCCACGACGGGGTCTCGATCCGCTGGGAGCGCAGGGTCTCCTTGGCCGTGGCGGTGTCAGGCATGGGTGGTCTCTCCTCGTGTGCGGTGGGTCGCGCAGGACTCGGCCGGGGGTCACGCCCCGCCGCGACCCCGTCGCGTGCTGTAGGCGTTGAGCAGGGCGGACAGGATCAGCAGGCCGCCGAGGGCGAACAGCTGGAACTGGCTGCCGTCCGAGCCCTCGAAGGCGAGCAGGATGCCGGCGTTCAGCCACACCACGAGCAGCGCGGCCAGGATGACGCCGGCCACCCGGCCGACGCCGCCGGTGATGGCCACTCCGCCGAGCACGGCGATGGTGATGGCCGGCAGGGCCATGCCGTTGCCGACGCTGCCGGCGTCGGGCCTGGCGGAGGCGAACTGGGCCACGGTGACCACCGCGACGATGCCCGAGAGCAGCCCCGAGGCGAGGTAGGCCAGCAGCCGGGAGCGGCGTACCGGGATGTTGGCGAAGCGGGCAGCGATGTCGTTCGTCCCGACGGCGTAGAGCTTGCGGCCGTAGACGGTGCGGTTCACCAGCAGCCACACCACCACGCCGACGGGCAGCAGGAACGTGGCAACCTGCAGGGGCAGGTCGGGGATGGAGTCGCCGAGCAGCGGGATGCTGATCGGCCGGGTGATCGCGTGGAGGTCCTGGATCGGCTTGGTGGAGATCGGCGCGTTGTTGTTCATCAGCAGCGCGACGGCGCCGTAGGCGTAGAACGTGGCCAGCGTCGCGATGAGTGCGGGGAAGCCGAGGTAGGCGATCAGCAGGCCGTTGATCGCCCCGAGGACGGCGCCCACGACCACGGTGGCGACCAGCGCCGGCAGGATGGGCCACTGCCACTGCCCGACCAGGACACCGAACGCCATGCCCGAGAGGCTGACGATGGAACCGACGGACAGGTCGATGCCACCGCGCCCGGAGACGATGACGAACAGCTCGGCCAGGGCGAGGAGGCAGAGCGGGACCATGCTGTCCAGCGCCGAGGCGAGGTAGTCCGTGTCGTAGGGCGCGACGAGGTAGCCCTGCTGACCGAGGACGTAGAACCACAGCACGACGAGCACCAGCAGGACCGCGAGCAGCGGCACCCGCTCGGTCAGGACGAGGTCGAGCAGGCGCCGGCCGAGGCCCGGCTGCCGCTCCGGAGGCGTCTCGGGTTGCTTGCGCGCGGAGGCGGTCTGGGTCGTCATCGTGTGCTCCGTCGACGTTCGCGGACGAGGTCCACCCCGACGGCGACCAGGATGAACAGCCCGATGAAGAGCTCGGTCAGGTCGCTCGGCCAGCCCAGCAGCGTGATGGCGCTGGTGACCGTCCCGACCAGGAGGGCGCCGAGCACCGTCCCGAGGACCGTGCCGCGGCCGCCGAGGATGCTGGTGCCGCCGATCACGACGGCCGCGATCACGCGCAGCTCGAGGCCGTTGCCGGCGTTCTGCTGGACCAGCCCGCCGGTGCCGATCAGGACGACCGCGGCGAGGCCGACGAACAGGCCGGTGACGGCGTAGGCGGCGATCGTCCGCCGGTGCACCCGGATGCCGGCCAGCCGGGCGGCCCCGACGTCGTTGCCGATGGCGTACCAGTGCCGCCCGCTGGCCCAGTAGCGCGAGTAGCACCACATCAGCACGGCGGCGACCATGGTCAGCCACCAGGCGTTGGGGACGCCGAGGGTCTCGCTGGTGCCGCCACCACCGAAGAAGGAGAGGGTGCCGGGGACCCCGGAGACCTGCTTGTTCTCGAACAGCCGCAGCGCCAGGAAGCGGTAGAGGTTCAGGGTGCCGAACGTGACGATGATCGGGTGGATGCCCCCGAACGAGATGAGCACGCCGTTGATGGCGCCGAGCACGAGCCCGATGGCGACCGCCACGAGCACGGCCGCCGGGAGGCCGGCGCCACCGTCGCGGATGAGCCTGGCGACCACCACCATGACCACCGCGGCGGCAGCGCCGACCGACACGTCGATCCCGCCGGTGACGATCACCGCAGTCATCCCGATGCCGATGAGCGCAACGGGCGCGACCGAGTAGAGCAGGTTGCTGAGGTTGGACGCCGTCAGGAACGTGTCGGTGCTCAGCGACAGCGCCGTCCAGAGGACGAGCAGCACGAGGATCAGCGCGATCTCCTGGCCCTCGACCGCACGGGCGACCGGCCTGCGCGCTGTCTTGCTCAGCAGCGTCGGAACCCCGGACATCAGTGCTCTCCCTCCGTCGTCGTGTCGTCGCCCGCGGCGGCGGCGAGCAGCTCCGCCTGGCGCGCGCCGCGGTCGAACTCGGCCACGACCGCGCCGGCGCGCATCACCAGGACCCGGTCGGCCAGGTGCTGCACCTCGCCGAGGTCGGTGGAGACGACCAGCACCGCCGTGCCCGAGTCGGCCAGGTCGACGATGATCCGGTGGATCTCGTCCTTCGCGCCGATGTCGACGCCCTGGGTCGGCTCCTCGAGGAGCAGGATCTGCGGCCGCTCGACGAGCTGGCGGGCCAGGACGACCTTCTGCTGGTTGCCGCCGGAGAGGTTGCTGACGGTGGTGCCGGCGCCGGGCGCCTTGATCGAGATGCGCCGGATGAAGTCGTCGGCGACGCTGCGCTCCCGGGCCCGGTCCATCCACACGCCCCAGCGGCTGAGCAGCGGCAGGTTGGCGCTGGAGATGTTGAACGCGATGCTCTTGCTGGCAAAGACGCCCTGCACCTTGCGGTTGGCCGGCAGCATCGAGATGCCGTTGGCCACCGCGTCCGCGGGCGCGGCCAGGTCGACCTGGGCCCCGTTGACCCGCACCGTCCCCGTGTCGGCGGAGGCGATCCCGAACAGGGCCCGGATGACGTCACCGGCGCCGCAGCCGATCAGCCCGTAGAGCGCGATGATCTCGCCGGGGCGAACGGTGAGGGAGACGTCCTCGAACTTCGTCCTGCGGCCGAGGTGTTCGGCCTCGAGCGCCGGCTCCTCGGTCGACGCGGGCCGGTCCATGGAGGACGTCTCGAGGACGTGCCCGACCATGAGCTCGGCCACGTCACGGACCGAGAACTCGGAGGTGGGGCGACTGGCCACCACAGCGCCGTCACGCAGCACCGTGACGCGGTCGGTGATCTGGGCCAGCTCGTCCAGCCGGTGGCTGATGTAGATGACCGCGACGCCCGAGTCCCGCATGGCGCGGACCGCGGTGAACATGGTCTCGATCTCACGGTCGGTGAGGATGGCCGACGGCTCGTCGAGGATGAGGATGACGGGGTCCTGCGAGAGGGCCTTGGCGATGCTGACCAGCTGCTGCTCGGCCACCGGCAGGTCCGCGGCCCGGACGTCGGCGAGCCCCGGCGCGAGCCCGATGCGCTCGAGCAGCTCGACCACACGTCCCCGCTGGGCCGCCCGGTCGACGATGCCGTGACGGCGGATCTCCCGCCCGATGAAGAGGTTCTCGGCGACCGTGAGCTCCCCGAACAGGTGCGGCTCCTGGTAGACCGTCGCGATGCCGGCGCCCAGGGCAGAGGTCGTGCTCCCCGCGGCCAGCTCCTGCCCGCTGATGCGGATCGACCCCTGGTCAGCGACCTCGGCGCCGGAGACGATCTTGATCAGCGTCGACTTGCCGGCGCCGTTCTCGCCCACGATCGCGTGGACCTCACCCGGTTGCAGCTCCAGGTCGACCCCGCGCAGCGCACGCACGCCGCCGTACCGCTTCTGGACGCCGCTGAGGACCAGCACCGGTGCCCCGCTCGGGGAGCGTGCGGCGTTCCCCTGCTCGTACGTCGTCGTCATCTGCCCTCCGTGCTGGGACTGGGCCGTCGCCCGGAAGGCGACGGCGCGGCCGCGTACCGGTGTCGGTGCGCGGACGGCTCAGTACTTGAACTGGTCGACGTTGGCCTTGGTGATGCGCAGGGCGGGGCCGAGCAGCAGCATCTTCTGGTCGGGCACGTAGGTCGCGGTGGGCACCTTGGCCTTCAGCGTGGCGTCCGGGTTCATGGGCTTGCCGTCAGCGAGCTGCTTGCCCGCCCAGGCCGTCAGGTAGCCGAGCTTCTCGACGTCCCAGAGGATCGCGGCGCTCGAGGAGCCGTCGGTGAGGTAGGGCTTCATGGCCTGCGGCGTGCCGAGGCCGACGGTGAAGACCTTGCCGATCTTGTTCGCCTCGCGCACCGCCTTGGCCACGCCCGGGGCCGAGCTGGTGCACTCCCCCACCAGGCCGGTGAGCTGCGGGTTGGCGTTCATCAGGTCCTTGGCCATCGAGACCGCCTTGGCCTCGTCCTCGCCGGCATAGACCACGCTGGTGATCTTCATGTTGGGGTACTTCTGCGCGGTGTACTTCTTCTGGACGGCGATCCACGAGTTGAGGTTCGCTGCGGTCTGGCCGCACGAGACAATCGCATAGGAGCCCTTGCTGCCCATCTTCTCGGCGAGGGCGTCCGTCAGCTCCTTGCCGATGCCGTCCGCAGTGGCCTGGTTGACGAAGACCTGGCGTTGCGAGTTCGGCGCGTCGGTGTCTGAGGTGCCGATCTTGATGCCCTTGGCCTGGGCGTCACCGAGGACCGGTGCCATCGAGTCAGGGTCGTTGGGAGCCACGAACAGCGCGCTGACCTTCTGCTGGATCAGTGACTTGACGATGTCGGTCTGAGCACCGGGGTCGGCGGTCGTGGAGCCCTTGTAGACCCACTTGACTCCCAGGTCCTTGGCGGCGGCCTGGCCACCGGTGTTCATCGCCTCGAAGTACGGGATGCCCTGGAGCTTGGGCACGAACGCCACGGTGACCGGCGCGCTGCCGCTGCTCGAGCCACCACTGGCGCCGGCCGTCTCGGTCTTCTTGCTGCATCCTGAGAGGGCCAGCGCCCCGACGAGCCCCACAGCCACGACGGCGACCGGCCGCTTCGAAACCTTCATCTGGTGTCCCTTCGGGTGAGCGGAGGAGCCGGCTCCCGATCGGTAGCGGACGGCGTCCAGCGAGCGTGGTTGAAACGTTCTAATGATTCCGTGGGACGACAGTAGAACCGGCCTTCACGCGTCGTCAAGGGGTGGCGGTCGGCTTGTGAGACGCCCCGGTGAGCGAATGCCGCACGCTGTCATGGTCACCGGAGCCGGCGAGCTGCCAGGCCGGCACCAACCAGCCGGTATGCCGGAAATGCCCTGTGGACACAGCGCTTTCACCCCCCCCCCCCGGCCTTGTCACCAGAAAGGGGCTGCACCGCCACCATCACCACCTCCGAGGTCACCTGGCATCTGTCGCTGCCCCGCCCCGCGACCCGCCATCCCTGGCGGGCCGCGAAGGTACGCCTGCACAGCATCGCCGGCGAGCCGGACGAATGAGCCGGCGCGCCGCGTGGGACGCCACGGTGACCATTGCGGTCAGTCAGCTGAGGGGGGCGGGGGCGGGTAGGCGCTGCGTGAGCCAGCTGAGGGCCCGGGGGAGCTCGGCGTTCCAGGTGCTGAAGTTGTGGCCGCCGTGGTCGAGGACCAGGGAGTCCACCCGCAGGGGTGCCCCCGCGGCGTGGGCCAGGACCAGGAACCGGCGGCTGTCGGCATACCCGCTGGAGCCTGCCTCGTCCTTGGCGGTGGTGACCAGCAGCGAGACCGGAGGCGGAGGCAGGTGGCGCAGCCGCCACTCCAGGTTGTTGAGGTTCCACAGCACCCGCGACCCGCCCCACAGGTCGCCGGTCGTGCTGTCGCGCAGCGTGTGGAAGTAGCCGGACAGGGTCACCGCGGCGGTGAACACGTCCGAGTGGAGCATGGCCAGCTTGGCGGCGCAGTACCCGCCCGTGGAGTCACCGATCGCGCCCCATCCACGGTCCTGCACCCGGTAGTGCCCCGCGATCGCCAACGGCACGTCTTGGGCGAAGAACGCCAGCGCCTGCGGGCCGCTGGGGACGTCGGTGCACTCGGTGTCACGCGGAAAGCTGACCGAGGGGCGCAGCATCACCAGCACCGTGGGTCGCCCACGGTGCGCCTGCACCTCGGTGAGCTGACGCGCGGGAAAATCCAGCCCCTTCAGCAGGTTGAGGTCGGTCCCGGGGAAGCCGGTGAAGACCTGCGCGGCGGGGAACGCCCGACGCCGGTACGCCACCTGGAAGTACTGCGGCGGCAGGTAGACGAACGCGTGGGACGCCAGCTGTGACCGCACGCCGGTGATGGTCACGGACTCGACCCGGCCCCGGCTGGCCCACTGGGCGCGGGAGGACCACCCCGGGTCCGGCAGCTGCCGGACCTCGCTGGCTGCGGGCGGCCCGGCGCTGCTCGGCGTACCGGCACCCGCGGCACTGCCCTTGCCGGCGGCCATCAGCCGATGGCCCGGCGCGGCCGCGGACGGCTGCCCCACCGGGCTGCTCCGGCCGAACAGGTCCGACCAGGAGCCGTAGAAGTAGCCGTAGTTGTTCAGCGCTGCGGCCACGAACAGCACCGCCGTCACCTGGCTGGCACCCACCAGCGACAGGCGGACGCCGCTGCGCAGGGGGCGGGGCCCCCGGACCCGCGGCCAGAGCACCAGCGTCGTCACCGGCAACGCCACCATGAGGAGGCCGAGCAGCACGAGCAGGGGCCAACCGAGCAGGGACACGCTCCACCTCTTCCCCGCCCGAGGTGGGCGAGCTCACCGTGCGCGGCACTCGGGGCCACTGTCCCGCTGCTCCTTGAACGGAACCTGAACGGCGGCAGTGGATCTGTCGAGAAGCGGAGCGTCGATGGCCGGGGTGCACGGTCAGGGCTGGAGCTCTGGAGTGACGAAGTCGTCCTCCTCCCGCTGGATGAGGGCGCCGACCTCCTCGCTGCTGAGTGCCAGCTTCTCGGCCACCTCGTAGATCACCACGGAGAACACGGCCACGACCACGAGGTCCCACCAGTTCGGGAGCGCGTTGTTGCCGCCGTACCGGCCGAAGTAGCCGATCACCACCATCCCGGCCAGCCACGGCCAGACCCACGCGGCCGATCGGGCGTCCAGCGGCCCGCGGTCCTCCTCGGTCTCCGTCCGGCGGGTGATCGCGAAGATCACCAGGCCGACCAGCACGGCGAGGCCGAGCTTCCAGGCAGCCGCGAAGCTCGACCAGTAGATGATCAGGTTGGCCGACACGAACCCGGCCGGAGACAGGATCCGGTACGCCGGAAGGCGGTAGGGACGCACACGGTCGGGGTCACGCTGGCGCAGCGCGTAGAGCGACACCGGCGCGAAGGCGTACATGATCGCCGTCGCCGATGTGACCAGGCCGACGAGGGACTGCCAGCTCGGGAACGGCAGGAAGGCGATCAGCCCGATGACGAACGCCAGGATGATCGAGGGCAGCGGGACCCCACGCGGGCTCAACCGGGCCAGGATGCGCGGCAGCTCGCCCTCACGCCCCAGGGCGTAGGAGAGGCGGGAGGACGTCGCGACGTAGACCAGGCCGGTGCCGGCGGGTGAGATCACCGCGTCGATGTACAGCAGGGCCGCCAGCCAGCTCGCGCCGGCCGCGATGGCCAGGGTCGCGTAGGGTCCGAAGTCGCCCTTGCCGACCGGGTTGGCCCACCCGTGGGCGATGTTGCCCGGGTTGAGGGCCCCGATGAACGCGATCTCCAGCAGCAGGTAGACCAGCGTGCCGATCGCCGTCGCGGCGATGACGGCCCGGGACACGTCGCGTTGGGGGCGCTTGGCCTCGCCGGCCAGCTGGATGGCCTGCTCGAAGCCCTGCAGGGCGAACACGACGCCGGCCGGAAGTGCGGCAAACACCCCGTGCGCGCCGTACGGCATGAACCCGCCGGCGGAGGTGAAGTTGCTGAGGTGGAAGCTGGTCAGCATCAGCACCGCCACCGTCAGCAGCGGGATCGCGGTCTTCCAGATCACCACGGGGCCGTTGGTCTCGGCCATCGCCTTGACCCCGACCAGGTTGACGATCGTGAAGAACAGCATGAAACAGGCCGCGATCAGCAGACCGCTCGCGGTCAGCGTGCCGTTCACCCGCAGGATCGTCACGTGCTGGTTGACCCACGAGATGCGGTCGATGTACGACAGCGTTGCCTCGACCTCGATGGGCGCGATGGTGACGGCCTGCAACCAGGCCATCCAGCCGGCCGTGAAGCCGGCCAGCGGCCCGAACACGAACCGGGGGAACCGGGCCGTGCCACCGGAGGCCGGGTACGCCGCGCCGAGCTCAGCGTGGATCAACGCGAGGATCGCCAGCATGATCGCCGCGAGGACCCACGACACCAGTGAGGCCGGCCCGGCGAGCGTGGCGGCGGTGAGCGCCCCCAGGAGCCAGCCCGACCCGATGATCGAACCCAGCGAGACGAACAGCAGCCCCCAGAACCCGACGTCCCGCCTCAGGTGGCCGCCCGCCCCGCGGTCGGCCGTGGTGCCCGTCGTGCTCATCGACCCTCCCCTTGCGTCGGGCCGCGCAGGGGCGGTGCCGCGGACGTCGGCCCGACATGGCACCTCCCCTGCCCGGCACGGTCATCGTTGGTCAGGCGTGCGCTTCCTCCTTGAGCATGCCGCGGATCTGCTCCCTCAGCTCAGGGCTGTCGGTGTGGCCGTGCACGGCCGTTGCGTGCTGGGTGGCCGCCGCAACCACCTCGTCCTCCTCGCCGGAGATGGTGAGGGTGCAGTTCGTCTCGCTGGGCATGTCTCGACAGTCGGCAACCTTGCGTGCCATGACGAATCTCCTTGTGCGGTGGTGCATCGAGAACTTCTCGGGAGCGACGTCGGTGGGGACGGACGCTCCGACCCCAAGGCCGCCGCGATCTTCACGGTCTGCCCTCGCCCCCCACGTCAGCAGGGCCCTTGGTCCCTTGACAAGCCGCCCGTGCGCGGCGATCACACGCAGCAGCGCACCCGCCGTGAACCGGCAGCGGCGGAACGCAGGACCTCCTACAGCTGGATCCCCCGGGTCAGGGCGCCGTCCACGACGAGGTTGGTGCCGCTGACCCGGCCGGCGACCGGGCTGGCCAGGAACACCACCGGCGCGGCGACCTCCTGGGGCGTGCCCATGTGCCCGGTCGGGTTGAGCGCCACGGCCTCGCGGTAGAGCCCCGGGTCGCCCCTCTCGATGCCGGCCCAGAACCCACCCTCGAAGTAGGTGTTGCCCGGGGAGACCGTGTTGGCGCGGATGCCACGGTCAGCCAGCTGCACGGCGAGGCCGTGGACATACCCGACGATGGCCGTCTTGGCGGTGCCGTACGGGCCCGACGCGAAGTCGGACTCGCGCCCGGTGACACTCGAGATGGCGATGATCGAGGCGGCGTCGCTCTGCTCCAGGTGCGGCAACGCTGCCCGCACCAGTCGCACGGTGTGCATCAGGTCGACGTTGAGGCTGGTCCACCAGTTCTCCTCGGTGTCCGGGACGGCCAGCGCGCTGACGTTCGCCACGACGACGTCGATCCCGCCGAAGGCCTGCGCCGACCGCTCCACCCAGGCGGCCAGGGCGGCGCCGTCCCCCACGTCCACGACCGACCCGCTGGCGGTGCCCCGCTCCGCCAGCGCCTCCTCGGTCGCAGCCACCTCCTCCGCCGCCCGGGCGCAGAACGCCACCACCGCCCCCTCATCCAGGAACGCCTCGACGATCGCGCGGCCGATGCCGCGCGTGCCGCCGGTGACGAGCACCCGTCTGCCGGACAACCTGAGGTCCATGAGCGATTCCCTTCCGGTCGGCCGCGGGTCAGATCAGGCGCGCGCGGGCGCGCAGGTCGGCGTGGATGCCGCCATAGGCGATGGCCGCCGGCAGGACCGACTTCGGCGTCTTGACCACGACGCTGTAGTTGGCGTCGACCACGTTGGCCACCGGCACCCGCGCCACCTGCGAGACCAGCTGGTAGGCATCCATCGGGTGCAGGCCGTGGAGCTCGGCGACCCAGTGCACCATCTCGGCGTTGGCGATCCGCCAGGAGTCCTCCATCGGCCGGCTGGATCCGACCGTCATCCAGTGCGTGTCGTCCTCGATGCGCGGCCAGGCCGGAGCGCCGCCCTTGACCAGGTCCACGATCAGCGTCGTCGTCATGGCGCCCTCGACAGCGGTGCCGCAGGCCTCACCCTCGCCCTGGCGGTAGTGCCCGTCACCGACGGAGAACAGTGCGCCCTCCACGTTGACCCCGAGGAACACCGTTGACCCTGCCCGCATCTCGGGGGTGTCCATGTTGCCCCCGAACCGCTCGGGGACCAGGGAGGAGCGCACCTCCGAGCCGGGCGGCGCCACCCCGACCGTGCCGAGCATCGGCTCGAGCGGCAGCTCGACGACGTGGTCACTGTGCCGGGCGGCGAACGCGACGGTGCCCCGTGTCCGGTCCAGCTGGTAGATCCAGGTGGTGTCGGGCAGGGGCGGCTGCAGGCTCACCGTGCGGTCGGTGCTGGTCATGCCGCCGAAGAACGGGATCGCCGCTGACGCGCCCCAGTCCCGGGCCGGCTCCAGGGAGACCAGGTGCAGGACGAGGGTGTCCCCCGGCTCGGCACCCTCCACGTGGAAAGGACCGGTCTGCGGGTTCACGAAGCGCAGGTCCACCTTGGCCGCGGACAGGTCGTCGACGCTGCGCAGGGCGCCGCCGAACGCGTCGTCGGACCAGAGGCGCAGCGTCGTTCCCGGCTTGACGGTCATCACCGGCGCGGCCCCGCCGAAGGTGTAGGTGTAGCTGCCCCGACCAGGCGTGTACGCCAGCACGTCCATCGCCGTAACGTACCTCAGCCCCGTCGCAGCCGGACCTGTTCGGGTGAAAGGTCGCCGACGCGCGTGATGCCGAGCAGCGCCATCGTGCCGCGCACCTCCGCGAGGAGGATGTCCGCCGCGCGCTGCACGCCCCGCTCGCCGCCGGCCATCAGGCCGTAGAGGTAGGCCCGACCCACCAGCACCGCCCGCGCGCCGAGCGCGACCGCCGCCACGACGTCGCCGCCGGACATCACCCCGCCGTCGAGGTACACCTCGGCCCGCTCGCCGACGGCGTCCACGACGGCCGGCAGGCACTCCAGCGGTGTCGGCGCGCGGTCGAGCTGACGCCCGCCGTGGTTGGAGACGACGACCGCGTCGGCGCCCGCGTCGACGACCAGGCGGGCATCTGCGACGGTCTGGATCCCTTTGACCACCAATGGACCTGGCCAGGCCTCCCGCAGCCAGGCCAGGTCGGTGACGGTCGCGGCGGGGTCGAACATGCGGGCCGCCAGCTCCGCCACGGTGCCGTCGAACCGGTTGAGCGAGGCGAACTCCAGCGGCTCGGTGGTGAGCAGGTCGAACCACCACGACGGGTGCAGCGCCCCCTCGGCCACGGTGCCCAGGGACAACGACGGCGGCAGGGTCAGCCCGTTCCGGACGTCCCGGCGGCGCGGCCCGGCCACCGGCGTGTCGACGGTGAGGACGAGCGCGTCGTACCCGGCTGCCCGGGCCCGGGCGACGAAGTCGCGGCTGGCCCCCCGGTCCCGCCACAGGTAGAGCTGGAACCACCGCCGGCAGTCCGGCGCCGCCGCGGCCAGGCGCTCGATCGACGTGGTGCCCATGGTCGAGAGCGCGTAGGGGATCCCGGTGCGCGCAGCCACGCGCGCGACGGCCGGCTCCCCCTCGGTGTGCATCATGCGGGTGAAGCCGGTCGGGCCGAACACCAGCGGCAGGGCGGCCGGTCGGCCGAGGAGCACCGTCCCGGTGTCGATCGTCGACACGTCCTGGAGCACGCGCGGCCGGAACTCCACCGAGGCGAACGCCGCCCGCGACCGGCGCAGGCTGAGCTCATCGCCGGCACCGCCGTCGGTGTAGTCGAACACGGCCCGCGGTGCCCGGCGTCGCGCCATGGACCTGAGGTCGCCGATCGAGGCCGTGCCCGCCAGCCGGCGGCCCGTCGCGTCCAGCGACACCGCCCGAGGCCGTAGCAGCGGCTGCAGCTCGGACCAGCGGGGCCGTCGTCGAGGAGTCATCCCCCACGTTCTACCCGACCGGCCAGGGCCCGGAAAGGTAGATGCTCAACCGGGCGCCGGCGAGGGCACGGTCGGCGTCCCGTACCGCCGACCTGCCCGGGCCGCGGCAGCGGCTGTCGTCCCCACGGTGACCAGCGCTCCGAGCAGGAGCGCGGCCGGCTCCCCCGGCGCCAGGACGTGCAGCTGCACTCCCAACGTCGCCGCGGCGACGGGGACGCCGAGCTGCCCCGCGGCCAGGATGCCCAGGGACAGCGGCTGCCCCACGAGTCGGCCCGCCGCGTGGCTCAGCACCGCGCCGAGGCCGAGTGCCAGGCCGAGGAGGACCAGCACGGGGCGCGCGCCGAGGGCGCGCAGGTCCAGGGAGGTGCCCAGCCAGACGAAGAACACGGGGCTGAAGAAGCCATCGGTGACCGCGAACAGCTGCCGGGCGAGCCGTCGCGGCTCCCCCACGGCCGCCACACCCAGTCCCAGCAGGAACCCGGCGAGCAGCACCGACACCCTCGCCCACGTGGCGACCGCCGCGAGGGCGAAGAGCACGAGGAGGCTCGTCCGCAGCTCCAGGGCGAGCTTCCGCCTCTCGGAGAGGCGGTGCACCTTGCGGCGAACCCCCGAGCGTTCGAGGAGGTAGAGCAGCCCGACGGCTACCCCGGCGGCGGCCAGGATCAGCAGCACCCCGAGCGCCGCCGGCCCGGCGCGCCCGGGGTCGATGGCGAACGGCAGCGCGACGATGCACGCGATGTCGGCCACTGCCACCTGGGCGACCAGCTGCACGACCGGCTCACCGCCCAGCCGCTGCCCCTGCAAGACCGGGAGCACGAGGGCTGCGGAGGACGACGCCATGACGACGGCGTACACGGCGCCGTGCCCGGTGCCCAGCGCCCGGGCGACGACGACGGCCAGGACCGCGGCCACGGCCCCGGCCAGCGCGGCGCGCCCGACGCCGGCCCGCAGCGACTGCAGCAGCCGGCGGTCCCGCACGGGCACATGCGCCCCCGCGACGAACATCACCAGGGCGAACCCGATCGCGGCCAGGAAGGCGAACCGGTCGTCGGTCGGGTCGAGGTACCCCAGGCCGGTCCCGCCGAGGGCCACGCCCAAGAGCACCTCGCACACCACGACCGGCACCTGCCAGCGGGACACCGCCGCGACGAGCGGCCCGAGCAGCGCCGCGAGCATGACCACGGCCAGCGAGGCGAAGCCCACGGTCCCTCCCGAGCGATGGTCGGGCGGGCACGGCCTCAACGGCCCGCGAGCGAGATCCGGCGCGCTGGACGCCGGAGGGCCCATTGTCGCCCAGCCACGACGGCACGGGGAGGCTCTTGACCGGTTCGCCCGGGGTCCGACCGAGCGCGACCTCCGGGCTGACCGACGTCCAAGACCCCTCCAAGACTGCGCCGGGAGGGTGGGAGCAGAACGACGCCCGCATCCCACCTGAAGGAGCGACCATGTCGCACGAGAACGCCACCACCGCCATCCGGACCCGGCAGGCCGACCGCCTGGGCGGCCGCATCGGCATACTGCCCGCCGCGCTCGGAGCGGTGCTCGCGCTGGCCGTGGCCTGGATCCATGTCACCGACCAGGGCGGGTTCCCCGGGGAGAAGTCACCGGCGTACATCGCCATCGGGTACTACGTGCTGGAGGCCGTCGCCGTGCTGGTGGCCGCCGCCCTGCTGGCCCCGGCCACCCGGAACCGCCTGGGGACGTGGCTGCTTGCGGCCGCCGTCGGAGCCGGCCCGATGCTCGGCTTCATCCTGACGCGGGGCCCCGGCCTGCCCGATGCCACCGACGACCGTGGCAACTGGGGAGAGCCGCTGGGCGTGGCCAGCCTGGTCGTGGAGGCCCTCCTCATCCTGCTGTCGCTCGCCTGTGCGGCGCAGCTGCGCTCGTCCAGCCGCACCGGGGCCTCGTCCCCCGAGGGCAGCGCCGACCGCTGAGCGCCATACTGGGCGGCGTGGACACCGGCACCAGCCTCCTGCTGGTCGAGGACGACCGCGACCTGGCCGTCATGCTCAGCCGCCTGCTCGGCGAGGAGGGCTACGACGTCACCCACGCAGCGGACGGCCAGCGGGGACTGCACCTGGCCCTCACCCGGCCGTTCGCGCTGCTGGTGATCGACCGTGGCCTTCCCGCGATCGAGGGCCTGGACCTCCTGAGCCGGCTGCGTGCCCGAGGCGTCGGCGCTCCCGCGCTGGTGCTGTCCGCCCGTGGCAGCACGGCCGACCGCGTCGACGGCCTGGACGCCGGGGCGGAGGACTACCTCACCAAGCCGTTCGACGTCGAGGAGCTGCTCGCCCGGCTGCGCGCCCTGCAGCGGCGGCACACCACGACGGCCCCGGTGCTGCATCTCGGGCGGCGGGTGCTGGACGTGGAGTCGCGACTGGTCCTCGAGCCCGACGCCGACCCGGCCTCGGGGATCGCCCTGTCCGAGCGGGAGTGCCAGCTCCTCGAGGTCCTGGCACGCCGGCCCCGACGCGTCTTCTCCCGCTCCGAGCTGCTGGAGCTGGTGTTCACCGACGCCGGGTCGGAGGTGGCTGCCGACACCTACGTCCACTACTGCCGCCGCAAGCTCGGCCGCGATGTCATCCGCACCGTGCGCGGCCTGGGCTACCAGCTCGGGTCGGCGTGAGCCTTCGACCCGGCGCGGTGCACCGGGGGCCGGTCCGGGACGGTGATGTGGACCTCGTGCGGCGGGCCGCGCGCCGGCTGGGCCTGCAGGCCGCGGCCCTCGTGGCCCTGACCGTGCTGCTCATGGCCGCCTTCGGGGCCGGCCTCGTCGTCGCCGCACAGAACAGCGCTGCGGAGGACCTGCTGCGTCAGGCCGCGGTCACCGCCGACGACGCCAGCGACCCGCCGGCCGGCACCTGGCTGGTGCTGGAGGACGAACGGGGCCTGCGCGTCACCCCGCGGATGCCCTCCGGTCTGCCCGACATGCGCGCGATGCACGCGGTGGCCCGGACCGGGCGGACGCAGGTGCAGGTGGACGCCGTCGGCGCCCGGGACTACCTCGTGCGGACGATCCGGCGGGGTGGCACGACGGTGCAGGCGGTCCTCGACCTCACCGCCCAGCACCGCCAACGCGTGGCCCTCGCCCGTGTCCTCGTGGAGGTCGGCGTCGTGGGCCTGGCCCTGTCCGCGGTCGCCGGGACGCTGCTGGCGCGACGGGCGGTCCGTCCGCTCTCGGACGCCCTGGCCCTCCAGCGCGCGTTCATCGCCGACGCCAGCCACGAGCTGCGGACGCCGCTGACGCTGCTCGCCACCCGGGCCCAGATGCTGCGGCGCTCCCTCATCGGCCGCCGCGCGGACCCCACGGTGCTCGGGGACGCCGAGGGCGTCGTCTCCGACGTGGCCCGGATGACGGACCTGGTCGAGGAGCTGTTGACCGCCGCGGATCCCGGCCAGGACTGGGAACGGCGCTCCGTCGACCTCGTCGCGCTCACGACCGACCTGGTGAGCAGCGCCGACGACCACGCCCGCAGCCGCCGGGTCGCGATCGAGCTGCGGCGCCCCGGGACCACCGAGGTGCGCACGTACGGCAACGACGTCGCCCTGCGCCGGGCCGTCCTGGCGCTCGTGGACAACGCGATCGAGCACACACCCCCCGAGGGCCGGGTGCGCCTCACGCTGGGGGCGCAGGATGGGGTGGCGACGATCGAGGTCTGCGACACCGGCACGGGCATCGCGCCCGGCGAGGCGCACCGCGTCTTCGACCGCTTCCGCTCCGGCTCCCAGAAGGCCAACCGGCGCAGCTACGGCCTGGGCCTGGCCCTGGCCCGCGACGTGGTCACCCGTCACGGCGGCCGGCTGGTCCTGATGCGCACCTCGTCCCGTGGCACCTGCTTCCGCGTCGAGCTGCCGGTCGACTGACGGTTCGCCGACCGGCGAGGCAACTACTACACTCCTTGTAGTACTGGCATCCTCCCCCCTGCATCCTCCTTGGAGTCCCATGGAACCCCCGCACCGCGCCGGCCGCCGCTCGTGACCGGCTTCCTCGACACCATCCTCGGCGCACCGGCGTGGACCGTGCTGGGCATCATCGCGCTCGTGGTGTTCGCCGAGGACGCGCTGTTCGTCGGGTTCGTCCTGCCGGGCGAGACCGTGGCCATCCTCGGTGGCGTGGCCGCCAGCAGGGGGCACGTGCCCCTTCCCGCGGTCCTCGCGGTCGTGGTCCTCGCCGCCATCGTGGGGGACAGCGTGGGTTACGAGGTGGGGCGGCACGCGGGCCCGCGGGTGCTGAGCCTGCCGGTGCTGCGCCGGCGGCAACGACGGCTCGACGACGCCCGGGACTTCCTCGCCCGGCGTGGCGGCAGCGCGGTCTTCCTCGGGCGGTGGGTCGCGTTCTTCCGGGCGGTGATGCCCGCGCTCGCCGGTACGGCGCGGATGCCGTACCCGAAGTTCCTCGCCTACAACGCCGCGGGCGGCCTGGCCTGGGGCGTGGCTGTCGTGCTGGCGGGCTACTTCGCCGGCGCGTCGTACACGCGGGTGGAGAAGGCCCTCGGCCCGGGAGCAGCCCTCGTGGTGCTGGCGCTGGCCCTGGTCGGCCTGGCCGTGTGGCGGGTGCGGGCGCACCGGGCGGAGCGCGTCGGCCCCGACGGGCGCGGCGCAGGGCGCGATGCTTGACTGACGCCATGGACAGCAGGGTCGGGACGCCGCAGCAGGTCACGGATGCCATCACCTACCACGGTGAGGGGCCCGTCTGGTCGGAGTCATGGGGCGGCCTGCGCTTCGTGGACATGTTCGCCGGTGACCTGCTGACCCTCGGGGCGGACGGCAGCCTCCGCCGCCTGCACGTGGGCCCGCTGGCGGCGTTCGTGCGCCCGCGCCGGCAGGGCGGCTACGTGGTGGGGCTCGAGCGCGGGCTGGGCCTGGCCGACGGGCCGGACGCGGCGCCGGTGCCGCTGCCGCAGATGTGGACCGACACCGCGATCCGGATGAACGAGGGTGGTTGCGACCCGGCGGGCAACCTGTACGCCGGGTCCATGGCCTGGGAGAAGAGCCCCGGCGCCGGCTCGTTGTACCGGGTCACGCCGGAAGGGGCCGTCGAGGTCGTCGAGCCGGCGGTCACGATCTCCAACGGCATCGACTGCTCCCCCGACGGCAGCCGGGTCTACTACAACGACACCGGCACCGGCCGCACCGACGTCTTCGACCGCCGCGACGGGTCGCTGCGCAACCGCCGCCCCTTCCACGACGGCGACCGCGAGGACGATCACCCCGACGGCCTGTGCGTCGACAGCGCCGGCAACGTGTGGGTCGCCCTCTACGGCGCGGGCCGGGTGCGGTGCTACTCCCCCGACGGCCAGGTCGCCCACGAGGTCGAGCTGCCGGCCCGCCAGGTCACCGCCTGCACGTTCGGCGGAGAGGACCTGCGCGACCTCTACGTGACCACCTCGAGGGAGAACCTCGAGGACCCCGAGCCGGCGGCCGGCGCGCTGTTCCGGGTGAGGGTGGACGTCCCCGGCAAGCCCGTGCTCCCCGTACGCCGGCTGATGCTGCGGCGCCGCCGGATCTTCGGTAAGCCTGTGCCATGACCCGAGACGACCTCGCCCCCAGACCCGTCCACGACCTCGGCGTCGAGGAGCTCCAGTCGGAGCTGTCCCGCACCAGGGCCGCGTTCGCCGACTACGTACGGCGCGTGGGTGCCGTACCGCAGGAGGCCTCGGCGGACCTGCCGCCGGACGCCCAGCGGCACCTGGAGGTGCAGGAGGCCCTCGACCGGCTCACCGACGGCACCGCCCTGGTGACCTTCGTGGCCGACGTCCCTGAGCCGCAGGGTCGCTGAACTGCCCTGTGCGCCGGTGTCAGTACCCGGCCGCGCCGGCCGGGTGCGCGACCCGCGGCAGCAGGGTCGGCGACGAGGGCGTCGCCGTACCGGCGGTGTCGGGGACCGGCTGCGGCAGCGGCGCGCACTCGGCGTCCGCCTGCACCCCGGCACGTCGCACGGGCAGGACGCCGGTCGCCAGGTAGGCGGCGATCTTGTCGTCGACGCACGCGTTGCCCCGCAGCGAGCCGGCGTGCGTGGTGCCTCCTGGCTCGGCGATGAGGCTGGAACGGGGGAACCGCTGGCGGACCTCGATGCTGCCCTCGTACGGCGTTGCGGCGTCGAGGGTCTCGTCGACCAGCAGCGCACTGGTGTTGCCGCCTCGGACGGTGACCGGCGTCCCGGGCTTGGCCGGCCAGGTGAGGCACGGCGCGTTGTACCAGGTGTTGGCCCAGGTCAGGAACGGCGCACTCCGGTTGAGCCGCCAGCTGTCCGCGGCCCAGGTGCTCCAGGTCGTCGGCCAGGGCGTGTCGGTGCACTGCACCGCCGAGTAGATGGCGTAGCCGTTGTCGTTCCCGGGGGTGTCGGTGTCCTCGTAGGCCGCGATGACCTGGGTGGCGTCGCGGTGGTGCACCCAGTTGGCGAACGCCGTGGCGAGGCCCGGCCACGTCGACTGCGCGTAGCCGGCCACCACGAACGCGTCATCCCACTCGTCAGGGCCCAGGACGCCCTTGGCGGGATGCCCCTGCAACGCCGTCTCCTCCTCGAAGAACCGCTGGCGTACCTCATCGGCCGTGGTGCCGAGCTGGTAGTCGCTGCTGTACTTCGCCAGCCACGCGAACCAGGCGCCCATGACCAGCTCGAAGGCGGTGTTCTGGCTGAGGTTCGCGCGGTACCACACGTCGCGCGGGTCGACGTTGCTGTCCAGCACCATCCGGCGCACGCGCGAGGGGTACAGCGAGGCGTAGACCTGCCCCAGGTAGGTGCCGTAGGAGAAGCCGTAGAAGCTCAGCTTCGGCGCGCCCAGTGCCGCCCGGATGGCATCCATGTCACGCGCGCTGTCGACCGTCTTGAGGTGCGGCAGCAGCGTTGCGGCCTTCGTGTCGCACGCCTTGGCATAGCTCGCGGCCCGGCTCCTCCACGCGGCCAGCAGCGCGTCGGTCGCCGGGACGTAGGCCGGGCGGTTGCCCTTGAAGTAGCTCGGTATGCACGTGAGCGCGGGCTTGCTGGAACCGACGCCGCGGGGGTCGAAGCCGATCCAGTCGTAGGTGTCGCCGGCGTGCTGGGGCACGTCGGCGCCCAGCAGAGCCAGGTTGAGACCGGAGGCGCCGGGGCCCCCAGGGTTGACCAGCATGACGCCCTGGTACGCCGACGCGGGCGAGGTGTGCCTGACCCGCGAGAGCGCGAGCTTGATCGTGCCGCTCCCCGGCCGGCTGTGGTCCAGCGGCACCGACAGGAAACCGCACTCGGCGTTGGCCTGCTGCAGGCTCACGTCCGCGCACGGCCCCCAGGTGATCGAGGAGGCACCCGGTGCCGCCGGTCCGGCCGGGACCGCCGCCGCCTGCACCGACGCCGTCTGCACCGACGCCGCGGAGTGTGCCGGGATCCGGGCGCCGGCCGCGTGCGTGGTGCCCGCTGCCGAGACGCCGCCCAGCGCCAGGCATCCGGCAGCGGCGAGGGTGACGATCCGTCTCATGGCAGGTCCTCCCGGCACCCCCTGCCCGATGGTCAGGGCAGAAACCTTCCTCCTGCCCGCCGGACCGGTCAAGGCGCGTTCGGCTGACGTCAGTGGGTCCAGATCGAGGTGACCGGTGGGCCCGCCGCCGGGACACCTGCAGAGCGCACGCCCTCCAACGCCTCGAGGGTGCTGAGCAGCCGGTAGTGGTCGAGGCGCTCGTCGTACCGGCCCGGGCGGACGTGGGCGCCGGTGACGACGGTGACGACCCGGTTGCTCTCGCTGCGGTCGTCCTCGTCCCACGTGAGCACCAGCAGGCTGTTGTGACCGGCGGCCCACGCAACGTAGGTGGCGAGATGGTCGCGCAGCCAAAGGTCCGCGTCACCGATCGACCCGTCGTGCATGTCGTGGTCGAGGTCCGGCATCACGAACGAGAGGTCCGGCAGCGCGGCGGGGTCGGCGGGAAAGGCGCTGAACGGCAGGTTCGCCGACGCGGGGACGGACCGGAAGTTCACCCATGGAGCGTGCTTTCGGGCGTACGCCCCGCTCCTGCAGATCGGTGACCCCGGCGACGGCAGTCCCTCGGAGTAGCCCGCGAAGCTGCGCCCGGCGTCGAGCAGCGACCGCCCCAGGTTGGGGGCGTCGAAGGTGTGCGGGCACGAGTCGTTGTCGATCCCCTGGGTCGAGCCGGAGAACAGCGCCAGGTAGTTCGGCTGGCTCGGGTGTGCCACGGCGTAGGACCGGGTGAACAGCGCCCCACCAGCGGCCAACCCGTTGATGTACGGCGCCCGCGGGTTGCCGATGATGTCGTCGTAGGACCGGTTCTCCATCACCACCACGACGACATGGTCCGGGCGCGGCAGCCCCGCCGACGGGGAGGACCGGTTGTTCGTCGTCGGCTGGGCCGGGGCTGTGCTGGAGCCTGCCTGGGGTGACCGGCTGCCGCTGGCGGAGGGGCTGCCGCTGGTGGGGGCGCTGCCCGAGCACCCGCCCAGGGTCACCGCGAGGGCGACCACGGCCAGGAGCGCGCAGCCGGAAGGGCACCTGCGGCGCACGCGGCCAGCGGTCACAGGTCCCGCCGCGACACGATGCCGAGCGCGAAGGCCCGCTCGACGAGCTTGGCACGCTTCTGGTTCTGCGGCAGGTCCTCGATGTGGAACTTCTGGAACAGCGTGCGCAGGTGGGTCTTGACGGCGTCGACGCTGAGAAACAGCTCGCCGGCCACCTGCTGGTTGGATGCCGGTGTCGCGTAAGGGGTTTCGTGCTTGTAGGGACGGCACAGGGCCGCGAGGATCTGCCGCTGGGTGGGCGACAGCGACGAGACCGTCACGACCTCGGTCTCGACCCTGGTCATCTGGGAGGTGCCACCCCGGACGTCCCGGTAGCCGAACGAGGTGGCGCCGAGCACGAAGGTGTCCCCGTCGTACAGCCTGCGCCGGCCGTTGAGGCGCTCGCCGTTGAGGAACGTGCCGTTGCGCGAGAGCCCGTCGTCGACGAGGGTCCAGTTCTGGCCGACCCGGTCGAGCTGGGCGTGGACGCGTGACACCCGCTCGTCCCACGGCAGCTGGACGTCGCAGCCCGAGCCACGGCCGATCGTCATCGACGGCAACGCATCCAGGGACACCACCTGCTGCGCCCCCTCACCGTCCCGGTAGATCAAGGTCGGCCCGCGGGCCCACAGCGGGTCGGGCCGACGGGCGCCCTCGTCCGGCCCGGCGCCCTGCCCCGGGCCGGTCATCGGCGGCCACGTCCCATGCGCCCACGATACGACGTGTGCCGGTCCCCCGTTCAGGACGCGGCCGATCCCGGCTGCCGCACGGCGGTGACGGACGCGTGCTCGCGCAGGGTGGCGCAGGCGCCGGCGACGTCGTCGGTGACGACCGCCTCGACGCCCAGGTCGGCCATGCGCCTCAGGTCCGGCACCTCGTTGACCGTCCAGCTGGTGACCCCGACACCGAGTGCCCGCGCCGCCCCGACCGCGTGCGGCGCCGCGCACAGGTCCGGCAGGGAGGGGTGGATCTCGTCGTGGCCGTCCTCGAGCGCGCGCCGCAGCAGCGCGTGCGCCGGCGTCCCGGTCTCACCGAGCAGGGCGGTGCGGACGGCATCCGTCCTTACGGCACGGCGGATCAGGAGCAGGAGCTCTGGGTCGAAGGAAGAGACCGTCACGTCCACGAAGCGGCCGGCAGCAGCGAGCATGGCCCCCATGGCGGACGCCGTACGCGCTGCCACCGCGTCGTCGTCGACGGGCTTGGCCTCGACGATGACGCGACGCGGCCCGTGCCGACGGACCGCCAACAGCACCTCGGCCAGGGACGCAGCACCGGCGCGGTCCAGCTCGCGCGCCCGCCGCAGGTCCTCCCAGGCGGCGCCGGAGACGGCGACCCACCGCCCTGAGGCCGCTCGCACCGCCGGACCGTGGCTGCAGACGAGGACGCCATCCCCCGTCAGGCGCACGTCGACCTCCACCCCATCGGCTCCGCGCAGGAAGGACGCGGTCACCGCTGCGACGCTGTTCTCCGGCCGGTGAGGTCCTGGTGAGCCGCGGTGCCCGAGGACGAGCACGCGTCCCTTCCCCCGGGCGGTCAGCGCCGCCGCGGAGGCACGGCCGGAGTGGGCCCGACGCTGTAGCGCGCCCAGGCCGGCGGTGGAGATGGACGTCACGCTCGACTGCCCGTGGTAGGTGTTCATCGACGTCAGCCCTTCTGCTGCCGTGACCGGAAAAGCGTTGCTAACCAACGACAGTGCCGTCGCGCGATGTCGGCGCACAGCCACCGCAGGTGTCGTGCTCCCCCGCGCCAGGTGGCGCCTCCGGCCACCCCAGGGTGGGACGGCCCACGCCCGGGAGGAGGGCCCACCTCGAGGAGGAGGCCCGCCCGGGAGGAGGGCCCACCCAGGGTGGGCCAGGCGCACACCCGGGCGGCGGCGGGGCCAGACCTTGGGTGCCTACCTGCGTCGGACCGCGGCCGCCAGAGTCGATACCAGGCCGGCAAGGGTCGGCCGTAGACGACAAGGTAGGTGGCTCGGATGTCCAGCTCCAGCAGGCACAGCACGGTGACCCGCCGTGGCATCTCCTCGGTGATGTCGACGATCGCCGGTCCGGCACTCACGACGCCGACGCGGCTGTGCTTCATCGTCGAGGAGAAGTACGAGCACGACGCGATGCCGTCGGTCGTGGCGCAGGCGCTGCGCTCGTGGGGGCACGAGGTCGACGTGCTCCGGCCTCACGCGACGCTGACCGACCTGGGTGACCTGATGCCCGGCGGCACCGGCGCGTACGACGCGTACGTCCTGAAGACCGTGTCCTCCGGCCCCGGCCTGAGCATCCTCGAGGCGGCCGGCGCGGCGGGCATCGCAACGGTCAACGACCACCGCGCGATCCGCCTGGCGCGTGACAAGGCGGTCGCCGCCAGTCGTGCCCGCGCGGCCGGCCTGCCGTTCCCCACCACCTGGTTCGCCGCCCGCTCGGCCCTGCTGAGCCAGGTGCCCCGCGACCGCTACCCGCTCGTGGTCAAGCCGAACAACGGCAGCTCGTGCGAGCAGATCTTCCGGGTCGACACCCCGGAGGAGCTCGACCGGCTCGACCTGGACGACAGCGGCTTCCTGCTCGCCCAGCCCTACCTGAGCAACCCCGGGTACGACGTCAAGCTGTACAACACCGGCGACGACGTCTTCGCCGCCGTGCGCCGGTCGCCGCTGCACCCCGGACAGGACGTCGTGGAGCAGCTGATCCCGGTCACCCCCGAGCTGCACGCACTCACCGTCTCGGTCGGGCGTGCCTTCGGCCTCGACATCTACGGCCTGGACGTCGTCGAGACCCCTCGCGGCTGGGTCGTCCTGGACGTCAACGACTTCCCCAGCTTCGGCAAGGTGCCCGACGTCGCCCAGCGGCTCGCCCGCACCGTCCTGCGCCTGGCGCGCCGCGCCACCACCACCCCCGTTTCCACCCCCGCGTCTGTTCCCGCCATGGAGGCATCAGCATGAACATCGTCCTGCTCGCCGAGTCGTCCACCAACCCGGTGCTCGCGTCCGTCCTCGCCCGCCTGGGCGAGCGGCACACCGTGACGGTCCACGATCCGCAGGAGCTCCCCGCGACGGTCTTCCCAGCCCCCGGCCCCACGCGCGACCATGCAGACATGTACCTGCTGAAGTCCCGCTCGCCCAAGGCACAGGCCTTCGCGCGACGGGCCGAGCGGGCGGGCGCGCTGGTGGTCAACCGCCCCGCGGCGACGGCCGCCGCCCTGGACCGGCTGGCCATGGCGACCCTGCTCGACCTGGCCGGTGTTCCCGCGCCCAGGACGTGGTCCTTCCCCACGCTGCGCCAGATGGCGTCGGACGAGCTGACCCGCCAGTGGCTGCCGTGGCCGATGGTGGTCAAGAGCCGCACCAGCGGCCGGGGCGACCTCGTCCGCCTGGTGCAGGACCGGGCGGCCCTGCTGGAGCTGCTGCCCGAGTGGGGCGACGAGCCGGTCATCGCCCAGGAGTTCATCGCCAACGACGGCTTCGACATCAAGGTGTGGGTCATCGGCAGCGACCTGTCAGCGGCCCGGCGCGCCTGCGCGCTGGACGGTGTCGACAAGACCGCAGACGTGGCCCTGACCGGCGACGACCTGCCGGCTGACTGGGCCCTGACCGCGCGGCGCGCCGGCGCGGCGCTGGGCCTGGACCTGTTCGGCGTGGACCTCCTGGTCACCGACCGCGGGCCGGTCGTCATCGACGTCAACGCTTTTCCCGGTTTCCAGGGGGCGCACGACCCGGCGGAGTCCATGCTCCGCTTCCTCGAACGGCACGCTGACGAGAGGCTGGTGCACGCATGACCACCACCGACCACGCCCCCTGGCCAAGCCCCACCGGAGTGGGCGCCGCCCTGGACGACGTCCTCTGCTCGGTCGAGCCGCACCGGCGGCGGCCGCCCCTGACCTACCTGCGGCGCAAGCCGGGACGCGGCCTCGTCGCGGTCTACGGCACCGCGAAGGCACCGCGCGACATGTACACCGTGACCGTGGAGGAGTCCGCGGTGGCGAGCGACCTCGTCGAGCCGGGCCGGATGCCGCACCACCTGACGTTGGAGGAGGTGCCCGAGCTGGTCGAGATCCCGCCGCTCGGGCTGACCATCCAGCGGTTCCCTCACGACGAGCGGCTCCCCTCCCTGGCCGCCGCAGTGACGCCGTACGAGCACCCCCAGCTGCGCGACGCGCTGGAGCAGGCCGCCACCGAGCTCCTCGGCACCAGCCCCGGCACCCTGCGGCTGGTGTCCGTGGATGCGGTGCCGCTGCGGTACAAGCCGGGCGACCGGTGCGTGCTTCGCTACCGGCTTCGGCTGCAGCGTGCCACCTCGGCGACCGGCGCCGCGGGTCTGGTCCAGCTCGGCGTGATCGGCAAGCTGTACCGCGAGCCGGGGCAGGCCCACGCCGCGGCCGAGCTGATGGCCCGGCTGGTGGGTGCCCAAGGTGAGCAGCCGTGGACCGCACGGCCCCTCGCGGTGGTCGACGCCCTGGCACTGGTCCTGTCGGAGGACCTGGGCAGCGACCGCGACGACCCGCCGACGCTGGTGGGCACGGACGTGATCCGTGGCGGGACAACCCAGCCCACGCAGGCACTGCGGGCGGCGGCCCGGGCCCTCGCCGAGCTGCACACCAGCAACACCCTCACCGCGCACACCCCTGCGCGTACGGGCGAGGACGAGGCCGGCAAGGCCGCGAAGCGCGCGGGCACCATCGCGCAGTACGTCCCCACGCTGGCCGGCGAGACCGACCGGGTCGCCTCCCGGCTGTGCGCAACGCTGTCCGCGCTGCCCCGGGACGTGCTGGGTCCGGCACACGGGTCCTACAAGTCCAGCCAGCTGCTGTTCCGGGCGGGCTCGGTTCACCTCGTCGACTTCGACCAGTTCTGCCGCGCCGACCCGGCCCTGGATGTGGGCTACTTCCTGGCCTACCTGCGGCCGCCGGGACTCTGGTACCACCGGGCAGGGACGCGGCCGTGGTTCGCCCGCGCGGCGACCACCTTCCTCACCGCGTACGACGAGCGCCTCGCCGAGCGCGGCGTGGATGCCCCGACCCGCGAGGGCATCCGGCGGCGCTGCCACGTCTACGAGGCGGCGCTGCTGCTCAAGATCGCGGCCCGGCGCCCCAACCGGCTGCACAGCCCCCGGCCCGGGGAGGTCCAGGCGCTGCTGGCCGAGGTGACGGCCTGCCTGGACGCCGTCGACGGGGCGTCATCCGTGGCCGGTTGACGGGGGCCGGACCCGATCGCGCCCTCCGGAGAGACTCCGGAGGGCGCGATCCCCGGACGACAGGGCCGTTGATGGCGACCGAGCCTCGGACGACAGGGGCGTCAGGTCAACCGGAGGCTGGCCAGGACGCGGTCGATGGTGGGCTGCTGGGCCTCGAGCTGACCCGGTGGTGCGAAGAAGGCCAGCAACAGGGTGCCTCCGTTGGCCGGCCGCACGACGTAGAAGTCGACCTGCAGGCGGACGGTGGGGTCTGCCGGGTTGACCATGACACCCTCCAGCTCGTCCGCTGGACTGCCGGCGATCTTGCGCTGCCAGTGGGCGGGATCCCAGCTGATCGGACCCGCCGCGTTGACCGCGATGGCGCTCTGCAGTGCGTCCGTGGTGGTGTCGGACGTGGCGTCGGATGCGTACACATACATCCCTACCGCGTCCTTCGGGGAGCTGGCGAGCAGGTGGCGGGTGCCGTCCCACCGTTGCGTGGAACCGGCTGCACCCAGGAAGAACGTGTCGCCCACTGCGTCGGGTCGGGAGGACAGGACCGTGTCGCTCGCTGTTCCCTCCTTCGCAGTCCAGCTCTGGGGTCTGCTCAATGTGTAGGGGACGCTGCTCCCGGTGTTGGAGTAGCCCCGGAACGGCTCCGCCGACGTGCGGGACGGGAGCAGGACGACCGCGGCCCCGATGGCCAGGGCGGCCACCGCGACCGCTGCGATGGCCACCACCAGCCACCGCCGACGCCGGCGCGCCGGCGCGGGCGCCTCCGCTGCGGACGTGACGCCCTCCTCCTCGTAGGCCTCCCCGTAGGCCTGCTCGTCGTCCCACCCCGCCTCCGCTGCCGCGTAGCCGTGCTCGTCCTCCCCGGGGGCGAAGGCATGCTCCTGCTCGTACGACGCCTCGACCTCGTCCGCACCGATCTCCTGCGCCGCGACGTCTGGCGGCACGACCGGCGCCGACGGAGGCTCGATCACTCCCGGCGGGAACGACGGGTGGGACAGCCAGGCGCTGGTCCCCGCAGGGTCGGACGCCGCATCCGGGTCGGTGGCGTGTCCTGCCGACCCGTTCTCCGCGGGGGACGCGGGCACCAAGCCGCTGCCTGCGGGCGCGTCCCCGCTCGCGCGGCCGTGGCTCGGCCCCGCCCGCCGGCCGGTGCGCGGGGCTCCGGGGAGCTGCACCGCCACGTCCAGGGCGAGCTCGAGGTCGCGCACGAGCGCGTGGCAGGACGCGTAGCGGTCCTCCGGAGCCTTGGCCATCGCCCGTGCGACCACGTCGTCGACGGCAGGCGGCAGGTCGGGGCGCACCCCCGAGACCGGCGGCGGCGCCTCGACCAGGTGCGCCCACAACAGGGCCGCGTCGTCGTCCCGGTGGAACGGCAGCTGGCCCGTCAGGCACTCGTAGAGCACGCACCCCAGCGCGTAGATGTCGGTGCCGGGCCCCACCGGCGCACCCTGGATCTGTTCCGGGGACACGTAGTCGACGGTGCCGAGAAAGTGCCCCGTGCCGGTCAGGGCACCGGACAGCGACGTCGTCCGCTTGGTCAGCCCGAAGTCGGTCAGGTAGACGTGGTCGGAGTACCCGTGGCCCGAGTGCTCCTGGATCGAGGCGACCAGGATGTTGCCTGGCTTGACGTCGCGGTGGACGAGGCCGAGCTCGTGCGCGGCGTCGAGGGCGTCCCCGATCTGCACGAAGATCCGCAGCAGTCGCGCCGGCGGCAGGCCATCTTCCTGGCTGAGCAGCACCTTCAGGTCGCTGCCGGCGACGTAGCGCATGGCGATGAACAGCTGCCCGTCGGCCTCCCCCGCCTCGTAGATGGGCACGATGTTGGGGTGGTCCAGGGACGCGGCGAGGCGGGACTCGCGGATGAAGCGCTGCTGGAACTGCTCGTTGTTGGCGAGCACCGGCGTCAGCACCTTCAGGGCGACCTTCCGGCCGAGCCGGGTGTCCTCGGCCCGGTAGACGACGGCCATGCCCCCGCGGCCGATCACCGACTCGATCCGGTAGCCCGCGAGCTCGAAGCCCGACTGGTAGTCCGTCACGGGCACCGCCTCGTCCTTGCCTCAGCCGACCGGTTCACCGCACCACCCACAAAACTGGTGCCGAGCCGAGAGGCGTCCGCCGCAGGTGGTGCAGAACCGCGGCGCCGACTCCTGGGCCGACCTCGACGCCTGCCCCGCGTCGCGGGGTGCTGGTGCCGAGCCGGGCGCTGGCGCCTGACCCGGCGCCGCGGGGCGACCGGCTGCCCCTGCCGCGTCCGCGCCCGTCGGGCGGGGAGGCGCCACGGACGGCGCCGCCGAGGAGGCGTTCGCGCGCCGCGCGGGGCCGGTGCCGGGGGCGCCCGGTGCCGCAGGTGCCCGCGAACCGTCGCGTCCGCTCGGGCTGGTCGGGCCGGTCGGCACGGAACGCTGGGCCGCTCCTGCTGCTGCGCCGAGCGTGCCCGCCGCGGCAGCAGCATGCCCGGCGCCGGCACCTGGCGGAGGCGGCGGGCCATCGGGCCCGCTGCTGCCGCCACCTGCGCCGCCCGGTCCGGCTCCCCCTGGGCCAGGACGGGGTCCTCCGGGGCCACGCCGAGATCCTCATGGTCAGGTGAGGGGCCTGCGGGGCCACCGGCTGGCGGCCGTCGGCCGCGCGGAGGTGGGCCGTCCGGGCCCTGCCGCTGCGGCGACCGGGACCAGGCGTCTGGCGCCGCCGCAGGAAGATCAGCACGGCCCCTGCGGCGAGCAGGGCGACGGCGAGCAAGGATGCCGACCGGCCACCACCAGCTCGTACCGCCAGACGTCGCGCCAGCAGCAGTCGGGGCCCCCTGCGTGGACCCGCCCACGCCCATCCCGTCCGCGCCCATCCCCGACGCGCCCACGCCGGAGCCGGCGCGCTGCTTGGCGATGGCGAGGTTGCGACTGGCCAGGAAGTGCCCGGGGAAGAGCTCGAGCGCCTTGGTGAAGCTGGGGACCGAGGCGGCATAGCCGTTGTTCTTGAACAGGTGCATCGCCGCCTCGAAGCTGGCGTCGACAGGGCCCCCGTGCGGGCTGACCCCCGCCTTGGTCAGGAGGGGCAGCACCGAGGCGATGCTCACCAGTCGTGGCGCGGCGCTGCCCGGGGCGGGGTGCCGACGGCAGCAGGCCCACGACGTCGCCCCGCTCAGCCAGGACCGGGCCACCGGCCATCCCGTGCTGGAGCCCGGCAGCCAGCTTGGCCGCGTCGCGGACGTCCCCCGCGTCGAGCCCGGTCGTCTTGAGCTGGTCGCCGCCTTTGGTGGCCAGGTGCTGGTTGATCTCCTGCAGGGGGTTGTCGGCGCCGGGGATCCCGGTGAACCCCAGCACGCCCAGGGCCTCCGCCCCGGCGGTGGAGGTTCCTACCGCCACCGTCGGCATGCTGTTGGCTCCGCGGACGCGCAGGATGGCCACGTCCGAGGTGCCGCCCAGGACCTCGGCGTGCAGTCCGCCGTACCGCTGCTGGGAGGTGACGTAGGGGTAGACGACGTAGTCGGGGGTCACCCGCACGACGCAGCCGCCGGCGTCGTTGGTGACGTTGGGCGGGTAGCAGGCCTGCAGCCGCTCCTCGTTGCGGTCGCCGGAGCTCCCGAGCCCGCCCACGTTGGTGCGGGAGAACGGGTCCTTGGGCAGCGGCGCCGCGTCGCCGTACCGCTGGTGGAAGGCCTGGTTCACGGCGAAGATGCGCGCCCGGTCCAGGTCCGGCCGGGTGATGGCACCGGTGGTGACGATCGCGCCGGTGGGGTCGACGACGAAGCCGCTGGCCGTGTCCAGCACGGGGTTCCAGGTGCTCTGGATGATGCCGATGTGCACACCGAAGCTGTCTCCCGCCTGCCGGTGCTCGATCAGCGCGACCTCCACCTTGGCCCGCGCCTCGATGAACACCACTCCGGGCGAGGCCCGCTCGATCGGGGTGGGGTGCTTGTGCGCCGCCGCCGGTGAGGTGCCGACCGTGAGGAAGGCGAGCGTGACAGCGGCGACGAGCCACGGCAGACGACGGTGCTGGTGACCAGACATTTGCGCTCCGCACGACCGGTTGTGGCGGGCCGTCGTCGTTGCCGGCAGACCTCGTCCCCCTCCATGCAAGACCCATCCACGGATGCTGTCAACGCGCTGTGTAGGGGATGTTCAGCCCGGGTTCACAGCCCGTTCACGCGCCCGTTCGGCGGGCTGCGGCTGCTCGAGCAGCGCGATGGCGGCCCTCAGGCGGTCGGGCTTGAGCTGGCACCAGCTGCGCACCGCCACCTGCGCCAGGGTCACCGTCCGGTACGCCGCGATGCGCGCCGCCAGCGCGCCGGGGTCCAGGACGGCGCCCGTGCCGCAGGTACTCCTGGAGGAAGACCCGGTCCAGGGCCTCCTCTCCCTGCCCGTCGCCCAGGTCGTCCGGCGCGTAGCCGGTGTGCCCCGTGCTGTGCCGTGCGCGCGTCGTCACCACGTCGAGGTGCGCGAGGAACCCGCCGACGTCCAGCGCCGGCTCGGCCACGCAGGCGGCGTCGAGGTCGAACAGGCTGCTGATCGGCCCGTCGAACAGCACCTCAGAGGGGGTCAGGTCGCCGTGGGCCGGGCCGAAGGGCAACGGCTCCTCGCGGGCCGCTGCCGCGGCGTCGTCCAGGCGTGCGTGCACCGTCCGCGCCAGGGCGGGGGCCCACGGTGCGACGGCCTCGACCTCGGCCCGCAGGCGGACCACCTCTCCGGTCAGGGTGCGGGGGTGCCCGCCGGGGATGGCCGAGTCGGGCACGGTCGAGGCGTGCAGCGCGGCGGCGATGCGGGCGCACGCCCGCACCGCGGTCTCGGCGGTGAGGGGACGCGACGTCAACGGCGGCCCGTCGGCGACGTGCTCGCGCACCAGCGTGGGCAGCAGCGGTGTGCCCGGGAGCGCCTCCAGGAGCGCCAGCCTCAGGTCGGGCAGGTAGCCCTCGAACCGCGGCAGCAGGAACGGGAAGGATCCGCCCCTGCGCGTGCGCACGTGCTCGCGGAACGCCGTCACGGTCGGCCCGATCAGGGCGCCGCGCTCGTCGGCATAGGCCTTGCCGTACAGGACCTGCTTGACCGTTCGCCGGCTCGGCTCCAGCCGCCAGAGCAGCTCGTAGCGCAGGACGCAACGGTGCCCCGCGACGTAGCGGACCACCTCGGCGGAGCAGTCCTGCAGGGTCAGGCCCTTCAGGGAGCTCGGCAGCGCGGGCTCGAGCAGCCCTGCCATCCGTCGCGGATCGGTGGCCGCCGCCAGCCCCGGCAGCTCCGGGTCCAGTGGGAACGCGTGGAGCACCAGGTGCAGGGGTCGCACGCAGTCGGCCACCTGGGCGAAGACGGCGACGTCCTCACGGCCCTCGACCGCACGGGCCAGGGGCACCAGCCGGGCCAGCCAGTGGTCCGCACGCTCCGCTGAGCCGAAGACGTGACCACCCACCAGGCGCTCGGTGAGGTCGCCGGTGTCCCGGTGCCGCAGCCGCAACCGGTACCGCAGCGCCGCCCCCGACTGCGGGTCGACGACGACCCGGCCCGGTATGCAGGAGTCCAGCGCCCACCCGTCGGCCAGCAGCCCCTGGAGGCGTGGGGCCATCGCCGCCGGGTCCAGCGCCTCGAGCAGCCCCGGCAGCGCGTGGCGCAGCGCCGGGCTGCGCAGCGGGTCGAGGTCGCCGTCGACCGGCACCGGCCCGGTCCTGCCGCCACCCACGGGAGCCCCCCAACCGGTGAGCTGGGCGAACTCCTCCCTGGACGCCGGTAGCGGCACCGCCTCCATCAGCACGGTCTCGAACGCCGAGGCCTGGTCGGCACTCGTCGCCGCCTGCACGGCCGGCGTCGGCCGCCACGGAGACGGCCTCCCGGGCCTGCGCCCCCGCCCGGGCAGCCATCGCACCGTCCTCCACGGCGGAGTGGAGGTCGGCCGGCGGGCGAGCTCCGGCCCCCGCCGCGACACCTGCCGGCAGGGCGACCCGGGCGCCCTCCGGCATGGCGTCGGCGACGGCCTCCCCGAACTGGCTGGCGTACAGGTCGGCGTACAGGCCGCCGCGGGCCAGCAGGTCCGCCGGTGTCCCCTCCTCGAGGACGCGACCGGCGGAGAGGACGAGGATCCGGTCGACGGCCCGGATGAGGTTCAGGTCGTGGGACACGATGACGGCCGAGCGGCCGCGCAGCAGACCCTGCAGCGCAGCCGTCACCAGGGCCGAGGACTGCGCGTCCAGGCCCGTCGTCGGCTCGTCCAGCACGAGCACCGGGGTGTCGCGGATGAACGCGCGGGCGATCGCCAGCCGTTGGCGCTGCCCGCCGGACAGGGTCGCCGCCCGCTCCCCCAGGACCGTGTCGTAACCCTGCGGCATGGCGAGGATGAAGTCGTGCGCCTGGGCCCGCTGGGCGGCGGTGACGACATCCTCGAAGGTCGCGCCCTCACGCCCGTAAGCGATGTTCTCGGCCACCGTGCCGCGCAGCAGGATGGTCTCCTGCAGGACCATGCTGATCTGCGCCCGCAGGGACTCCATCGTGAACGCCCGGATGTCGTGGCCGTCCATCAGCACCGCACCCGCCTGCGGGTCGTACAGCCGGGGCAGCAGCTGGGCGATCGTGCTCTTGCCGGCGCCGCTGTGCCCCACCAGGGCCACGACGTCGCCGGCCTCGATCGTGAAGCTGAGGGACTGCAGGGTCAGCCGGCTCGGCCCGTCGGCGTCGTCCTCGGTCGCCGGTTGGTAGGCGAAGCTGACGTCGCGGAACTCGATCGCGCCGGTCAGCGGCGGCGCCGGCCGGGCACCCTCGAGGTCGCGGACGGCCGGCTCACGGTCCAGCAGCTCACTGATCCGCTCGACGCTGGCGTAGATCTTGCCGACGGTGTTCCACTCCTTGATGATTCGCCGGGTGGGCTTGAACATGCCCTGGATCAGCAGGATGAAGGTCACGAGCGCGCCGGCGGTGATCGCATCGGAGTCGACCAGCCGTGCACCGACCAGGACGACCACGGCGATGACGACGGCCTCCAGGAGGCTGACGGTGAAGCCGAACACCGCCTCCAGCCGCGCCGTCCGCAGGACCGCATCCATCGCCGAGCGGCTCTCGGCGGCGAACTTGCGCTGCTCGTGGCCGGTCCGGCCGTAGGTCTGGACCACACTGATCGTGGCGAGCATCTCCTGCGCCGTGGAGGCCAGGTCGCCCTCGCGGGCGCGCAGCTCCTTGGCGGCGGCCTTGATCCGGCGGGCGAAGTAGCTGGACACCATGGCCAGCAGCGGAACGATGATCAGCGCCAGCAGCGCGATCCGCCACGACTGCGAGAACAGGTAGGCCAGCGTGCCGACCAGCAGCATCATGCTGCCCACCAGGTCGCTGACGGAGTCCACGACGAACTCCTCGAGGGCCTGGACGTCGCCGGTGATGCGGGTGAGCACGTCGCCGGTGCTGCGGCGGACGTGGAAGGCCAGCGACAGCTTCTGCAGGTGGCTGAACAGTGCGGTGCGCAGGTTGTAGCCGAGGGCGCGGCCGGCCTTGGCCAGCGAGATCTCCGACAGCGAGTCGGCCAGGCTGTTCGCGGCCGTGACCACCACGATGGAGGCTGCGAGGAGCGGGATGGTGGCGGCGGCCGAGGGGACGAGACCCAGCGGGTGCCACGCACGGCCGTCCTTGAGGAAGGTGATCAGGCTGCCGATCAGGGCGGGCAGCGCGATGGCCGTGATCGCCTCGGCCGCCATCAGCACCACGGCGAGCACGAACGTGCCGCGCTGACCGGCGCCGTAGCGGCGGAACATGGCGAACGTGCGGCCGGCGTCGCCGCGCCCCGACGACCGCGCCCGCCGTCTCATCCGGCCACCTGCTCGATGTCCGCGGCCATCTCGTCCGCGGTCTCGTACCGCTTCCCGGGCTCTGGTTGCAGCGCGCGGACGACGACGGCCCGCTCACCGTCGGAGAGGTCGGCATCGGGCTCGGGCTGGCTGCGCAGGTACATCCGCACCGCGACCATGGGGTCGGCCGAGACGAGCGCCGGGTAGAGGCCGTAGCCGGTGAGGGCCAGGTGCAGCGTGACGCCCAGCGCCCAGATGTCGCTGGCCCGTCCCGCGGGGCCACCCCTCATCAGCGCCGGGTCGACCAGCTCCAGGTCCCAGCCGCCGCGGGTGCTGAGCCCCGTCAGGGGCTGCCCGCGCGCGACCAGGTGCGCCACCGCCGGCTCGGCGAGCACCGCCCCGGCCGGGTCCAGCAGGATGTTGCTGGGCTTGATGGCCCGGTGCACGATGCCGGCCTCGTGCAGCTCGTGCGCCGCGCGGGCGGCCCGCGCGACGGCCCCCAGCCGTTCCCGCCGTGACACCTCCCGGGTCGGGGCCGCCAGGGAGCCCAGCGGCAGGTGGCGCATGGCGTAGAACATCATCCCGCCGTCCATGGCCACGTCGTGCACCGGGACCAGCCGGGGCGACCCGACCTCGGTGAAGGCCTCGAGCTCACCGACCAGCGCCTCGAACCCGCCGTCGCTCGCCGGTGCCAGCAGCACCTTGACCGCGACCTGCGGCTCGTCCACACCCAGCCGCGCCGGGGTCCGGGCCAGGAAGACCCGGCCGTGCAGCCCGCGGCCGAGCTCGCGCAGGAACACGTAGTCGGCGGCGCCGTCCATCGCCCGTGCTCCTTCCTGCAGCGTCGTCTCAGGGTCGCAGCGGCTCGTGGTAGCAGTCGAACAGCAGCTGTCGCTTCCCGATCCGCACCCGGTTCCCCGGATACAGCCGTTCGCCGGGCTCCGGGGGCACGGACGTCCAGGGCCCGGCCGGACCGCTGCGGCTGACGAACGTGCCGTTGGCCGAGCCGCCGTCGCTGACCATCACCTTCCAGCCGGAGAGGGTCAGCCGGGCGTGGACCCGGGAGGTGCTGTGCTCCGCGTCCTGCAGCACCAGTGGCCGGGCCCGCCCCGACAGCACGGCTGCCGCGCGGCCCGGGTCGCGACCGATGACGTAGTCCCCGGTCACGGTGAACACCGAGCCCTCGTCCGTGACGAGCACACCCAGCGGCGGCCGCGGCTCCTGGTGCCGGCCCGCGCCGCGCTCCAGCGGGGCGCCGCAGGACGCGCAGGTGGCCGCGTCCGGGTCGTTGAAGTGCGCGTTGCGACAGCTCACCCCCTCGACCATCTCCACCTCCCCGGGGCGCGGCGGCGCGGGGGTGCCGGACGGCGCGGTGCCGACCGGCAGCGGCGCGCGCCGCCCGGCGGTGGGGTCCTGCCGCCGACCTGCCCCGAGCCGCACGCTGCGAAAAGGCGCCGCCGACCGCAGCACCGTCTGGCTCGTGGTCACCGCCTGCTCCGGCAGACGCTCCGGTGCCCGCGGGGTGGCTGTCTGCCGTGGTGGCTCGGGTACCGAGATCGCCGGCTCGGGTGTCGACATCGCCGGCCCAGGCATCGACATTCCCGGCTCGGGTACCGATGTCGCCGGCTCGGACACCGGCTCGGGCACCGGCTTCGCGACCGGCGTACCGGGGCGGTGCGTCGTCGCCTGCAGGGTCACGCCCCCACCGGGCACCGTGCCCTCCCTGAGGTCGAACGGCACCGCCGCCGCAGCGTGTGCGGCGGCTCCACCCGGGCCGGTGACCGTGACCGCGTCGTACGGCGCGTCGACCCTGCGCTCCAGCCAGGACAGGGACTGCGCGGCGTTGAGGGTCTCGGGCTCCGGGCCGTCGATGCTCACCGTGACGTCGCCGTGGACCAGGACGAGCAGCGTCCCGCCGGCCCGGAGCAGCAGCGCGAAGTCGGGCACCTCCCCGGGCTCTGCCTCGGTGAGCAGCCATGCCGCGTAACGGATCCGACGGCGACCGGTGGGGTCGGGACCGCGCTGGTGCACCGACAGCAGCTCGAGCGCCCGGTCATGCTGTGCCGGCGCCACCGAGGGCAGCACGAGAACCGCGTCGTCGTGCCGGTCGACGACTCCGGCCCCGGGGTGGACCTCGACCCGCGCCCACGCGGGAGGGACCGGGCCGGCGCCGTTCGGCTCAGACGTTCCGGTCATGGCGCCAGGGCCCGGTCGAGGTTGACGGCCGCGCTGATGAGGGCCAGGTGGGTGAAGGCCTGCGGGAAGTTGCCCAAGGCCTCGCCGGACGGCCCGATCTCCTCGGCGTAGAGGCCGAGGTGGTTGGCGTACGTGAGCATCTTCTCGAACGTGTGCCGCGCCTGGTCCAGCCGCCCGGCGCGGGTGAGCGCCTCGACGTACCAGAACGAGCACAGGTTGAAGGTGCCCTCCGGCTCGGAGAACCCGTCGCTGCCGTCGGTGTGGTAGCGGTGGACCAGGCTGTCGGTGACCAGCTCGGCCTCGATCCGGTCCAGGGTCGACAGGAACCGTGGGTCGCTGGGGCCGGAGAACTGCACCAGCGGCATCACCAGGGCCCCCGCATCCAGGGTGGTGCTGCCGGGGTACTGCACGTAGGCGCGGCGCGCCGGGTTCCAGCCGCAGTCCTGCACGTGCAGATAGGCGCGGTCGGCGGCGTCGCGCCACTGTGCCAGCGGCGCCGGCAGCCCCCGCTGCTGGGCGATGCGCCCGGCCCGCTCGAACGCGACCCAGGTCATCAGGCTGGAGTAGGTGAACCGCCGTCGCGGCCCGCGCACCTCCCAGACGCCGCAGTCAGCCTCCTCCCAGTGCTTCTCCAGCCAGTCCAGCTGCCGGCCGAGGGCCACCCACAGGTCGTAGGAGATCGGCTCGCCGTACTTGTTGTAGAGGTAGACCGAGTCCATCAGCTCGCCGTAGATGTCCAGCTGGAGCTGGTCCGCCGCCCCGTTGCCGATGCGCACCGGCCGTGAGCCGCCGTAGCCGCTCAGGTGGTCCAGGCTCACCTCCTGGGGCACCGGACCGCCGTCGATGCTGTAGAGGATCTGCAGCCCGCAGCCGGCCGGGGTGTCGGTGCAGCGCGCCTCCAGCCACGTCATGAACGCGGCCGCCTCGTCGGTGAACCCCAGCCGCATCAACGCATAGACGGTGAAGGCCGCGTCGCGGACCCAGGTGAAGCGGTAGTCCCAGTTGCGGGTGCCCCCGAGCGCCTCGGGCAGCGACGTGGTGGGCGCGGCGACGAGGGCACCGGTGGGCTGGTGGACCAGGAGCTTTAGCGTGAGCGCCGAGCGCTCGACCATCTCGCGGTAGCGGCCGTGGTAACGGGAGCGGCGGATCCAGCGCTGCCAGTAGGACAGGGTCGCCGCGAGCAGGTCGTCGACCTCGACCAGGTCCAGCGGCTTGGGCGACCCGCGCCGGGAGAGCGCCAGGGCCAGCGCCTCCCCCTCCTCCAGGACGGGGCGGGCGACCGCGGCGGCGCCGTCGGCGACCAGCGGGACGGTGGAGCGCAGCACGAGCTGCCCGACCGGGGAGGAGAAGAAGGCTCCGGCCCCCTCGACGATGTCCACCTCGGTGCGGGCCCTGCCGTAGTCGAACGCCGGGGCGCAGTGGACCTCGACCTCGACCCGCCCGCGCACGGCGCGCACCAGCCGGACCACCTGGTGCGCGCCCCGGCCGTCGCGGCCGTGCTCGTGCGGGACCATGAAGTCGACGACCTCCCCCACGCAGTTCTCGCCGAGGAAGCGCGTCAGCAGGATGTTGGAGTCGGGCAGGTACATCTGCTTCGTGCGGGTGGCGCCGGTGCAGCGGACCGTGAACCGGCCGCCGCGCTCCTCGTCGAGCAGCGCGGCGAACACCGACGGGGAGTCGAACCTCGGCAGGCACAGCCAGTCGATGTCGCCGTCGGTCGAGACCAGTGCCGCGGTGTGCAGGTCGCCGATGATGCCGTGGTCCTCGATGGGGACGTGCGGCGGCTGGGCCCTCGCGCGCTGCGCAGCTGTGGTCATCGTGCCGCCGCCTTCGACGTGCAGATCGCCGGGACCGGCATCCCTTCGCGTCGATCGTAGCGCCGGGCCGCGGGCGCGGGAACGCCCAGGAAGGGGCCCCGCCCGGCGTGTAAGAGATCGGGCCCGTCCGCACACAAGCAGGTATGAGCCTTCCCGTGGTCACCCCCCGCTACGCGCTCTGCCGAGGCGGCCCGCACGACAACGAACGCTGGCCGCTGGTGCGCGACGTCGGCCCCGGCGACACCTTCGTGTGGGAGGACGCCGGCTGTCGCGTCGGCTACGCCGTGCTGGCCGAGATCGTCCAGACCAACGGCGGCCCGATGTGGGTCGCCGCCCCCGTCGCCGCCTGAGCTCCTGGGGTCGGCGGCTCCGCGGCCACCCTCGCCGCCCTCGCGGCCCTCGCGGACGGGCAGCTTGGTGCTCTTGAGGTGGCCTTGAGGTTCTCGCGAGCTGGGAGGATTTCCTTGCGGCTGCACGCCGCCGCCCCTTGAGGTGGGCGCCTCAGAGTGGTCGTCAACCGGACGGACCCCGTCCCCATCGACGAACGACCACGGAGCCCCTCATGCAGATCAGCCTCAGCAGCACCGGCGGCAAGGTCCTCGCCTCGACCGTCCTCATCGGTGCCGCCGCGAGCGTCGCCGGGTTGGGCACCTTCGGTACCTTCACCTCCACCACCGCCGCCAGCGCCACTGTCGCCTCCGGCACCGTGCGGATCGCCTTCGGCCCCGGCGGCGCCACGAACCCGCTGGCCGTGCCCGTCACCGGCATGGTGGCCGGCGACACCATCAGCCAGCCCCTGGTCCTCGCGAACACCGGTGACCAGGACCTCTCGTCGGTCACGCTCACGACGGCGGCGACCACGTCCTCCAGGCTGGACACCGACCAGGCCAACGGCATCCAGCTGCAGATCCAGTCCTGTCCGCTTGCGTGGACCCAGGTGGGCGCCGCGCCCCGCATCAGCTACACCTGCGCCTCCCCCACGACGGTGCTGGCGGCGCGCCCCGCCATCGCCGCCGCCGTGCCGGTCAGCCCGCTCTCCTCGCTGAGCGCGGGCCAGGTCGACAACCTGCTGGTCAAGGTGACGCTCCCGGACTCGGCGAACAACGACTTCCAGGGCCTCTCCAGCGTCGTCGGCTTCTCCTTCACCGGGACGCAGCGCGCGGCCGTCGCCCGCTGACGGCCCTCGACGCCTATGGGGCTGCGGTAACCCGTGGCGGCGCCGCTACCAGTGCCGCTAGCGGTGGCGGTGCCGGTCACCCTCAGGTGAGCACCAGCCACTGCTTGCCGTCGATGAGCTCGCGCACCACGTCGAGATGGCCGGCGTGGCAAGCGGTCTCGGTGATGACGTGCAGCAGCGTCTCGCGGAGGTTCATCGCGGGCATCTCGCCGAAGAAATCCGGGGACCAGAAGTCGGGGCCGCTGGCCAGGTCGCGCCCGGCGATCACGGCGTCGGCCCTCGCGGTCTCGTCGCGGTAGAGCCCGAGCACCTCCTCCACACTCGTCCCGGGCGGGACCTGCCAGCCCTGCGTACCCTCGGGGAGGTCGACGGTCTCCCCGGCGATGACCGCGCGGAACCAGAACCGCTCCACGTCGAGGGCCAGGTGCTGGACGAGCCCGAGCGCGCTCCACCCCGACGGCAGCACCGGGCGGCGCAGGTCGTCCTCCGACAGTCCCTCGAGGGCGCCCAGCAGGTGCCGGCGCTGGCCGGCCAGCACGTCCGTGAGCGCGGTGCGCTCGCTGTCCGAGGTCATCGTCCAGCTCTCCCCTCGTCCCACCGCCGCTGCCCGGCGGACCGTGTGCGTGTCTACCACGGACCACGGACGCTGCCACTTCTCATCGGTCGTCGTGTCCGGCGGGGTCGTCGGCGGTCAGCCCGGCGCGGTTCGGCTCAGTTTGGACTCGGCTCGGCTCGCCGAGGGGTTGACGCCCGGCACACCCCGCATACCGTGGACCCCTCCCACTGCACCGAGCAGGGCACGCGCCGAGCAGAGCAGAGGAACGGACCCATGACGAGCCCCCGTACTGACGCCGGCGGCTGGTTCGACGCTGAGAGCAGCACCCTGGAGGACCTGGCCAGGGCCGTCGACCGGCACACGCTGCTGGCCGACTACCCCTACGCCGAGGCGGTGGAGGAGGACGTCCTGGTCTACGGCGACCGCGCCCGGACGGAGGCCGCCACCGAGGAGGGCCGGCGCGCCGTACAGGCGGAACTGGCACGTGCGCTCCTGACCGGGCCCGGCATCGTGCTGTTCGCCGGTGCGTTCCCCGACCGCAGGGTCGTGGACCGGGCCACGGAGGCCTTCGGCGCCATGATCGCGGCACAGGCAGCCGCCGGTGCCACCGCGGGCGACCACTTCGCGGCGCCGGGGGCCAACGACCGGGTCTGGGGTGCGCTGGACAAGCTCGCGCTGCGGGACCCCGAGCTGTTCGCCGACTACTACGCCAATGACGTGCTCGCCCTGGTCGCGCAGGCGTGGCTCGGCCCCGGCTACCAGGTCACCTCCCAGGTCAACGTGGTCAACCCCGGGGGCGCGGCCCAGGTGCCGCACCGGGACTACCACCTCGGGTTCATGTCCGCCGCGCAGGCGGCGCGGTTCCCGGCGCACGTGCACCGGCTCTCCCCCGCCCTCACCCTGCAGGGTGCGGTCGCGCACTGTGACATGCCGGTGGAGACCGGTCCGACGCTCTACCTGCCGTACTCCCAGCACGATGCCGCCGGGTACGTCGCGGTCCACCGGCCCGAGGTCGCGTCGTACTTCGCCGACCACCACGTGCAGCTGGAGCTGCGCGCGGGCGACGCGGTCTTCTTCAACCCGGCGGTGATCCACGGCGCGGGTGCCAACCGTTCCAGGGACGTACGGCGGATGGCGAACCTGCTGCAGGTGTCCTCGGCGTTCGGTAGGGCGATGGAGACGGTGGACCGGGCGGCGGTCGTGGCCGCCGTCTACCCGGTGCTGCGCCGGCGCCGAGCCGCCGGGATGGACGGGCGCGCCCTCGACCACGTCGTCGCTGCTGCCGCCGAGGGGTACCCCTTCCCGACCGACCTCGACCGCGACCAGCCGGTGGACGGCCTCGCGCCGGAGAGCCAGGCAGACCTGCTCCGGCGCGCGCTCGAACAGGACTGGCCGCCCGCGGAGCTGCTGCGCCGACTCAGCGCGCACACGAGGCGGCGGTCCCGAAGCAGCTCCCCCGTCCCTCCCCCGTCCACTCCCTGACAGGTCTACAGGGCGCTCAGTCCGCGGGGGCTGCCCAGGCCGGTCGGGCCGTCGTACCCCTTGGTGCCCGTGCAGAGGTAGTCGTTGCCGCAGTAGCCGTTGCTGCCGCGGACGACGTCCGCGAGCCCGGTGCGGTGGTCGTAGATCCACTGCGCCGTGCCCAACCTGGAGGCGTTGCCGGCGGCGCCGACCATCCCCGCCACCAGCGGCGCCGCCAGGCTCGTGCCACCGACGACGATCCAGCCGTTGTCGGCGCCGAGGCCGAAGGTGTCGTAGACGGCCAGGCCGGTCTCGGGATCGGCCAGGGCAGACACATCGGAGGTGGTCCGCATCCCGCAGTGTCGGTCGTGCTGCCAGGCGGGCTTGGTGATGTACGCCGAGCAGCCGCTGCCCGCGCCCGTCCATGCCTTCTCGACCCATGCGGTGCCGGAGTGGCTGAGCGTGGTGCCGCCGACGGCGATGGCGCTGCCCCAGACCGCGGGGAACGACGCCGGCTGGAACCCGTCGTCCCCGGAGGCGGCGACGATCGCCACTCCCGGGTGCGTGAAGTACCGGCGCCCCAGGGCCATCGTCTGGCCGGACTCGGGCGCGCCGTAGCTGTTGGACACGACCTTGGCGCCCATGGCCACGGCCCGGTTCACCGCGGTCCCCATGTCCTGCAGGCTCTCGGAGTCGGCCTCCACCAGCAGGATCCGGCAGCGCGGGCACGCGGCCGAGACGGCCTGGACGTCGAGGGCGATCTCGACCCCCCACCCGGCATCAGCCTGCGGCGGCCTGGTGGCCCCGCGCTGGTTGACCTTGCGGAAGCACCCGGTGGCGCTGGTGCACGAGGGCAGGCCCCACGCCTTGCGGTAGACGGCCAGGTCCGCCTCGACCCTGGGGTTGTCATAGGCGTCGACGATGGCGATCGTCTGCCCGGCGCCGCGGCTCGGGTCCAGCCGGTAGGCCGCGGCGAGGTCGGCCGGCCCGAACCCGAGGTCCGGCGCGCTGACCGCCGTCCGGGTCGCGGCGCCCACCCGGGCCAGCTGGCCCGCACCCGCCCCCGTGCGCCACCGGGCCAGGCACGACACCTCGCCGCGTGCGGCGGATCCGCAGGCACGGTGCACCGGCCGGGCCCACGGGCCGGTTGCGGCAGCAGCGGCCGGCGGCACCTGCAGGGCGCTCGGCGCGGGCCCTGCAGCCGTGGCCCCGGGCGCGGCCGTGCTCGAGACCCCCGCCGAGGTCCCCGCCGAGGCCCCCGCCGAGGTCCCCGCTGAGGTGGCCCGCAGCGAGAAGGCGCGCACGACGGTCTGGGTGAAGCTGCTGCCACCGGCGTCCTTGGCGCTGAACCTCACGTCGAAGGGCCGCCCGGCGAGGAAGTCCGGAAGGTCCACAGCCGCGCGGAAGCGGCCGCCACCAACCGCCTTGACGGGGAACGCCGCCCAGCCGAAGCCGGCCGGGCGCAGCTCCAGGGCGGCGCTGCTGACCGGGGCCGCGGCAGCGCCCTGCACGCGGGCCGCGACGACGTCGACGGTCGAGGTGCCCGCCGGCAGCGTGCCGGTGCTCGAGGTGGGCAGCACCACCTTGGCCTGCAGCACGGGCAGCACACGGCAGGTGGCGTGCGGGTCGTCGCTGCACGGCAGCCCCTTCGGCGCGACCGGGCCCGCACCGGCGGACGAGGAGAACGCCAGCTCGGTGTGCGAGCGCGTCGACGTGGTCGTCCCGGCCCAGGAACGGTCGACATCCAGCACCGCCTTGTACGACGCCGTGCCCGCGGGCACCGTCACGGCCGCGCCCAGCGCGTCGTCACGGTCCACGAGCACGGTCCGCCCGCTGGAGAGGGTCAGGTGCGTGACGGGCGACCCGTCGGGCGACGGGGCCAGCTCGCCGACGTGGTCGGGCTCGGCGTCGGTGAACGGCGCGAGAGCCAGCCCCAGCGTGTTGCCGGTACGGCAGGCGTAGCAGAAGCCCGCAGGGACGGTCGCGTCCAGGGCAGGGATGCCGGCGCCGAGCGCACCGCGTCGCCAGCTGACCGACCGCTGCGTCCCCGCCGGATATCCACGCACCGCGTCGATGCCCGCGGGGTCGTCGGCCAGGTCGTTGCCGATCTCCAGCTCGCCCCACAGCTGGCCGCCGGCACCGACGACGTACTCCGTGCGCCGCAGCGGGGTCCGTAGCGGCGACATCGAGAACACGGACCAGCCGGTCGTGGGATCGATGGCGTAGCGGGCGAAGGCGACGTCACGGCCGGGCTGGTCGGTGTCGTACCGCGCGCTGATCGTGGACACCTGCGCGGCGGACACGCGGTGGGTCTGGTCCGCAGCCACGGCCTTCGAGGAGTAGGCGAGGTCGTAGGTGTAGGCGGGCGAGGCACCCGGTGCCTGCAGGTGGTAGGCCGTCGCGAAGCCCTGGGTGCCCACGGTCACGGCCGGTGTCGGCCTGACCCGGTAGTCGGTGTCCGTCCCCATGGTGTTCCCCACGCTGATGCTGCTGCGGCCGGTGGCGTCCACCCGGTTGTAGGCGAACGTCTCCTCGCTGTCGCTGCCGACCGGGCGGGGCGTGGTGACCCTCGGGGCAGCCGTGGCCTGGCGGGCGTCGATCGTCAGCCGCTGGCCCGACGAGGTCACCGTGAGCTGCGGCACGGGCACCGAGCGCACGACCAGGGTGCTCGTCGTGGCGGACATCCCGGCCCAGTCGACCTCGCCGCTGTAGTGGCCCGCCGGAAGGCTCACCCGCGCCTCACCGCCCTCGATGTCCACGAACCCGACGTACTTGCGCCCGTCGTCGACGTTCATGAACAGTCCCGCGCCGCCGTCCATGGGCTTGCCGTAGGCGTCGATCCCCTTGATCACCAGCGTGAGCATCGCGAACCGGGGCGAGACCCGCGCCGGCGCGGCGTCGACGGTGCTGATCCGCCGGATGCCGGCGAACAGCCCTGAGGCCTGCGCGCGGCCGGCCCTGCGGTCGGCGGTCCACTGGCGCACCAGGGCGTCGCCGAAGACGCGGGCGGACGCCTTGGTCAGGTAGCCGGAGGCGATCCCACCGGCGTCGGCGGTGACGGTCACGCCCGGCAGGGTCGGCCGGCCACCGCTGTGGGTGATCCGCACCGGCACCGTCGCGGCCGGGGCAGCCGCGGCACCGGCCGTGGCGCTCACCTCGAAGAGGGCCGGGTCCAGGGTGCTCCCGAGGAAGGCCTGCGCCACGACCGGCATGACGTAGTCGTGACTCCCGAGGTGGAGGGTGCGCAGCGCGGCGCCCGGACCGGAGCGGCGGGCGGGGCTCACGGCGTACGTCGTCCTGCCCGCGACCGTCCGGACCGTCACCCGGTCACCGGTCACCAGGGTGAGCGTCCGCGCGGGTGCGGGCCGGGACCGGGCGGTCACGACGGCCCCGGCCGTGGCTCCGGGTGCCGGGACGGCCGTCGGAGCCGAGGCCGTCGTGGCGGCAGGGTGACGACCGGCTGGAGCCGCACCCGCCTGCAGTGGCGCGAGGATCACCCCCGTGACCGCCGTCGTCCCGGCAAGGATCCCGACCAACAGCTGACGTGCAGACCGGCGCATCGACGGTGCCTTCCCCCTGGGCCCCCGTGGTCGGGCGCCGTGGTGCCGACCCAATGGCATGGCAGCCGCTCGGGTCAATGGCCCGGAAGAACCAGTTCGCGCTCCTACCCGCGACGCCCGGGTGATTGGACCCGCGACAGGGTGGGTACGTTGGCGCCCGACGAAGGAGGCGCGCGGATGGACGCTCGCAAGACGTTCCTGTCATGGCCGGTGCTGCGCCAGCTGACCAGGGACGACCAGCTGGGCCGTGGGGCTGCCGTGCGCTCGGCGCACACCGAGCAGATCACCCCGCGCACCGTGACCGCGGACCGGGTCGCGAGGAGCGTCTGCCCGTACTGCGCCGTCGGCTGCGGCCAGAAGGTCTTCGTCAAGGACGAGAAGGTCGTCCAGATCGAGGGCGACCCCGACAGCCCGATCTCGCGCGGGCGCCTGTGCCCCAAGGGCTCGGCCAGCAAGAACCTCGTCACCAGCCCGCGCCGGCAGACCAAGGTGCGCTACCGGCGCCCCTTCGGCACCGAGTGGGAGGACCTCGACCTCGACACGGCGATGGAGATGATCGCCGACCGGGTGGTCAAGGCCCGCGCCGACACCTGGCAGGAAATCGACGACCAGGGCCGCAAGGTGCGCCGGACGATGGGGATCGCCAGCCTGGGTGGGGCCACGCTGGACAACGAGGAGAACTACCTCATCAAGAAGCTGTTCACCGCGATGGGCGCCATCCAGATCGAGAACCAGGCGCGTATTTGACACTCCGCCACCGTCCCCGGTCTGGGGACCAGCTTCGGTCGTGGCGGCGCCACGAACTTCCTGCAGGACCTGTCCAACGCTGACTGCATCGTCATCCAGGGCTCCAACATGGCCGAGGCCCACCCGGTGGGCTTCCAGTGGGTGATGGAGGCCAAGGCGCGCGGCGCCAAGGTCATCCACGTCGACCCGCGGTTCACCCGGACCAGCGCCCTGGCGGACACCTACATCCCGCTGCGCGCCGGCACCGACATCGTGCTGCTCGGCGGGGTGATCAACCACGTCCTGCAGAACGAGCTGGACTTCCGGGACTACGTCGTGGCCTACACCAACGCCGCGACGATCCTCAGCGACGACTACGTCGACACCGAGGACCTGGACGGGCTGTTCTCCGGGTTCGACCCCGAGACCCGCACCTACGACCCGACCAGCTGGCAGTACGCCGGCCAGGAGCAGGACGGGACGGACCGGCAGGACCACCAGATGCAGCGGGAGACCGCGAGCGCGCTCCAGCACGAGACCCACGGCCTGAGCGTGGCCGGGCACCCGCCGCGGGACGAGACGCTGCAGCACCCCAACTGCGTCTACCAGGTGCTCAAGCGGCACTACGCCCGCTACACCCCCGAGATGGTCGAGCAGGCGTGCGGCATCTCCAGGGAGACGTTCCTCGAGCTCTGCGAGGCGTGGACGGCCAACTCGCGCCGGGACCGGACCACCGCGCTGGTCTACAGCGTCGGCTGGACCCAGCACAGCGTCGGCGTGCAGTACATCCGCACCGGCGCCATCCTGCAGCTGCTGCTGGGCAACATGGGGCGCCCGGGCGGCGGCATCATGGCCCTGCGCGGTCACGCCAGCATCCAGGGGTCGACCGACATCCCCACGCTGTTCAACCTGCTCCCCGGCTACCTGCCCATGCCCAACGCGCAGGACCACCAGAGCCTGGAGGCGTGGGTGGACAGCGTGCGTCACCCCGGGTCCAAGGGCTTCTGGGACCAGGCCGGCGCCTACGGCGTCAACATGCTCAAGGCCTGGTGGGGCGAGGCAGCCACGCCGGACAACGACTTCTGCTTCGATTACCTGCCCCGCATCACCGGTGACCACGGCACCTACCGCACGGTGCTGGACATGATCGACGGCAAGGTCAAGGGCTACTTCCTGCTCGGGCAGAACCCCGCCGTCGGCTCCGCCAACGGACGGGCCCAGCGACTCGGTATGGCGAACCTCGACTGGCTCGTCGTGCGGGACCTGTTCGAGATCGAGAGCGCGAGCTTCTGGAAGAACGCGCCCGAGATCGAGACCGGGGAGATCGTGACCGAGGAGTGTCGCACCGAGGTGTTCCTGCTCCCGGCAGCCTCCCACGTGGAGAAGGAAGGCTCGTTCACCCAGACGCAGCGGGTGCTGCAGTGGCGCGAGAAGGCCGTCGAGCCGGTTGACGACTGCCGCTCCGAGCTGTGGTTCTTCTACCACCTGGGCCGGATGATCCGGGAGCGCCTGGCCGACTCCACCCTGGAGCGCGACCGTCCGCTGCTGGACCTGGCCTGGGACTACCCCGTCCACGGGGAGACCGCCGACCCCAGCGCCGAGGCGGTGCTGAAGGAGATCAACGGCTACGAGGTCGCCACCGGTCGGGCCCTGTCGACCTACACCGAGATGAAGGACGACGGCACGACCCTCGGCGGCTGCTGGATCTACACCGGCGTCTACAAGGACAACGTCAACCAGGCTGCCCGGCGCACGCCGCGCACCGAGCAGTCCTGGGTGGGCCCGGAGTGGGGCTGGGCGTGGCCGGCCGACCGGCGGATGCTCTACAACCGTGCCTCGGCCGACCCGGAGGGCAAGCCGTGGAGCGAGCGCAAGGCCTACGTGTGGTGGGACGAGGAGGCCGGTTCCTGGACCGGGCAGGACGTGCCCGACTTCGAGCTGCACAAGCCGCCGTCGTACCAGCCGCCCGAGGGCGCCTCAGGCACCGAGGGCCTGGCCGGGGACGACCCGTTCGTCATGCAGGGCGACGGCAAGGGCTCGCTGTTCGTCCCGCAGGGCCTGGTCGACGGCCCCCTGCCGACGCACTACGAGCCGGCCGAGTCCGTCTTCCGCAACCCCCTCTACGCCCAGCAGGGCAACCCGACGCGCAAGGAGTACGAGCGCAAGGAGAACCGGCTCAACCCCAGCCCGCCGGAGGAGCACAGCGAGGTCTTCCCGTTCATCTTCACGGTGAGCCGGCTGACCGAGCACCACACCGCAGGCGGGATGAGCCGCAACCTGGAGTACCTCTCCGAGCTGCAGCCGGAGATGTTCGTCGAGGTCTCCCCCGAGCTGGCGGCGGAGCGCGGCCTGGAGCACATGGGCTGGTGCCACGTCGTCACGGCGCGGTCCGCGGTCGAGGGCCGGGTCATGGTCACCGACCGGCTCACACCGCTGCGGATCGAGGGCCGGGTGCTGCACCAGGTGTGGCTGCCCTACCACTTCGGCGCGAGCGGCCTGGTCACCGGTGACTCGGCCAACGACCTGTTCGGTATCTCCCTGGACCCCAACGTCCTGATCCAGGAGAGCAAGGCCGGCACCTGCGACGTCCGGCCCGGTCGCCGGCCCACCGGCCCGGCACTGCTGGAGCTCGTGGCCGGCTACCAGCGCCGGGCGGGTGTCCACGACGACCACAAGGTGCCCTACGTCACCGCCGGGTCCGGTCGACAAGGCCACGGCAGCGGCGAGCCGTCGCCGGACCCCTCGGGTGAGAGCAGCCGGCCGGGCGGCGCCGACCGCAGCGGCACGGGGCAGCCGGGCACCGGCATCGGCTGAGTGGGCAGCGCCGGCCGGTCGCGTTCGGCCGGCGCTGCTACCTCGATCCGGGTGGGGACGGTCGGTGGCTCAACCTCGGTAGCGGGCGGCCAGGGTCGGTCCGCTGCCCGAGCGGATGCCCGCCTCGGCCTCCAGCAGGCGCTCCACCGCGGCGGGGTCGGCCAGGCCGGGGACGCAGACCACCTCACCCGTGCCCAGCGCGGCCAGCGAGGCCCGGACCACGTCCTCCGCCGCCATGGCCGGCGCCGCGACGGTGATCACGTCCGTGGCGTCCTCGGCCACCGGCTCGAGTCCCTGCGCCCGGTGGAACTCGGTGGCGGTGTAGCCCGGGCACACCACCTGGACCTCGACGCCGGTGCCGGCCAGCTCCGCCGCCAGCGTGCGGGTGAAGGTCACCACGAACCCCTTGGTGCCGGCGTAGACGGCCCGGTGCGGCAGCGGACCCGGCCCGAGCGCTCCGGCGAACGCCAGCAGGGAGGCGACGTTGACGACGCCGCCGTGACCCCGGGCACGCATCCCGGGGATCGCGGCCCGGGCGAGCAGCGTGGGCGCCGTGACGTTCAGCTCGAGGACCTGGGCGAGGACGGCGGGCTCGGCCTCCTCGAACGGCCCGTAGCCGTTGATGCCGGCGTTGTTGACCAGCAGGGTGACGTCCTCGCCGCGCAGCCGGTCCAGGACGGGTCCGCGCCCGGCGGCATCGGCCAGGTCGGCCGGCAGGAGCTCCACGGAGCCCGCGCCGCCCCGGCTCAGCTCGTCGGCCAGCTCCTCCAGCCGCTGGGCCCGGCGGGCGACGAGCACGAGGTCGTGCCCTCCGGCGGCGAGCTGGCGGGCGTACGAGGCCCCGATGCCGGAGGAGGCGCCGGTGACGACCGCGGTGCCGGGGCGGGGAAGGGAAGCAGCGTTGTCGAAGGCCATCGCCCCATCCTCGCGACCCCGTGGGCTGCCCGCATCAGCGGGTCACCAGCTGCGTCCCTGCCACGTCGCTGCGCTGGGCGAGGCCGCGCGCGACGACCGCCGCCCGCGGCAGCAGCGACAGGGCGGAGCGCCCGGGCCGCCATACCGGTTCGTCGACCTCGACCAGGTCGAGGCCCTCCATCGCGGCGGCCATCTCGCCCACCACCAGCCGGAGGTCGCGGTCGGTGAGCGGCTCCGCCCCGCGGAACCAGCCGCGCCCCAGCAGCCGGTGGACCCGGTGCGCGAGCGTGTCACCGTGCAGCGCCCCGCGCGTGGCCAGCTCGGCGGCGACCAGCTCGGTCACCACCCCCGCGAAGGCGCCGGGCTCGAACCACGTCCGCAGCCGTCGTACGACCTCGACGTCGTCGCCGGCGGCCTTGGTCGGGGCGAGGACTCCCTTGCTCAGCCGCAGCAGACCGACCGAACGCATCAGGTTGTGCAGCACCGCCAGGGGCAGCAGGTCCTCCTCGATCGACGCGGGCCGGTCCAGCGGGTACCAGCCGGGCCGCTGCTCCTGCACCTGCCGCACCAGCACCCGCGGCAACCGGCCGCCGGGCGTCAGCTTCACGCCGCCGGCGGTGAGGTCGAGCAGCATCCGGACGCTGGCCGGCACCTCGCCCACCGCCTGCCGGACGTACCGGTCGGTCTCGTCCTGGTCGAAGTCCGCGCGCGTGTCCCACCCAGCGCCTCAGCTCCTCGTGCTCCTCGTGCGCCGGGTCGCCCAGCACCTCCAGCAGGTGCTCGTATCCCGGGGGCCCCCCGCAGTCCTCGGGCGGGCAGGCCCCTTCCCCGTAGACGCAGCCGGGCTCGCCGGTGCCCGCGCCGACGACCCGCACCTGGTGCTCCCAGCCGTCGCCGAGGTCATAGACGTAGCCGAACGTGTCCGGCAGGTCGCGCAGCCGCACCCCCGTCTCGTCCAGCTGGATGTCCCCGAGCTCCTCGTTGGGCCCGCCGTACGTCGTGTCGTCGGTCACGAACTGGTGCAGGTGGGCGTCGCTCCAGCCGACCGCGGCCTGGAGGACGTCATGCAGCTCGGGCAGGGTGGCGGTGGCAGGGACGTCCACGACCCGCACCACCGATGGCACGACGTCCCGGAGGGTGACCTGCAGTCGGGTGGTCCTCACGCTCCCGACGATACGTGGATCACCGCGGTGAGGGCACAACCTCGCGCTGGACGCGCTTCGGCGGCCGTGACGGCGTGGTGCAGGCGGCTCAGGCCCGGACGGCACGGGCGGCCGGCCCGTGCGCCGTCAGGGGCGCGACCGGGATCCCGTGGACGGGCAGGCTCAGCAGCGAGCTCATGACCCACGGGTTCTGGTGCCGCGTGTGCTCGTGGTCCACGACGAGCGCGCCGTACCGGTCCAGCAGCTGGCCGAGGGCGACCCGGGCCTCCAGCCGGGCGAGCGGCGCGCCGAGGCAGAAGTGGATGCCGTGCCCGAAGGCCAGGTGACCGGGAGCGCGGTGGATGTCGAACCGCGCGGGGTCGGGGTGACGGCGCGGGTCCCGGTTGGCCGCGCCCACCCAGGGGATGACCACCGCCCGCGCCGGGATCTGCCGGCCGCCCAGCTCCACGTCCGTCGTCGTCATCCGGCCCAGCCGGGGGAACGGCGTGCGGTGTCGCAGCACCTCCTCGATCGCGGCCGGCAGCAGGGAACGGTCGGCGCGCACCTCCGCCTCCGCCTGCGGGTGGCGGTCGAAGGACAGGATCGCGTTGCCCAGCAACGCCGTCGTGGTGATGTGGCCGGCCAGCAGGAGCACGCCGGCGAGGCCGACGATCTCCTCGTCCAGCAGGCCCTCGTCGTGCACGCGGGACGTGGTCAGCCGCCCCAGCAGGTCGCCCGCAGGGTGGGCGCGCCTGTCCCGGATGTGGTGCAGCAGATAGCTGTTCATCTCCCGCATCACCGGCGCGACTGCCTCGGTCCGGTCCTCGGCCGGCAGCACGGTCGCGTCCGTGGCCTGCACCGAGAAGAGCTCCTGCGCCCATCGGCGGAACAGCGGCAGGTCCTGCGCCGGCACCCCGAGCAGCTCCGCGATGACGGTGACCGGCAGGGGGTAGGCCAGGGCGTCGACCAGGTCGAAGGAGTCCCGGTCCGCCACCTCGTCCAGCAAGGTGGTCGTGACCTCGGCGATCCGCGGCTCCAGGCCGGCGACGACGCGCGGGGTGAACGCCTGGTTCACCAGGGTGCGTACCTCCCGGTGCCGAGGCGGGTCCATCGCCACGATGTTGCCCCGTGAGAAGAGCCGCAGGTCCTCCTGGTCCGGCACGAGGGAGCTGGTGTCCGAGGAGAAGGTGGCCGGGTCGGCGAGCACCGTCGACACGTCCGCGTGGCGGAACACGTGCCACACCCCCTGCTCGTCGCGGTGGACCGGCTCGGTGGCGAGCATGCGCACCCACCAGTCCAGGACGGGCTGGGCGGGGTCCTCGATCGCCGCGGCGGACCGCGGAGGGGATGTACTGGACATGGGTCCTGCCTTCACCGGTTGGGCCGGCGTCGCCGTCCGCCGGCCTCTTCGGCCAGTGTGCGCCCGCCCCCTCCATACCGACAGGCCCGCGCACTGGCGGTCCAGTCCCGGACGGGGCACCGCCTCACCGGTCGACGGCGAGTCCCCGGAGCACGGGCAGGAAGTCGCCGGCCATCTCCGCGGGGACGACGAGCTCGTCGATGCCGAGCCGGTCCCGGCGCTCCAGGACCGCGCTGATGATGTCCTCGGGGTCGCCCGCGGGCATCCCGACTGCTCCCGCCGCGGTCAGGGCTGCCGCATCCAGGCCGGACCGGGCCAGCCACTGCGCCAGTCGGCCGTGCATCCCGAGCAGCTGCTGGGTCAGGCCGACAGTGCGCACCGCACCGCCCCGCGCGGCCGCATCCCTGGCCCGCCCCGCCATCGCCGCCAGGTCCTCGGCCGTGGCGTGGGGAGGAGCCGCGAGCCCGATCCGGTCGGCCACACGGCCGGCCGCCGCCAGCATCCGGTCGCCCGCCGCGGTCACCACGATGGGCGGCGCGGGTCGGACCCCCTGCCGTACGGCGTCCGCCACCTGCTCGACCTGGCCGATCCGCTGCCCGGCACTGCCCCATGGCACGGCGAGCCGTGCGGCCTCGCCCTCCGCGTCCGCTCGGCCGGGGCCGATGCCCAGCTCGAACCGCCCGCCGGAGAGCTGCTGCAGGGCGCCTCGCCTCGCGCACCACCGCCGCGGCGGTGCGCATCGGCGCCGCGAGCACCCAGGTGCGCAGGCGCAGCCGGGACGTGACGGCCGCCGCCGCGGCCAGCGCGGGGAACGGCGACGGGGTCCACAGCGTGTCGGGGATCAGCAGCGCGTCCCAGCCGTCCTCTTCGAGCTGTTGCACGGAGGCCAGCCAGGCGCGGGCGTCGTGGCCGGGCACGGAGACCACTGCACACGACACACGGGACGTCAGGCACGACATCCATCGTCGAGACCTTGCGCGTGTCTGTCCTCCGCCGGTGCGCGGACCGGCACGTACGCCCGGCGCCGTACCGTCGTGGACCTGGCCCACGCCCCGTTGCGACGCGGCCGTGACAGTCCGCGACCGCCGGCGTTCCAGGACCGTTGACACCGCGGAAACGGCTCGTGTAGACCGAGACGCAGGCCACGCAGGCGGGTCGAGATCCGACTCCGGTGGCGCGAGGGGCCGCAGGTCCGGCCGCCCCGGGAAGCGGCGGTCATGGTGACACCACCGGCGTCAGGGGAGGGCCGGGCACGCCGCCGGTTCCTGGTGCAGGGTGTCGTCCAGGGCGTCGGGTTCCGCCCGTTCGTCTACGCCACGGCCAGCGAGCTGATGCTGAGCGGCTCGGTGACGAACAGCTCCGCCGGGGTGGTCGTGGAGGTGGAGGGGGCACCGTTCGCACTCGAGGCGTTCCAGCAGCGGCTGCGCGAGGCGCCACCGCCGCTGGCCGTGGTCGAGCGGCGTCACCGCCGTCGACGTGGCCCCCCGTGGCGGCACCGGTTTCAGCATCGGCGCGTCGACCACCGACCGGGTCGGTCGGACGCTGGCCTCGCCGGACGTGGCGACGTGTGCGGACTGCCTGCGCGAGCTCGCCGACCCCAGCTGACCGGCGCCACCGCCACCCCTTCATCACCTGCACGAACTGCGGGCCGCGCTTCACCATCATCGAGTCGCTCCCCTACGACCGCGCGACCACCACGATGGCGCGGTTTCCGCTGTGTGACCGCTGCGCCCGCGAGTATGCCGATCCGGGCGACCGACGCTTCCACGCCCAGCCGATCGCCTGCCACGACTGCGGCCCCACGCTCGAGCTGGTCGACGCGGCCGGTCGCCGGACCACGCGGGAGGAGGCGCTCTCCGGCGCCCGGGCGCTGCTCGCCGCCGGTGGCGTCCTGGCTGTGAAGGGGCTCGGTGGCTACCACCTGGCCTGCGACGCCTCCTGCGAGGCCGCCGTCGCGTCGCTGCGGGCCCGCAAGCGGCGTGGTGCCAAGCCGTTCGCGGTGATGGTCGGGGACGTCGCGACCGCCCGCCGGCTCACGGTGCTGGACCCGGTCTCCGAGGCCTTGCTCGCAGGACCCCGGCGCCCCGTGGTGCTGCTGCCCAGGCGCGGCGCGCCGCTCGCGCCGTCCGTCGCCCCGGGAAACCCCGACCTCGGTCTGCTCCTGGCGTACACCCCGCTGCACGCCCTGCTGCTCGGGCTGCCGGGCGACCCGGGCGGACCCGGGGTGCTGGTGATGACCTCCGGCAACCTCGGCGGCGAGCCGATCGTCTATGACGACGACGACGCGCTGGAGCGGCTGGCACGGCTCGCGGACGGATGGCTCCGCCACGACCGGCCGATCCGTGTGCCGTGCGACGACTCCGTCGTCCGGGTCGTCGACGGCGAGGAGCTGCCTGTACGCCGCTCGCGCGGGTACGCACCGCTCCCCCTCGCCCTTCCGGTCGAGGTGCCGGCCACGCTGGCCGTGGGCGCCGACCTGAAGAACACCTGCGCCGTGGCCGAGGGGCGCTACGCCTGGCTGAGCCAGCACGTCGGGGACATGGACGACCTCGCCACGCTCCGGGCCTTCGACGCGACAGTGGCGCACCTGTCTGCCCTGACCCAGGTCGAGCCCGCCGTCCTCGCAGCCGACGCGCACCCCGGCTACCGCTCCTCAACCTGGGCCCGCAGCCGGGCCGGGACGCGCCCGCTGCGCACCGTCCAGCACCACCACGCGCACATCGCCGCGGTGATGGCCGAGCACGGGCTGGCCGGGGACGCCCCCGTGATCGGGATCGCCTTCGACGGGACCGGGTACGGCACTGACGGCGCGGTCTGGGGCGGCGAGGTGCTGCTGGCCGACTACAAGGGGTTCACCCGGGCCGCGCACCTGTCCTACGTCCCGTTGGCGGGCGGGGACACCAGCGTCCGCCGGCCCTACCGGATGGCGCTGGCCCACCTGCGGGCCGCCGGCGTGGCGTGGGCCTCGGACCTCCCCCCGGTGAACGCCTGTCCCGGCACCGAGCGCCGTGTGCTCCTGCACCAGCTCGAGACCGGGCTGGGGTGCGCGCCGACCTCGAGCATGGGGCGGCTCTTCGACGCGGTCTCCTCGCTGGCGGGGGTCCGCCACGTCGCGGACTACGAGGCCCAGGCAGCCATCGAGCTCGAGGGCATCGCCCGCGACCAGGGCGACTGCGGTGCCTACGAGTTCGGTCTGCGGGGCGAGGGGCCCGCGGTGGCCGACGCGGCGCCGGTGGTGCGCGCCGTCGTCGCGGATCTGCGCGACGGGGTGCCGGCCGCGGTGATCGCGGCGCGCTTCCACGCCGCGGTGGCGAGCCTCGTCGTGGACCTGGCTGTGACGTGCCGTACGGCGACGGGCATCGGGACCGTCACCCTGTCCGGGGGTGTCTTCGCCAACGCGCTGCTGCTGTCGATGACCCGAAACCGACTGCAGGACAGAGAGTTCACCGTCCTGTGCCACCGGTACGTACCGCCCAACGACGGCGGCCTGGCCCTCGGCCAGGTGCTCGTCGCGTCTGCAGGTTGAGGAGAGGAAGAAGCCCATGTGCCTGGCCGTACCCGGCAGGGTGATCAGTCTGGAGGACCGTGACGACACGCTGATGGCCCAGGTGGACTTCGGCGGCGTGCGCAAGGAGGTGTGCCTGGAGTACCTCCCGGACGTGATCGTCGGTGAGTACGTCGTCGTGCACGTCGGCTTCGCGATCCAGCGGCTGGACGAGGAGTCCGCGACCGCGACGCTGGACAGCTTCGAGCGGATGGGCATCCTCGAGGAGGAGTTCGGCGACGGGTTCGCGCTGGCGGCGCGGCAGGCCGGCGTACGACACGACGTCGAGGGACAGGGCGGCGAGGGACACGGCGGCGAGGGACAGGACGGCGGGAAGCAGGGCGGCAAGGGAGACGGCGGCGAGGGACACGGCGCGGAAGGGGCGACGCGATGAAGTACCTGGACGAGTTCAGCAACCCCGACCTGGCGCAGCGGCTGCTGGAGCGGATCCACGAGGCGACGACGCAGCCGTGGGCGATCATGGAGGTCTGCGGCGGGCAGACGCACTCCATCATCCGGCACGGCATCGACCAGCTCCTGCCGCCCGAGATCGAGATGATCCACGGGCCCGGCTGCCCGGTGTGCGTGACCCCGCTGGAGATCATCGACAAGGCCCTGGAGATCGCGGCGCGCCCGGGCGTCATCTTCTGCTCGTTCGGCGACATGCTGCGGGTGCCGGGCAGCAGCTCCGACCTGTTCCGCATCAAGAGCGCCGGCGGTGACGTGCGGGTCGTCTACTCCCCGCTCGACGCGCTCAAGCTGGCGCGCGAGAACCCCGACCGACAGGTGGTGTTCTTCGGGATCGGCTTCGAGACCACCGCGCCGGCCAACGCGATGACGGTCTACCAGGCCCGGCGGCTGGGTATCGACAACTTCTCGCTGCTGGTCTCGCACGTGCTGGTGCCGCCGGCGATCGCGGCGATCATGGAGTCGCCCACCTGCCGGGTGCAGGCGTTCCTGGCCGCCGGGCACGTGTGCAGCGTCATGGGCACGCGCGAGTACCCGCCGCTGGCCGAGCGCTACCGCGTGCCGATCGTCGTGACCGGCTTCGAGCCGCTGGACATCCTGGAGGGCATCCGGCGCACGGTCCTGCAGCTGGAGTCGGGCCGCCACGAGGTCGAGAACGCCTACCCCCGTGCTGTGGCGGCCGAGGGCAACCCGGCGGCGATGGCGATGCTGCAGGACGTCTTCGAGGTCACCGACCGCTCCTGGCGCGGCATCGGGGAGATCCCGGGCAGCGGCTGGCGGCTGTCGGAGAAGTACCGCGACTTCGACGCCGAGCAACGCTTCGACGTCGCCTCGATCCACACCGAGGAGTCGAGCATCTGCCGCTCCGGTGAGGTGCTTCAGGGCCTGATCAAGCCGCACGAGTGCCAGGCGTTCGGGCGCGAGTGCACGCCACGCAACCCGCTCGGCGCGACGATGGTCTCGTCCGAGGGGGCCTGCGCCGCCTACTACCTCTACCGCCGGCTCGAGCTCGTGGAGACCGGTCATGCCTGAGCCCACGGAGATCGACCTGGACGGCTGGGTCTGCCCTGCTCCGCTCCGGGACTCACCGACCATCGTCATGGGTCACGGCGGCGGCGGGGCCATGTCCGGGGAGCTCATCGAGCACCTGTTCCTGCCGGCGTACGGCGCCGCGGCCGACGCCGAGCTGGGCGACTCCGCGGTGGTGGCCGCCGGCGGCCTGCGGCTGGCGTTCTCCACGGACTCGTTCGTGGTGCGGCCGCTGGTGTTCCCCGGCGGGAGCATCGGCGACCTGGCGGTCAACGGGACGGTCAACGACCTGGCCATGTCGGGAGCCACGCCCATGGTGCTCTCGACGGCCTTCATCCTGGAGGAGGGCACGGCACTGGCCGAGATCGCCCGTGTCGCGCGGGATCTCGGCGCGGCTGCGCTGCACGCCGGCGTACGCCTGGTCACCGGTGACACCAAGGTCGTCGACGCGGGGCACGGCGACGGCGTCTTCATCAACACGGCCGGGATCGGCCTGCTGCAGGACGGCGTCGACATCCACCCCGCCCGCGCGTGCGTCGACGACGTCGTGATCGTCAGCGGCGACATCGGGGTCCACGGGGTCGCGGTGATGAGCTGCCGGGAGGGGCTGGAGTTCGGCACGACGGTCACGAGCGACACCGCGCCCCTGAACGGCCTCGTCGCCGCGATGCTGGCCACCGGGGCGGACGTGCACGTCCTGCGCGACCCTACCCGCGGCGGGGTTGCGGCTTCGCTCAACGAGATCGCCCGGGCGGCCAAGGTGGGGATCGAGCTGGTCGAACGACACCTGCCGATTCCCGACCCCGTCCGTGACGCGTGCGGGCTGCTCGGGCTGGACCCGCTGTACGTCGCGAACGAGGGCAAGCTCCTGGCGTTCGTCCCACCCGTCGACGCCGACCGGGTGCTCGCGGCGATGCGGGCCCATCCGCTGGGCGCCTCGGCGACCGTGGTGGGGCGCTGCGTCGACGAGCACCCGGGCATGGTCGTCGCCCGCACCGGTCTCGGCGGCACGCGGGTGGTCGACCTGCCGATCGGTGAACAGCTCCCCCGGATCTGCTGATGGGCCTGACCACGGAGTCCGGCGCGACCCGCTTCGCCCGCTACGCCTTTCCGCCCAACGAGCTCGGCTACTGCGGTCCGGACGACGCGTCGGTGCTGCTGAAGCACGCCACGGACGGTATGGCGACAGCGGAGGTCGCGGCGCGTGCGCGCCAGTTCCAGGGCGCATGGGCCTACCTGTCCGCCATCAGTGACGCCACGGGGCTCGAGCCGCTCGATCCTCTGGTGGTGGAGGCCTACTGGGTCGGCAACGACCTGCTCGGGAAGGTCGACCCGCAGGCGCTGCTGGAAGGACTCCGCTGCCGGTTCAGGGCCCAGACCGGCGGGCTGCTGAGCCGGGTGGCCCCCTCCCCGGACGTGCTCTCCAACCACGGTTTCCACGTCTTCGCCGTCTATCCGTGGGCGAGCATGCTCGGCGGCACCAGCGACGTACCGCGCTCCGTGCTGGATGCCTGCCGGATCCGCTGGGGCACCGTGGAGTCGGTCGACGGCGAGCGGGCGCAGGTCCGCTCCCAGCCGCTGGAGTGGGACGGCTCGCGGCTCCGGCTGGGGGCGCCGCGCACCGAGACGGTCCGGTGGTCCGCCGAGGGCTTGTCGCTCGCAGCCACGCCCGTGCCCGGCGGCGTGGTGTCCATGCACTGGGACTGGATCTGCGAGCGACTGACCCCCGACCGGACCGACGCCCTCGCCGACTCCACGGCGCACGCCCTCGACATGGCCAACGCGACCCTCTGACCGCCGACTGCGTGCGAAACCCTGGTGCGGCAGGGCAGCGTCCACTGCCCGCCGACCACGTCCGACAACCAGGAGCGCCCGAACGTCGGGCTCACTCACACGTCCCTTCTCCCGGCCACCCCGATCGCAGGCGTGCCGGTGCGACCCGCCTGGTGCTGGCGGGTCGCGGGGCGGGGCAGCTACAGATGCCAGGTGACCTCGGTCGTGGTGATCGTGGCGGTGTAGCCCTTCTGGTGCACGATCGTGTGGTGCCGCGGGCACAACAACGCCATGTTGCTCAGGTCGGTCGGTCCGCCGTCGCACCAGTGCACGCCATGATGGGCGTCACACCAGCCCGGCGGCCGCGAGCACCCCGGGAAGGTGCAGCCGCGGTCGCGCAGACACAACGCCAGGAACAGCTTCGGCGTGACCAGCCGGACGGTCCGGCCCAGGTCCAGCAGCTCGGACCTCGTCCCGAGGACGGCGGGGATGATCGCGGCGTCGCAGGCCATCCGCCGCACCGTCTCCGGAGCCAGCAGGTCCCCGGTCAGCGTCGTCCCGGCCCCGGTCAGGCCCTTCAGGTCCTGGTAGTCCATCGTCACCACCACCGCCGCCTTCGGCGTGGTCGGCGCGGACCCGCCCGCGGCGGCGGCGCGCCGGCAGACCTCGACCAGCGCGTCCGCGCGGCGCTGGTCGCTGGTGCGGAGGTCCGACCCGGTCACCGTCGACGGTTGCGGGGCGGCCAGCGGCCCGAGGATCGCCTCGAGCACGGCCTGGCCCTCGGGGTCCAGCCGCAGCCGGTACTCGGCCATCCCGTCATCGGCGTACGGCTGGGACAGGGAGCGGCCGTGCTTGAGCAGGTCCTCCCGGCGCTGGAACTCACCCCAGCCGCCCGTACCTGGCGATCACCCGCGGGCGCAGCGCCCGGATCTGGGCCGGCCCGTCGGTCTCGGCGATCGCGACGAACCCGCCCAGCACCGTCTCCGCGCACGCCGGGGTCAGCCGCGGCAGCAGCTTGTCCATCTCCGTCAGCGCGACCGCGGCGTTGCCGACCGGGACCCGCGCGGACAGGACCGCCTCGGCCAGCGGGGCGTTGCACGGCTTGGCCACCGCCTCGGCCACCTTCACCAACGCAGCCGCGCCACCGGCCCGGTAGGACGGCCCCCAGGACCGGACCCACCCGGTCGACGACGCCGCATCCGAGGCTCGCACGTCGCCGCGGGTCAGCGCCTGGTCCAGCATCCCGACCTGACCCGCGCCGGCCAGGCTCTTCAGCGGCGTCCAGCTCGGCGAACACCGGCCCCAGCTGGTCCGACCCGAACTGGTGCAACCGGCCAGCACCCGGCGCAACATCGGCGCGACGGCGAACAGCGCCGCCTGGTCCTCCTCAAAGCTGGTCCCCTCCATGAACCCAAATCTAGCCGCGACCACCGACAGCCCTTGGGAACGAGATGCCTTTGTCCACAGCCACATCGACGTACCGGCTTGTTGCCCCCAAGCGACTGATACGGCTGCGAGGCGACATCCAAACAGTCGTTCCGGAGCAACACCAAGTCCGGGGCGGCACCGCCCGCGGAAGCCGTGCTCAGGAGGAGGAGGGGGGCACCGTGGTGGCGCCCGCTGACCGCGGCGACCTGCCAGGACGTCGCGTTGGTGTGCGGCGGCGACATCGCCGCCGCACAGGCCGTGCGTCAGGCCGGCCGCGACCTCGGCGAGGTGCTCGACCCCTGCGTGAGCATGCTCGACCCCTCGGTCATCGTCATCGGCGGCATCCGGCCCAGGCCTCGGAGAGCCTGCTCGCCGGTGTGCGCGAGGTGGTCTACGGCCGCTCCCTGCCCCTGGCCACCGGAGACCTGCAGGTCGTTCCCGCCCGCACCGGCGACCATGCCGGGGTCTTCGGCGCCTCGACCATGGTGACTTAGCACGTGCTGTCGCCCGAGCAGGTGGAGCGCCTACGTGGCGACCTCGGCCATCGGCTCCGGGCCCCAGCACGCCGCGAGCTGCGCCCGGATCCGCTCGAACGCCTCCGCCACCTCGTCGAGGGAACGCTGCGTCGGCTCAGGCGGGGCATCGGTGTCCCGGAGGAGCAGCAGCTCGCGCTGGCGCTCACCCATGTCGGCGCACCCCGCGCCGCGGCAGCGTCGTCCAGATCGAGAGCTGGCAGGTCGTCGGCGGCCGGTCCATCCGCAGCCCGTCACAGGCCGGAAACGTGGTCGTCCCAGCGGACCGGGCCCTCTGCATCTCACAGCCTCGGGTCCGAGAGTTCAGCACGGTCAATGCCGTGGTGGAGCACCTCATTCATCGAGTGAAACACAGCGCCAACAACGGTAGGGACTTAAGGCCCGGGTCACCTTTCACCGTGGATGCCGCGGATGCCGTTGATCTCCAACGGCTCAGGACCGGCCGCTGAGGACCCCGGCTGCGGTGGGGTCAGACGTCCCGGACATCCTCCCGGACGACGTCCTGCGGGGCCTTGTCCGGCCGCAGCCCGCGCCATGCGGGGTGGCGCAGCCGCCCGTCCCGCGTCCACTCCCCGAAGCGCACCTCACCCACGACCACGGGCTCGACCCAGTGCGCCTCGCGGGCATCCGGACGTGGCACGCCGCGAGCGAACGGCGACTCCGGCCGTTCCAGGGCGCGCAGCTGTGTGCCCAGCTCCGCGAGGGCCTGCTCGCTGAAGCCCGTGCCCACCTTGCCGGCGTACTCGAGCCCCTCGGCTCCCTGCACACCGAGCAGCAGCGAGCCGACCATGCCTTCGCGGCGGCCGGCCCCCGGCTTCCAGCCGCCGATGACCACCTCCTGGGTCCGCAGGTGCTTGACCTTGAGCCAGTCCTCGCTGCGCCGACCCGGGTGGTAGAGGGAGTCGAGCCGCTTCACCACCACGCCCTCGAGCCCCTGCTCGCGGGCCGCCTCCAGGACCATGGCGCCGCCGCCGAACCACGCAGGTGGTGTCTGCCACGAGCGGCCCTGCAGCTGCAACGACTCCAGCAACCGACGCCGCTCGGTGTACGGCAGTCCCGTGGTCGGCCGCCCGTCAAGGTGCAGCACGTCGAAGGCCATGAAGGTCACCGGTGTCGACGCGGCGAGACGCCGGATCTGCGTGGCGTTCCCGACGTGCATGCGCGGCTGCAGCCGCTCGAAGCTCGGCCGCCCACGCGCGTCCAGGGCCACGATCTCGCCGTCCAGCACGACCGGCCGCGAGCCGAGCGAGGCTGCCATCTCACGCAGCTCGGGATAGGCCGCGGTCATGTCGATGTCGTTGCGGGACATCGCCCGCGCCCTGCCGCCCTCGACGTAGACCACGGCTCGCACACCGTCCCACTTCATCTCAGAGGCCCACCGCTCGTCGTCCGGCGGCAGCGTCTCCCGCAGGACAGCCATCATCGGGCGGACGAGATCCGGCAGCGGCTCGAACCCGTCGGGTCGAGGATCCATGCGGTGCACCATCCAGTTCTTGCCCCCGGTCCGGAACAGCACGTAGCGCCCGTCGACCCGCGTGCCGTGCAGGACGACCTTGACCTCGCGGTCGCTCCACTTCTCGGTCTCGTACGTGCCGCGGTCCCAGATGCGCACCCGGCCACCGCCGTACTCACCTGCGGCGATGTCGCCCTCGTACCCGGCGTACTCCATCGGGTGGTCCTCGGTGTGCACCGCGAGCCGGTTGGTGCCCGGGTCCATCGGCAGGCCCTTGGGCACCGCCCACGACACCAGGACACCGTCCCGCTCGAGCCGGAAGTCCCAGTGCAGGGCCGAGGCGTGGTGCTCCTGGATGACGAAGGTGTCGTCACCGCCGACGGGCAACGGCCCCGGCGGCGGCACCGGCTCGGTGGTGCGGCCGGCGTCCCGCTTGCCGCGGTAGGTCTCCAGGGGGCTGTCGGGCACACGCCCTGTCTACCCCGCGAACGACGGACACAAGCGCCGACCCGCCCGTGTGCGGCGCCCCGCCGCTACGCCGTGCCACGGCCCGCCCTCGCCTCGCCTCACCCGCAGCGGGTGAGGCGGGTCACCGGCTCCACCTCTAGCGTCCACGGGGCAGGGCCGTGCACGTCGTCCCGGGAGGGCATCGTGGCCGCACCAGCAGCGTCCTCCGGACCGCCGGCGCACGCCAGACCGCCGTCGCCCCCGGCATCCCCCGCGACCTCATCTGGCACCGGCCCGGCGGTTCCCGCGGAGGCGGTGCCTCACGACCGCGACGTCGTGGTGCACGCACGGACCAGCGCGGTGTCCGGAGTGGTCTTCGCGGCGCTGTTCGTCGCGGCCCTGGTGCTGGTGCGGCAGGCGCCCGGCCTCGGCGCCGCTGACAGCACCTACACCGACTTCTACCGCAACACCAACGGCAACGTGCTGGTGGCCGCGGGCCTGTACGTCGTGCCGTTCGCCGGCGTCGCCTTCCTGTGGCAGGTAAGCACCACCCGCAGCCTTCTCGAGGCCATGCCAGGTTCCTCACCCGGGCGGCAGCACTGGCTGCACCTGACGTCGGGCGTGCTGTTCGTCTGCATGCTGTTTGCCGGCACCGCCGCAGTAGGGGCGGTCGCCCTGCTCACGGTGTTCTCCACCGTGGCGGTGCCACCGCCGGACGTCGCCCGGGCGCTGACCAGCCTCGGTTATGCGCTCGTCTTCGTCTTCGGCGTCCGCGCCGCGGGCATCTACATGATGGCGACCACGGCCCTGGCCCGCGCGGTGGGGCTGCTGCCCCGCTGGATGACGCTGCTGAGCTACCTGGCTGCAGGGTTCCTGCTCGTGAGCACGACGTTCCACCCGGCGGTCCTGCTCGTGCTCCCGGCGTGGGTCCTGGTGTTCAGCGTCGTGGTGATGCTGCGCGCCGGCCGGTCCCGGCCCGCTGCGGCGCCGAGACCCACCACAGCTGACATCTCCCCCGCCGCGCCCGGGAGCCCCGCAGCGCCCGGCACCGCCGCGGCGCCCCACCACACCTCAACCGCTGCCCCACCCCCGGAGGACTGACCCATGACCACCATCGCGCTCGACGAGATCCCCGGCCCGCGCGGCCTGCCACTGGTCGGCAACGCGTTCGACATCGACGGGTCGAGCCCGATCGAGGGCTTCATGCGGATGGCGCAGGAGTACGGCCCGATCTTCCGGTTGACGGTCCCGGGCGGCACGCGGCTCATCGTCACGGGCGCTCCCCTGGTCGACGAGATCTGCGACGACACACGGTTCGACAAGATGGTCGGCGGCGGCCTGTCGAACCTGCGCAAGGGCGCTGCCGGCTCGGGCCTGTTCACGGCTGACACGTCGGACCCGCTGTGGCACCGAGCCCACAACATCCTGCTGTCGCCGTTCAGCCTGCAGGCGATGAGGGACTACGTGCCCGGGATGACCGACATCGCCGAGCAGCTGATGGACAAGTGGGGCCGGCTCAACCCAGGTGAGGCCGTCGACGTCCCTGCCGACATGACCCGGCTGACGCTGGACACCATTGCGTTGTGCGGGTTCGGCTACCGCTTCAACTCCTTCTACCGCGAGGAGCCGCACCCCTTCGTCCAGGCGATGGTGCGCACGCTGGCCGAGGCGCAGGCCCGTGTCCGGCAGCTGCCGATCCAGACGCGGCTGAGGGTCCGCGCGCAACGGCGGGTCGAGGAGGACCAGGCGTTCATGAACAGCCTGGTCGACCAGCTGATCGCCGAGCGTCGGGCTCAGGGCGCTCAGGCGGACACCACCGACCTGTTGGGTCGCATGCTCAGCGGCGTGGACAAGCAGTCAGGGCAGGCGCTCCCGGACTCCAACATCCGCGCCCAGTGCATCACCTTCTTGATTGCCGGCCACGAGACGACGTCAGGTCTGCTCTCCTTCGCGGTCTACTACCTGCTGAAGAACCCCGCCTTCAGGGAGCGGGCCCGGGCCGAGGCGGACGCCGTGCTCGGGAGCGACGCGTCGCCGACGTTCGAGCAGATCCACCGGCTCACCTACATCCGCCAGGTGCTGGACGAGGCGCTGCGGCTCTGGCCCACCGCGCCGGGGTTCAGCCGATACCCCCTCGAGGACACCGTGGTCGGCGACCGGTACGCCATCCCGGCACACACTCCCATCACGGTGCTGACGCCGGCGCTGCACCGGGACACCTCCGTGTGGGGACCGGACGCGGCCGAGTTCAACCCCGAGCACATGGCGCCGGAGCAGCTGGCGTCCATCTCCCCGAACGTCTACAAGCCGTTCGGCACCGGCCAGCGCGCCTGCATCGGCAGGCAGTTCGCCCTGCAGGAGGCCATGCTGGTGCTCGGCATGCTGCTGCAGCGCTTCGACCTCGAAGACCACCTCGGCTACCAGCTGAAGACCAAGACGACGCTGACCATCAAGCCGGACGACTTCCACATCCGGGTCCACCCACGGACCGGGCTGGTGCTCGAGCAGGCCCTGCGCACCGACCGGCTCGGCGGCGGCAACGGCTCGTCCGCGGCGGTGGCGGGTCCGGCCGTGGCCGCTGCGACGACGCCGCTCGTGCACCGTCACGGCACGCCGCTCCTGGTGCTGTTCGGCTCCAACCTGGGCACCGCGGAGTCGATCGCGACCCGGCTGGCACGGGAAGGGACCGAGCGCGGCTTCGACGTCACCCTGGGGGCCCTGGACGACCACGTCGACACGCTGCCGACCAACGGCGCTCTGCTGGTGGTCTGTTCGTCGTACAACGGCACTCCACCGGACAACGCGGCCGCCTTCTGCCGGTGGATCAGCAACGCCGCCCCGGCGGCTGCTGACAACGTGGCGTACTCGGTGTTCGGCTGCGGCAACACCGAGTGGGCCGCGACGTACCAGGCCGTGCCGACGCTCCTCGACGAGCGGCTCCAGGCTCGCGGCGCGCGGCGGGTGCACCCGCGCGGTGAGGGCAACGCCGCCGCGGACTTCGATGCGCAGTACCGCTCCTGGCACTCCGGCCTCTGGGCCGATGTCGCCGGGGCACTCGCCCTGCCGGCCGAGGTCGCCGCGGTGGCAACCGGGGGCCCACGCCTGTCCATCACGCTGACCAACCGCCAGCTGACCAACCCGGTCATCGTGTCCTACCACGCTCGCCCGGCGCAGGTGCGCGAGAACCGCGAGCTGATCCGCGCGGCGGACGGTGACACCCCCCAGCGGTCGACCCGGCACCTGGAAGTCGCCCTCCCCCCGGGGTCGTCCTACCGTGCCGGCGACCACCTCGGGGTGCTGCCGCGCAACAACATCGACCTGATCCGCCGGGTCATGGCGCGGTTCGCCCTCGACGCCGGGCAGTACGTCACCATCATCCCCAACAGCGGGACGCACACCCACCTGCCGATCGACGAGCCGGCACCACTGCTGGGGGTGCTCGGCAGCTGCGTCGAGCTGCAGGACGTGGCCACCCGGGACGACATCGAGGTCCTCGCCCGCTACACCGACGACCCTGGGCAGAAGGCGGCGCTGCAGTCGCTCACCGGCGACGACGAGGGTTCACAGGCCCGCTACCGCGAGCAGGTCTTCGACGGCAACCGGTCGCTGCTGGACCTGCTCGAGCGGTTCCCCGCCTGCCGCGTGCCGTTCGAGGTCTACCTGGACGCGCTGCCCCCGCTGCGGCCGCGCTACTACTCCATCTCCTCCTCCCCGCTGGTCAGCCCCGACACCGCCAGCATCACCGTGGGCGTCCTGCGGGCGACGGCGCGCGGCGGCGCCGGGACGTTCACCGGCGTCTGCTCGGGATACCTCGAGCAGGTCCCGCCGAACGGCACGCTGTTCACGTTCGTCCGCGAGCCGTCGATCGCCTTCCGGCCCCCGGAGAACCCGCACGTCCCGATGATCATGATCGGTGCGGGCACCGGGATGGCGCCCTTCCGCGGGTTCCTGCAGGAACGCGCCGCGATGCGCGACCAGGGTGTGCCGGTCGCCGCCTCGCTGCTGTTCTTCGGCTGCCGCAGCCGGGAGACCGACCTGCTGTATGCCGAGGAGATGCACGCCTTCGAGGGGCAGGGGCTGGTCCGGGTGGAGAACGCCTTCTCCCGCGAGCCCGACCGGTGGCTGCCGCTACGTGCAGCAAGCGATGCTCGACTGTGCCGACGAGGTGTGGAGCCTGCTGCAGCAGGAGGCAGCGGTCTTCGTCTGCGGCAACGCCTCCACCATCGCCCCGGGAGTCCGCGCCTCCCTGACGCAGATCTTCAGGGACCACACCGGTACCGGCGACGCCGACGCCGAGGCATGGCTGGCCGGCCTGCGCAGCTCGGACCGCTTCGTGGAGGACATCTGGGGCGGGTGAAGCGGTCGGGTGCCCTCGCGTCGGGCGCGGCCGACACACCCGGGCCCCGCACGCTAGTCGCGGTGCCGGAACCGCGGCCAGATCGCGGCCCACGCACCGACTGGGTTGCGGCACACGGCGATCGGTTCGCCCTGCTCCTCGTTCTCGACCCCGACCCCGTTGTCCATCCTGGCCACCACCGTGCAGGAGGCGAAAGGCCGCCGCGACCGAAGGCAGCTGGCCGCCGACCACGACGGCGACGGTCGCCGTGTCCGGCGGCCGCGCCACGTCGTACAACGCGTTGTGCCCGCTGTAGACCGCTGGCAGCCGCGCCGGCGGTCCGTACCTGGCCAGGGCGCCGGCCTCGCCGTAGTTGCTGGCGACCACCACGGCGCGGGCCCGGTCGGACGCTGGGAGCGCCCCGTAGACGGCGGCGACCTCACGCACGTAGGTGGGCCAGCCGAGCTGGTCACCGGCGAGCTGGTTGAGCCCGGGGACCGGCGTCGCCCGCAGCGCGGTCACCGGCAGCAGCGGCAGGGCCACCACTGCGGAGACGACGGCGTTGAGCGCCACTGCGGCGACCAGGACCGGCCGCCACCAGCCTGCCGCCCGCGCCAGGAACTCGGCCACCGGGACGCACCCGGCGGCGAGGAGCACCACCAGGAGGCCGACCGGGTAGTAGACCTGACCTCCGACCACGGCGCACAGGACCAGCAGCACCGGGAAGGAGACCGCGAGGAAGCGCACCCGCCGCCACTCGGGCCGTCGCGCCAGCGCCACCCATCCGGCACACCACACCGGCACCAGGGGCGGCCCCAGCAGCAACGCCAGGAAGGGCCACATCAGCACGCGGACCTCGGCGCCGTTGGCAGCCGAGAGCGCCCGGCCCATGGCGAGCTGCGGCCACCCGTGCGTCGCCTGGAAGAGCAGGTTCGGCGCGCCGACGAGGAGGGCCAGGACGACACCGCCGAGCAGCTGCCGCGACCACAGCACCCTGCGGGGGCCGGCTGCGAGGAGCCCGGCGCCCAGCGCGAGGAGGAGCAGCGACACCAGCAGCTTGTTGTACGTGCTGAGCCCGACGACGGCGCCGACGGCGTACCACCACGCCGGCTGCCGGCGCAGCAGCGCGCGCATTCCCATCAGGACCACGGCCGGCCAGACCACCAGGTCCAGCGTCGCGGTCAGCATCACGTGCCCGAACAGCAACGGGGTGCTCGCGAAGGCGTAGGCCCACGCGCACAGCGTCTGGGCGCCCCGTCCCCCACCGAGCTCCCGGGTGATGAGCACGACCACCAGGACGGAGGCCACGGCCGCAAGCGTCGCCGGGATGCGCACCGCCCAGGGCGCGTCCGCCACCGTCGTGACGAAGGTCCGCACCAGCCAGGGGGTCAGCGGCGGCTGGTCGAGGTAACCCCAGGCGGGGCGGAGCATCCGGAAGTACAGCTCGTCGCGGGCGAAACCGTAGCCGCCGCTCGTGGCGGTCAGCACCACGGCCAGCGCCGCCATCGCTGCGCCCACCGGCCCGCGTGCCAGCGGCGTCAGGCCGCGTGCGGGAGCACCGTACGGCGACGCACCGACGCCCGCCGTCGCTGCCGCCCCACGCCCGTCCGCCACGGCGCCAACCTACGACAGGCAGGGCAGCGCACGCGGTGGAAAGGGAACCGCGGGCCGGCACCCCCGCGAGCCGCCCGGGGGACCGCTCAGGCGTCGATGACCACGGGGATGATCAGCGGGCTGCGGCGGTACTTGCGGTGGGCCCAGGTGGAGACGGCGTCGCGAATCATCTCCTCGGTCTGGTCGACGTCGAAGTCCTCCTTGGAGGCCTTGGTCAGCACCTGCTGGATCACCGGCACCGCGCTGTCGAACGCGGAGATGTCGTACTCGAAGCCGTGGGCCAGGAAGTCCGGCTTCTCCGTGAGCTTGCCGGTGTCGGGGTCGGCCAGGGCCACGATGGTGACGACGCCCTCCTCGGCCAGGTTGCGCCGTACGGTCAGGGACTCCTCGGTCGCGCCGCCCACGGTCGCCGCGTCGACGTACACCAGGCTCGCGGCGACCTTGCCGGTGACCTTGGCGACGCCGTCGACCAGGTCGATGACCGATCCGTCCTCGGCGATGATCGCCCGGTCGGGGTGCACCCCGGTGCGGATCGCGAGGTCGGCGTTGGCCCGCAGGTGGCGCCACTCCCCGTGCACGGGCAGCACGTTGGACGGCTTGATGATGTTGTAGCAGTAGACCAGCTCGCCGGCGCTGGCGTGCCCGGAGACGTGCACCTTGGCGTTGCCCTTGTGGACCACGTTCGCGCCGTAGCGGGTGAGCTCGTTGATCACCCGGTAGATGGCGTTCTCGTTGCCCGGGATCAGCGAGCTGGCCAGGAGGACCGTGTCGCCCTCGGTGATGCGGATCGTGTGGTCCCGGTTGGCCATCCGGGACAGGGCCGCCATCGGCTCGCCCTGTGACCCGGTGCAGATGAGCGTGATCTTGTTGGCCGGCAGCTTCTCCAGCTGCTTGAGGTCGACCACCAGCCCGTCGGGGATGTTGAGGTAGCCCAGGTCCCGGGCGATGCCCATGTTGCGGACCATCGAGCGGCCGACGAAGGCGACCTTGCGGCCGTGGTCGCGGGCGGCGTCCAGCACCTGCTGGATGCGGTGCACGTGGCTGGCGAAGCTGGAGACGATGACCCGGCCGGGGCAGGTGCGGAACACCTGCTCGATCGCCGGCGTGAGCTCCAGCTCGGAGGTGGTGAAGCCGGGCACCTCGGCGTTGGTCGAGTCGGCCATGAAGAGGTCCACGCCCTCCTCGGCCAGCCGCGCGAACGCGACGAGGTCGGTGATCCGGCCATCCAGCGGGAACTGGTCCATCTTGAAGTCGCCGGTGTGCAGGACCAGCCCCGCCGCCGTGCGGATCGCCACAGCCAGGCCGTCGGGGATGGAGTGGTTGACCGCGATGAACTCGCAGTCGAACGGGCCCAACGTCTTGCGCTCACCCTCACGCACCTCGACCGTCACCGGGGTGATCCGGTGCTCCTTGAGCTTGGCCGTGATGAAGGCCAGCGTCAGCCGGGAGCCGACGACGGGGATGTCCGGGCGCTCCTTCAACAGGTACGGCACACCGCCGATGTGGTCCTCGTGCCCGTGCGTCAGCACGATGGCGTCGACCTTGTCCAGGCGGTCCCGGATCCACGTGAAGTCGGGCAGGATGACGTCCACGCCGGGCTGGTGCTCCTCGGGGAACAGCACGCCACAGTCCACGACCAGCAGCCGCCCGTCGTGCTCGAACACCGTCATGTTCCGGCCGATCTCACCCAGGCCGCCCAGCGGCACGATCCGCAGGCCCTCCTTCGGCAGCACCGGCAGCGAGTCGCCCCGGGTCGAGCCGCGCCGTGACCCGCGGCGGCTCATCGGGTCGCCCCCGCAGCCGCGTCGGTGCAGGTCGTACGGCGGTGGGAATGCTCTCGTGTGCTCACGGTTCGCCTTCGGTCGTGTCGATGGTCGTGTCGGTGGTCGCGCCCGGGCGCGTGCGGTCCTCCGCGATTATGCCGGGTGCCGGTCCCCCGGCCGTCCGCCGGGACCGCCGTCCTTCCGCCCTGACCGCCGGCCCGGCCGCGGCGAAATACCCCGCGGGGTACCGTGACCTTTGGGCCGCGAGACATTTCGCCCGCCGTCGTAGCCTCGGAGAGGGGCCGAGGACACTTCGGGCCAGCGGCTTCATCGAGAAGACCGAGGGGGCGCAGCTGCTGTTCATCTGAGCGGCCGGCGAGGACACGGGAGGACGGCATGCATGGATGACCGACGCGAGCGGCTGCAGGCGGACTCGTTCGTCGCCGGGCAGGGGCTGCTCCTGCTCGCCCTGGTGGCCCCGAGCACGTCGCCGCTGTGGCGGGCGCCCCGGCCGGTGCGCCGCGCCGGATTCGGCCTCAGCGCGGTCGGGCTGGGCGGGATGCTCGTCGCCGCCTCCAGCCTCGGCAAGGGGCTCACCGCCTCGCCGCTGCCGAACGCCGCGGCGCAGCTGCGCACCGGCGGGCTCTACTCCCGGGTCCGCCACCCCATCTACAGCGGCCTGCTGCTGTTCGGCGCCGGCCGGGTCGTCGCCTGCTCGAGCCCGATCCGCCTGGGAGCGTGGGGAGCCCTCGCCGTGCTGCTGTCCCGCAAGGCGCGTTGGGAGGAGCGGCACCTGGTCGAACGCTTCCCGGACTACGCCCGCTACGCCGACGCGACGCCGCGCTTCGTTCCTGCACGGCGGCTCCACCGCTCGCTGTGAGCGGCCACCCATGACGGGCGTCACGCCCGGCTGTGACAACCGGTCCTGAGTGGGTACGACGTCCTCGCCCCTGACCGCGCGACGTCGACCACCCGGAGCACCGGTGACCTCCTCCCCCACCACGTCTGCACCCCCGACGGCGCCGCCGAGCATCCGGCTGCCCGGCATCATCCTGGGTGTCGGCCTCGGCGGGTTCGTCGACGGGATCCTGCTGCACCAGATCCTGCAGTGGCACCACATGCTGACCAGCACGAACACCGACCGGGTCGGCATCGCCTACTACCCCGCCGACACGGTCCACGGCCTGCGGATGAACACCGTCTGGGACGGCGTCTTCCACACCTTCACCTGGCTCTGCGTCCTGGTCGGCCTCGCGGTCCTCTACTCCCGGGTGGAGCACTCCAGGGGGCGGGTGTGGACCTCTCGCGCCCTCTGGGGCTTGGTGCTGTTCGGGTGGGGGCTCTTCAACGTCGTGGAGGGCCTGGTCGACCACCAGATCCTCGGCATCCACCACGTCCGCAGCGGCCCGCACCAGATGTGGTGGGACATGGGGTTCCTCGCTCTCGGCGTGCTCCTCATGGCCGCCGGCTGGCTGGTCCAGCGGGGCGCGACCTTCCGGGACGGCAGCGAGCCGGCCGCTCCGGTGCGACCGGGTCCCTGATGGCCCTGGTGTCCTCACTCTCCTTGGTCCTGCTCGGCCTGGTCGCCCTGGGCTACCTGGTGCTGGCGGCCCGGGAGAGCCGCCGCCGTGGCTGGAGCCCCTGGCGCGCGGGCTCGTTCACCGCTGGTGCGGCGCTCCTGGGCTGGGCGCTGTCGCCGGGCTTCGACGCCCTCGCCGACGCCGACTTCGGTGTCCACATGGCCCAGCACCTGCTGGTGGCGATGCTGGCCCCGCTCGCCCTGGTCCTCGGCGCACCGGTGACCCTGCTGCTGCGGGCCCTTCCGCCGCCGCGGGCGCGCCTGCTGGGGCGTGTCCTGCGCAGCGGTCCGATGCACCTGCTGGCGCACCCGGTCACCGCGCTGCTGCTCAGCGCCGGCGGGCTGGTCGCGCTCTACCTCACCCCGCTGTACGCCGCCACCACCACCAGCGAGCCCCTGCACGCGCTGGTGCACGTGCACCTGGTGGCGTCGGGCTACCTCTTCGCGTGGGCCGTCGCCGGGCCGGACCCGGCTCCGCGGCGGGCGTCGGTGCGCACGCGGCTCGTCGTCCTCGGGATGGCGGTGGCGGTGCATGCCGTCGTGGCGCAGCTGCTGTTCGCCGGGCTGCTGGTGCAGGTGCACGAGCCGGTGGCCGAGATGCAGGCGGCCGGCAACCTCATGTACTTCGGCGGCGATGTCGCCGAGCTGCTGCTGGCGGTGGCGTTGCTGCTGACCTGGAAGCCGGGCCGCAGGCACGGCCCGGGCCGGGTTCAGGCCCCGGCCCCACCCGTGACTGCCTGAGGAGCAGGTGCGCCGGTCAGCTGGGCGAGAACGGTGGGCAGGTCGGTGCTGGCATCGCGGTTGTACGGCAGCCTGGAGAGCGCGGCCCCCATGGCGCAGGTGTTGGTGAGCGCGGCGGTGGTGAGGCCCGCGCCGATGGCCCCGGAGAGCCACTTGGCCCGGGGGGCGATGATGCTGGCCAGGATGCCCGTGAGGACCAGGCTGCCGGCGACCAGGCGGACCTGGCGCTCGAGGTCCCAGCGGGCCGGACCGTGGTTGACCGGGGCGCCGGCCCGCTGCCAGGCGGTGATGCCGCCGTCCAGGACGTGCAGGTTGGCGAGCCCGGTGCCGGCCAGGAGGGTCTCGGCCTGCCCGGCGCGGGCGCCCGAGCGGCAGATCAGCACGACGTCCTGGTCGAGGTGCTCGCGCACCTCGTCGCGGTGCTCGCGCAGCAGGTCCAGCGGCACGTTGTAGGAGCCGGGGATGTGGGCAGTGGTGAACTCCGCGGGGGTGCGGACATCCAGCACGCGCGGGCCGTCGGTGGTGTCGGTCCACTCGCGCAGTGACGGTACGTCCAGGCGGGCGGGCCTGGTGTGCGTGGAGCCGGTGGCAGTGCTGGTGGTCATGGCTGTCCTTCGGGTTGACGGGCGGTGAGGTGTGGGGGTGGCAGCGGCGTTGCCGCGCGCGGTATTCCGGCCGGCGGCGCGGGCGGGGTCACAGGAGCTGGGGGATGCTGCGGGCGGCGGTGTAGAGAGCCACCGCGACCAGCAGGACGGTGAACGCCCGGGACAGGGTCTCGGGTCGCACCCGGGAGGCGATCCGGCCGCCGAGCAGGCTGCCGGCCGCCGCGGCGGCGGTGAAGACGCCGATGACGGCCCAGTCGATGGCGATGTCGTGCCCGGCCCGGGCGGCCAGGGCGGTGGCGCTGTTGATCGCGATCACCAGCAGCGAGGTGCCCACGGCCACTGGCATCGAGAACCCCAGGGCCAGGACCAGGGCCGGCACGACGGCGAAGCCGCCACCGACGCCGAAGAACCCGGTCAGCAGCCCGAGTGCGGTCGCGGTGAACACGACCTTGACCGCGCGGGGGCAGTCGCACCCGAAGCGGGGGGTGAACGCGATGATCGGGTCGAACGCGTCGTCCTGCAGTGCGACGCCTCGGCGGCCGTGCCGCTGGCGGGCGACCATGACCGCCGCCACGGCCAGCATCAGCACCGAGAACGCCGCGAGGAGGACGGCCGGGGGCACGCTGGCCGACAGGTGCGAGCCGTACCAGGACCCGGCCACGCCCAGGACCCCGAACAGCAGGCCCTGGGCCACCCGGACCCGCCCGGCGCGGGCGTGGGCGACCATCCCGGTCAGGGAGGTGACCCCGACGATGACCAACGACCCGGTGGTCGCCGCGACCGGGCTCTGCCCCAGCACGTAGACCAGGGCCGGCACGGTCAGGATCGACCCGCCGCCACCGAGCGCGCCCAGGCTCAGCCCGATCAGCAGCCCGATGGGAATGGCAAGGGCAAGCACGAGAAGAGGTTCTCCGTCCAGGTCGGGGTTGATCCGTCGGTGTGGTGTCGCCGTGGTGACGCGCCGGGCCCCGGCTGACGGCGCCGGGCGGCGACGTCTCAGCTGACGGCGCCGGCCGAGACGCTCTCGGCGGCGGCCAGGGGAAGGCCGGCGGCTGCGGCGTGCTCGTCGTAGGAGTCGTCCACCGCCACGACCGATCGGCCGTGGGCTGCGAGGATGGACGCGGCGATCGAGGCGCGGTAGCCCGCACCGCAGTGGATCCAGACCTCACCGGCCGGGACCTCGTCCAGGCGCCCGAGGAGCTCGTGCAGTGGGACGTGGACCGCGCCCTGGAGGTGCGACGCGGCCCACTCCGCCGTACGCCGCACATCCAGGACGGTCACGGTGCGGTGGTGACGGACGGAGGCCAGGTCGGCGAACGTGGCCCGCTCGAACCGGCCCAGCGGGCCGTCGGTCCACTGCTGCGGGGCGCCGGTGGCCGCGGCCGCGGGGCGGTCGATACCGATGCGGACCAGCTCACGCTGGGCCTCGGCGACCTGCTCCGGGGACTCCCCCAGCAGCGTCAGCGGGGTGCCCCACGGGATCAGCCAGCCCAGGTACGTCGCGAACTGCCCGTCGATGCCGAAGCTGAACGTGCCCGGCACGTGCCCGGCCGCGAACGCGGTCCGCGAGCGCAGGTCGACCAGCCACTCCCCCGCCTCCAGCCGGGCCCGCAGCGCGGCCTGGCCCGCCGGCTCCGGGACGCGACAGGTCCGGGGCTCCCGGGCCGGCGGCGTTGGCCGGGCCCATCTGGGCGTAGTACGCCGGCCACGCATCCAGCCCGGCCAGCAGCTCCTCCACCCACGCCTGCTCATCCATCGTCAGGGCCGGGTTCGTGGCCTTCTCGCTGCCCGATGGTCGAGGACGTCGCCTCGGACTGGGTCGCCGAGCAGAAGCTGCCGAACCCGTGGGTCGGCAGAACCTGCGCCGCATCAGGCAGCTCGGCCGCGAGCCGGTGCGCCGAGGCGTACTGGTGGTGCACCAGGGCGTGGGTGTGGTCCGGGCCGAGCAGGTCCGGACGACCGGTCGAGCCGAACAGCAGCGACCCGCCGGAGAAGACCCCGACCGGCTTCCCGTCGGCGCTCAGCGCGTAGGACAGGTGGGTGAAGGTGTGCCCCGGCGTTGCCAGCACGGTGACCCGCAACGAGGGACTGACCTCGACCACGTCACCGTCACCGACCGGGACCCGGTCGTAGACCACCTCGTCGGCGGCGTTGACGTGGTACGCCGCGCCGGTTGCCCGCGCCAGCGCCAGACCCCCGGTGACGTAGTCGTTGTGCAGGTGGGTCTCGAAGACATGGGTGATCTGCACGCCGCGCTTCCTGCGCCAGGGCCAGCACGCGGTCGATGTCACGCTGCGGGTCCACCACCAGCGCGAACTGCCCGTCATGGGCGAGGTAGCTGCGGTCCCCCAGGGTCGGGGTGTCGATCGGGACGATGGTGACCATGAAGGTGGTCCTTTCCAGATGCTGACGGGCGGTGGTCTCGAACCCGCCGGGCTGGGCGGCGGGATACCCATGGGGGTATGTCGGTCCCAACGGTAGGGCCAGCAGAGCCATTCCGTCGACCTGGCGATCGCAGGCGTGACATACCCCACCCGGTATCAATCAGCCGGTGGTGGAATGCGTGCCGAGCCGCACGCGTTGATACCCCCAAGGGTATGATGACGACCGCCGGAGAGGAGCCACCATGAGCACCAAGGTGACTTACGCACTCACCACCACGGTTCGGCAGCCCTACGAGCGGACGCTCGCCGCAACGCGGGCCGCCCTGGCCGAGCAGGGCTTCGGGATCCTCACCGAGATCGACATCCGTGCCACGATGAAGGCCAAGCTCGACGTCGACGTCGCCCCTCAGGTCATCCTCGGCGCCTGCCGCCCCCCGCTGGCCCATGCCGCGCTCCAGGTCGAGCCGTCGGTGGGGCTCCTGCTCCCGTGCAACGTCGTGGTGCGCGCCGTCGACGGAAACACCACCGTCGTGGAGGCGACGGACCCCGCGGTCATGGTCAGCCTGACCGGCAACGAGGCGCTGGGTCCTGTGGCCACCGAGGCCGGACAGCGGCTCGCCGCCGCGCTGTCCGCCCTGACGCCCACCCCTGCGCACCCGTGACCGCCCGCTCTACCCTCACCACCATCGCGACAACGAAAGGACCACCATGGTCGAGCTGAAGCCCGAGGACATGGGCGCCGTGGTCAACCGCCTGCGCCGGGCGCAGGGCCAGATCGGCGGCATCCTGCGGATGATCGAGGAGGGCCGCGACTGCAAGGACGTCGTCACCCAGCTCGCCGCCGTCAACCGGGCTCTGGACCGGGCTGGGTTCGCCATCATCGCCACCGGCCTCAAGCAGTGCCTGAGCGACCCCGACGGCGCCGGGTCGATGGACACCGCGGCCATGGAGAAGCTCTTCCTGTCCCTCGCATGAGCAGCGCCGAGCACGAGCGGCCCCGGCACACCGGTGGCGACGCGGCATCGTGGGACGCCCGCTACGCCGCGGCGGCGCAGGAGGACAGCACCGTCTGGAGCACCACCCCGAACGCCACGGTCGAGGCCGTTCTGGGCGGCGTGCGGCCGGGCACGGCCGTGGACCTCGCGGCAGGAGAGGGCCGCAACGCGATCTGGCTGGCCGGCCGCGGCTGGGACGTCACGGCCGTGGACTTCTCCAGCGCCGGCGTGGACATCGGCCGCCGTCGAGCCGCCGCAGCGGGCGTCGACGTCACGTGGGTGGTCGGCGACGTCACCCGCTGGGCGCCGCCGGCACCGGTGGACCTCGTCCTGCTCGCCTACCTCCAGCTGCCCGAGCCCGTGCTGGTGCCGCTCCTGGCCCGCGCCGCTACGTGGCTGCGACCGAGCGGGCGGCTGCTCGTGGTGGGGCACGACCGCGACAACCTCGACCGGGGTGTCGGCGGCCCGCAGGATCCGGCCGTGCTCCACACCGTCGCCATGCTGCGCGAGGGCGCCGCCGGACTGGTGGTCGACCGCTGCGAGCAGGTCGCCCGGCCCGTGCAGACCCCGGACGGCTCTCGGGAGGCCGTCGACACCCTTCTCAAGGCCCACCGGCCGCGGGCCTGACAGGCCTCGACCCGCGCGTCAGGCTCCTCGCCAGGCGTCACCGCCAGCGCGACCGCAGGCGCCGGGGCTGCTCGGCCACCGCGCGGCCGGTGCTGCGCAGGCGCTTCATCGCCTGACCGGCCGGGCCGTGGTCGGCGACGTCCCGCTCCCACTGCCGCCGGCGGCGCAGCCGCTCCTCGACGTCGAGCTCACGCAGCACCCGTTCGACCGCCGCGAGCAGGGACCCCCGCAGCAGCCACCGGTTCGGGTCCTCCCGGGCGTCGACCAGCAGCAGCTCGGTCAGCCGGGCCCGGGTCTCCCCCAGCGCGTCCATGGCCCGCGCGAGCGGTGCCTCCGCCCCGGGCAGCAGCGTGTCCGACTCGGAGCGCACGAGGGCCCCGAAGGCGCGGAAGCTGTCGGCCAGGTCGCGCAGCAGCAGGGCGAACGCCTCCAGCAGCTCCGGGGTGTAGCCCTGGTCCTCCCCGACCGCCTCTGCGACCCCGTCGGCGATCGAGCGGAACACCGCACGCAGGGCGACGACGCTGTGCTCCAGGGCGTCAAGCCCGCTCCGCAGCCGTGGGTCCGTGTCCGCCGTGCCGACCGCTCGCGGGTTGAACCGGCGGCTGTCGGCAGCCTCGGTGACGGCCGCGTCGGCGCGCTCCACCGAGCGGTCGAGCCTGCGGAAGTCCTCCAGCCAGCCGAGGGCCTGCTGCAGGGAGGCTCCTGCCGGCAGGTCGGTCGCCGCTCGCTCCAGCACGTCCGCCGCCTCGACCGCCACCCGTTCCACCGCGTCTCCCGCGTCGCGGCTGCGCAGCGGGGGCGGCAGCAGGACGTTGGTCAGCACCCCGACGCCCGCACCGACCAGCGTCTCGGCGACCCGTGAGGCGGCGGCGGCCTGCGCACCGCTGACGCCCAGCACGAGCATCGCGCTGATCGGCACCTCCAGCAGGTGCTCGCCGAGCCGCAGCAGCTGGCCGATGATCAGGGCGGCCGCGATCACGGCGCCCAGGCTCCACCAGGTCAGGCCGACGACCTCCGAGAGCAGGACGGCGACCAGGACGCCCGCGACCACGCTGAGGACGCGCTTCAGCCCGGTGGTCAGCGTCGAGAACAACGTGGCCTGCACCACGAGCAGTGCCGTCAGCGGGCCTGTCAGCGGCTGCGTGTGCGGAAACAGCGCGTGCGCCACGACGTACGCCGCGACCGCGGCCAGGGTGAGCCGGCCGGCACGACTGAGGACGGCGCGGCCGCGGAGCCGCCATACGCGCCGCGCATGGGCAGGTGCCGTGCGCACCCGCCGGCGCACCGCGGCCGCGAAGGCACGCGGATTCGTCCCGGCCGTCATGACTGCAGCATGCCCGGCCCCTGGCGCCGGGCGTCGCCGGGGCCGCGCGGAGGTTGCGCGCCGGGCGCCGCCGGAGCATGGTCGACAGTGTCGTCGGCCGAGGCGCTCGGCTGCAGTCAGCGCCAGGCTTCGGTTCCCCCAGAGCCCGGGAGGATGACCTCGATGAGCAGAGAGCCCGCCACGCTGCACAAGGGTCTGAAACAGCGTCACCTGACCATGATCGCGATCGGCGGCGTGATCGGAGCCGGCTTGTTCGTCGGGTCCGGCGTCGTCATCAACAACACCGGGCCGTCGGCGTTCCTGGGCTACGCGCTCACCGGCGTGCTGATCGTGCTGGTGATGCGCATGCTCGGGGAGATGGCCACTGCCAACCCCTCGACCGGCTCCTTCGCCGACTACGCCCGCCGTGCGCTCGGCGGCTGGGCCGGCTTCTCGGTGGGCTGGCTGTACTGGTACTTCTGGGTCATCGTCGTCGGCTTCGAGGCGGTGGCCGGCGCCAAGATCATCACCTACTGGTTCAACGCCCCACTGTGGCTGCTGTCACTGGGGCTGATGGTGCTGATGACGGCGACCAACCTGTTCTCCGTCTCCTCCTTCGGGGAGTTCGAGTTCTGGTTCGCCGGCATCAAGGTCGCGGCCATCTGCGTCTTCCTCGCCCTCGGCGGGCTGTTCGCCCTGGGCCTGTGGCCCGGCAAGGACATGGACTTCAGCAACCTCACCGCCCACGGGGGCTTCTTCCCCAAGGGCGTCAGCGCCGTGTTCGCCTCGATCGTCGTGGTCATCTTCTCCATGGTCGGCGCGGAGATCGCCACCGTCGCGGCGGCCGAGTCCGACAACCCGGAGAGGGCGATCGCCAAGGCGACCAACTCCGTGGTGCTGCGGGTGGCCATCTTCTTCGTCGGGTCGCTGTTCCTGCTCGCAGTCATCCTGCCGTGGAACTCCACCGTGGTCGGGGCCTCGCCCTACGTCGGCGCCTTCAAGGTGATGGGCATCCCCTACGCCGCCGACCTGATGAACGCGGTGGTCCTGACCGCGGTCCTCTCGTGCCTCAACTCCGGCCTCTACACCGCCTCCCGGATGCTCTTCGTGCTCGCGGCGCGACGCGAGGCCCCCGCCCAGCTGATCTCGGTGAGCAACAACGGCGTGCCCCGCGTGGCCATCCTGACGTCGACGGTCGTGGGTTTCCTCTGCGTCATCGCCGCCGCCGTCTCGCCCGACACGGTGTTCCTGTTCCTCCTGAACTCCTCGGGCGCGATCATCTTGTTCGTCTACCTGCTGATCGCGGTCTCCCAGGTGGTCCTGCGGCGCCGGACCGACCCGCAGAAGCTGATCGTGCGGATGTGGTTCTTCCCCGTCCTGTCGATCGCCACGATCGCCGCCATCGTCGGCGTGCTCGTGCAGATGTATCTCAACGCGGAGGTCCGTCCCCAGCTGCTGCTCAGCCTGCTCGCGTGGGCGCTCGTGCTCGTGTTCTACCTGCTGACCCGCTGGCGCGGCGGGTCGGTCGAGCCGGAGGCGGTCACCGGCGCCCACCCGGCCGAGAGGGTGCTGGTCCTCGCCAACGAGACCGTGGCGGCGGACGAGCTGCTGGACGAGCTGCGCCGCATCGACCGGTCCGGCCACGCCGTCTACCACGTGTGCGTCCCGGCGGAGCCCCCCGGCCGCGCCGGTGATGCGCCCGGCGGGGGCGGCGACGCCCGCGTCGAGGCGGCGCAGGCGCGGCTCGACCACACGCTGCGGACCCTGCGCAGCGAGGGCCTCCACGCCGACGGCGCGCTCGGGGACGCGCGGCCCATGCACGCCCTCCAGGCCGCGGTCACGGCCTTCCGGCCCGACCAGCTGGTCATTTCCACCCACCCCGAGGAGCACTCCACCTGGCTGCGCCATGGCGTCGTCCACCAGGCGCGCCACGTCCACTCCCTGCCGGTGACCCACGTGGTGTCGTACGTCGGTCGGCCCGTCGCGCCCTGAGCCGGAGGGTGACAGGTCAGCACCGAGCCCCGCCGCAGGGGACGGGAGGGCCGGACCACCTCAGGCGGTTTCCGGTCCGCCGGCGGTGGCTCCGACGACCAGCGTCGTCCCGTCGCTGACCACTCGCGCGGGCACAGTCGCCAGCCGCTCGCTGAGCTCGGGCAGCGGCGGGTTGTGGTGCCCGAGGTGGATGGCGACCACGTCCGTCGACCCCGTGACGACGCCGCCCTGGCGCAGCACGTCCACCGTGTCGGCGAAGGTCGGCAGGTTCAGGTGGTCGGCTGCCGGCACGAGCCGGTCGCCGAACGTCTCCTCCAGCAGCACCAGGTCGCACGGCCGGCCGCCCAGCGGCTCCAGGTCCCCATGCCGCAGCGGCCCGGTGTCCGTGGCGTAGAGCAGGCGGCGCCCGCCGCGTTCCACGGCGTACAGCACGGCCGTCCCGGGCTCCGCGTGCCGCGCCGGCAGCACCGTGACCAGGTGCGCGCCGACCTGCAGCTGCTGCCCGGCCTTGACCGCCGTGAGCGTGATGCGGTCGTCCCCGGGAGCGATCCAGTGCTCGCAGGCGTCGAGCACCGACGGCGGGCCGACGACCTCCAACGGTGTGTCCGTGACCCAGCCGCGATAGAGCAGCACCGCCGGGTCGAAGTGGTCCGGATGGGCGTGGGTCACCAGCACTCCGCCCACCCGCGAGAGGCTGCGACCGGCCCGGACAGCCTGCCGCAGCGTCTCCGGCCCGCAGTCCAGCAGGAGCACGTCGTCCACGAGGGCGCTGCTCTGGCTGCGGATCTCCCCCGTGCCACGGGCCACCGCGCAGGACGCGCATTCGCAGAACGCGTTGGGCCAGCCGTCGGCCGCTCCGGTGCCGAGCACGGTGACCTCCACGGCCGCCACGATAGGCCGCTGCGACCCCGGCGGCGGAATAGGCAGCGCCTGCGGCGCCTTGGACCAGGGACCGCCCCCCACGTCATACGAAAGAGGACTGCCCGTGAGCCACACCACCCCCGCCCTGGTCACCGACGCCGCCGGAGCCCCGCTCAAGCCCGCACTGATCGAGCGCCGCGCCCTGCGCGATGACGACGTGCAGATCGACGTCAAGTTCGCCGGCATCTGCCACAGCGACATCCACCAGGTGCGCGAGGAGTGGGGCCAGGCCATCTTCCCGATGGTGCCCGGGCACGAGATCGCCGGCATCGTCTCGGCTGTGGGTTCCTCCGTCACGAAGTACAAGGTCGGCGACCGCGTCGGCGTCGGCTGCATGGTCGACTCCTGCGGCGAGTGCGAGTTCTGCAAGGACGGCGAGGAGCAGTACTGCACCAAGGGCTCCGTCGGCACCTACAACGCCACGGGCTACGACGGCGAGACCACGCTGGGCGGCTACAGCCAGCAGGTCGTCGTCTCTGAGCGCTTCACCCTGGGCATTCCCGAGGGCATCGAGCTCGATGTCGCGGCGCCGCTGCTGTGCGCCGGCATCACGACGTACAGCCCCCTGCGCCGCTGGGGCGCCGGCCCGGGCAAGAAGGTGGCCGTTATCGGCATGGGCGGCCTGGGCCACATGGCGGTCAAGCTCGCCGCCGCGATGGGCGCCGAGGTCACCGTGCTCTCCCGCACCCTCGGCAAGCAGGAAGACGGCAAGCGCCTCGGCGCGACGCACTACTTCGCGACGCAGGACGAGGCGACGTTCACCGACAACGCCTCGAGCTTCGACCTGATCATCAACACCGTCAGCGCCGACCTGCCGATGGACTCCTACATGGCGCTGCTGCGCCCGCTCGGCGCGCTGGTCAACGTGGGCCTGCCGACCAAGCCCTACCAGATCGCGCCGTCGTCGGTCGTCGGCGGCAGCCGCGCGCTCGCCGGCTCGGCCATCGGCGGGATCGCCCAGACCCAGGAGATGCTCGACTTCTGCGCCGAGCACTCCCTCGGGGCGGAGATCGAGATCATCGGCGCCGACCAGGTCAACGAGGCCTACGACCGCGTCGTCAGCTCAGACGTGCGCTACCGGTTCGTCATCGACACGGCGACCATCAAGGCCTGACCAGCCCTCCGGCGCTGCGACGCCCGCCCGACGCACCACGTCGGGCGGGCGTCGCGCTGTCAGGGCCGCCGCAGGCAGGTCGCCCTGGCGTGGGTCGCCGGCGGGCTTGCAGGTCCAGGCAGAAACCGGGGGGTCCTCTACGCCCCATTTGGCACGGTATGGCTCTTATCCTGATGTGCGCCGTCGGCACCAGTGCTCGGGCGAGCAGGCGACGATCCCGGTTCCCGGGGCGGAGCCACTCGCGCACGCGGGGGCCGGTGGCCTGCCCACCACCAACCTGGTTCGAGGTGGGGATCCAGCGGCCGCCTCACCTGCCCGCCGCCGGAACACACGAGGACGCGCTCGGCCGGGCAGGAGCGCAGAGCTGGAGGAGTCGTCCGGTGAGCGAGGACGTCTACCTGACCTACGGGCAGAGCACGTGCCCGGTGTGTGCCATCTCCTGGCCCGTGACGGTCTACGCCGACTGCGTGCTCCCGGCGTGCGGCTGCTTCGGCCAGGACGGTTCCGCGGCCAACCCCTCCCGACCGTGCCTGTCGTGCGGTTCCGCGCACGCCCGCAGCTGCCCCAGGATGCCGGCCCGCCTCATCCTGTGACGCGCCTCCGGCGCAGCTGCAGCGCCCGCAGGCGCACCGGTCGACCGCGGTGACCCGGACGGTCGCGGTGTGGGCGAGGATGGGGAGATGCCAGCCGGGATGTCCGCCACCGACCGTCAGCTGGAGGGCGCCATCCTCTCGCTGCTGGACGCACGCACCGGCACCATCTGCCCGTCCGAGGCGGCGCGGCAGGTCGGCGGCGCGGACGACTGGCGCTCCCTGATGGAGCCCGCGCGCGAGGCCGCACGGCGGCTCGTGGCGGCAGGGCAGGTCGAGGTCACCCAGGGCGGGAGGGTGGTCGACCCTTCCGGGGTGACGGGGCCGATCCGCATCCGCCGGATCCGGCGCAGCTGACGTCAGCTGCCGTGGAAGACGGCCTCGACGTTGTGCCCGTCGGGGTCCCGCAGGAAGACCGCGTAGTAGCCCGGGTGGTACTCCGGCCACTCCCGCGGGGCGTGCAGCACCTCCGTGCCGGCCGCGACGGCTGCGGCGTGGACCGCATCGACAGCCGCGCGGTCCGCGGCACGGAAGCCCACGTGCAGCTCGCGGGTCTCCGCACCGCCCGCCGGGCTCAGCCAGAAGTCGGGGACGCCGCCGGCATCGGCGAGGCCGACGACGAACGTGTCTCCCGCGGGGAACCGCATCACCTCGCGCATCCCGATCCCGGCGAAGGTGCGGACATAGAAGGCGAGCGACGCCTCGACGTCGCCGACCTGGACACCCAGATGATCCAGCATGGCTCGAGGCTAGTGGCGGCGTCCCGGCCGATCAGCCGAACGGCCACACCCGCCGGTACGACGCGCCGTTCCCGCGCGACTACTGCTCCCGCATCACCAGCAGAGGGGCCTTGGCGGTGTCGGCATGGCGCACCTCGACGTTGACGTGCGTGCCGATCGGCAGGTCGGCTCCCCGCACCGGGTCGCCGCCGCGCTGGACCGCCACCGGCAGGCCGCACAGCGGGTCTCCCCCGCCGTCCGGGGTCACGCACACCAACGACCCGTCCTCCCGGCTGACGCTGACGTCGCCGGTGAACGTCCGGCCCCCGTCCTGCGTCAGCCGCTGCATGCCCAGCGTGGCCAGCACCCCCAGCAGAGCGGCCGCCACCGCCACCTGGACCAGCAGGCGGCGCGACGGCCGGACACGGACCGCGGGCGACGCGGTCACCGGGCCCGCGTCCCGGCACCGAGGAGCGCGGGCAGCGGAGCGAGCGGGACCGTGAAGCGGTGGTGACGACGCATGACGACGATCCTCCCCGACGTCCCCGGGCCCCGGTGCCCGGCGGTCGTGCGAACACTGCCCGCCGGAGCAGGGCTGTCGCACCCGCGTATGGCGTAGCGGGCCGGGAAATCTCCGCCGCCCACCAGAAGAGCCCACCGATCCGGACGGGGATCCGGGTGGTCTGCACGCTGCGCGCCCGTGCGGACCTCGGGCAGGCCGAGCGATGGGTCCGGTTGGTGTGGCGGCGCCGGTCGTGGCGCCGGTCGTGGCGTCGGGTCCGGGCACCTTCGTCTCGGGCGGCGGGCGCACGTCACGCGATCGGCTCCCCCTGGGGGTAAACGGTACGGAAGGCGGACATCAGCTCGACCCTCGCCTCCGGGCGGATCGACTCCACGGGCACGTATCCGAGCACGGCGATGGTGCTGCGCAGCTGGTCCAGGTAGGCCTCGCAGCCGTCGCACAGGGCCAGGTGCGCCTCGATCTCCGCTCGCAGCGGCTCCTCCAGGACCCCCTCCAGGTAGTCGGTGACGAGCTCGACGAGATCGGAGCAGTCGATGCCCAGGCCCGGTCGGCTACGGTCGGTCACGGCCCGCCGCCTCCCGGTCACGCCCGCGGTAGTAGTCCTCGAGGGCCGCGCGCATCCTGGCCCGACCGCGGTGCAGCAGGACGCGCTGGTTCACGGAGCTGATCGCGAGGGCCGCACACACCTCGTCGGAGGAGAGGCCGTGGACGTCGCGCAGGGCGACGACCGTCCGTTGCCGCTCGGGCAGACCGGTCAGCGCGCGGGCCACCTCCCCGCGCACCTCACCGGCGACGGCCGCGTCCTCCGGGGAGGGCTGCCATGGCCGCGGGCTCCCCACCGGCGTCCAGTGGCACGGCCACTCATCCTCCCGGCCGCGGAACCGGCGCGGGTCCACGGTTGGACCTGCCCCGTCCGCAGCGGAGAGGGAGGCCCAGGGCAGTGTGCGCGACTCACGGACGCCGCGTGTCCTGCCGAGGTTGGCCAGGATGCTGAACACCCAGGTCCGCAGCGACGACCGCGCCTGGAAGCGGTCCAGGCCCCGTACGACGCCCAGCCACGTGTCCTGGACGACCTCCTGGGCCGAGGCATCGGTGGACACGAAGGTCCGGGCGACGCGCAGGAGCGTCGGCGACCAGTCTCCGCGGCTCTGTCGCAGGCGCTGTATTTCGCCGGTGATCTCGATGAGCGCGGCGCCTGGCGATCGAGGCCGCCCAACGCCCCGATGCAGCCGGCGTCCCCGAGGGCTACGTCTGGGAGCCTCGGGCTGTTGTCCTGATCGTGCCGAGCGGGGGCGGAACGAAAGCGCGCAAGCCTGGGCTGATCAGGCGATTAGCTTCGCCCGCCAGCATTTAAAGCCGATTCCTGGGTCGCATCGTTGCCGCGCCTGGGGCTTGCTCTGGCGTATGTCGCTGCGGGACGTCTCGATGAGGCCGAGCGCGAGGCGCTCCGTGGCGAACGTCTGCGACGCTCGCCGCACCCCACCGTCGGTCACGCGCACGCCCTGCTCATGCTCGCGCAGGTCCGTATCGCTCGATCGAGGTTGGCGCGCAGATCAATGGTGATGGCGGCGGGGTTCTGTGCGTCTACTTCGTTCAGTTACATGCTCCAGGGCTCTCAGCGCGGTTTCTTTTTTGCAGCCCTAACCCGCTCAACCTTTTGGTTCTCAGTCCTGGTGCGCTGCGCTGTAGCGCCGCGCCTTCGCGATTGCCGCAGGTCTTTCATGTCGCACCACCGGCGCGTGCGGTTCTTGCTTTGGTGTGGAAGAGCCAACGGCAAGTGTCTGACGCGCAGGTCCGCAGGCGCGGTGGCTCGTGTGCAAGCAGCAGATCCAGGGCTTGCTCTGCGAGAAGCAGGGCAGGAGTCTCAGCGTTGCCGGCGAGCGCCTTCCACACCCACACCGAGGTGTCCATCCTCCCACCGCAATTCTCGGCGTTGCGCGTATGTGCGAGGACCATCGTTCTAGGGCGATCCGGTCCTCTGTCAGAGGAAGATGATCCGTCCACCGAGCGGTAGAAGACGCGCGCAGACAAGTTCCGCAGTTCAATTGCAGAACGCAGTCCCTTCTCTTTGCGAAGCAGCAGACAGCTCCAGTCGCGCTGCTTCGACGTGCGTCAACAGGCCGCCCTCGCGACAGAACCGGAGCAGTTCAATGTAGGTTGGCAGCAATTCGCGCGGTCCCCCGGGTGTGTAACGATCGTCCAGAGTGTACCAAATCCAACGCAGCGTGCTCGGCGTTCAATTTGAATGGTGCTTTTTTCACAGATAACTGGCTAACCTTTCGAAATCAGTTTACCGGTTATGTCATCATAAGGCTATACGGGGTAACTGTACGTGGCTGTATTACAGGTTAGTGAAAAAGAAACGGCTGGGGAGAGCAAACGGATGCAGACGGTCATGGCCTTCGCCGTCATCTATCTCGCCTGGGGTGCGACCTTTGCCGCTATCCGGGTCGCCGTAGGCGTTGTGCCTCCGTTCCTGGCGGCGGCTATCCGCTTCCTCACCGCCGGCGTACTCCTTTATGCGTTTCGTCCGGTTGCAGGGGCACCACGGCCCACGCCGCGTGAATGGCGCAGCCTCGCTCTGTTAGGCCCGCTGGTGATCTTCCTCGACTACAGTGCCTACTTCTAGGGGCGAGCGTTATGTCTCATCAGGCACCGCAGCCATGATTGCCGGCACCATTCCGCTGATCACGGGATTGCTCGAGATGCTTGTTTTTCGTCAGCGAGCGTTTCGCTCGGTCCGCCCTTCTTACCATTGTTCTCGGCTTCTGCGGCGTGGCCGTGCTTGTCTCCGGACAAGTAAAAGGCGGTCAGCCGTTGCTGCCTTCGCTCGCACTGGTGGGTGGCTGCGTGGCCTGGCTGGCCTGGGCGCTGGTGCTGTCGCGCTCGACCCGCTCCCTCCTCTCGCGCAGTGGCTGCCGGAGCGGGGATGATCATCGGTGGGGCGCTCCTGTATTATTGCATCCCGGGGAGCTGCATCATGTTCCCCACGTCGGGTGGCGTCCGGCGCTTGCGTTGGTCTACCTGATCTTCATCGGGTCTCTGCTGGCGTTCACCTGCTTTGTGGCTGCTGGACAAGTTACCCGCGGGCAAGGTGGCCAGCCACGCGTTTGTCAATCCGCTCGTTGCGGTCGCGCTCGGGGCATGGATGCTCGGGGAGCCCATCACGCGCGCGATGATTGGCGGCATGGCGCTCATCCTCGTGAGCGTCTTCTGCATTCTGCGATTCGGGCGTGAATGAGTCTCTTTATTGGAAAACGGGGAGGCGGGTTGAGCCCATTTCCGTTAAGCTCTCTATCGTGGAGCTCAAAAAGCAGGAAGCCTGGTGCGTCGGGTTGGGAGTCTCGGGATTTGCAGCGGCACTTTTTCTGCGTCGCCGCGGAGCACAGGTCACGGTCTCCGACATTCGCAGCGCCGAAGCGCTCGCCAAGGACATTCCCGCGCTGCTCGACGAAGGCATCAACGTTGAGGCCGGCGGCCACGGCTGCTTACCTTCCGCCGCCAGGACCTGATCGTCGTCAGCCCCGGCGTGCCGCTGGAAACACCGAGATGGTGCAGGCCCGCACTTCGGCACTCCCGATCATCGGCGAAGTCGAGCTGGCCGCGCGCTTCCTCAAAGGCAAGTCCTCGCCATCACCGGTTCCAACGGCAAGACCACCACCACCTCACTGCCTGGCGAGATCCTGAAGGCCGGCAGGCTGCCCACCCTCGTCGGCGGCAATATCGGCGTCCCGGTCGTACTCGGTGACATGACGGAGAACCGGCCGGACACGTGGTAGCGTGCTTGAATCTCCAGCTTCCAGCTGGAATCGATTGAGCAGTTTCACCGCACCATCGCCGTCATCCTCAACATCACGCCCGATCACCTCGATCGCCACGGCAATCTTCGAAAACTACGCCGCTCGCCAAGGAGCGCATGTTCGCGCCGCAGAATGCGAAAGATTTCTGCGTCCTGAACGCGGACGACGTCCGCGCGTGCAGCGGCTGCCGCCGCGCTCCGCGCAGGTCTACTGGTTCAGCCGCTCGAAGCATCCTGTACGGCAGGGCGCATGCGTGCACAGGGCGTCGTCGTCTTTCGCGCCTCGGAGACGGCGCGTCGCTGGAACCGATCATGCCGTCGAGCGGGATCCCGCTCAAAGGCGAGCACAACGTCGAAAACGTGCTGGCCGCGGTCTGCGCGGCGCGGCTGGCTGGTGTCCCGGCGGAAGCGATTGCCGAGGCGGTGCGGAGCTTTCAAGCGGTCGAGCATCGGCTGGAGTTCGTGGCGACCGTCCGCGGCGTCGATTACTACAACGACTCCAAGGCCACCAACGTAGACTCCACCATGAAGGCGATCGAGTCTTTTCCTCGGGCGCATTCACCTGATCCTCGGCGGCAAGGACAAGAAGTCCGACTACACCAGCTGCGTCCTCTGCTGCACGCGCGCGTGAAGCGCGTCTACACCATCGGCTCGGCGGCGGAGAAGATCGAGGCGCACATCGCCGGCGCGGTCGACGATGGTGCATCCCGAGACACTTCCCGCAGCCGTCGCCAGGCGCAATGCTGCAGAGGCGGGTGACGTCGTCCTGCTGGCTCCCGCCTGCTCCAGCTTCGACCAGTTCGAAAGCTACGAACAGCGCGGCAGCGTCTTCAAGGAGCTTGTGGCACACAGAAGTCAACGGAAGGGAAGCAGGGTAATGGCAAAGCGCGTAGGGGTCGACAAGTGGATGTTCTGCGTCACCCTGCTGCTGGTGCTCTTCGGGCTGGCAATGGTCTTCAGCTCCTCGGCCGTCATGGCACAGGAGCGCTTCGGCTCGCCTTACAGCGTTCGTCCGTGGCAGGCGGCGTACGCGGTCTTCGGGCTGATCACCATGATCGTGCTGATGCACGTCGACTACCGCCGCTACAACAAACCGAACGTCGTCTTTCCCGCGGTGCGATCACGGCGCTTGCCTGCTCGGCGCTGTTTCTCATGCGCGATTCGCACGACACCCATCGCTGGATCAGGTTCGGCATCTTCTCCTTCCAGCCCTCGGAGATCGCCAAGCCCATGCTGGTGCTGTTTCTCGCCTGGTTTCTGCAGGACCGCTGCAACAGATCGACGACTGGCGCAACACCCTGCTGCCGGCGGCGCTGCCCAGCCTGGTGTTATCTGCTCATCCTGAAGGAGCCGGACCTCGGCACCGCGCTGGTCTGCGCGGGCGTGACCGGCGATGATGCTCTACCTCGCCGGCATGGAAAAGAAATACTTCGCGCTATGGCCTCTCGCCGCCGCGCCGGTGCTCTACTGGATGCTCTTCCGCGTACCGTGGCGGCGGGCCCGCATGCTGGCCTTCCTCAACCCGGAAGGACCCGCAGGGCTCCGGCTTCCACACCATTCAGTCGTTAATTGCGGTGGGCACCGGCGGGCTGCGTGGGCTCGGCTTACATGGAAGGCCGGCAGAAGCTCTTCTATCTGCCCGAGCCGCACACCGATTTCATCTTCGCCAACATCGCCGAGGAGCTCGGCTGCTCGGCGCGGTGCTGATCATCGCGCTCTTCATACCCTCGGGTATCGCGGGCTGCGCACGGCGAGCCTGTCGAAGGATCCCTTCGCGCGCTTCCTTGCCTTCGGCATCACGGCGACCATCCTCATCCAGGCCTTCTTCAATATCAGCGTGGTGCTGGCGCTGGTGCCACCAAGGGCATCACGCTGCCGTTCATCTCCTCCGGCGGTACGTCGCTGTTTTATCACCCTGGCCAGCGTCGGCGTGCTGTTGAGTCTCTCCCGGGAGATTGACTATGCGACGGGCTGCGGGTCATGATTGCCGGCGGCGGCACGGGCGGCCACGTATTCCCGCGCTTGCGATCGCGCGGGCCCTGCGCGATCGTCATGGCGCCGAGGTCAGCAATTGACGAAGCGGTGGTTCCTGCCGCGACGTGACTGGTTAGACTACGTATTGC